>JAEUJN010000107.1 GCA_016794595.1 Kineosporiaceae bacterium
AGCACGCTGAACTGCGACCAGGCGCGGTCGACATCCGCCTCGATCCGGGCGAAGGTCAGCCCGTAGCGCCCCAGGGTCGAGGTCACGACGTCGACCACGCCGTCCAGCGCGTCCAGTGCGCCCAGCGCCTGCCCGACCGCAGCGCCGAACGGGCCGTAGGTGAGCAGCTCGTCCAGCACTCCCTGCCAGTCCGCGGTGACGGGTTCACCGGTCAGCGGGTCGGTGCCGGTCACCTGGGCGAGCAGCATGTAGCCGGGCAGCGACCGGACGGCGCTCGTGATCGCATCGAGCACCGACTGGGGGATCACGTCGGTCACCGAGATGTCGGGCAGGTCCGGCAGCGACGGCAGGACGTCGAGCACGTCCCGGTAGACCGTGCCGTGACCGGCACACCGGTTGGGCGAGAACGCATTCTGCGCCACGTGGGTGGCCTCGTGCGCCATCAGCCGGACGTCGTGCGGCGACTGTCCGCGTCCGAGCACGATGGTCGACCCGGAGGTGAACGCCCGGGCCCCGATACTGGCAGCCGCCACGGACGCCCGGGGGCCGGTGAGCACCCGGGCCCCGGACAGGTCGACCCCCACGTGGGGCTCGATCCGTGCCCGGACCGCCGGCGGCACCGGGCGACCCCCCGTGGGGGCGGCCAGCAGGCGGGTGACGGCTGGTGTCAGTCCGCCGGCGGCGGCCTGACCTGGTGACGACGAGGGCGGCGGCGTCGAACGCCCCGGTGTCACCGGACCTCCGCGCAGGGGAGTGCTGTGCCCCGGAGAGCTCGAAGTCGCCGGTGCCTGGTGAGAGACCTGTGCCGCCACCGTCCGCGCCTGCCGTTCAGCGGCGTCCCCGGGTGAACTCAGTGCCCGAGGTGAGCGCGAGCTGCCGTCGGCCCCCGGTGCGCGCCGGGCACGCGGACGCCGGGCAGGTCCGTCACGTGCCTCGGCCTGCTCGTGCTTGACTGCCACCGGACGCGGCATCACTCGCTCACCCACCGCGCCCGCCGGAGACCACCACCTCGATGGCGGAACCCGGCAGGTGGGTCGTCCCGGCCCGGGGGATCGTCTCGATCACCAGTCCCTTGCGCAGCACCTCACTCGGCTCGACCCGCGTGGTGACGGTGAACCCGAGGCCGGTCAGGATCCGTTCGGCCACGGCCACCGTCCGTCCCGAGACGTCGGGCACCTCGGGCATCAGCACCCGCTCCGCCGAGCGCCGCAGGTGGAACCACTGCACGAACTGACCCCCGGTGACCGCATCGTCCGTGGGCAGGTCCAGCAGGGTTCGGGCGAGTTCGGGCTCGACCCCGGACTCGACGACGGCGTTGGCATGCCCGTTCAGGTGCAGGGCTGGGTCCGATTCCGCGACCACGGCCCAGCCGTCCAGCTCGAACCGCCCGAGCACCGATTGGACCCGAGGTCCCAGCACCTCGAAGAGGATCTTCTCCAGCCAGCTCGCCGCCGAGTCCGTGGGATTCCAGAACAAGGTGGAACCCTCAGCCCACACCTTCGCGTCCAGGGTGATCGCCTGGGTGGCGAAAGTCCCGGAGAGATCGAACCCCTCGGGCACCCAGTCTCTGTGCTGGGACCCGACGGGCCACGGCAGTTCGAGCACCACGCGCATCACCGGCTTGTCCCTCACGGTGCTCTCGACCACGGGGCCGTCGAGCCCGACCACGATTCCTACCGCGAGTTGGCTGACGCCCACCGCTGAGTCGTTCTCGAATCTCGACAGCGGCTCGGTGGCGAACACCAGGCGTTCGATGTGCAACCCCGACACCGGAGGAGTCGCCTCGCCGCTGGCATCCAGATTGGCGTTGACCACGATGGGCGCCTGCAGTGAGTCCTCCAGGATGATCTGCAGGCTCGCCCACCGCCGGGTCCCCGCGAAGGCCGGGCGCCACCAGAACGCCGCCACCCCCTGCTCATCCGTCTCGACCGTCGCCTCGCGCGCATACCCGGCGGCCGGGGGCAGGGCCTCCCCGGCGAACGGAGCCACCTGCCCGAAGTCCAGGAACCCCGAGCTCGCGGTCGCCGTCACCTTCGCCCGCACGACCGGTCCGCAGCCGTCGTCCACCACGACTCGCACGGGCCGCTGGACGACCTCGCCGCGGAAGGTCACCGACTGCCCGTCGCCGCCCAACAGTCGTAGCTCCCGCCGGGAGATGATCGTCTCCAGGGCGTCCTGCACGGTACGGGTTCGGGCGAACCGCAGACACCCCACCGGATCCCAGGCCACCTGCCGGGCGACGCCGATCCGGCCGGTGACCACCACCGGCACGTCGATCGGCGATCCGTGATCGTCGAGTCGGCGCGCGGTCAGGGTCTGCGTGGTCGGCCCCGCAGGGTTCAGCCGCCAGCGCACCTGCGCCACGCCGTCCGGACCCGTGGGCACGAGCACCTCGGCCGGATCGGCACTGGTGGGCGGGGACGCCGGGTCGAGGGTGCCGGCGTCACTCGCGGTGAACTGCACGGCTGCGCCGGGAACCGGCCGTTCGCCATTGCGGACCGTGACCCGAATCGGTTGCGGCAGAGGGTCTCCGGGCATGGCCTCCTGCCCGTCGCCGCCGATCTCGTCCAGCGTGACCAGCTCGGTCAGGGCGGGGAACAGCAGCCGACAGTCGGATTCGGTCGACCACAGACCGCCCGTACGGGTGAGGATCGCCAGCGGGGTCAGGTGGTGGTCGGGCCCGATCGGTGGCTGCTCGACGTCCTGCCCGATCCGGGGCGGCCACTCGATCGTGCCGCTGATCTGAGCCAGGCCGTGGACCAGCCGCACGGTGCGGGCCGGGATCAGCCAGTGGTCACCCGTGGCGGCCGTCCCACCGGCAGGGAACCGGACGCCGATGCCGTCCTCCAGCTCCGTCACCGTCGTCGCAATGGGTTCGGGTCCGCCCTCCCAGCGGCGCACGATGGGAGCCGAACCCAACGCTGCCAACGACTCCGGTCCCCCGTCACGCCACGTCACCGGCAGCTCGAGCTCGTCCGGGGTGCCGGCCTCCGCCAGGAAGCCGGGCTGCCCACGCAGCTCCCGGTCACGGCTGGTGACCTCGACCAGATCGCCGCTCCCGAAGGACAGCTCCTCATCGCGCCCTTGCCGATCCAGGACGAGCACCGCCGTGGAGGCGTTCACCACGTCGAGGCCGTCGAGGCCGGCGCGGACACTGCCGTTGTCCCGGCTCCACAGGAACGTGCCGTCCGGGGCCGTGCCGGACGCTGGGTCCGGGCCGTCGTGCACCTGCACCCGGTAGAGCTGGTTCTCGAGCCGGCGGTAGCCGCCACTTGCACTGATCTCGCACGGGTCCGCCCCGGCCACCGGCGGCGCCAACTCCGCGGCCAGGCGCCGCGGCGTCCGCAGGGTGGCCGCCTGCTCGTGCAGGTCCGAACAGGTCACCCCCGCCCCGATCGGGGCCAGCTTGACCTGCCACACCGTCTGCGCCCTGGTGGTGGTGTCCGGACCACCCAGGGCGCTCTCCAGCAGCAACGGGTCCTCGTCGAAGGTCACCTGGCGCGTCCAGACATCGAGGTAGGCCAGATAGCGACCGTCGTCCTCGGGCTCGACCAGGCCGGGAACGTCACCGTCCTCCAGCGGGATCACCGGCAGGTGAGGCTGGTTCGCCAGGCGCCATCCGTTCGCCGGCCCATCGAGCGACTCGGCCAGGACGCCGTCCACGTAGTAGTTGCCCCCACGCACTCGCAGCGCCGACCACGGCTCATCGGTGAACCCCCAGCCGGAGGCCGCCGAACTACTCGGGGCGGTGATCGCGAAGGGTCCGGGCTCCTCGCCGGCCGGGGCGGGTCCGCCGCTGCGCCCGATGATGTCGCGCGCGCGCACCTCGTCGTGGTGGGCGGTGATCTCGTTCTGCTCGTTGACGTCCGCATCGAGCAGCGGGCGGCCCTGCTGCAGCAGGACGGACCGGTAGCCGTCACCGGCGTCGAAGGTGCGGCGGGAGAAGTCCCCGTGCATGGTCAGCTCCCCTCAGCCTTGCTGTCCGTCAGTGGGAACCGGTGCGCGCACGCCGAACTCCAGCGCGACCGGCAGATAGGGGGCGAGCAACCGGGCGGCGGCCCGGACCCGCAGCGGTCGGCCCAGGTGGTGGTGAACCCCCATCTCCGCCCCGCCCTCACCGCCCTGGGCGATCTCCCCCGGACACCCCGGAGCCAGGGCCAGATAGGACGGCGACCCCGGCTCTCGGGAGACGTACACCGGACGGGTGGCCGGGTCAGCGGTGGGTGTCGGGCTGCACCGGTAGCGACGCGGAACCCGTGAGGCCCGAGGGGCATAGGAGTAGCGCAGGCACCCCGTCTGCCGGTTCTCGACCACCACCCGGCCGTCCAGGATCGCGTTGGAGCCGGCGAGCGTGCGCACCAGGACCCGCCCCACGACCGTGGATCCCTCGAGCATCAGGTGCAGGGCAGCGCCTCTGACGGCATCGCTCCCACCGCCCGGGGCACTCGGTCCCTCGGCGTCCACGATGGACTCCCGCAGCTCGAGGCTCGCCGCGGCCGGCCCGAAACGGATCGCTGAGCACCGGCTCCGGACGACGCGCAGCACGATGCCCGGATTGCTCGCCTCGTCCTCGGCGACCCGGATCGTGCCGCCGATGGTGCACTGGGATAGGGTCACCGACCCCATCGCCCCCGGCATCACCACGACATCCCCCTCGATCACCAGGCCGTCCAGGATCAGGCTGCTGCCACCGTCCCCGGTGACGGTCAGATCGCCACGGAGGACCGGCCGCAGGCCGACCGCGTCGTGGACCCCGGGCACCGGTTGGCTGATCTCGCCTGCACCGAGCACCCGGGGCATCCAGGTGGCGGCCACCACGACCAGGCGGGTGGCCTGCGGAATCGACACGGCGAGGTCGGCGGGCAGCGCCGGGTCGGTCGGGTAGTGCGCGTTGTCCCCGATCGAGATCACACAGGTCGACCCCGCGGGCGACTCGGTGGAGTCCCACACGCTCTCGAAGGTCTCGAAGGCCGTACCGAGTTCGGGATCGGGGCCGTTCTCATCGAGCGGGACGCTACCCGCGATCACCGCCCGTTGCGCCGTCACGTCGGGGCCACCTCGCGCGGGATCCCCGCGGTAGGGGTCGTCGGCGAGCACCTCGTCGTGCACGATCCTGCGGTCGTACCCCCCGGCACCGACGTCCGCGGTGTCGCCGTAGGCGTGCCGCACCTCGAGCGTGTCCGGCTCGGCGCGCGCGCCGTCCCGGAAGGGGTGGACCCGCCCGGTGAGGGCGTCGACCATCGCCTGCCAACCGTCCAGGGGAACACCGGGCGCTTGGTGGGCCAGGTCCTCGAGCCGATTCACCCGTAGGCGTTCGGCGCTCAGTTCCTCTCCCTCGATCCGCACCCCCACGGGCAACGGCGCCGCCTGGGCTCCTTCGGCCTCGACCTCACGCGCCGCCGTCAGCAGCGCCAGGAGCCTGCGCGGCCGCAACGGAACGGGCAGGTCCGCCTCCTGCGCGAGGTGCTCGATGCCCGGCTCCACCTCGGGTGCCGCGAACAGGGGCGTGGCCGCACCGAGCGGGTGCACCGACCAGCCGTCGTCCGCGGTGTCGGGCCGACGTGCCGGCGCCCAACCGAGGTCGACGACCTGGTGGGGGAACAGGAACGCCGCCAGGTTGGGGATGCCGAATCTCCCTCGGCCCGAGGCGATCCGGCGGACCTCGACAGTGTGAGCCACCCGGTGCAAGGCCCCCTGGGCAACCTCCGGTGCCACCAGTTCCAGCGGACCGGCGAGCTCCACCGGGGTACGGATCGTGGCTGTGGCCGGGCGGTCGAGGCGCACGTGGTTGACCGCCGTGGACATGGCGAGCACCCGGTGGTACTCGACCACCGAGGCCGGCCAGCCCGTGGCGTCCCGCGCCACCTGCTCGGCCACCGCCGGGGTGCCCTTGCCCTGCCGGTAGCGTGCGGTGTTCGCGACGAAGGCCCGCCGCGTGGTCACCCCGGGCAGCAGGGGTGGCAGGTCCACGACACCCACCAGGTCGGCGAGGTAGGGCACCACCCACTCGGGGCAGGTCTCGATGAACCACGAGGCGTACAGCGCGTCGATGTCCCGCTCGAGCAGATCCAGCTCGCCGCCGACCGCCGCCAGCAGAGCGGCCAGCAAACCACCGGTCTCGGCATCCCGGCGGAGCACGTGCGTGGGCAACAGGTCCAGCACGCGGTCCGTCGCGGGAGTGCCCGGCAGCAGGCTCATGCGCTCATCACCCCGATCTCCACCCCACCCGGCGCCAGGGCCACCAGTTGTGCCGGCAGCAGCGTGCCGTCCAGGTAGCGGCCCGATTCGGCGACGATCACCGGGCTGGCCTCGGCATCGGCAGGCAGCGTCGGCGGTGTCGGCACGGCGGGCAGTTCGGTGAGCAGGAACAGCCGCGGCACGGTGCACGCCGCGACACCCGGGACGTTGCGGACGACGACCAGGACCGCGGCGCTGCTGACCGGCGCCCCGAAGCCGCGCACCGCCGGGCCGAAGGCGGCCTCCAGTGCGCCGAGGACGGCGGCCTCCACCGGCTCCCGCTCGTGGGCCGGGTCGTTGGCCATCTCGACCCGGATGCCGAACCAGACCTGTTCTCCGGCAAGGACATCCAGCGGAGTCCCGGGGTCCCGCCCGGCCTGCAGCGCAGCCCTCACATCGGCGATCAGGTCCCCGCTCGGCTCGGCTGCCTCCGAACCACGCAGGCTGACCAGTACGTGGTTGGACCGGCCGTCCCAGACCAGGTCGGCCCTCGCCGGTCCGACCCCGGCGTAGCCGCGGGCGAAGTCCTCGTGGTCGGCCAGCGAGACCGCGCGGTCCAGGGTGCGAATCCGCAACGGGGCATTGACCCGAGTCTGGTCGAGGGTCTCCGGCGGCGCCCAGTCCTGGGAGGGCAGCGGGTTGGTGACCGATCGGATGCCCAGTGGGCGTTTGACCAAGAGGCTGACCTGGCCGGCCCTCACCGCTCCTGCCGCCCCGATGCCCACTCGGTACTCGGCGGTGACGTTCTCCACCCCGGTCGCCGGACGAGCCCCGTGGACGCCGTCGCCCAGGACGATGCGCACGGCGCCGTCCTCCTCCTGCTGCACCTGGTAGACCCGGTCGGCGGGGCCGGCGTCCAGCAGGTTCTCCACCTCCTGCCAGGCCACCCCGTCGACCCGGACGATCAGGTCGGCGCGGGCGCCGGCCGCCGTGGTGGCGCGGACGTAGGTCAGTGGGGCCCTGCGGGGACGGAACACCGGGAACGGCACTCGGGCGTCGGCGCTCCCGAGCACCTGGCTGACGTCCTCGCCGTGACCGGCCAGGACGGCGTTCGCCGACACCGTCAGGCCCGCTCGACGCAGTGCTGGTAGGGGTTGCGCCACCGTGACGGTCATCCTGGCCACCTCGGCCGATGCCGGTTCGTCCGGGTCCGGTGCGGTGACGACACAGCCCACCACCTCGGCGGGCACCGTCACCGGCACGCCTGTGGCGTCATCGATCCCGCTCAGCAGCAGGTGACGCCCCGGAGGCAACGGGGGATCGGAGGGAACCAGGTCGAGTTCGGTCCCCGACAGCGGGGTCAGGTCGGGTTCTCGCCAGGCGTCGAGCTCGATCGGGACGGCATGGACCAGGGCCTGCCGACGGTCGAGTTGCGCGAGGGTGTCCTCGAGCGTGGAGGTGTGCTCGAGCTCGACCAGGGTGACCGGGCCGCTCAGCGCGTAGCGGGACACCCCACCGGTCTGCACACTCACGACCCGGTACTGCTCGGCGAGGGGCACGTCATCGCCCGGCTGGGTGAGCGCGATCCGGCTGCCGGGCAGGATCGCCGGATGGTCGCCGTCCAGCTCGATCGGATCGGTGACCTCGAACCCCGTCCACTCGCCCGTGTCGCCGGTCACGAGTTCGTGGTCGGGGGCGTTCCACCCGAACAGCCGCAGGCGCCGCTGGAACGCCTGGACCGTGACCAGCTCTCGCAGACCGTCCTCCTCGGGATCGAGCGCCTGGTCGAGGTCGAGTCGCGTCCACCCCGGCTGGGCGGCGGCGTCCACCTCGACCACGACCCGCACGGCTCGCTGCCGAGTAGACGCCGACCCGCCTCCCCCGGCGGCCTGCGGCCGCGAGACCACGAGCACGGTGTCCCCGGGGCGCACGGCAGCAGGGCCCCGCACCCACACGGACGCCACGCTCCCCGGCTGCACCTGGGGGCGGGAGTCGATGGCCACCAGGCGGTTCCACTGCGCACGTGCCTCGAGGTCGGTCGTCGTCCGGAAGGTCTGGGGGAGTTCACCCGGCCCGGGGATCGACTGCACCGGGGTGCCGATGGGGACCACCACGCCTGCCGGCGCGGGCGAGGCGCTGCCCGAGCCGCCGGGCGGATCCTCGACGGTGAAGGCCAGCTCCACCTGGGCAGCCACCCCCGGCCGCAGCTCGTAACCGAGCGTGCGGGCGAGCTCTCGCACGCTGGGCAGCCGGACCGCGGTGCGCAGGAACGCCTCGTTGGCGATCCGTTCGGAGTAGAAGGAGACCGTGTCGGCGACCACGGCCCAGGCGTCCAGCAGCGCCACGGCGGGCTCGCCAGGTTCTGCTCGCGCCAGGCTGCGCAAGGTCAGCTCATGACCTGGGTCGGCCAGCCGATCGCGCATCCGGGCCAGCGAGTCGGTGTGCCCGGCAATGGCGCGCTGCAGGGCGGGCTGGCCCGGGGGGTTGGCCAGGGCATCGAGGATCTCCTGCGGGTCCGGGAGGTCACCGGTCCCCTCGTTCACCGACTCGGCCGTCATCGCCCACCACCGATCACGAACTCGACGCGGCCGGCCTCGGGGTTGTTCGGATCGCTGTCGCAGCGCAGTACCTCACGCGCCTGCACGCGGATCGCCCCGTCCGCCAGGTTCGCCGCCGTGGCCGCCTCGGGATCCGGGTCCCGCAGCCGGGCGAAGGTGACCACGTCCGCCCAGGACACCCCGGCGACCCCCATCGCCGCGCTGACCAGGTCGCTGACATGCAGCGGGCTGCCGAAGGTGAACCGATCGGGGTGGAACAGCCCCGTGCCGCCGCCGGCCAGGGCGCGGGCGGAGAACGCGTCCAGCAACTGCAGTTCGACCTGGCCGGGTTCGTAGCCCGGATGCAGGCAGACGTGGATCTCGATCAGGAGTGGGACGTCCACCGGCCGCGCCACCTCGACGTCCACACCGGCCATCCGCCGGATCTCAAGCAGGTCGGCGACGGCGGCAGGCACGGACAGGTCGTCGATCCGCGTGGCGACCGGGTCGACGGTCACCTCGTGGGTGTACCAGGAACCGGTCCATCGGCGGCGGTCGACGCTGCGCTGGACGCCGGACACGGATTCGGCGACCGCGGCGTGGTCCTCGAGGGTGACCGCGCGCAGCTGACGCCGGTAGGCGAACGGGGCCAGCCGCCGGACCTCCCTCAGGTCCTGCGGATCGCTGCCGCCGTTGGCGGGCAACGGGTTCCACACCGTGATCAGGGCTCCACTCACGGGCGGGGCTCCGTCGGCGCGGGGCAACCACGTGGTCAGCCGGCCCGCACCCACGGTTCCCGAGCGACCACCACCGAGACGGCAGCGGGCCGAGAAGGTCGACTGCGTGCCGGGCAACCGCCCCGTGATCCCGTCGCCGAAGCGCACGCGGGTGCCGTCACCGGGCTCGGCCTCGACCACCACGTGGGTGTCGAGCCGGCTGCTGGCCACCAGGTCGGTCCGTGGGGTCCACGTCCGCCGGCCATCGTCCAGGATCAGGGCGGCCACGGCAGTGGCCGGGTCGGGACGCCCCAGAGTCGTTGCCCCCGAAGCGATCACACCCCCGCGGGGGGATGACGGCCAGAGCGGCGGGTCGACCCACGCCACGCCGTCCCTCGGCAGCCGGGGGTTGTAGGTGCGCCCTGGGGTCGCCTGGGGCGGGTCCAGTTCCTCGGCGGCCACGCTCGCCCCGTGGTCGGCCAGCACCACGTTGGCCAGCGCCACCGCCCGCGGCCTCGCCCGACCGTCCGGGCCGGGTTCGCTGACGATCAGGGGGGTGGTCAGGGCGTCGTCCGGGTGCCAGTGCACCTCCCACACGCTGACCGGCGGGTCGACCGCTGCGTCCGTGTGCGGCACCGGATCACGGTCCAGACGCACCGCCTGCCGGCGAGCCGGATCACCGGCCTCGACCGGTCCGCCCGCGGGGTTGCCCGGCCCGGCGGCCGGTAGGTCGGCCAGGATCAGGACGTCGCCGGCGCGCAGGTCGGGATCGGCACCTGAGCTCGGGGACACCAGGAAGGCACTCGTGCTGCCGGTCGGCAGAACGTGCTCCGGATCGCCCCAGGCGTGCAGGGCGAGGGCATTGCGGGCGGGGTGCAGGTCGACATCGGCCACGGTCTCGAACACCGTGCCGCCCAGGTCGTGCACCTGAACCGGCACCAGGGGAGCATCGATCCCCCCACCGGGCAGGACAAGATCGGTGACGGCCGCCCCGGCAGCCAGCGTCACGGGGGCACTGGTCGCCAGCGCCAGCCACACCCGGGCCGAGCATCCCTCGTGGACCGGGTAGGCGAGCAGGCGGGCGTGGCGGCGAACCGAGGCGCGGCGTCGCGCCGTCCCCAGCTGCGCTTCGACCGCCACGGCATCCTGCCAGTACGCCAGCCGGTCGCCGAGATGGGCGAACAGTTCGGCGAGCATCACCGCGGGGTCGGCCGGGTTGCGGTCCGTCCAGGCGGGCATCAGGGTCGAGAGCCGGTCGATCAGGCGTCCGCGCAGGGCCTCGTAGTCCCGGGCCAGGTAGTCCTGCAGCGGGGAGCCACCGGATCGGACGGGGGCGGCCTGCGGAGGACAACAGTCCAGATCACTCGGGCAGTCGACGGTGAACAGGAACGGCGCAGAGCAGAGCACGTCGTCGAATCCGGCCGGAACGCTGTGCCCGTCCGGGGCGAGCAGCCCCACGACGTAGGTCGACCAGTCACCACTGCTCGACGTGCGCACCGCGAGCACCCGGTCGCGGACGGCGGCCCGCCGGGGGAGGGCCTCGTCGATCAGCCGGCTGTCCCTGTCGGTGACCCCCGGTGGGAGGGGATCGACCGGGTCACCGTCGGCCGTGCTGATGGTCAGCACCGGGTGCGCCCAGAGCACCCGCACCGGGTTGATCACCGGGTCCGGCCGCACCCCGCCGATCACCTGGACCCGCCCGGGGGACCATTCGTCCACCACGCTGGCATTGAGCAGGTGGACCAACAGGATTCGCTGCGTGGGCGAGCCGGAGGGGCCTGGTTCCCCGGGGGGCAGGACCTCGACGAAATCGATGCCTGCCAGCTCCGAGACAGCCTCCACCTGTGCCCGTCGGGCCTCTCGATCGACACCACTGAACACCGGCAGGCTCACGGCGCACCCCCCGAGGCAGGCGTGGGCGTCGAGGAGACCTGCACCGTCCGGGGGGCGTCACCCGAGGGGGCGGTCAGCGGCGCGTAGGTGACCAGGACGTCCAGGGTGGCATCGTCAGCCGTCACCCGGACGTCGTCCACCCGGATCAGATCACCGAGGAATCGTTGCAGCGCACCGTGAACCAGTGCCCGCGTCGCCTGAGCCAGCTCGTCCCCGGACGGGGCGAACACCAGGGAGTCCACCCCGCTGCCGAAGTCCGGCCGCTGGACGCGCTCGCCGGGACGGGTGAACAGCACGTGCTCGATCAGGGCACGCAGGTACTGCTCCTCCTCCGCGATCGCCGTGCGTCCTCGACCGTCCAGGCGCAACGGCCCGGCGAGATGGAACCCGCTGCTCCCGAATGCATTCGAGGTCGATGTCATGACGCCGACACCCGAACCTGGGTCACCAGGACCTGGAGCGGCGTCCCCGTGGGAGCACAGGTCGCCGAACCGCTGCCGAGCACCAGAGGCTGACCGAGCGAACGCACCCGTACCGTCCCCACCGTCCACATCGCGGTGACGCACGGACCGACGGCCGGCGGGACGAGAGGGCATCCGGCCACGGTCCAGGGGCCGCTGACCACCAGAGAGGCGCTGCCGCCCAGCCGGACTCGGGGATTGGGCACCGTCGGGTTCGCCTGGCCACCATGGCTGCACATCACCGTCGCCCCTTGCTGAACCAGCATCGCGCCCACTCAGATCACCTCCAGCGCACCGTCGTTGACCGAGACCGACGTCGGGCTGAGCACCAGCTTCGAGGCGCCGACGCTGAGCTCGATGCCCGCGGACGTGCAGGCCAGCTTCAGCTCCACCGGCACCGCCGGCGGGCCGACCGTGATGGTCAGGCCACCGCCGCCCGGCAGGTCATCGGCGGTGATGGTGACCGAGTCCGTGGCGAGCACCGTGGTGGTCGGAAGCCCGTTCCCGGGAGTCTGGCCCTGAGCCCAGAAGCACCCGGCGAGGATCGGCCGATCCGTTCGGCCGGCCTCGAACTCGACCCAGACGTTGGCGCCGATGGGCGGCACGGTGAACAACCCGACCCCCTCACCCGCGTAGGGCACGCAGGCCTCGGCCCAGCTCATCCGGCCCTCACCCAGGACCGCCGGGACCGACACCTGCACCCGCCCGCGCTGCAGCGGGTCGACGTTGTTGACCACCGTTCCTCGGTACTTGCCGTAGAAGGGGCTCATACCCGCACCACCGGCACGGTGGAGCCGAACCCCTCGCGGACGATGGTGAACTTCTGCCGGTAGCTTCCCGGCGCGATGGTGTGCTCGACCCGACGGACATACCAGAGGCCGTCATAGGACCAGCCGGCTCCTCGCAGGCCCACCAGGCCGCGGGGGCGCAGCACGGCGCCGTACCGGGCGGCGTCCAACTCGCCCTCTCCCACCACGCCGTCGGCGCCGGCGTCCACCACGGCCTGGGCGCGCGAGGCCGACGTCGCGGCGTCCGTCCCGCTCTCCCGCAGCCGCCGGGTGCGCACCGGGGCCGTGGCCGACAGCGGGACGGCCGCCAGCGGCGGCCGCAGGGCGACCGCAGCCTGCACCGGCACGCTCTGCCCGGTGGCCGGGTCCTGCACGGTGCCGCTGACCTGCACCGGGGCAAGGGCGTTCGCGGTGAACGTCGGCCCGCTGGTCACCGTGGTCTGGGCGCCGAGGCCCACCGACAACGCAGGCTGCGGCAACCCCAGGCGTTTCGGCGGCCCCCAGTAGAACTCACTGATCCCCGGCACCGACTGCGGCTGGGTGTAGGCGACGAATCCGTACCTCTCGGCCAGGGCGACCACGTGGCGCAGGTCGGTGGTCTGCTGGGTGGGAACCTGCTCGACCGGCGAGGGAGGCTGGACCACCGGCGGGGTGATCACCACGGGCACGATCCCGTGGGCGAGATAGGGCGCCAGGATCGTCCGCACCTGCATGTCGTCGCTGAGCGCTGGGTACTCGGCCTCGCGCTCATCGAGATCCATCAGGAACGAGACGTCCTCACCCGTGGCCTCGAAGGTGGCGCTGCCGGGGCGGTCACCGGGGGTGAGGGTGGTCTCGGTGACGACACCGTCGAACAGGACCGTGGGCACCGATCCCAGGGTGACCAGCAGGACGACGCGAGCACCGACCTGAAGCGGGGAATCGGTGATCAGCGGGTTGTCGAACGCCGCCAGCGGCCCGGACCGCCCGGCGTCCAGGGTCAGGGTGAATGCCGAACGCTGGCTGTCGGTCTCGGTCACCGTCGCCGAGCGCAGCCGGGACAGCACCGGTTCGGGCAGCGGCGTGGGCACCGTGGCACCGGCCAGCACGGTGAGCAGGAGTCCGGGGAGGGCCATCTCACGCCCTCGTCATGCTCTCGGCACGCCGATGACGATGACCCGGCCCTCGTTGTCCGGTCCGATCAGGGCGTCCGGGTCGAGGGCTGCGTTGTCGTCGCAGATCCGCCACCAGGCCTGCGGGTCGCCGAGATACCGCTGTGCCACCAGGTCGACCCGGTCGTCCTCGGCCACCCGGTGGCGGGCCATCGGCTGGACGGCGTCCAGTTCCCCGGGTGCACGGGGCGCGAGGTGGCGCACCTCGCGCGTGCCCCCCGACCCGTCAGCGACCAGGGCGGTCTCGACCGGCAGGTGGTCATAACGGCTGCGACCGGGCATGGGGTGTCCTCACAACCCGGCCAGGTCGCCAACGGCCGCCAGGGCTCCGCCGACGGCCCCGACCGTGGCCAGCGCCTCCTTGAGCACCTGGTGCACCAGGAAGAGCGAGTACCCGGCATCGGTGACCGGCAGGTCGTCGTAGGTGAGCACCGTGGCCGAGATGGCCACGCTGGCCCGGATCGGCACCAGGCTGGGCGCAAAGGCCTGCTCGGTGATCTCGAGGCCGTCCACATGGATCGGGACGGCCCGGCCGGGCCCCCAGACCAGCACGGTCAGTGGGCCTTCCGGCGGGAGGATCTCGATGGTCCCGGCCTGGAGCAGGGCGGTGTTGGCGATCACCAGGGAACTGCTGGGGTACAGCAGCATCTCCAGTGCGGACAGCTGCGGCGCGATCCCGGAGACCGCGGCAACCGGGTCGTTGGCGGCGAGCTGGTCGGTGGCGTCGACCTCGACGGTCAGGCTGATCGTCTCGACCGGTGCGCCCCAGATCCGGTGCGCGTCACCCGGGCCCGGCCCGGCCCCGGACGCCGCGCCGCGCGGCTTCAGGGAGCGTGACACCTCGTCGGGGTTGTAGCCGAAGAGCACGATCCGCGCGAGGGGGTTGCGCGGCTCCACGGCGACGATCGCCCCCCGCAGGGTGCGCGGCGAACCGGGAAAGGTGCTCATGGCCGCCAAGCGTGCGCGGCGAGCGTCACCGCACTGTCACGTCGGCACCGACCACGCTCGTCCTCAGCGGTGCCAGGCCAGCCCCACAGGCCACGCCCAGTCGGGACATGACCGAGCCGAGGGCCGCAGCACTCGGCGTATCAGGGCAGGCGCCCGCGCGCTCTGGTGGGTGACCGAGGGGAGGCTCATGGGCGACCAGGTCATGCACACCAGCGCGGCTCCGGCGGCCCCGATCCCGGCGCCGGCGAAGAGCCTGGGCTCCATCGCCCTGGGAATGGTCAGTGGCGCCGGGCTGCTCGCCGGCGGGGGGACGGCGATCTCGGCTGCCGCGTTGGAGGGATTCACCGAGGAACTGTGGCGGCAGGCCTCGGACACCTTCTCGGCCGACAAGGTCAAGGCCGCCCTCGCCGACCTCGCGGACGGGCACCTGGGGGAGTTCAGCGGAGGGTTCAGCGCCGGTCTCGTGTTCGGCTTCGTCAGCCCGGTCACCGATCTGCTGGGCCTGGCCGCCCTGCCCGAGCAACTCCCGCTGATCGCGGCCAGTCTCGCCCGGCGGTCCTGGGACGGCGCCGCCGCCCTCGCGCGGGAGGCGGAACTGCTGGCCTCCTCGGCGTCCGGTCTCGGCCGTCATGTCAGAGCAGCCTTGCGGGACGTGGTCACGAACCCCGAGCAGCTGGCGGAGCTGATCGCCGCCCTGGGGCCGGGGGCCAGGGCGGCCGCCCACGACGCCGGCGTCGCCGGCGCGCGCACCGTGCTGAGCCTGTTCAGCGAAGAGGAGCCCAAGGAGCGCAAGGACACCAGCCTGTCGGACGTGTTCACCTCCACGCGCGAGGGTGAGCGCGCCGGCGTCCTCAGCTTCGGCCTGTCGAAGGCAACCAGGCTGCGCAAGTATGCCTTCCGGGCCAAGTGGGCGGACATCGGCTATCGGATCGGGCACGCGGTCGGGACGGTGATCGCGAACCTGCTGTTGCTCGTCTTCAGTGAAGGGGTGGGGAACGCGATCGCGAAGATCGCGGGCTGGCTCGGTGAGGCCGCACCGCTGCTGGCCCGGGGAGCCAAGGGGCTGGCCACCCTCGGCAGGGGAATCGCGATGGTGGAGAAGACCATTGCCGACCTCCTGGCCAAGGGGATCTCCAAGATCAAGCCCCTGCAGCGGGTGGTCGAGCCGCTTCTGGCCCTGCTCGGGCGGTTCCAGGGGTTCCTTCGCCGTTTGTTCGGGGTGGCCGAGCAGGAGGGGGCAGCGCTGGCGGCCCGGGGCGGGGCTGCCGCCCTCGACGAGACGCTGGAGAGCACCACCGGCAAGGCCCTGGGCACGCCCACGACCACCGGTCCCCCGTCCAAGGCCCCTGGGACGCCGGCCCTGAAGCCTGCCTCACCGCCGACCAAGGCAGCGCCATCAGCCGCGAAGCTCACCCCCGCACCGGCCCCGGCCGCGTCTTCGCCTGCCTCTGCTGCGGGAAGGCCAGGCGCCAAGGGCGCCTCGGTGAGCCCGATCCACGGTCCGACCCGGCCGCGCTCGGCGGTCTCCGCCGCTCAGGAGGCCGGCCTGTCCACGGTCGAGAAGGGCTCGCGTCCGGTCAGCCGGATCGGCCCACGCACGCAAGGACCTCACCCGTCCGCGCCGGCCGCCGCCCGGGTGCCGGCCGAGGAGCCGGCGCACCTGGCGGCCACCGGTACCGATGGACCCCGGGTGATCCCCCTGAAGCCTGCCGGCGGGCGCCCGGGTGGGACGTCCCCGGTCGGGCCGCGGGCATCCTCGAGTGGCGGCGGTCCCAAGAGCCCCGCACCGGTCACCCCCGGCCCCGCACCCGTCGCCCCCGGCCCCACACCCGCCGGCCCCCGCCCCGCGGTCGCACCGGCCCGGCCGGCGGCGCCCTCGACCGGACGGGCCGGACCAGCGGCCCGGCCCTCACGAGGGTCGACGCCGCCCTCCTCCTCGACCAGCCGACCGCCCTCGAAGGCCGAGGAGATCGAGGAACTGTTCGCCGAGCAGCAGGGCCGTGCCCCGCGAGACGACCAGTACCTGGATCCCGGATCGAGCCGCGAGCACCCGAGCACCCCGGTGACCAGCGACCGGCCGCACCAGCCGGTCAGGCCGAGCCGCGGACCCTCCGACGAACTCGAAGCGGCCATGGCTCGCCAGGGGAACCCGCGCCCGCCGGGGCATCAGACGCACCACATCGTGGCCTACAACGACCCGCGCGCCCGGAAGGCCTGCGCGATCCTGGAAGAGGCCGGGATCAACCCGCGCAACGATCCACGTAACGGGATCCACCTGCCCGGAACGACGATGGACCCGCGCACCGTGGCCGAGGCCTACTCCCGGCACGCGTCCATCCACACCGACGCCTACTACGAACACCTCACCGCCCGACTGCAGGCCGCCCGTGACGCGGGTCGGGTGGAGGAGACGCTGGCCACCATCTACGGCGAGATCGCCCACGGCCAATTCCCCCACCCGCGTAAGCGGAACTGACGGCGCCACCCCGGGCAGGGCGGAATCGCCGATCCGTGTATCAGAGCCGGTCGATCACGCCTCCCACTCCACGTCACGCCCGCGAGGACTACCCCGGAGGTGAGCCGTGCCCGACCCGACCATCCCGGCAGCGATGTTCGACCGGCTCGATCTGGTGCTGCACCGCCTGTCCGAGACGTTCGCCGTCGAGGCCGACGGCGGCATTGACGGTGACACGGACGGCGGCACGGGCGCCGATCTGCCCAGCTGGGAGCTGATCACGGAGCAGCACCCCGGGTGGAGGTGGCTGCGGGCCAGCTACGGTCTCGACGAGACCGAGCTCGATGTACTCCTGCTCGCGCTCGCCCCCGAGGTCGACCTGCGTTATGCCCGACGGCTGGCCCGATTGCAGGACGACCCCGGGTCGTGCCGCCCGACGGTGGACCTGGTCCTCCGGCTGCTGGCACCACTGCCCGAGCGACTGGCGGCCCGGGCGCTGTTCCGTACGGACGGCGCGCTGCTCGCGAATCGGCTGATCGCCCTCGAACCCGATCCCCGGCTGATCGCGCCGGTTCTGCCGACCCATCACGTGGTGATCGACGAGCAGGTGGTCGACGTCGTGCTGCACCAGGGTGGGCTGGATCGACGGCTCACCCGCTGCGCGAGCCTGACCCGGCCCCAGGCCGGCAGGTGGGCGCAGGTTTCGCTGCCCGCCGGCGAGCGGGACCGGTTGCTCGCTGCCGCCCGGGCCGCGGCGGGGCGGCGTCCGTGGAGGCTGTACCTCCAGGGCCCGGCGGGCTCCGGACGGCGGACGGCCGCGGCCGCCCTCGCCGGTGAGCTGGGCGTGCCGCTGCTGCGGGTCGACCTGGCTGCCGTGCTCGCGTGCCCGGCTCCGGCCGGCGGTGACCGGGCCGAGGACGTGCTCGCCCGGGCAGTGCGCGAGGCCCTGCTGCACGGTGCGCTGCTGCACGTCACCGGCGCGGACAGCATCATCGACGCCCCGGCCGGGGTAGGTGAGGCGTTGACCGGCACCCTGGCCGACCACCCGGGCCCCACCGTGCTGTCCGGGAGTCGCGCCTGGGTGCCCTCGGGCGGGTGCCTGCCGGGCGTGATCTCGGCCGACCTCGCCAGCCCCCCCTTCGAGGTGCGGCGCGATGCCTGGCGCCGAGAGCTCGCATCGGCCGGGGCCGATCCCCACGTGGCCGAGGACCTGGCGGCGCTGTTCCGGGCCGGCCCCGGGCCGATCGCGGATGCGGTCGCCATGGCCGTGGCCGGCGCTGGTGACACCCCTCCCGGACGCCAGGAGCTGTTCGCCGCGGCACGCGGGCGCAGCGCCCACCACCTGCGCGACCTGGCCCACCGCATCGACCCCGGGTACGACTGGTCCAACCTGGTCCTGCCCGAGGACTCACTCGGTCAGCTGCACGACCTGTGTCGACGGGTCAGGTTCGCCCGGACCGTCTGGCACGACTGGGGTTTCGAGCGCACGATCGCCCACGGGCGAGGCGTCACCGCGCTGTTCGCCGGCCCCTCCGGCACCGGAAAGACGATGGCCGCCGAGGTGATCGCCGCCGAGCTCGGTCTCGAGCTGTTCGCGATCGACCTGTCCACCGTGATCAGCAAGTACATCGGGGAGACCGAGAAGAACCTCGAGCGGATCTTCACCGCAGCGGCCGAGGCCGATGCCATCCTCATGTTCGACGAGGCAGATGCCCTGTTCGGCAAGCGGTCCCAGGTACGTGACGCGCACGACCGGTATGCCAACGTCGAGACTGCCTACCTGCTGCAACGGATGGAGCGCTACCCGGGGGTTGCGGTCCTCGCCACCAACCTGCGCACCCATCTGGACGAGGCGTTCACCCGCCGCCTGCAGTTCGTGGTCGAGTTCCCGTTCCCGGACGAGGCGCACCGGCGGCGGATCTGGGAGGTCAGCTTCCCCGGGGAGGCTCCCCGGCATCCCGAGCTCGACCTGGACGCCTTCGCCCGCGAGGTGCGCCTGGCCGGCGGCAACATCCGCAACGTCGCTCTGCACGCGGCGTTCCTGGCCGCCGCGGACGGCGGGCGGATCTGCCAGGAGCACGTGCGGGCAGCGGTCGCCCATGAGTACCGCAAGCTCGGCCGGGTGCTGCCCGAGGCGCTGGCGCCGATCGAGGCCGACGACCTGATCGCGGCCGGGTGAGGCCGATGTTCGCCGACCTCGACGCCACCTTGCAGGCCATGCTGGACGACCCCACGAGCCCGGCCGCCCTGCGCGCGGCCGACGTCTCCTTCGTCACCCCGGATCGGGACTACAAGCCCGGCCAGGACACGGTCAACCTCTTCCTGCACGAGGTCACCGAGAACCGCGAGCTGCGGGACGAGGCCCGGATCATGGAGCGTACGGGCACCACGTGGCGCAGCCGCCTGCCCTCGCTCCGCCTGGAGTGCTCCTACCTGGTGACCGCCTGGTCGGCGGACAACGCCGGGCTCAAGGTGGCCGCAGAGCATCGCCTGCTCGGCCTGGCACTGATCTGGTTCAGCCGGTTCCCGGTGATCCCGGAGCGTTTTCACAGCGGGGCGCTCCGACAGCCCCCGCAGCCCTACCCCGTGCCCTCGACGGTCGCCCAGACCCGTGAGGGCCAGCCCATGGGGCAGTTCTGGACAGCGCTCGGGATCCCCCCTCGACCGGCCTTCTCGGTGACGGTGACCATCTGCGTCGACCCGTTCGACCAGGTCGAGCAGTTCGCCGCCGTCGAGCACCTCCAGGTGGGGTCCGCGCCGATGGACGACCCGTACCTCGCCGGCCGGGTTCTCGACCCGGCACTGTCCGTCGTCCCCGGCGCGCTGGTCTCCGTGATCGGCGACCCCCGGACGTCGACCACGGACGCCGGTGGCCGGTTCGCCTTCTCCGGGCTGGAGTTCGGCGCTCACACCCTGCGCGTCACCGTGGGCGCCCGGCCCCCGGTCGACGTCGAGGTGACCTACCGACCCGAGCACAGGTTCCACGAGGTGGTACTGACCTGACCCGACCCGACCGGGAGCAACGACCCGCCGGCACCACGACCCGCCCACAGCGCCACCGACCGACCAGGAGGAACCATGGTCGACTACCAGACCAAAGCCCCCGGCGTGTACGTCGAGGAGATCACGCCCGCCGGACCGATCGCCGGTGCGGGCACGAGCGTTCCCGCCCTCATCGGCATCGTCACCACTCCCCCCGCCGCCGCCGAACTCGGCCGCCCGGTGGCGGTCACCAGCTGGAACCAGTACGTCTCGCTCTTCGGGGAGTACAAGGCCGGCCTGCACCTGCCGCACGCCGTCCGGGGGTTCTTCGCCAACGGCGGCACGTTCGCCTACGTCGTCCCGATCAAGGACCTCGGAGGGCTCGACGCCGCCATCGACCAGCTGACCCGGTACAAGGACGTCAGCCTGGTCTGCCTGCCCGGGGTGGTCGACCCCACCCACCAGACGAAGCTGATCGCCCACTGCGAGAAGCTGGGTGACCGATTCGCCATCCTGGACGGCGCCCCCGATCCCACGCCCCTGAAGGCCGACGGGGTACTCGCCACCCAACGGGCGGGGCTCCTGTCCAAGAACGGGTTCGGCGGTCTGTACTGGCCGTGGCTGATCGCACCGGACCCCGCGGCCGACCCGGCGGCGCCGGCCACGATCAGCGTGCCGCCGTCCGGGCACATCGCGGGCGTGATGGCCCGGGTGGACGGAGCGGTCGGGGTGCACCGGGCACCCGCCAACGAACCTGTTCGCGGCGCCGTCGGGCTGGACTACGTGCTCAACGACGACGAGCAGGGCGCCCTGAACGCCAAGAACATCAATGCAATCCGCACCTTCCCCGGCTCACCACCCCTGGTGTGGGGTGCCCGCACGCTGACCGACGGCACCCCGTGGCGGTACGTCAACGTGCGTCGCCTGGTCTCCTACATCGAGGACTCCCTGCTCGAGGGCATCCGCTGGGCGGTCTTCGCCCCGAACAACCTCGCCCTGTGGAAGGGCCTGGAGCGCTCCGTCTCGGAGTTCCTGACCCGGGTCTGGGAGTCCGGCGCCCTGTTCGGCTCGACCGCGACGGACGCCTTCTATGTGGTCATCGCCGAGGCGAACAACCCCCCGGCGACCAGGAACCTCGGGCAGGTCAACATCGAGATCGGGCTCGCGGTCACCCGCCCCGCGGAGTACATCGTCCTGCGCGTCGGCCTCTGGGACGGCGGCACCAGGATCACCGAGGGCTAGAGCCCCACCGACGATTTCACCTGACAGGAGGCACTTCTCATGGCGCAGACAGGACAGCGAGTCGATCCGTTCCGCAGCTTCAACTTCCTGGTCGAACTCGACGGGATCGCCCAGGCCAGCTTCAGCGAGTGCGGCGGGCTGAGTTCGACCACCGAGGTCATCGAGAACCGCGAGGGCGGGGACAACGGCTCAGTCCGCAAGCTCCCGGGCCGCACGACGTTCGGCGACCTCACCCTGAAGTGGGGGCTGACCGACTCGACCGAGCTGTGGGTGTGGCGGCAGCAGATCATCGACGGGAACGTGGTGCGGCGCAACGGGTCGATCGTCATCTTCGACCTGGCCAACAGCACCGAGGTGGCCCGGTGGAACTTCCTCCGTGCGTGGCCGACGAAGTGGGAGGGCCCTGCCCTGTCGGCCAAGGCCCACGAGATCGCCGTGGACACCCTCGTGCTGGCGCACGAGGGCCTGACCCGGGTGTGACCGTGGTGGCCGAGGAGCTGATCACCGAGATCGAGTTCGAGTTGCCCAAGGGCTACGTCGACTCCGACGGCACGCTGCACCGCAGCGGCACCATGCGGCTGGCCACCGCGGCCGACGAGATCTACCCGCTGAAGGACCCTCGGGTGCAGAACTGGCCCGCCTACCTGATCGTCATCCTGCTCAGCCGCGTGGTCACCCGCCTGGGAGGGCTGAGCGACATCAACCCCGGCGTCATCGAAGGCCTGTTCTCCGAGGACCTGGCGCACCTGCAGGACCTGTACAACCGGGTCAACGGGCTCACCCCACACCTGGTCGAGAGCACCTGTCCCCACTGTGGCCACTCCCTGACCGTGGATGTGCCGCTGCTGGGGGGATAACGGGCTACCCCCTGGACCGGGTCCACCAGGAGGCAGCCTTTCTCGGACGTCACGCGCACTGGACCCTCACCGAGGTTCTCCGCCTCGACCATGCCCAGCGTCGCCGTTGGGTGCAGGAGATCGCCGATCAGTTGGACGCCGCAGAGGAGGTGACACGGTGAGGGACCGGCCCACGACAGCCGCGGTTCCGGACACCTTGGGGACCCGCCTGTCCGAGCTGGGGCGGCGGCTGGCGACCCGCCATCGCCTCGCCCGCCCCTGGCACGCGCCGTTGCGCAGCCTGCTGGTCCGGTCCGCGGAGCTGGCGGGCCAGTCCGACGGCCGGTTCGACCGCGTGGAACCGGGCGGGGCACGCCCGGCGACGCCGATCGGGGTGCCGCCGGCCTCCGGGGCGGCCCGATGGCCGCGGGGCCTCCCGGCGGCCTCCCGTGGGATGGGCGGCTCGGCGGATCAGTCGCCGGCCTCTCGGGTCGGGCCCCCGGACGGCGAGGTGCACGTGATCGGGCAGGCCGTCGACGGCGTGCCGGCCTCCGCGATCGATCACTCCCACCCGGACGGCGAGCACCTGTCCCCGGCCCTCTCCTCGGGGCTGGACTCGGGGCTGTCCTCAGGGCTGGCCTCGGGCACGCGCCGGCTGCCGGCCGACGTCCGGGCCTCGGTGCGCGCGCTCGCCGGCCCGGGGGCCGATGCGATGGTGATCCACGACGACGCGGCGGCAGACGCCCTGACCAGGCGCCACCGCGCCGATGCGGTCACCGTGGGCCGGCACGTTCACCTGCGCGCCGGCCACTATCGACCCGACACGGCCGAGGGGTTCGGCGTTCTGGCACACGAGGCCGCCCACGTGACGGCCGGCGGAGCGCTCGGCACCGGCCACCGCGCGACCCCGGGAGGACGGTCCGCGGAGGAAGCGGTGGCCCTGGAGGTCGAACTGACCGCGCGGCGCGCCTTCGGGGCAGGCCGGCTGGGTTCGGCCGGACCGTCGGGGCCCCCCGCACGCGGAGGACCCTCGGGCCCTGCTGTCGTCGGAGCGGCCGACCCGCTCGGGCAGACCCACGTGCACGCGATGACCGCCCGCACCGATCGAGACCTGGACGACGCCCCCGGACTCGACCTCGACCGGCTGCGCCACGCGGTGATCGAGGACGTGATGAGGCGGTTGCGGACCGAGTTCGAGCGAGGGGGCTGACATGGCGTCCCCGAGAAGCGCACTGCGCATGGGCATGCGGCGACCGCAGACCGTGCGTCCGACCGGCGAGCTGGCCAAGGCGACGATCATCGACACCGTCTCGGGAACCGCTCACGCCGTCATGTACAACCCCGAGGAGCTCAAGCTCGACCAGGGCAACACCTTCGCCGAGGTGCCCATCCCGGGCCTGAACGCCCCACCGGTGCAGTACGTCCGGGGCAAGTCCCGGTCGCTGACCATGGAGCTCTTCTTCGACAGCTACGAGACGGGCACCGACGTGCGCGAGCACACGGCCCCGATCGTCCGGCTGCTGGACACCCTGCCCCAGACCCAGGGGCCGCCGGTGCTGCTGTTCTCCCTCGGCCGGGTGCAGTTCCGCTGCGTCCTGGTCGAGGCCGGCCAACGTTTCACCATGTTCCTGCGGGACGGCACCCCGGTCCGCTCGACCATGTCGGTGCGATTGCAGGAGTACGTCGAGATCGCGGTCGAGGTGGAGCAGGGGCTGTTCCTCGGATCCCCCACCCTGAGCGCCGTTGCGGGGACGGCCCGCGACCTGGCGCTCACCGCCGCCGTCCGCACCGGCGTGCTGCCCCCGACAGCAGCGGTGCACGTGGTGATCGACGGCGACACCCTCAGCTCGATCGCGGCCGCATTCCTCGGCGACCCCGCCCGCTGGCGCGAGATCGCCGAGGCGAACGCGATCGAGGACCCCTTCGCCCTGCGCCCCGGGCTGACCCTGGTGATCCCCCAGATCGGGGGCCGGCCGTGACCGCGCCCCCGTACGCCCCTCGGTTCGAGGTGAGGTTCTCCGGGATCAGCATGGCCGCCGACCTCGCCCGGCACGTGCTCAGCCTGACCGTGGAGACCGATCTCGACCTGGCCGGCACCTTCTCCCTGGTGCTGCGCAACGCCGACAACAGCCTGCTGGACTCGCCGCTGCTCGACCTGGGCAAGACCGTGGAGATCCACCTCGGCTACGGCAACGACCTGGTGCCGGCCTTCCTCGGGGACATCGCCGCAGTCGAACCGTCGTTCCCGTCGGACGGCCCCCCGACGATCCGGGTCACCGGCTACGACCGCTCCTTCCGGATGCGGCGCTCGCAGCCCGAACCGACCAAGTACACGTTCATGAACGACAGCCTGATCGCCGCCCGGATCGCGGCCGAGAACGGCCTGGTGCCGATCGTGGACCCCACCCCGGGGATTCCCGAGGAGGTGATCCAGGTCGAGTCCGACTTCGCCTTCCTCAAAGCCCGCGCGCAGCAGTACTTCTTCGACGTCTACGTGGAGTGGGACCGCCTGCACTTCCAGTTCCCCCGGCCCGAGACGGCGACCCGTGTCCTGGAGTGGGGGCGCAACCTGACCAGCTTCTCGCCCCGGATCTCGGCCGCGGGGCTGGCCGGCCTGCAGGTGATCCGGGGCTACAACCAGGAGCTGGCCCAGACCATCTCGGTCACCGCGCTGGCGGCCGACTTCGATCTGGACAACCTGGTCGAGAGGTTGGGCAGCTCGGCCATCGACCTGCTGGGCAGCCTGGTACGCAAGGGGATCCGCCAGGGCACCGTGGAGAACCCGCTGGACGCCGCGGTGCTCGCCCGCTCGTTGCTCGCCAACCTGATGGAGGGGATGTACGAGGGCTCGGGCTCGTGCATCGGCATCCCGGAACTGAGCGCCGGCCGTTACGTCACGGTGCGCGGCGTGGGGAAACGCTTCGGCGGCACCTACCGGGTGCGCAAGGTGACCCATCGGATCGACGGCAGCGGCTACACCACCGAGTTCTCCATCACCCAGCGCAGCCACTCGAGTCTCATGGGCCTGCTGCGCAAGCAGATGGTGGAGGAGCCACCCCCGAACCGGGCCGAGAAGTTCCACGGGGTGGTGCTGGCCGAGGTCACGGCCAACGACGAGGTGCACGCGGTGCCGCCCAAGGTGCCGATCGGCAGGGTCAAGGTGTCCTACCCCGGGCTGTCGGACACCTTCACCAGCGGCTGGGCCCCGTGCGTGCGGCCCATGGCCACCAAGGGAGCCGGCTTCTACGCCCTGCCCGAGGTCGGTGACCAGGTCCTGGTCGCGTTCGCCCACGGCGACCTGTCCAAGCCGTACGTCCTGGGATCGCTGTGGACCGCCACCCGCAGGCCACCCGTCTCGGATCTGCTCGGGACCAACGCCAAACAGGTGCTGCGCAGCACCAGCGGACACACCGTCACCCTGGACGACACCACCGGCGCCGAACGGCTCACCATCCAGGACAAGTTCGGCAGCTCGATCACCCTGAACTCGCTCGACGGCTCGATGGCGATCGAGGCCAAGGGCGCGCTGACCATCTCCGCGGGCCAGAGCCTCACCTTGAAGGCGTTCCAGGGTGCCCCCGCGGGGACCACCATCTCGATGTCCGCCACCACGGTGGACGTCTCATGACCGAGGAGCAGCGATGGCAAAGGTGTTGACCGCCAAGGCATCCGTGCGGTGCAGCCATCTCGCGCCCGGTCTCGTGGGCGTCTCCTCGGCGAGCCGCCGGCTGACCGTGGCGGGATCCTCCGTGCTGCTGGTCGCGGACGTCCAGGGCGCGAGCGTCACCTGCCCGGCGACCAACACCGACCCCAACACCAGTACGAAGCCGTGCACGAGTGTCGCGGCGGTGGCCGCCACCGTGGCCACCAAGCTCACCGTCGGCGGCTCGCCGGTGCTGCTGGATCCCTTGAAGGGGCTCACCGATGGCGGGCCGACCGGCACGGTGACGCTGTCGGCGTCCGAGTCGCAGACCAGGTTGGGGGCGACATGAGCACCGATCACCTCGCCGGCCGCGGGTTGGCATTTCCCCTCAGACTGGGGCTGGCCGGACTCGGGGAGTCCACCGGGGTCGCCAAGGTCGAGCAGTCGATCCGGGTGATCCTCGGCACCCTGCCCGGTGAGCGGGTGATGCGACCGGACTTCGGGTGCCGCTTGCGCACTCTCGCCTTCGCCCCCAACACCCCGGCCACGGCCGACCTCGCCCGGCACCACGTCACCGACAGCCTGACCCGCTGGGAGCCGCGGATCGAACTGCTCGAGGTCGAGGTCAGCAGTGACCCGGCCCGCGCGGTGCTGCTGATCGAGATCCGCTACCGGCTGCGGGCGACCGCCACGGCGCAGTCCATGACCTTCCCGTTCCCCCTGGAGCGTGCCCGATGACCGTTCAACCGCCCGGCCTCGGCGATGCCCTCCGATCCCGCCGTGGGCGGATCGTGCCACCCGACCTCGACGACCGCACCTGGCAGCAACTGGTCGACGAGCTGCGAGGGCTGATCCCGCACTACGCCCCCCAGTGGACCGACCACAGCCCGAGCGACCTCGGCATCACCCTGCTGGAGCTGTTCGCCTGGCTGACCGAGGGCACGATCTACCGGTTGAACCGGACGCCGGAGAAGAACTACGTCGCCTTCCTCAACCTGCTGGGCATCACCCGGGACCCGGCCACCCCGGCCCAGACCTTCCTCACCTTCACCCCGGGCGCCGTCCCGGTCGTGGTCCCCGCCGGCAGCCAGGCCCAGACCTCCGAACGGGCAGGCCACCCGATCGTCTTCGAGACCGACGAGGAGGTCGAGGTCCTGCCCAGCACGCTGACCGCAGCGCTGCTGGTCGGTCCGCACCCGGTGGGGGCCGCGGCCGGCACGTACACCGATGTCACGGCCACCCTCGTCGGCCCCCCCACCGGCAACCAGCTGATCAGCCTCGAACCCAGGACCGAGGCCCTCCTCTGCCTCGGCTTCGACCAGGTGCTGGATCGACCGCTGGGGCTCGGGGTACGGCTGTCGCGAGCCCTGCAGGCCAGCGAGGACGTCGAGCTGCAGGTCACCCTGTCGACCGGGACGCTGGACCCGCTGGCCTGGGTTCCGGCAGGGGCGACGTCCGACGGCACCGACAGGCTGCACCGCGACGGCCGGATCACCGTGACCCCACCACCGGACTGGGCCACCCAGCACGCAACCGGGGATCCCGCGGACGAACCGTGGTCGAGCGTCAAGCCGGCTGCCGGCACCGACGGGCCGCGAGATCCCCTGGCCTGGATCGGCATCCGGATCGCCAACACCAGGCCACTGCGGGACGAGACCGGGCAACCGGTCAGGGACGCCAACGGTCGCGAGGTGCTGGCGCCGATCGCCATCGGCATCGACCGGCTGCTGTTCAACTCGGCCTCCGCTCGAACCGCCCTCACCATCCGTGCCCCCGAGGAGCTCGGCACCGCGAACGGCACGCCCTTCCAGGTGTTCGAACTCGCCCACCGACCGCTGTTCCGGCGCCCGGCCGCCACCGACCCGTACGACCATGTCCGGGTCCAGGTGGGCACCGGGACCCCACCGGTGTGGGAGGACTGGACGGCCGTCAGGGACCTGCCTCCCGGCGCGGGGAAGGTCTACCGGCTCGACCCGGTCACGGGCGAGCTCGTCTTCGGCAACCACGACCCGGCCACCGGATCCGGACACGGGTCCGTTCCCCCGCTCGGCAGCCGGATCCGGGCCGTGAGCTACCGGCACGTGGGCGCCGGTTCGGCCGGGGACGTCGACCCCGGCCGGGTCACCGTGCTGGCCAGCACCCTGACCGGAGCCCAGGTCACCGGGGTGGGCGGGGTGCGCAACCTGGGCCCCGGCCGGGGCGGTGGCGACGAGGAACCGATCGAGGACACCCTGCGCCGGGCCCCGGCCGAGCTCAAGATCCGTGATCGCGCGGTCACCGCCGAGGACTACGAGTTCCTGGCGCTCGAGCCACCGACCGGCCTGCGGATCGCCCGGGCGCTCACGCCGCGGCTGCAGACCGCCGACGGCCCGGGGCCTGCTCCCCTGCCCTGGGTCAAGGGTGACCCCTGGGCCTATGCCGGGATCATCCGGGCACCCGGAGTGGTCACCGTGATCGTCGTCCCCGACCAGGGTCCCGACGTCGCCCGCCCGGAGCCCACACCCGACCAGCTGCGCGACGTCCAGGCCCATCTCGAGCCCCGCCGCGACCTCACCGCACACCTGGCGGTGACCGGCCCGCGATACCTGCCGGTCGCGGTCGACATCTCGGTGGTCATCTGGCGGCAGGCGATCGACGCCGGCGCCACGGTGGAGGCCATCACCGGGCAGATCCTGGCCAAGGTCAAGCGGTTCCTGCACCCCACGAGCGGCGGGCCGGCCGGAACGGGCTGGCGGATCGGCCAGCACGTCTTCTCCTCCGACCTGTTCGCGGCCGTCAAGCCCAGCGACGACCTGGGCTACATCTCCTCGATCCAGGTGCAGCCCGACATCCCGGCCTATCACTTCCCCCCGCTGAACCCGGGCGGCACCCCCACCAACTACGTCCGCGAGCGTGAGCGCCCGGCCCTGCCGTTCGCGCTCGGCGCGTCGGTGAGGGTGGCCGACTACGAGCTGGTGTGTGCCGCCGCCGACCCGTTGCTCGTGATCACCCCCAGCGTGGTGGCCCAGTGAGCGCCGCGGTCTCGACCGGCACCAGCAGCTACCTGCGCCACCTGCCGCCGGTGCTGGCCGAGCAGGCCGCCGAGGGCGCGCTGCCCCTCGGCTCGCTGCTCGCCGTGGTCGAGAAGCTGCTCACCGGCATCGACGACGGGGTGGCGACGTCCCGTCCACCGATCGCGGAACAGATCGCCCGGTTGCACCGGACGCTCGACCCGTGGACGACGCCGACCGCCTTCCTGCCCTGGCTGGCGTCCTGGGTCGCCTTGACCTTCCCCACGGTGCAGGGCGAGGACGTCTGGGACGAGTACCAGCGGCGCACCGTGACGGCGTCCATGACCCGCATCCACCGGTTGCGCGGCCGCAAGGCCGGGTTGAACGCCTACGTCGACCTGTATGCCGTCGGCCACGTGCGACCCCGGGTGGCGCTGGACGACGGCAGCCGAGTGCTCGTGGTGGCCCCGCACGGAGAGCGGCCGGCACCGGTCACCGGCCTGGTCACCACCGGCCCCGTTCTGGCCGGCACCACCGTGCGCCTGGGTGGGGTGACCCGACCCTGGTGCCTGGCCGTGGCCCCCGACGGGAGCATCGTGCTCGGTGACCTGCCCGCACCGTCCGGGGTACCGGTGCAGCTCCCCAGCCGGATCTGGCGGCTGGACGCCACCGGGCGCCCCGACGTGGAGGGAACGCCGCCGGTGCCGGTCCCGCTGGCCGCCGGCACGCTGCCGCTGACCCGGGTGGTGGCGCTCGCCGTGCGCCCGGCGACCGCTGCAGCCCCCGACACGCTGTACGCGGTGGACCGCAACGGCAGGATCTACGCCGTGCCGGCACCCTGGCGCGCCGCGACGGCCTCCCTGCTGGTCGACCTGGCGGCCGGTGGGGCACGCATCGCCCCGGTGGCGATGGTCGTGGACCCGGCCGGTGGTGACCTGCTCGTGCTCGACCGGGGTGGCACCAGCGCCGCGAACCCGCCCCGGGTGGTGACGATCAGGCCGGGTCCCGGGGCACCGACCGTGACGTCGAACCCCCTGCCCCAGCTCACCGAGGCGCTCAGCCTGGCGGTGCTGCCCGACGGCTCCCTGCTGATCGGGGACGGCGGGGACCAGCGTCCGGGCAGTGCCCGCACCGCCAATCTGATCCGGGTGGACCGCGGCGCCGGCTGGACGACGCGCGCGGTGTTGCCGGCGTCCAACGACCTGATCGCCCCGACCGGGATCGCCCGGACGGCACGCGGAGGGTTGTTCGTCCTCGACGCCGGCCTGCGCCCGTTCACCCCGTCCGCGATCAACCCGTTCATCTGCTCGGACGCCGAACCCGCCATCGTGCACGAGGTCGACCTGGCCTCCGGGAAGCTGACCGCGGTCAGCGAACCCGGGCAGCTGGTGTACCCGACGGGAATGACGGCGGCCGGGGACCGGCTGCTGATCTGCGATCCGGGGCAGCCGGAAGTGGCCGGCCTGCAACCGTTCTGGTCCAGGGTCAGGCCCTTCGTGTTCGACGTCGTCGTGCACTTCACCGAGTCCCGGCTGCCCACCGACCCGACCGCTCGGCAGAGGGTGCTGCGCCAGACGATCGGCACGGTGCGCTCGATCATCGAGGCCCAGAAGCCCGCGCACACCGTCTGGAACCTGGTGACCTCCATCTGACCCCGCCCCGCCAGCGCACGAGGAGTGCCATGAGCATCAACGATCTGGTGATCCGCCGTACCGAGTACCCGGACGACGGTCTCGGAGACCCGACCAGCCACGGGCAGAGCCGCACCGACCTGGACAGCTACCTGCTGCCGGCGGCGCGCATCCGGACCCTCGCCCAGCACGGCTGGGGGGTTGCGGCGGGACTGCGAGTCAGCGCGACCACCGGGGCGACGAGCGTGTCCGTCGAACCAGGGACCGCGTTGGACGCCTTGGGCCGCAGCGTGTTCCTCGTCAAGGACGGCAAGGCGATCACTGACCCCGCGGCGTCCCCGACCGACACGACGAACGTGCCGACCATGGTCGTCTCGGCGACCGGGGCATCGCTGGCCACCACCGCGCTGACCGGCGATCACCTGGTCACCCTCACCTGGCGCGAGGTGATCGAGGGTCCGATCAACGCTCCCGAGTGGGTCCATGCCCCCTGGTGCCGGCTGGTTCCCGCGGCGGGGTTCACCGATGCCGGCGACCACGTGGTGCTGGCCCTGGTGTCCCTCGGCCCGGGGGGAGCGGTGACGGGGCTGAGCGCCGGACCGCGCAGGGTGGCCGGCACGACCACCGGCCGGATCCGGTTGCGGCGTCCGGTGAGCGGGGCGTCAGCGGTCGAGGACGCCACCGGACCCCAGTTCGTCCCCCGCGAGGACGGCGGTCTGGACGTGCAGGTCACGCCGACCGCCGGCATGCCCGTCACGGCACTGACCATCACCGCGGCCGCTGCCACCCGAGTGGCGGGCCAGCTGTCCGTCGGCGGCGACGTCCAGCTCGCGGGGTCACTGTCCTGCGGCCCCACGCAGGTCACCGGCCCGCTCACCGTGGACGGCGCGATCACGGCCTCGGGGATGCTCACCGCCGGCCCCCTCACCTCGGGATCGATCACTGCCCAGGGAGCGCTCACCGTGAGCGCCGGGGCCACGATCGGCGGGACGGTCGAGGCTGCCGGGGGGCTGGGGGTCACCGGCGCCTTCAGCTCCGCGCCCTCCGGACCCGAGGGGTCGGCCCTGGACGTCGCGCGCCGGATGCGGGTCCGGCAGGGCGGGGACGGCTCGGCCGGGATCTGGTTCCATCAGCGGACCCCGAACGCCGACCGCGCCTTCGTCGGCATGCTGGACGACACCCGGGTCGGGATCTACGGTGCCCAGGCCGGGTGGGGACTGACCATGAACGTCACCACCGGGGCAGTCAGCGCCGCACGGGGAATCGCTGTCGCCGGAGTCAGTCTGGGGCAGTCCGACTCCGCGGTGACCTACCCGTGGTCGTACGAGACCGTCGGGGTCACCCAGCCCAACTACAACCTGCGCCTGCAGTCGCCCAATGCCGTGTACGTGCACGCCCAGGGTGCCGAGCGGCTGAGCGTGAGCGCGGACGCCGTCACCGTGCACGGCGACCTGCGGATCCGCGGCCGGCTGGCGATCAGCGATCTGTCCGACGGCTGGCTGCGGCTCAACCAGGCCACGAACTACGGCAACGGCGTCCACACGCCCGGCAACCTCACCTCGGGCGGACTCAACATCGGTGGCGTGAACGGGTGGGGCCATCCCGGGTGGGGCAACGTCTGGATCGCCGGCAGCACCTACCAGGCCGGCGGCGGCCACATCGCGGGCTCGCTGTTGGTGGACGGCAACGTGCAACTCGGCAACAACGACGGCGAGGTGACCATCGGCGGCAACCAGAGCGGACCGTTCATGGCCCTGCACGACGACCTGTGGTTCGCCGATCCGCAGGACGGCTCGATCGAGATCAGGGACGGTAACAAGACCGGGTGGGGCAAGATGCGCGGCCGGTTCCTGGCGCCCAGCAGCCGGGACTACAAGTACGACATCACCCCGCTGTCGGCCCCCGAGATCGATGCCTTGGCCGGTGAGGCACTCGACACCGCACTGGTCTGGTACCGCTACCACGGCGATGACGAGGAACTGCGCCCCCGGGTGGGGCTGATCGCCGAGGAGGCGCCGGATCACCTGGTGGAGGACGACCGGCGCAGCATGTCCCTGCCCGAGAGCGTGGCGGTGCTCCTGGCCTGCGTGCAGCGGCTGAACGCCCGGATCGCCGAGCTCGAGACCCCCCGGACGGTGACCGCATGAGCGGCGGGCTGCGGCGCATCCAGTACCGCGATCTGGACACCGGGACGGTGCGGACCGGGCCGACCGGGCACGGCGAGAGCCTCACGGACATCGAGGCCCACCTGGGGCCGCTCGACCGGACCCGGGGCAGGGTCCTGTCGCGCTGGGGAGTGGCCGAGGGGCTCGCGGTCAGAGCGGTCGCGGGGCAGTCCGGTCTCGTGGTGCAACCGGGGGTGGCGCTGGACGCCGAGGGCCGGTTGATCGTGCTGGCCCCCGAGGGGCTCGCCGTGGCCGAGGAGATCGACCCCGGCCAGCTGATCGGCGTCCCCACGCTCGTCGTGCCTGAGACCGGCGTTGCCCTTCCCACTCCGCCCGGCGGCGGCGACCTGCTGGTCACGATCAGCTGGCGGGAGGTGCAGAACGACGGAGCCGCGAACTCCCCGGAGCTGGTGCACGCCCCCTGGCTACGGCTCCAACCCGTCGCCGGTTTCGCCGACGACGGCCACCGCGTGGTGCTCGCGGCCGCCCGGCTCGCGGCGGACGGCACGGTCACCGCACTCGAGGTGGGGTCTCGGCGGACCACCGGGATCCCTGCTGGCAGAATCGAGTTGCGGGCATCCGAGCGAGACCCGGAGGCCGCGGGGGGCCTGCGCGTGGGTGACCGGGCGGCGGCCGAACTCGCCGTCTCGGCCGGCGGCACGGTCTCGCTCACCCAGCACCCGACCGGCCGGCCCTCCCGGGTGGCTCTGGCGATCGACGGCGCCACCGGGGCTCTGGCCCTCACCGGTGCCCTGAGCGTTCAGGGTGCCACCGCCCTCGATTCCGATCTGGCGGTGCAGGGCGGGGCCACCGTGGACGGTGACCTCACGGCACAGGGCAGCATCACGACGCAGTCCGCAATCACCGTCCAAGGAGCTGCCGCGGTGGGGTCCGGCCTGAGCGTGCAGGGCGGGGTGAGCATCCCGACCGGGGCGTTGCGCGTGGGAGGTGAGACCCCGGCGCAGCGGACCGTTCACGTCGAGGGGAGCGAGGTGCACAGCGGCGGGGGCGGCGGAGGCTTCTCGTTCTCCGACAGGGCCACCGGCGCCTTCGTCGACATGCCCGACGCCGGACAGCGCTGGGTCTGGTACGCCCTGAACGGTGCTGCGCACCTGTGGTCGAACGGCGACCGGATCAGTGTCAGGGCCACCGGCGAGGGCGGCGGGCTGGACGTCGGCCGCCGGATGCGCGTGCGTCAGGGCGGTGACGGTTCCGCGGGGATCTGGTTCTACCAGAACGGGCGGATGATCCATGACCGCCAGCGCATCCTGTTCATCGGCCGCGGGGACCGGGGCTTCGTCGGGATGCAGGACGACAACCACATCGGGTTCTGGGGCAACGACGGTGCGGGCTGGAGCCTGGCCATGAACATTCGCTCGGGCAATGTGGTGGTGGGCGGCAGCCTGACCGTCAACGGGCCGATCTTCAAGAACGGCGGGGGTTTCCGGATCGACCACCCCCTGGCACCGCAGGAGCGCTACCTGGCCCACTCCTTCGTCGAGTCCCCCGACATGGCCACGCTCTACGCCGGCACCGCCACCACCGACGGGACCGGGCGCGCGGAGGTCGTGCTGCCGGACTACTTCGAGGCGCTCAACGCCGACGCCAGGGTGCAACTCACCACCGTCGGATCGGTGAGCGCGGTGACCGTCGAGGGCCCGGTCGCCGACGGCCGGTTCACCATCCGGACGGCGCAACCGGAGGTGACGGTCCACTGGCTGGTCACGGGGGTGCGGATCGACGAGTGGGCGCAGGCCAACCGGATCGTGGTCGAGTCCGACAAGCAGGCCGAGCCGGACCGATATCTCATGCCCACCGCCGGCCCGGTCACCGAGGCCGGCGGTCACGACCCCGACCATGACGAGATCCAGGACAGGAGTCCGCGATGATCGACCAGGTACGCACCCGACTGGCGGAGTTGGAGCGAGAGTTCCGGGCAGGCGAGGAGCAGCTCGCCGAACTGCTGGGCCAGGAGGCCTCCCTGCGGGAGACCCTGCTGCGGATCAGTGGGGCGGTGCAGATCCTGAGGGAGCTGGTCGCCGGCGAGGACGGTGCCGGCAGCAACGGATCGGGCCCTGACCCAGCGACCGGCAACGAGTCGACCGGCAACGGGTCGACGCCGGCCGTACCCCAGGGCACCGTGCTCACCGTTCCCTGATCGCGCGACCGAGCGGACGGCCATGGGCAAGCACCTCCCGGCACACGCTCCGGTCACGGTCTCCGCCGCGCCGTCCCGGGGGTCGCCGGCATCACCGGCCGGCGTCGTCCAGGGGCCGGGGATCCAGCGGGCAGGCCTTCAGCCCGTTGGGGTTTCGGCACCGGGGATGCCGGCGACCAGCACCGGGGAGGACGCGGTCGCCGCCCTCACGCTGCCGCCGGGTGACGGGCTGGCGGCGGCCCGTGCGGTGATGAACGCCGTGGACGCCATGCGCCCCGGACCTGGGATGACCGTTGAGACCACGTATCGGGGCCGGCCGCTGGTCCTGACGGTGCCCCAGGCCGAGCGGGTCCGTGCTGCCGCCCGCGAGGCCCTGACCAAGTCGCTGGCCCGCAGCCTGAGCCGCGCGGAGTACGCCAACGACCGGTACCGCGCGCAGCGGAGGATCAACGCCGAGCATCCGGTCTCCTCCCGGATCGCCCGGGCCTGGTCCTTCATCCGCACCGGGGGTGGGCACAGTGACCCCGGGGATCGGCTGGGACAGCAGCTCCTGTTGATCGAGGTGGCCTCGGAGCTCGTGCGAGCGGCGATCGGCGCCGGGCGGTTCGGGCAGGCGGCCGAGAACCTGGCGAGCGTCGAGACGTTGGCACGGCGGTCCTCGCGCCTGGTGGAGGTGTACATCAACCAGTTGATCGAGGGCGCAGAGAGCGCCGCCGGGGGGCTGGAGTTCACCCGGGACGCCGCATTCCTGACCCTGGGTGTCCTGGCCGTGGTGGCCACCGGGGGTGCGGCCGCCGGTGCGGCCCCCGGGGTGATCGGCACCGGGATCGGCGGCCTGACGGTCGGGGGGACGGCGACCGTGATCTCGGTCGGCGCACCGATCGTGGCCGGCGTCGGCGTCGGCGCGGTGAGGACGGCTTACGGCGACCGGGTGGACTGGGGCGCGATCATGGTCGACGCCGCGGCCCAGGTGGTGCTCGCCAAGGTCGGGGGGAGGTTCGGCCAGGGACTGTTCGGACGGCTCGTGGGCAATCCCGCAACCGCCGGCCTGGCCAAGAAGGCCCTGGCCTCCTTGACCTCCGGTCTGGCCACTCACGAACTCTCCCAGGCGTTCTCGGTCTCGGTGCAGCACACCTACGACGCCCTGCGGGGCCGCGACGTGACGTGGGAGGCGTTTCTGGAGGACCTCGAGCGCAGGCTCACCGACCCCAAGGGACTGTTCATGGCCGCGGTGATGTCCGGGGTCCAGCTCGGTGCCAACGTGGCAGTCGATCGCGCGACCCCGCGACCGATGACGCCGAAACCGGCTCCCGGCGGGATCACAACCCCGGCGGCGGGACCTGGGGCGTCGACGACCGCCACACCAGCGCCGTCCCAGGCCCTGTCGCCACCCAAGTCCACGGCCACCTCGACCGTGGTGTCCCCCATGGATGCCCCGGTAAATGCCCCGGCGAAGGCGCCGGTGAAGGCTCCGGGGCAGGCGCCGGTGAAGGCCCCGACGCCGAGTGCGGTCGCGGCGCAGGCACCCACGACGCCGGCGGCTCCGCCGACCGCGGCGCCCAAGCCCTCGCCGAAGGCGACTCCGCCGAAGCCTGCGGCGTCCAAGTCCCCGACCAAGCCCGGCGGCGGTGGCTCTACCGGCAAGGGCACCGGGAAGAGCCCTGGCAAGGGCCCGGGTAAGGCCATAGGCAAGCCTTCGAGCACGAGCAAGAGCAAGGCGGCCGGACGCCCCCAGGAGGAGGGCATCCCGGCAGGCGAGGCCATGGTGGAGGCGCTCCGGCTCGCCAATCAGGGCGCGACCCTCGAGCACCGCGTCCTCGAGTCACCCAGGACCCGGATCGACAGCTCACCCCGCCGTTCACCGGGCCGGGCTCCACGACGATCCCCGAAACCGAGCCCGACCGGCACCCCACAGAACCCGCCACCGTTCGAGGAGCGCGTGCTCATCGGCGACCTGGAGAACGGGTTGCCCACCGGCGTCATGGGCCGGCTGCACCCGAGCGATCTGCACACCGGCACGCCCTCGTCGAGTGACGTCAACCCGCCGGGGCTGGTGACCGGCGAACTGAACGCCCTGAGGGCACGGCGCGGTCACCTGCTCGCCAACCTCTTCGGCGGCTCGGGTCGCGATCTGGGGAATCTGGCCTGGATGCACGAGCAGGTCAACAACTCGGCCTACAAGATCCGCTTCGAGAATCCCGTGCGCGCGGCGCTGGAGGGCGGCCGTGAGGTCAGGTTCACTGTCGAGCCGAAGTACCGGCCCGGCGAGAACGCACCCTTCGCGATCGAGGTCTGGGCTGCCGACGGCAACGGCGTCGTGATCGTCGAGCACTCCAGCATTCCCACTCCGGCACTCAGCGACATCTGAGTCTCCGCGCCGGCGGGTCAACTCCGAGGCGAACCCGAAAGTCGCGCCTCGGCGAGCCGGCAGCGCTCGAGGCCGTCGAGCAGCACGTCGAGTGTGAACGCGAACTCGGCGTCGTCGTCGCAGCCGCCGAGCGGCCCGTCGTGGGTCGCGGCGAGCGCGAGCTCGGCCACGTGCGGGAGCGTCGCCGCCCAGGCAGCCGCCTGGGCGGCGATCTGTTCCGGGGCGGCCCGGGTCGACACGGAGTCGTCGAACAGGTCCTGGCTGAAGCCGAGCACGCGACTGCCGAGCAGGTGCAGCGCGTGGTGCGCGAGGTCTATTGAACAGCCGCCGCCACGCAGCACCCCGAGCACCCGGTCGATGTGCCGCAACGTCGACGGCGTCGGGGCGTCCCGCTCCGCCAGGACGCGCGCCGCCCACGGGTGCCGGACCACCTCGCGCCGGGCCGCGAGCACCAGGTCTCGCAGCAGGTCGGTCCACGGCACCTGCCCACCCTCGGTCGCGGAGGACGCCACCGGCTCGATACCGGCGACGACGGCGTCGAGCATGGCGTCGAGCAGCGCGTCCTTGTCCCGGACGTGGTGGTACAGCGACATCGGGTTCGCGCCGAGCTCCTGCCCGAGCCGGCGCATGCTCATCGCGTCCAGCCCCTCGGCGTCCGCGAGCGCGATCCCGGCGGCCACGATCGCCTCCCGGCTCAGCCGCGCGGTTCCGCGCGGCACACGGGTCTGGTCCGGACGTCGAGGCACCCTCCGATCGTACTTGTCCCCATACGTCGTATGCCTTATCGTCGAACGTAGGCATACGTTGTATGCCTACGTCGTAGAGAGGATTGGGGCGATGACACCGAACACCTCCGGGCGGGCCACGCTCCCGCCGCGCTGGTTCATCCGCACCGCCTGGGCCGCCCACCGCGGCCTGCTCGCGGTCACCGCGGACCGGGTCGGGCTGAGCCGCCCGACGCCCGGCGGCCGGTTCGGGATGCTCCGGCTGCGCACCACCGGGCGACGCAGCGGGCAGGAGCGTGCCGTCGTCCTGGGCTACGTCGAGGACGGCGACCGCATCGTCACCCTGGCCATGAACGGCTGGGACCCGGCCGAGCCGGCCTGGTGGCTCAACCTGCAGGCCCGCCCCGAGGCGGCGGTCGATCTGGTCGACGGCAGCCGTCGGGTCCTCGCCCGCGAGGCCGACGACAGCGAGCGGGAGCGGCTGTGGGACATCGTCCGCACCTACTCCGGCTACGGGAACCTGGACGCTCTCGCCTCCCGACGCGGCCGCCGGACTGCCGTCGTCGTCCTGGAACCCTTGGCGTAGAGGGGTTCGTCGACCCGCCGGACCGGCGCAGCGTGAAGGACGGCGTCAACCTGCGGCAGTACCTGCGCGAGCAGCAGAAGGCATTGGCCTTCTCCTCCCCGAGGCCATGACGTGCCGGATCACCCGTCCCGAGGGCGGCGATCCCAGCCCCTCATTCACCCGATCGACGGATCAGTCACCGCCCCTGACAGGACGTTGACCTGATCAGGGGATGACGGCTCTCGCGGTCGTGTCGGGGCTCGAGGGGCGGGGGACGATGGCCAGGCGCAGGGCGGCAGCGGTCTCGGTGGCCCTGGTGCTGATGATCGGGATCGGTTCACCGGCCGGCGCCGGCACCCTGGGGCCTGGCGGCCCCGAGCAGGCCGCGGCGGCGTCCGCGCCGGTTGCGGCGCTGGGCACCTCGGCGGGGGCGTGCTCGGCCCTGGGCGTGGTCGACGCGCTCGGGGGGAGCGGAGCAGCCACCACCGTGCGCATCAGCGGCGCGTCGACCAGCTTCGCGATCAATGCCCTGCCCACGTCCTGGTGGAGGAAGCCACCGGTGCCGAACACCGTGTGGCAGCTGTACTTCCTCGGTCTGATGTGGTTCTCACCCGTGATGGCCAGGAACGACCCGGCGGCCGATCGGGCGCTGGTCCAGGTCGCGCTCTCGTTCACCCGCAGCAATCCCGACCGGGGCCTCAGCAGCAAGGGCTGGGACGAGGGAACCAACCTGCGGCGCCAGCAGCAGCTGAACTGCCTGTACCGCCGCACCCGCGATGCCCGCCTCATCCCGGCCATCGAGATGGCCGCACGCGCCAATCTGGACGCGACCCGGTACTACGGCCTCCCTCGAACCCTGCCCCACAATCACGGCCTGATGGCCAATCTCGCCCTGATCGAAACGGCCGGGCTCCTGGGCCGACCCGCCTGGCGGGTGACTGCCACGCAGCGGTTGATCCGGGATTCCGGCGCGGCGTTCACCACGCAGGGGGTCTCGGTCGAGCAGTCGTCGGAGTACTGGAAGGGCAACGTGCAGGCCTGGTCGGGGGTGGTCGAGTTCCTCAGGCGGGACGGCAGTCCCGACGCGTTGTCCGCTGCCCAGCGCCTGGAGCTCAGGCTGGCCACGGCACGATCGGCCCTGGCGCACGCCACCGACCCGTCGGGCACGCTGATCGCCTACGGCGACAGCAATCCCGGTCCCGGCGTGCGTACGGCGCAGTCTCGCGGCGTGTTCCGGGACGACGCCGCAGGGCTGGTCACCGGACGCTGGTCGTGGACCGACCCGTCCACCACGTTCTACGCCGCGCGCTACGGCGGCCCCAGGGTCGCTCACGGCCACGAGGACCGTGGCTCACTGGTGTGGCAGACGGCGGGGCTGCGCATCCTCACCGATCCGGGCAGGTTGACCTACGACAAGGGACGCTGGAACAGCTACCAACTGGGGGCCGTCGGGCACAGCACGTTCCTGGTCGGAACCGGGGTGCTGCGCCCGGCCGAGCCGGTGCGGCTGATCGGCCAGACAGCGTCGGGTCCGGTCCACACCCTGCGACTCAGCGATCGCCAGTACGGCGTGCGGCACACCCGGACCTGGTCGGTCGACCATGCCCGGCACACACTCACCGTCGTCGACACAGCTCGGGCCAAGGCCGTCCAGTCGTTCGTGCTCGATCCCGCCTGGCAGGTGGCCGGCACGGCCGGTGACCGGCGCACGGTGGTCTTCCGCCACTCGACCGGCACGCGGCTGGTCCTGACCTCGACCCGGCCGATCACCGTGCTGCGCGGGCGGAACTCCCCGATCCGTGGCTGGGTCTTCCCGACGTACGGGCGACGGATCAGCACCTGCCAGGTCCTGATCGGCACGGCCGCCGGGACCACCCGGACGACGTTCCGGCTCGCCGGCTGACCATCCGACGCCGGCACCGCCACCGGCCCGCGCTGCCCACAGACGAAATGCGATACGCGATTCGCAAAGGGGGCTCACGGGTACGATGCCGCAGGTGAAGGGCAACGAGCAGGAGCGTGACTGGACGTTCCTGACCAACCACGCTCACGTACTGCTCTGCCTGGCGGCCGACCACGACGTGCGGTTGCGCACGGTTGCCCAGCAGGTGGGGATCACCGAGCGTGCCGTCCAGCTGATCGTCGCCGACCTCGAGGCCGCCGGGTACGTCACCCGGACCCGGGTCGGGCGGCGCAACCACTACGCGATCCAGCCCCGCCGCGCACTGCGTCACCCGCTGGAGCGTCACCGCACCGTGGCAGTGCTCCTGGACATCGTCGAGCAGCAGCCAGAGCCGGCCGTCTCACCGCAGACCCGAGCCGCAGCCACCCGCCGGGCGGGCCCCGCACCCGAGAGCGCTTGACTAGCGAAGAATGATTCGTGAATCATTGATCCTGAGTAGTCGGGGCGCCGGCCGGACGGCGCGGTGCCCGGGCGCTCCGGTGGGTCGGGCGGCCTGAGGCCGTCGAGGGGGACCCTCCGACCCCCCACGGCAGGAGGAGCCATGCCGACCACCGATCCCACCCCCGCCCGCCGAGTACGGCCCCTGACCACCGAGGTCACTGCCCAGATCATCGCCGAGGCGCCTGCACCCGGTGCACCGCAGATCGCCCCGGACCTCCCGCGGCCGATCGACCCGGGCCCGGTCCTGGGCGTCACGCGCGCGCAACCCGGCGACCCACTCGACCCGACCGACGTCGCGACTGCCCCACCCGGCCCGAGCCCGGCGCTGGTGACCGCCCTCCAGTCGGTGCAGGGCTACCCCTGTGTCTCCCTGCTGCTGGCCACCCGGCCCGGCCCCCGGATGGACCGCATCGACGTCGAGCGGCTCGAGCGGTTGCGTCTCAACGCGATCTCGCGACTGGGCGCCGAACGTCTGCTGGAGGCCGAGCAGGAGACGATCCTCCTGCTGGATCGGCTGGTGCAGGAGGCGATCTCGGGTCCGACGGACCGGGCCCTGGCGCTGTACGCCGGTAGGGGGGTCGCCCGAGCGGTGTTGCTCGGCGTCGAGGTGGAGGACCGAGCGGTGATCGACCCGACGTTCGCCACCCGGGATCTGGTCCGGGCGCTGCACCGTACGCCTCGGCACGCCGTTCTGGTGCTGTCCTCCTCGCGGGCCGTTCTCCTCGACGGAGCCGCAGGCCGGTTGGCCCCCGCGACAGGGACCCGCTTCCCGCTGACGCTGCGGTCCCCGTCCGGCCCCGAGGACGTCGATGGTCTGCGGACGGCTCTGCGCCCGGTGGACCGAGCCCTCGGCGCTCACCTGCGCCTGCACCCCGCGCCGTTGGTCATCGCCGGGCCACAGCACCTGGTCACGACGTTCACGTCCTTGTCACGCAACGTGTCCCGGCTCGCCGGCACCGTCTACGGCGGCTTCGACGAGGTCGGCCCCGAGGAGCTGGCCCGGCGAACCCGACCGGCCCTGGAGAACTACCTCCGCTCCCGAGAGCACGCAGCGCTCGCCCACGTGAGCGACCGCGCCGGCGCCCACCGAGTGGCCTCGGGCATCGCCACCGCCTGGCTCGCCGCGCGCACGGAGCGCCCCGAGATGCTGGTCGTCGAGGAGGGCTTCCGCTTCCCGGCACGACTGTCCGCGGACGGCGACCAGGTCACCGCCGCCGCCGACGTCGAGGCCCCCGATGTCATCGATGACCTCGTCGACGAGCTCATCGAGCTCGTGCTCGACCGGGGCGGCTGGGTCGCCCTGGCCCGGGACGGTTCACTGGCGGACCACGACAGGGTCGCCCTCACCGTGCGGTGACACCGGCCCGGGCGGCAGGCGGCTGGGGCCAGCCGAGTCGGGTGGCGATCACGTCTGCGGCAGCGCTGGGGTAGTCGTCCCAGCCTGGTTCGAGCAGCTCCCGGGAGAGGTCGAAGAGCCCGCGGGCGCAGCTCTCCACGTCGGAGTCGAGCAGGAGCGTGAGCCGATCGGCGACCACGGGGAGTGCCTGTTCGAGACGACGGAGCGGGTCGAACGGGTTGCGGGCGGCGCCCGGCGCCAGCCGTTGGCGCAGGGCCTCCGCCAGCGCGGTCAGCGCCCAGGCGCGGACATGGGTGTTCCCTGCGACGCGCTCACCCCGACGCACCCTGCCCACACCGATGTAGAGCTTCGCCAGGAACGCGCGCACCTGCGACGAGGCCGGCGGCGGCGGGTCGGGTGCGGCGAAGGACAGATCGCCCCCGTCGAGCAGCACCTCGCGGTCAGGGTCCCGCAGCAGCCAGGGCGTGCCGGCTCCGAACTCGTAGAGCACACCGTCGGCGTAGAGCGCCACCCCACCCTGCCCGGCGTCCCGCGCCGTCATGACCAGGTGCTCGGGATGAGGCAGGAACGGCCAATCGGCACCCGGACGGTCGTGCTGCCCGGCCGCGAGGAACACGGTGAAGTCCAGATCCGACCACTCGTCGCGCCGTCCCCCGCCCTCGCCCGCCGAGGAGCCGTACACCACCAGGCTGGTCACGCCCGGCGTGCGGCGGCACTGCGCGAGCAGGGCTTCTCGATGCTCCTGGAGGTTCATGGGCCGATTGTCCGGGGTGGCGGTCGAGGGCGAGCATCGGGGTCGGTCCCCGCCGCCACGACGCGCGGGATCCGCGGGTGACGCTCGCCACCTGCTGGTGACCGGGCACGACCGACCGGGTTACGTTGTCGCCGACGACTGCCTGCAACCACGGAGGGTGCGATGACCACGACCGACGGAGCATCCCGGATGCCCGCGACCCTGACCATCGGCGAGTCCTCCGTGACCCTGCCCGAGGTGGCTGCACGGGCAGGCAACAACGGCTTCGACATCTCTTCCCTGATGCGCGCCACCGGCGACACCACCTACGACGTGGGGTTCGCGAACACGGCAGCCTGCCGGTCGGCGATCACCTTCATCGACGGTGACGCCGGGATCCTGCGGTATCGCGGTTACCCGATCGAGCAACTGGCCGAGCACTCGACGTTCCTGGAGACCGCCTACCTGGTGTTGCACGGAGCGTTGCCCACCCAGGAGCAGCTGGCCACGTTCGAGGGCCAGGTGCGCCGGCACACCCTGATCGACGAGCGGCTGCGCGAGTTCTTCCGGGTGTTCCCCCGGCGCAGCCACCCCATGCCGGTGCTGTCCGCAGCGGTGACCGCGCTGTCGACGTTCAGCAACGACGTCAGCTTCGACCCCGCGGACATGGACCTCGCGACGGTTCGCCTGATCGCCAAGCTCCCCACCCTGGCCGCCTACGGCTACAAGAGCTCGACCGGGCACCCGTTCATGTTCCCGGACAACTCTCTCGGCTACGTGCACAACTTCCTGCGGATGTCCTTCGGGTACCCCACCGAGCCGTACGAGATCGACCCGGCATGGGTCCGGGCGATGGATGTGCTGCTCATCCTGCACGTCGATCACGAACAGAACTGCTCCACCTCGACGGTGCGCCTGGTCGGTTCGTCCCGCGCGAACATCTACCTGTCAGTCGCCTCCGGGATCAATGCCCTGTCCGGCCCGCTGCACGGAGGGGCGAACCAAGAGGTTGTCGCCATGCTGCAGCGCATCCGCGACGACGGCGGGGACGTGGCCTCGTTCGTGCGAAACGTCAAGGATCGCAATGGAAATGCCCGGCTGATGGGGTTCGGGCACCGGATCTACAAGAACTACGACCCGCGGGCAGCCATCATCAAACGGCACGCCGACGACATCCTGCGGCATCACCACGCCCAGAACGCGTTGCTCGACATCGCCGTCCAGTTGGAAGAGGTCGCGCTGCGCGATCCCTACTTCGCCGAGCGCAAGCTCTACCCCAATGTCGACTTCTACACCGGGCTGATCTACGAGGCCATGGGCTTCCCGGTCAACATGTTCACGGTGCTCTTCGCCCTGGGCCGCCTACCAGGCTGGCTCGCCCAGTGGCGGGAGATGATCGAGGACCCCGAGACCAAGATCGGTCGGCCGCGGCAGATCTACGTCGGTGAGCCCGCCCGCGACTATGTCCCGATGGACCGGCGCTGACCGGCGCGATGCCCTCCCCCGAGCCGCCTGTGGGATGTGCGCGGTCGTGGCCTCAGTCCGTGCGACACATCACGAAGCCGGTGTAGCCGTACTCGTCCCCGTGGTCACGGCGGAGGTCGATCTCCCGACGTTCCTCAGCCACGACGTCGGCGAGCACACCGTCCTCGACGGATCCCAGGGCGTCCAGCCGCGCGGTCAGTGGGGAGTAGTACTCGCGCCACCAGTCCTCGTCCGGCAGCCGGTAGGTGGCGATCACCTCGTAGCCCTCCTCGAGAGCCGATCGCCGGCAAGCACCCACGTCCGTCATGGCGGGACAGGCGTCGGCCCAGAAGCGACGGGCCGGCCCGGAGGGTGAGTGGGTGAACCAGGTCGCCTCCGTGATCACCATGACTCCCCGGGGACGCAGCAGCCGCCGCCAGGCTCGCAAGCCTGCCGAGAATCCCCTGATGTAGATCGCGCCCTCGCTCCAGATCAGGTCCACCGCGGTCACCCGGGCGCCAGGGAGGTCGCTCGCGATCACCAGAGTGGCCCGACCCGGTCCGTCCATGGCGTGAGGATGGCCGGGTCCGGCTCAGGAGGACAAGCCCGCCCGTCGACGGCGCGTCCGGCCACTCACAGATCGCGAGGTGCCCGTCCGCCGGAGGTGACGCCACGCCGCAGGTTGACGATGGCCAGGGCAAGCCCGCCCCAGAGAACGGCCATCGCGATCACCATCATCACCACGGCTTCGGCGCTCATCGGAACTCTCCCTCGGTCGCTGTCAGGGGGGTGGTGTCGCGCCAGCGCACCCGGGCCACGCCGAACGCGACCACCACGATCGCGACCGCCCCGCCCCATCCGAAGACACCGAGCATCCAGCCGGGGTAGTCGCCGTACGGCTCATCGAGTACGGCGCGCAGCTCCTGCACCAGGATCAAGGCCAGCACGGACGGCGTGACGAAGGCCAGCATCACCCGCCACCACACCCCCAGCGGTACCGAGCCGTCCCGGTTGAGGTGATCGGCCAGGTCGGGCAGAGCGCGGAGCGCCCAGGCGAGCACGACCATGCTGACCACGGCCACCAGCAGGATCCCGAAGCGGTTGATGAAGTGATCGACGATGTCGAGGACGTGGATTCCGCTGGTGGTGCTGAACATCGCCAGGCTGAGCACTGCAGTGGGGACGCCGACCGCGAGGGTGGCCGTCAGCCGGCTCAGCTCGAACTTGTCCCGCACCGCGGAGATGACCACCTCGATGATGCTGATCAGCGAGGTGATCCCGGCGAAGACCAGACTGCCGAAGAAGAGCAGCCCGATCGCTGCCCCGCCGGGCGCCTCGTTGATGATCGCGGGGAAGGCGACGAAGGCCAGTCCGATACCGTCCGACACGACCTCGTCGACGGCGACCCCGTTGGCCCGGGCCATGAAGCCGAGCGCGGAGAACACCCCGATCCCGGCGAGCAGTTCGAAGCTGCAGTTGGACAGCCCCACCACGAGCCCCGCGCCGGTCATGTCGGTTCGCCGTCCGACGTAGGAGGCATAGGTGATCATGATCCCGAAGCCGACAGACAGCGAGAAGAAGATCTGGCCGAAGGCCGCCGCCCACACCGCGGTGTCCCCCAGGGCACCCCACTGGGGGCTGAACAGCGCGTCGAGCCCGTCGAGGGCGCCCGGCAGGAAGAGTGAGCGGACCACCAGCACCAGGAAGGCCAGGACCAACAAGGGGATGAACACCACTGCCGTGGCGCCGATGCCCTTCTGCACCCCGAGCGCCATCACGAGCAGGACCACCAGCCAGACCACGAGCAGGGGGATCGCCACCCCGGGCACGATGTCGGTCGTCACCCCCGGGTCACCGGCCCGCAGGAACGAGGAGAAGAAGTAGGTGCCGGGGTCCGAACCCCACGCCCGCTCGACCGAGAAGAACGTGTAGCGCAACGCCCAGGCGATCACGACCGCGTAGTACACGGCGATCACGAAACAGATCCCCACCTGCCACCAGCCGATGAGCTCGCTGCGCCGGCCCGCGCGCGCGTAGGACAGCGGTGCCGACCCGCGGTACTTGTGGCCGAGCGCGTAGTCCAGGAGCAGGAACGGGAGCCCGGCGACCAGCAGCGCGACCAGGTAGGGCAGCAGGAAGGCCCCGCCACCGTTCTCGTAGGCGACGTAGGGGAATCGCCAGATGTTGCCCAACCCGACCGCAGACCCGATGGCGGCCAGGATGAAGACGCTGCGCGAGGAGAAGCTGCCGCGTCGGTGGTCGTGGCCGCTCGGGGCATCGGCCGGCGTCGGGGATGACATCAGTCCTCCTGCGGGGCAGCAGTACCGGTCGATCCACTCTGACGTGGATGCCGGAATCTGCAACACCCGCCGTCCCCGGCCACCGGGACATCGGGTCAGGACGACGGGGGCTCAGTGGCTGCGGCTCGACGCAGACGCGCGAGATCCCTTCGGATGTATCGCAGATGCGCCCACTCCTCCTCGAGGATGACACGGAGGCAGTCACCGACGGTGGGGCGCCAGTCGAAGCCCCACGGATCCCTGCGTTCTTCCGCGAGCAGCTCTGCGGTGGCAGTGTCGAGGAAGTCGGACACCATCGCCTGGCGTTCGATGCGCACGTCGAGAATCTCCTGGTACGGCGGCGGGTCCGTACGGAAGATCGAGGTGTCGAAGCCCATCTCATCGGCGCCGGTGAAGATCTGGCCGATCTCGTGGAACGGCGCCGGCACCCTCAGGATCGCGCCGCGCAGCCACGTGTCCGTCGCCAGGACGAGATGGCGCAGCGTCTGCGCCAACGACCACTCGTCATCGACGGTGGCGTCCACCAGGTCCACCGGGGTCGTCGCCACCGTTGTCTGCCAGGCCGGCCGGACGGCATCCCAGGCCTCTCGGAGGCCCTCGGGGGTCTGCGCCTTCCGCAGGCCACGACCCGGGAACTGCCGGTCCAGCTCGGCCTCCACCAGCGGCACCACATCGACCCCGTTGACCAGAAGGCTGCCGAGGGCCAGGTCGTGACTGTCGATGTCGAGCCCGTCGACATCGACGCTGCGCATCGTCACGCCTCTGACGTCGGAGAACCGCAGGGTGGCGCCCTTGAAGCTGGTCCGGAGAAAGGTCGCGCCCTCGAACTCGCTCGAGCCGGAGTAGGTCGTCATCCGCGCATCATCACCGGCGCTCGGCGACACGACCAACTCCCGGAGGTCGACCCGGCCCCAGCTCGACGCCGATGTCGCATCCCCGTGCCCCTCGGTGACCGCGGACAGGGTCACTCGAACAGCTGCGCCCAGGGCCAGGTGGTGACCGTGGTGACGATCTGCACCAGGCCGACGGTCACGATGACCAGCGCCGCACACGTCACGGCCCAGCGGCGGAGGCGGACCCGGCTCAGGTGCAGCGGAGCGGTGGCCTCGAGCGCGCCGAACAGCGCGCGTTGGAACCTCACCCGCCCCCACAACCCGGTGCGGTACGTGAGCACCTCGTGCCCGTCCAGTGCCTCACGCAGGGCGGTCTCGTCGGCGCTGGGGGGCACGAGTGAGCCCTGGTCGAGGGACAGCAGGTGCCTGACGGCGTCCTCCTCCCCGACCAGGACCACCCGGGCATCACGGTGGACCAACTGGCGGATCTCCCACAGCAGCGCCTGCGAGGCCGAGGAGACATCGAGCAGGACGGCGTTGCAGGACCGGGCGAACTCGTGCACCGCGTCCTGCCAGATGGCCGAGTCGACGGTGACCACCGTCAGGCGCGGCGCCAGGACGGCACGCGTTCCGGCGGAGACGTCCTGCGAGACCTGGGTCAGATCGGCGAGGGTCCTCACCTGCTGCCGCTTGCGGGCCTCGGCCGAGCGCACTCCCTCGCTCACCGACCCGGCGAACATCACCATGGGGAACGCCAGCAGGATCACCAGCATCACGGCCACCAGGACCAGCAACGCCGCGAACAGCGCGACGGCGGAGCCGACCAGGAACCGGGCGGCGAGGTCCTCCCAGGGTGCCGGCCACTGCCTCCAGTCGCCGGACAAGGCCTCGAGCACCGCGAAAGGCGTTCCCTGCCAGACCGTCCAGGCGACCAGGGCCACCCAGGCAGCGAGGTAGGCACGGACCACCCAGACCCCCGCCACGGAGATCAGGCGTTGGGCGGCCGACACCAGGCGGTTGACCGCGCCCGCCACGGACACCCCCACCCGCAGGCCGGAGGCGGCTCCCTGGGGCCGCGCGGTGGTGTCGTCGAGCGTGACCACCCGCCACGAATGGCCGAGGTGGTCCAGCGCTGTCGAGACCGCGAGGATGGACTCTGTGTGACGAAACCGCCTCAGCCACAACACCATCCGTCGCGGGACGGCGCGCAGCGTCCGCGACGCGTACTGGGCGCTGACGGCAACCGCAGCCACCCACAGCCAGGTGGAGAGGACCTGCGGTCGCAGCGCGGGATCCAGGCCAGAGGTCTTGTCCAGGACGACGCCCGCGGCGGCCAGCCCGCCGAGCAGCGCCGTCCAGAATCCGAATCCCGCGATCACCAGCAGCAGACCGCCTGCCAGGCCGCGAGCACGCCGCACCCACCGTCGCACCAGGTACCTGCGGTGCGCCGTGGAGCGCGTGATGACGGCCATGAGACCTCCGATCGTCAGGGGCCCGGGGCCCGCCCGTCCAGGGGGTGATGCTCACAGACGCCCGAACGCACGACGCGCCTCAGGAGCGGGTCAGGGCACGGAGGATCGTGTCCGGATCGGCTGAGTCCATCCTCAGCATCCGGGGGCCGGGCCCGGCGGTTCCGGCGATCACCGTGTCGAGCAGTGCCAGGTCGGTGCTTCCGTCGGTGATCGCCACGCACCGCGCGAGGGCGCCGGTGCGCGCCAGCAATCCGAGCTCGTGCCGGATGCCCTGGCGCTGTGCGGTGAAGCCGCGCAGGTCCAGCAGGACGACGTCACTGCGTTCGAGCAACGCCGCGACCGCCGGGCGCCAGGTGGGTTCGAAGCAGAACCACTCCTCCACCCGGTAGCGGCCGTCCGGGTCGGGTGGCGCGTCGGGTAGGGCCAGCCGGTCGGCGAGCTCGGACCGGGTGGCCAGGAACAGCCGTCGCAAGCCGTGCCCGAGGAAGGTGAGGACGGTGTCCGGTCCGATGGTCGCCGAGGCCAGGTCGGGCCCACCGATCAGGCACACCGGGCCGAGGTGGCGCCACCGATCACCGGTGATGTTCAGCAGCCGAGCGGCGCCCGGGTCGCCGAACACCCGCAGGACGAGCAGGCGGTGGGGAGCGGTGACGGTGGGCAGCAGCCGGTAGGCCCCCCGGACGCCGAGGAACAGCAGGCTGAACAGGCCCAGGGCGATCAGCAGGAGCGCCGGTTGCCCCAGGCCCAGGGCAGTGACATAAGCCAGGCAGAACACCAGGCAGAGCGAACCGAGCAGCAGCATGTGATCGGAGAAGCCCCGCGCGGCATACCACCGGGCGAGAGCGCGGAACACGAGCCAGCCGCACCCCCCGACGAGAACGGTGCCGGTCACGATCGAGGCCCAGAACACCGAGTCGGCACCCGGCGCGATGACGCTCACCGTCTCAAGCACCGCCGCAAGGCCCGGTGAGTCGACCGCCGCATAGGCGCCGAGCAACCCGGCGAGCCAGAGACCCAGCACGCACACCCCCACCGCGCGGAAGGCCCTGGTGACCAGCACGGCCACCACGACGGTGGCCAGGGCGTTGACGCGGACCCAGAACATCAGACCGTCCAGCACCCCGAGACCAGCGGCCATGGCGAGCGGCAGGGGAGCCACCACGAGCACGGCGGCGGCCCCCGCCGTCCAGCGGCGGTCGCCGTCCGAGGCGATCCAGACTGCCGGGACCGCGGGCCAGGCGAACACTGCGGCCAGGAACAGGAAGACTCCTGCAGTGCCCTCGACCCCGTTCCACACCAGGAACAGCCAGGCGTAGGCCAGGCCGATGAAACCCCCTGCGCCGAAGGCGATCCCGATCTGTTGGCGCCGCCGACGGGCGAGATCCACACCGAGCCGGACGCCGGGCGGCGTGCGCCCGGGGCGATCCTGGACCCTCGGCGGTGAGCGGCCCGATGACCCCAGGGAGGCGGCCTCCGCGACCGAACCGCTCCGGGACTCGGCCGAGGAATCGTCCGGCGGGCGGTTCAGGGGGCCGTCCGGCAGGCCGTTCGCGAGGCCGATCAGGGGATCGCTGGAGGTGCCGCTCGGGGGAGCGCTCAGGGACATCAGCCGGACGACAGCCACTCGGTAGCGGCGAAGCAGGAGCCCTGATGACGCGAGGGCCAGCACGGTGGCCGACACCATCACCAGATCGCTGTCACTCATCGGTCGCCCTTCGTGCCGCGAGAGCTGACGTCTCGGATCGCCAGGTCACCTGCCCTCACGGTGAGAGCCGCTGGGACCCACCCGTGATACGCGACGTCCGCCGCCGTCATCTCTTGCGGGTGGCCGGGCTCTCGGTCACGGCACCAGGCGGCGCCGTCCAGATCGCCGCCAGGTCAGGCGGTCACGGACCGGTGGTGCGGTCGAAGGTCAGGTGGACGACGCCACTGGGCGAGGAGGTTGACTCGAGCCGGTAGTCATGCTCGATGCCCTCGAGGCCGTCCCAGAGTCGGACCCCACGGCCGAGCAGGATTGGCACCACGACGAGGTGCAGGTGATCGATCAGCCCCGCGGCGAGGAACTCGCGCATCATCGTGACACCCCCGCCGATCCGGACGTCCTGACCGCCCGCAGCCTCCCGCGCGACCTCGAGCGCCTCGGCCGGCGCGGCGTCGAGGAAGTGGAAGGTGGTGCCGCCGTCCAGCTCGATCGGCGGGCGGACGTGGTGAGTGAGGACGAAGACCGGCGTGTGGAACGGCGGGTTGGAGCCCCACCACCCCTGCCACTGGGGATCCTCGTGCCAGCCGGGGTAGCCGTACTTGCCCGCGCCCATGATCTCGGCGCCGATGCCCGGACCGTGCCGGCGGACTAGGGCATCGTCGATGCCGCCGCCACCGCCCGGTTCACCGGCCAGCTCGTGCCACCAGCGGGTGGCGAACATCCACTCGTGCAACCGTTGCCCGGCATGACCGAACGGCTCCTCCCGGCTCAGGCCCTCACCGGTGCCGTACCCATCGAGCGAGACCGAGAAGTTGTGGACGCGCGAGCGTGGCATTCAGGTGCTCCCTTCCGCCGAGCCACTGTCCCGCCGGCGGTGACCTGGCGCCAGTGGGACTCCGCGGACTCGCTCGTCCCTCGCGAGTTCGCTCCCCATCATCCAGCGCCCTCCGCCCGCGCCGGCGGCGCGAGCGCCGACGGCGCTCAGCGGAGGGCGAGGGATTCGAACCCCCGGGGCAGGATTGGGTACCGCCCAGCGGTTTTCAAGAGAGTCCCCGACACGCGCCTGACCAAGAGCGATGTCGGCTGCCTGACGGTTTCCCCGCGTCTTCCCCGCGGACAGCTGGGCATGGCCGTCGGTGGTGATGGACGGCTGGCCACACGCTGGATGAGAGAGCAGGGGCTGTCAGGTCCAGAGTCGATCGACGGGCATGGCGTGGAGCTGGTCCTCGTAGGTGTAGGAGCGTTGCCCGAGGTAGAGCACAACTCCAGCGCGGAATGCGGTGCCGGCGGCGGCCCGTAGTTTGCGCAGCGCACGGAAGTCGTCCCCGGGGACGCGTGCGGCGGCCTTGACCTCGATGCCGACGAGGCTGCCGTCGTCATGCTCGAGGATCAGGTCGACCTCGTCGCCGTCGCGGGTGCGCCAGTGGCCGGCGACGGTGATCTCGTCGAGCCACGAGGTCTGCTTGAGGATCTCGGCGACGACGAAGCTCTCCAGGAGATGGCCGAGTTCCTGCAACGCCATCGGGTCCTTGCTCACCAGCTTGGGCAGGGTGAGCCTGAGCAGTCGTGCGGCGACCCCGGAGTCCAGGACGTGGATCTTCGGTGTGCCAACCGCCCGGGCCGTCAGGGTCTTGCCCCACGCGGGCAGGCGATGGACCAGGAAGACGGCTTCGAGCAGACGCGTGTAACTCTCTGCCGTGACGCGGTCCAGCGCGAGGTCACGGGCCGCGTCCTGCACGCTGAGGAGCTGCGCGGTCTGCCCGGCCAGTCTGGCGAGCAGGAGCGGCAGCTGGGCACCTTGACGGATCCGGCTGAGTTCGCGTACGTCGCGCTCGAGAGTGAGCGAGACATAGGAGTCCAGCCATCGGGCGCGGGCCGCGTCGCTGCCGCGGGCCAAGGCCATCGGGAAACCCCCGGCGAGGATGCGGCGCAAGTACTCCTCGCGGTCCGTCGAGGAGGTCGGCACCTCTGACACCGTGCCATCGGGGTCGGTGAGCAGATCGGCGACGAGATGTTCGCGGACGCCGTGGATTTCGCCCTGGGACAGCGGCAAGAGCGGCAACCGGGCCAACCGACCCGTCAGGGCTTGCGCCGCCGGCGGCAACGAGTCATGACGGGTCGAGCCTGTCAGCGCGAACCGGCCGGGCCGCGCGTCGAGGTTCAGTTGGGCCTTGATCGCATCCAGCACGACCGGCGCCTTCTGGTATTCGTCGACGAACACCGGCCGCGCCCCGGCGACGAAGGTACTCGGATCGATCGCGACGGCATCGCGCGTCCCCGGCTCGTCCAGATCCAGGACCTCGGCGTCGCATGCTGCCGCCAGGGCCCGCAACATCGTTGACTTGCCCACCGTCCTCGGGCCTTCGATCAGCAGGACAGGATCTTCACGCAGACGTTCCACAGCCACCTGCGTGAGCCGACGATCGAGGAGCCGCCGTGGCCCGGAAGTGTCCGACACACCCGCGAACCTACCACTCAGTTCACGATCTGCCGAACACTGAATTCACGATTGGCCGAGCCATGAGCTCACGATCAGCCAGCCCGCAACCGCCCCAGGTGGCCACTGTGTCGCCCATGAGACTGGATCTCCGGACAGGCCGGTCGGCTCACAGGCCGCTCCCGCCCCCGTCACGGTGGCAGGCTGGCGGCGAGAGCCGTGAGCAGGCTCGTGTGGGTCTGGTGGTCGGCGAGTGAGGTCAGGTCGAGGTTGGCGCGCTTGCGGTACCCGGTTGCCCGGTACGCCTTCTCGTCCACACCTGAGCCCGGGACGTGGCACAGCGCTTGAGTCAACGCCACGACATCGCCGTCCACGTCCTGGACCTGATGCACCCGGATCTGGAGCATGCACCGCGGGGTAATGAACAGGCTTACCGGCCATGCCTTCGCCGTCTGGCCGTGCCAGCCCAGGATGAGCGATGGCGTGGTGGCGGTGCCGTTCTCCACTCCACAACGGATACCCCTACCCCTCGCCCAACTGGCCGGAGTCTTCCCCGCGTCTTCCCCGCAAAGGACCAGATCTATGCCTTGCATACCCCACCTGGGTATAGAAATCCTCGAGAGATGCGCAAAGCCGCAGTTCAGGCCATGATCACGATCCAGCGGAGGGCGAGGGATTCGAACCCCCGGGGCAGGATTGGGTACCGCCCAGCGGTTTTCAAGACCGCCACCATAGGCCTCTCGGTCAGCCCTCCTGGCGGGCACCATTGTGCCGCGCCGCCCACCGGGCTGCACGCAGCCGCTCCCAGTCGTGGCGTTCGGGCCAGGCCACCAAGACCCCGATCACCGCGAGCACCGCTGCGGCCACGGCGCAGCCGATCACCAGCTCGCGCGAGGGCTGCATCCCCGAGGCCCAGCGGGCGACGTCCGCGCGGTGCAGGTCGCTGTACCAGATCAGGGCGGCCGCCGCGATCATGGTGCCCACCGACGCCTGGGCGCGCGGCGTCCAGGGCCGGGGCGGTACCAACCCGATCACGATCACCAGCGACACCAACCCGGTCACCGGCACCCAGTCGACCACCGGGCCACCGGGCATCCGCAGGGCGGCCTCCCGCAGCCCGATCAGGGCCAGGCTCACCAGGACCACCGCCGGCAGGTCGCGCCGGAGCCAGTGCCGGCGATACGCCTGCAGCCCGGCGTCCGATTCGACCAGAGGGGTGCTGACCACCTCACCATCCTCCCCGCCCGTGCACGACACCTCGACCGGCGATCGGCCCCGCTCGCCGAACGCGCCGCCCCCAGCGCCGAGGCGACCGCCCGGCGGGGGACGCCGCGCCCGGGCATGAGCCGAACGGGTCGCCTTGGCACTCGCCCACCCAAGGCCCCAGCTCCCCCGGCCGATGACCAGTCGAGGGTCAGTCCAGGCTTGGGGGCGTATCCAGTGGGCGCAGGACGGCGGGCGGGTGGGCGCGGCGTGCTCGACCCTGCCCTGACCCTGGGTGCCTGGGCCTGCCTCGTGGTTCCCTTCGCGGTCGTCCTGGCCGGCACGGACGCCCCGGCCGAGCTCATCCTGCGGCCCACCGGCTCCGCGACCCGCGCTCAGGTCGAGTTTCTGCTGGGCCCGGCGTTCCTGCTGGCCATCGCCCGCCTGGTCCGCCAGATCATCCGCGTCCCCGAACGCCGGGCCGCCCTCGTCCTGCTGCTGATCACCTTCTGCCAGTGGTTGGCCACCAGCGCCTACTCCTCCGTGGTGCTGGGCTCGCCCCAGCCCACCGACTTCCGCAGCGTCTCCGGGGCCTTGGTGGCCGCCGGGCTCGGCAGCCTGGCCGCCTACCTCTTCCTGGACGGCCGACGCGGCAGCGCTGCCAGCGCACTGCCGGTCTGGTTGGACGCCGCCATGGCCAGCGGTGGCGCGATCTCCCTGTCCAGCCTGATCGTGGGCTCGCCCTGGGCGATCGATGCCGTGGCCCAGCCGGTGGTCGTCACCCTGGAGATCGGCTGTCTGCTGATCGTGGTGACCCAGCTGCTCCTCGGCCACCGCCCGGTCGAACGTTCCGCCCTGCTGCTCCTGGCGGGCCTGTCCGCCATGATCACCTGTGACTCCCTGCTGGCCTGGTTCGTCCTGCACGACAGTCCCGGCTACCCGGTGATCCTGGACATCGCCTGGGGTGTCGCCGGGCTGATCCTGATGGCGGCCGGCTGCCGGGCCGAGTCGCCGCGGGTAACCCCGCCGGACGCCGCCGCCCTGCCCTCGCCCGCGACAGCCGCAGTCCCGGGAACGGCGCTCACCCTCATCCCGGTGATCATCGCGACCCTGACCCTCTCGTTCCTGCCGCCCGGCCCCAGCCGTGCCGTGGCCCTCGGGCCGGCGCTGCTCACCCTCGCCGCCGCCGGAGCCCGGCTCGTCCTCGGCCTGCACACCGCTCGCGGCGCCGCCGAGGCCTACCGCCGTTCGCTCACCGACGACGTCACCGGCCTGCCGAACCGACGCGCCGTCCTGGTCGAGCTCGACCAGCGGTTGCACGGGCAGCGTCCGGTCGGGCTGATGATGCTCGATCTCAACGGCTTCGCCGAGGTCAACGACACCCTGGGACACCTCTCGGGGGACGAGATGTTGCGGGCCGTCGGCACCCGGCTGCGTGACGCCGAGCCCGGTGCCCTGGCCGTCGCCCGCCTCGGCGCCGACGAGTTCTGCCTGCTCGTCCCGGACACCTCGGCCGAGGAACTCAGCGATCTCGCCACCCGGCTGCGCGCCGTCGTCCGGCAACCGGTGGTGATCGCCGGCTTGTCACTGACCCTGGACGCCACCTTCGGGGCCGTTGCGCCCGACCCGGCGGCGCGCGACGGCGGTGACCTGTTGCGCCGTGGGGACATCGCCCTCGCCCAGGCCCGCGCGGCGGGGCTGCCCTACGCGGCCTACGATCCGGAGCGGGACACCTTCTCCCGCGGGCGTTTACAGCTCGCCGACGAGCTGCGCCGAGCCATCGCCGAGGACCAGCTCGAACTCTGGTACCAGCCCCAGCTCGACCTGGCCAGCGGCACCGTGCCCTCGGTCGAGGCGCTGGTGCGGTGGCGGCACCCGCAGCGGGGGCTGATCCCGCCGGGTGAGTTCCTCGATCTGGCCCGTCGCTTCGGCCTGATGCCCGCGCTGACCGAGATCACCATGCGGTTGGCGGTACGCGATGCCGCGAGCTGGCAGTCCGCCGGGATGCCCCTGCGGGTCGCCCTGAACGTCGCCCCGGCCGAACTGCTCACCGGCGACTCGATGGCCCTGCTGCGCGACCTGGTCACCGAGGCCGGCCTGTCCGGCGAGGTGTTCGTCGTCGAGGTCACCGAGGACACCTTCCTCGCCGACCGCGAGCGCGCTCAGGCAGTGATCAGAGACCTGCGCGAGGCCGGTTTCGACGTCTCTGTCGACGATTACGGCACCGGCTTCTCCTCCCTGTCCTACCTGCGCGACCTGTCCCTGTGCGAGCTGAAGGTCGACCGCACGTTCATCGCCGCGATCGACCGGAACGAGCGCAGCGCCGCCATCGTCTCCACCACCACCGCTCTGGCCCACGCGCTGGGCCTGCGGATCGTGGCCGAGGGCGTCGAGAGCGCCGAGGCCTTGACGACCCTGCGTCGGCTCGGGGTCGACCTGGTGCAGGGCTACCACGTCGCCCGCCCCATGCCGGCACCGGACGTCGCGGGCTGGGTCGCCGCCCTCGCCTCACCCGATCGGGCTCACGCCACCCACAGGTGAGCGGCCTGCGCGATCGCCAGCGCCGCCATCCACGGCAGGCAGATCGCCACCAGAGCCACCGCCGGCCACCACCACCCGCGCCGGTCGCGCAGCCACACCAACCCCTGCGCGATCACCAGGTAGGCCGGGAACCAGGTCAGCGCGTAGCGAGGGCTGGACTGCACGGTGGTCGAGCAGATCAGCACCACCAGGCTCGCGGCCAGGTAGGTTGCCTCCGGCCACCGCCGCCACCACACCAACACCCCGACCAGCACCATCGCGGCGATCACCGTCGCCACATCGGCGAGCCGGGCCACCAGCAGGTCCGGGGTGTCGGCGGCCACGATCGCGTACCAGCCGGCCTTCAGCCCCTCCCACGGCGGTGCTGTTCGCCGGTTCCAGCCGATCACCTGGGCCTCCGACCAGGCCGTCCAGGACCCCGTCCGCGCGAACAGGTAGCCCATGAACCCGCCGGCCGCGAGCGCCGGGGCCAGCAGGGCCAGGGCCTCCACCCTCGGACGGCGCCACGCGCCGTCCGAGCGCAGCTGCAGCAGGTACATCACCGCGAGCCCCGCGGCCAGGAACACCCCGTTCATCCGCACCGTCGTGGCCAGCCCGGCCAGCGCACCGGCCCACCACCATCGCCGGTGGACCCCGGCCAGCCATGCCCCGAGCGCAAGGGCCAGGAACAGTGCCTCGGTGAACACCGAGGAGAGGAACACCCCGTACGGCGCGACGGCCAGCACCACGACCGCCGCCACCCCGACCCGCCGGTCCCCGGTCACCCGGACGGCGAGCCGCCAGAGCAGCACGGCGGCCACCGCGGCCGCGACGTGGCTGATCACCAGCGCGGCCAGGGTCGTCCGGCCACCCAGCAGTGGGGCCAGAGCGCGCACCGCCATCGGGTAGCCAGGGAAGAAGGCCTGGTCGCAGCACGGCAAACCCGGTGGCAGGTAACCTTTTTCGGCGATCCGCAGGTAGTGGTAGGAGTCCGCCCAGGAGAATCGCCCGGCCAACCAGGCCAGGGGATCGGCCCGCCGTTGACGGACGTCGAACCCGACCAGGTACCCGGTCAGAGCGACCAGCAGCACCAGGCCTGCCCGGCTGATCAGCCATCCGGCCACGATGTGCCGCGCCCGCACCCGACCCAGGTTCACGGGCACAGTCTGGTGCACCGGGGGCGTAGGCTCACTCGGTGATCAGTCGAGCTCGGGGATCCGGAGTCCGCGGGTGTCAGTCGTCGAAGGGATCGGAGTTGCCCGAGCTGCGCCCGTCCTCCTCCTGGATCGCGGCGTCCGGTGACCCCTCCGGCACGTAGCGCCACGCCGTCCCGGCAGGGGGGCGCCGCTGGCGCGCCAGGACGTACACCGCCTGCCGCCCCCCGCCCAGGTCGAGGGTCAGCGTGCCGAGCGGGGCCCAGTGCGGTTCGTCGATCTCGATCAACGTGCCGTCGGCCGGCCCCCCGTCCAGGTACCCGAGCACACGTTTGCTCATGTGCTGATGGTGACCTCGGCCGGGGCCGCTGACCAGAGCCGAACCCCTACCGTCGATCACGGTGTTCGAACGGGCACCGTGCGTAGCCGCCCGGGGTTCCACGCGGTGATCATGCACTTACGACTATTCGAAAGTGCATGATCACGGGGGCGGCACGCGGGGCGAGCGGCACGCGGGTCGGCCGGTGGGGGCACCGGCGGAGAAGTCAGTCCATCAGGTCCGAGTACAGGATGGTCGACAGGTAGCGCTCCCCGTAGCTGGGGATGATCACCACGATCAGCTTGCCGGCGAACTCGGGCCGCTGAGCCACCTGGGCAGCTGCCCACAGTGCGGCCCCGGAGGAGATCCCGACCAGCAGCCCCTCCTCCTTGGCGGCGCGACGGGCGTAGGCCACGGCCTCCTCGGTCGGAGCGTCCAGCACCTCGTCGTAGACGGCCCGGTCGAGGATCTCGGGCACGAAGTTGGCGCCGATGCCCTGGATCGGGTGCCCGGCGGGCTGGCCGCCGGTGAGGATCGGGGACGCCGCCGGCTCGACCGCGAAGACCTTGATGTCCGCGTTGCGCTTCTTCAACTCCTGCCCGACGCCGGTGATGGTGCCCCCGGTGCCGATGCCCGAGACCAGCGCCGCGACCTGGCCGTCGGTGTCGGCCCAGATCTCCTCGAAGGTGGTCCGGCGGTGCACCTCGGGGTTGGCGGCGTTGGCGAACTGGCGCACCAGCACGGCCCCGGACTCGGCGCCGATCGCCTCGGCCCGGGCCACGGCCCCCTTCATGCCCTCGGCCGCGGGGGTCAGCACGAGCTCGGCGCCGTAGGCCCGCAGCAGGGCCCGGCGCTCCTTGCTCATCGACTCCGGCATGGTGAGCACGACCTTGTAGCCCTTGGCCGCCCCCACCATCGCCAGCGCAATGCCGGTGTTCCCCGAGGTGGCCTCGACGATCGTGCCGCCCGGTGCCAGCTCCCCGGAGGCCTCGGCGGCCTCGATCATCGAGACCCCGATCCGGTCCTTGACGCTGCTGGCCGGGTTGTAGAACTCCAGCTTCGCCGCGACGGTCGCGGCAGCGCCGTCCATGATGCGGTTCAACCGGACCAGCGGCGTCCGCCCGACGAGCCTGGTCACGTCCTCGAAGATCTGCATGGGAACTCCTCGCCGCCTCGTCTGTGCCGCGCGGGGGGGGCCGCGCCGGATCGGGTCAGGAGCGACACCGCCGGGGCCGCCGGCGCCGCATGTGCAGGCGAGAACCTACCGCGTGGCGGGCTTTGTTCCCCTCACAGCGGGTCACAGCGGGTCACGTCGCCCCGGTCACGTCGCCCGGGTCATGACGCCCCGGGTCCACGACGCCCAGCTCGGCGAGCGGGGCGACCTCAGGCCGAGCAGGTGGTCGGGTCGATGACGACCCCGAGGCTGTCCGGCTCGTCGCTCAACCCCTTGGCCACCCCCTGGGGGGCGGTCCACTGTGCAGCGCCGTCCGCAGGGTCCAGGTGCTGGTAGAGCTTGACCTGCCCATCAGGACCGCCGGTGGTGTACAGCACGCCCCCGCCGGCCGACCCGATGGCGTACATGCTCCACCCGCTGCCGACCAGGCGCGTGCGCCAGATCGTCGGCCCGTCGCCCGGCAGGGTGTGCCGGTACCAGTGCAGCGATCCGGCCCGCTGCAGGTAGAGCGAACCGTCCCCGACCGGAACGATCACATCGGTGCTCTTCCAGCCGAGGCCGATCTGCTCACCCTGACGGTCCTCCCAGGTGGCCGACCCGGTGTGCCAGCCCGTGTGCTCGAACTCGACCAGCCGTCCGTTCGGGCGCACCACGTAGAACCTGCCCTCGACGCCCAGGCCGATGTTGACGATGCCCTTGATCGGTGTGAACCCGGTACCCACCACCCGACCACTCGCCGGGTCCCACGAACGATCACCGGCGTCCCAGCGGTACCAGCGCAGCTGCCCGCCCCAGGTGAGCCCGTAGAGCACCCCGTCACCACCGGCTCCCATCCAGGCGAAGTCGGACGTCGTCCAGCTGCTGCCGACGCGCGCGCCACGGGTGAGGTTGCCGGTACCGCCGAGCACGTTCGGATCGCTCACCTCGTACAGATCCCCGGACGGCAATGCGAGGAACCCGGTGGCTGCCCGGCAACTGACCGAGGGGGCTGCGAGCGGCCGGACGGCGGGTGCCGCCTGCACCGCAGGCACCCGCTGGGCGGCCTGGGCCGTCGCCGGAGCCCCGAGGGGTCCGACGAGGGCGCCGGCCAGGGCGAGCGACAACAGGGGGGTACGCGCCAGGCGGCGGTGGAACACGGGTCCTCCGAACGGGTTACGGGTGCGTGGTGAGGGATCTCGGGTGGCGGCGGCCTCAGGTGGCCGTGCAGGCCAGCGGGTCGACGGTGATGCCGTAAGAGTCGGGCCGGGCGGTCATCTTCACCACGCCGGTACTGGCCGCCCACACCTTGGTGCCCCCGACGGGGTCTGCGTGCCGGTAGACCCGCACGGTGCCGCTGCCGCCCTCGGTGGCGTAGAGCACGCCGCCACCGGCGGGCAGCACGTCGTAGAACTTCCAGCCGGAGCCGATGGTCTGTCGCGCCCGCCAGGTGACCGCGCCCAGGGCCGGATCGGTGTGCCGGTACCAGTACAGCGCCCCCTGGTACTGGCGGTAGAGCGTGCCGTCGCCGTTGGGGATCAGGATCTCGCTCGCGGTCCAGCCGGTGCCGATCTTCCAGCCGGAGGAGTTCGCCCAGGTCGCAGCGCCGGTGAGGCGCCCCGTGTGCCGGTAGATCACGAGTTCACCGGTGGAGCGCACGATGTAGAAGCGGCCGTCACCGCCCAGGGAGATGTTGACCACCTTGGTCTTCGGGGTGAACCCACGACCGATCACCGTGCCCGACCCGGGACGCCAGGAGCTGGTGCCCGGGTTGTAGCGGTACCACTTGATCTCCCCGGCCCAGGTCAGGCCGTACACCACGCCGTCGCCCCCGGAGCCGATCCAGGCGAAGGTGGTGCCGGTCCAGCCGCTGCCGACCTGACCCAGCTCGGTCATGGTGTTCGCCGCCCCCAGGGGAGCGCTGTCGGACAACCGGAACAGCGGCCCGCTGGTGAGTCGGCTGAACCCCTCGGCGGCCCGGCAGGTGACCGTGGGCAGCGCCGCGGCGCGCACCCCGGCGGACGCCGTCCGCACCCCGCCGGCGCTCGCCCACACCCCGGACGTCGCGACGGTTCCGGCGCCGAGGTGCCCGGCTGAGGAGCCCGTGGAGCCGCCGGCCGCCTCGGCCGCCGGCATCGCGGTCGCCGCCAGGGCCAGCGTGGTCAGGGCCAGCGTGGTCCGCGCCAGCGTGGTCCGCGCCAGCATGGTCCGCGCCAGCATGGTCCGAGCCAGCATGGTCCGAGCCGGCAGCCCGGATCCCCACGCCCTGCGTGCTGCCCGGCGTGGCCGGATCGCCCGATGCATCATGGCGCTGAGCTCCTCGCGTGTGACTCACAGTGGTGGATCAAATGCAGAGAGTACACAGCGACGTGCATCGCTCCACGGCAGCGCGCCGAGTGCGGTCAGCCGGGCCCGATGCGCGGTTCGCCCACCTCAGCCCACCACTGCCGGATCTGCTCCGCCGTCCACTGCGGGACCTCGAGCATCGGCAGGTGCCCGACATCCCGGGCGACCACGAAGGCCCACTGCGGGTTCGCAGCCGCGAGCGCAGCAGCCGCCCCGAGCGGCACCAGCCGATCACGATCGCCGTGGATCACCATCACCGGCACCCGGACGCCGGCCACCAGGGCGTGCATCTTCTGCCGGCGCCCGATCACCCGCAGCACCGAGCGCGCGGCCACCTCGAACTCACGCTCGATGCCGCGCAGCCCCACCCGTTCCCGGGCCATCCGCACGTGCGCCTGCGCGACCGACGGCTCGATCCGCCCGGCATCGGCGCAGCACAGGCCGAGCATGTCCCGCACGGTCTGCTCCGGCGTCCGCACCCGCCGCCGGCCGGCCACCACCGCCCGGCCCAGCCCGGGCACGAAGTAGGCGGCGAACAGCGCCGAGGCCAGTGGGTCCGGACGGTGCCGGACCCGCGGGAAGGCGGCCGGGTCGATCAGCACCGCGCCGGCAACCAGGTCGGGACGCTCGGCCGCCGCCAGCAGACTGATCAGCCCACCCATGGAGTTGCCCACCCAGATCGCCGGGCGATCCGAGAACCGGGCCACGAAGCGGGCCACGAGCTCCTCGTTCGACCGGAGGTCAGTGCCCCGGCCCCCCGCCCGGGTCCGCCCGAAGCCGGCCAGGTCCGGTGCCACCACCCGGTACCGGTCGGCCAGCAAGGGCCCGAGCGCGACCCAGTTCGCCGCCGACCCGCCCAGACCGTGCACGCACACCACCAGTGGTGCGTCGTCCGAGGCCGGCCCGCCGAAGTCGAGGTAGTGCACCGGCCCGTCGAGATCGACCCAACCGGAGGTCGCCACCGCCGGCTCGACCAGGGGCAGGGTGGCGTCCACGATGTCCATCCCGGCCAGGCTCGGTCCCGAGTCCTGCGGGTGTCAACCCACCCGGACGTGCCCGGCCGAACCGGCGGGGCTGGCACAATCCAGGCGGGCCGACGGCTCGAGGGGAGGGCGCGGACATGACCGAGATCGGCGCCCGGCTGCCCGTTCACGCCGAGGACCTGCCCGCCGATCGGCCGGCTCGTGCCCGGGCCGGCGCGTCGGCCGCCGAGGTCGAGAACCCCTGGCGGATCCTGCTGCGCCTGCAGGATCGCCACCGCTACCTGCGGGTACTCGAACCGCGCCCGCCGCTGATGCTCGACCTGGACGCGCCGATGCCGCGCGCCGAGCACCACGTGCTGCGCTCCCCGGCCGCGATGACCCGCACGGCGACCAACTTCCCTGCAGCGCAGGACGTCCGGGACTACCTCGCGCACTCGGCCGATGTCACCGTTCGTGGGGGCATCGCCTCGGCGGTCACCCACCCGCTGGCGCTGTGCGCCCTCGCCGAGCACTACGTGCTGCGCCGGATCGGCGGATCCTCGGCCGGAGCCGCTGTGGCCGCAGCTGCCGCAGCTGCCGAGCTGGGCCGCACCACCCCACCGGACGACGGGCCGACGGGCCCGCGCGCCGTCCAGCCGTCTCACTCCGTCCAGCCCGGTTTCGCCGGGCTGGCCGAACTCGTCGGCTGGCTCGCCGGGCAGGACGTCGCCGGCGCCGCCCTCGCCGACGGCGCCCAGGACGAGGACTGGCCGGAGCAGTGGCGGCTCGCCCGCATGCTGCAACCCGCCCCCGGCACCCGCGCGGCCTTCCGGGTGCTGATCGCCCTGCTGCGCCGGCCCGCGAGCGAACGGCTGCGGGACCGGGTGCTGCCCCCAGCCGCCGCGCTGGTCGCCACCCTCGGTCGCGCGGCCCGTGCGGTGGTGACGTTGGTCTGGGTCGGTGCCGTGCTCGGCTGGGTGGGCACCACGGCGGCCATGGTCCGCGCCGGCACCCTGCCCGGGGCGCTGACCGCGCTGATCTCGATCAGCCTCGCGGGTACGGTCGTCCTGGCCGCCCTGGCCGCCACGGCCATCGCGGTCGCCGTCTCGGTCCGCTCCCTGCTCGCCCACCACCCCGAGGTCGAGCACTTCGGCCTGGTCCCCGGCGTCCGGCTGCCGGACATGGACGCCGGCGGCGGCCACGGGCTCGCCGATCGACTGGCCGGGGTACCCACCGGCGACGACGTGCCCGCCCTGGTCGACTGGCTGACCGACCGGATCGATGACCTGGCGGCAATCCCCCACGCGCGCAACGGTTCCGATGACGAGACTCGCCCGACACTGACCTTCGGTGAGCTGTGGTTGGGCAGACTCGGCCCGTTCACCCCCTCGGAGGTCGACCAGCTGCGGCGGGCCGCCGCGGACCCCCAGCTGCGTTGTGTCGACCTCGCCCTGGTGACCACCAACCTGTCTCAGGGCCGCCCCTACACCTTGCCGTTCCTGGACGCCGAGCGGGCCGACCGCGAAGGGGCGAGCCGGTTCCTGTTCTGCCGCAGCTGTTCTGCCTCCGTGCTGCCGGTGCGCGTGGTCTCCCAGCTGATCCTCGCCTCGCCGGCCCAGGCGCGGGAGTCCACCTGCCCCCGGCACGAGGGCGAGATCCTGCACGAGGTGCCCGACCCCTGGGACTTCCCGGTGGCCGCCGCCGTGCGGATGAGCCTGTCCACCCCTGGCCTGCTGCGCGCCGTCCCGCTCTACACCCTCGACGTGGAATCGCCTGGCCCTCTTCAGGATCCGTACGGTCGGGTGGTCGGACCACCACCGGCACCGCCCGCGGTGTTCGTACCCCGCGTGCAGTGGTTCAGCGACGGCTCGCTCACCGCGGACCAGCCGGTGCACAGCTTCGACACCCACCTGCCACGCTGGCCGACCTTCACCCTCACCCTCGACTCCCTGCCCACCACCCCGAGCCAGGACGGCCAGGCCGAGTGGGTGCGCGTCCCCGAGCAGGACGCCACCCCTCGAGCCCGCTCATGGCGCCGCCTGACCACTCTCGACGCCTTCGCGGCGGTCCTCACCCAGACGGCCGCGGCCTGGCAGGACCGCATGCAGGCCGACCTGCCCGGCGCCAGGGGGCGGATCGCGATCGTCCACCGCGGTCCCGGCGAGAGCGCGCCGCTGTTCCTGCCACAGCGCGGCATCCTGGCCCTGGCGGTACGCGGCTTCCACGCCGGAGACCTTCTGCGAGAACGGTTCACCGGTCCGGACGGCGAGCTCACCAGCCAGACCCAGACCGACCGGCATCGCTGGATCCGGCTGCGGATGGCCCTGCGCGCCTATCGCGAACTGAGCCTGGACATCAGCGCCCGGCTGCCGCTCTACAGCGACCTGGCGGCCTCCTACCGGGTGCCCTCGGCCCTCACCGGGTGGTTCACGCCACCGATCGCCGCGGGCTCGATCGACCCGGCCTGGCCGGACGCCGCCGCCGCGGTCACCCACCTGCGGGCGCTGTCCGCCGGTGGCGTGCTCGACTGGGACACCGATTACGGTGCCCCGCCGGAGGATCCCGACCTGCCCTCAGGGCCTCTGCGCTGACCCTCCCGAGCCGTTCGCACCCTCCGGCCAGCGCGCGGGCGACCCCGGCCTGCACCGATGCCGCCCAGGTGCGGTCCGGGGCCTCGAGGTCGAGCAGCGAGGCCGCCGGGATCCCGGCATTGACCGCCAGCACCAACTGGCTCACGGCCTCACCGGCACCCGGGCCGACCAGCACGGCTCCGGTGACCACCCGGCCGCTCCCGCCGCCGAGGGCCCCCAGCGCGCCGAACAACCCCCGCCCGCCATTGGTGCCGACGACCACCCGTACCGACGACCCCGGGTGCGGTCCCGGCGACTCGGCCATCACCTCACCCTGGTGCGGCTCGGCATGGCCGAGCACCGCCACCTCCGGATCCGTGCGGGTGACCAGGGCCGGCCACGGCGAGGCCCAGCGCATCCCGGAGCGCCGCCCGACCACCGTGGCGGCCACCACCCGGGCCATCGGTCCGGGTGCGGCGCCGTAGGTGCTCAGCCCGGTCACCTCGCCGCAGGCCATCACCCCGGACGCCGTCCGCAACCGCTCGTCGACCTCGATCATGCCCCGGGGGCCGACCACCACCCCACCGGCGGTCAGGTCCAGCCCGGTGGTCCGTGGACGGCGTCCGGTGGCCAGCACGAGCGCCTCGGCCGCCACGTCACCGCCACCGTCGGTGCCCACCCAGGCCCCGTCGTCCAGGGTCGGGGCGACCTTGGCCAGGGGAGCGCCGCAGATCATGCGCACGCCATCGGCAGCCAGCGACCGGATCACCGGTTCGGCGGCCGCCTCGGGCAGGTGCGGCAACGGGCGTTCGGCACTGTCGACCAGGGTGACGGTGATCCCCAGCCGGGCCAGTCCCTGGGCCACCTCGCAGCCGTGTGAGCCGGCGCCCACGATCACCGCCGAGGACGGCAGGGCGGGCAGTTCGAACAGGTCGGCCGCGGTGTACCAGGTCGTCTCCAGGATGCCGGGCACGTCGGGCACCAGCGGCGCCGAACCGGTCGCCACCACGATCCGCTGGGGCGAGAGCACGTGCGACTCGGCCGCCGGACCCGGGGTCTCCAGCGCGAGCCGGCCCCGGGAGAGCAGGGAGACGTGGCCGGTGGCGATCCCCACCCCGCACGCTGCCAGTGCGCCGAGACCGAACGAGCCGTCCAACTGGACTCGCAGGTCACCGAGCTCGTCCTGAGCGCTGGGGCGATCGAGCCCCCGGGCCGCCCAGCCGCGCAGCAGGGGACCGGCCCAGTGGGCCGGGATGGGCACCGTGACCTCCTCGGTGGCCAGCAGGGCCTCGTGCGTGCGGGACGGCGTGTGCGCGAGCACGAGCACCCGGCCCGGCCGCTCGCCGTCCAGGCGGTTGGAGATCTCGCGAGCCACGGCGACCGCATCCGGCCCCGGGTAGGGCCCCGAAGCGATGACGACCACCTCGGCCGCGGCCAGCCGGCGTTCGGTCAACCGATGGATCGCCGGGATCGGCGCGCGGCCGGTCCCCACTGGTTCGGGGGAACGGCGGACGGCGCGGACCAGGCCCGAACCCGCGCCACCGGTTCTGGGCGCGGGCACGCCACTGCGCACCGAGGGCTGGGTCATGCTCCCCTATCGGATGGCCGCCGGGCCTGCTTGACCCCGCTCCGGCAGGCGGCCGCCGGTCTCGCCCTCACCCGGCGAGGTCATTGTCGGCGACCATGGGTCAAGTCGGGGCGCACTCGTGCCGATCACGGGGGCATGCGCGTCGGCCGGTACTGGGCGCTGCATCACCCTGCCCTGTTCGTCGGCGCAGTGGCCGCCACGAGCGTCGTGGCCTCGATGCTGCTGACCAGCGTGGCGGTGGCAGTCAGTGGCACGGCCGACGCCACCATGTGGTGGGTCTCGTTGCTGATCGCCCTCGTCGTCCCGACGAGCGTGTCGGTCCCGATCTCGAAACTCATCCTCGGCCTCGTGAAGGAGGCCGAGGATGCCCGGCGCGAGGCCCGCTGGCTGGCCGATGTCGACCCGCTGACCGGTGCGATGACCAGGCGCCGGTTCATCGAACTCGCCGAGCCCGCACTGGTCCCGCCGTCCCGGGACCCCCATGGCGCCCCGACCGGTTGCAGCGTCCTGCTGATCGACATCGACGAGTTCAAGGCCGTCAACGACACCCATGGCCATCTCGCCGGCGACCTGGTGCTGAGCGTGATCGCCGCGCACTGCTCCTCCGTGCTGGGGCCGCACGAGGCACTCTGCCGGTGGGGCGGGGAGGAGTTCGTGCTCCTGCTCCGGGGCGACGGGCACCGGGCGCGCATCGTGGCCGAAGAGTTGCGGGGGCAGATCGCCGGGCTGCACGAGAGCCGGGCCGAGCTGCCGTGCGCGATCTCGATCAGCGTGGGCGTCGCCTCCGGGCACTGGCCTCTGGATGCAGCGATCGCCGCCGCGGACGCCGCCCTGTACCGGGCCAAACGGGGTGGCAGGAATCGGGTGGTCAGTGCCGAGGACCGACCCGATGCCGCACTGTGCGCGGTCGAGGGATCTGCCTGATCCCGCAGAGCCTGCGGATCCGGCGGGCGACACCTCAGAACAGTTGCTCGCGCTCGAGATCGAGCAGGAACCGCTTGCGCGCCAACCCCCCGCCGTAGCCGGTGAGGGATCCGTCCGCACCGATCACCCGGTGACAGGGCACGATGATCGAGATCGGGTTGGCGCCGTTGGCCAGGCCGACCGCCCGGGAGGCAGCGGGCCCCAGCCCGAGCCGGCGCGCGATGTCGCCGTAACCGGCCGTGCCGCCGTAGGGGATCTCCAACAGGGCAGCCCACACCCGGTGCTGGAACGGGGTTCCGGCGGCCGCCAGGGGCAGCTCGAACGCCGTGCGCTCGCGGGCGAAGTACTGGGTGAGCTGGTCAGCCAGCTCACCCAGCAGGGCGTCGTCATCGTCCCGCCGTCCCAGACGTCCGGCATCCACCCGGGAATCCGCCCCTCCGCGGTGATCCCGGAAGTACACCCCCCTGACGCCCCCGTCAGCGGCGCTCAGCAGCAACTCCCCGACCGGGGTCTGCAGGGGACGCCACACGCTCACCCGGCCATCTCTACCACTGCCGGTCCCTCCCCCGCCCACCCAGCCTCCGCCGGGCTGCTCGAGCAGAACAGCCACGGGACGGCGTGGTGCGCCGACCGGGGCGGCACGTCAGGCTCGGGCCCATGCAGACCCCCATCACCGATCGGCTGACCGGCCGGCTGCGCACCGAGATCGGCTTCGAGGAGCTGGTGGAGCGGGCTCGGATCCGCGGGCGGCGATCACTGCGGCTGCGCCGGGACCGGGTGCGCAGCAAGGCGTGGCACGTCGGTCAGGCCGCGCTCGCCGCAGCCCTCGCCTGGTTCATCGCCCGCGACCTGCTCGGCCACCCCACCCCGACCTTCGCTCCGGTGGTGGCCGTGGTCTGCCTGGGCATGAGCTACCGCCAGCGGCTGCGCCGGGTGGCCGAGGTCACCGTCGGGGTCTCGGTCGGCGTCCTGGTGGCCGATCTGTTCGTGGCCCTGGCCGGTACGGGCGTCTGGCAGGTGGCCCTGGTGGTGGCCACCGCCATGGTGGTGGCCCTGCTGATGGACGCCAGTGACCTGCTGGTACTGCAGTCCGCCGTCCAGAGCATCTTCGTGGTCACCCTGATCCCCGACGCGGGGCAGAGCCTCACCCGCTGGCAGGACGCGCTGGTGGGCGGGGCCACCGCCGTGCTGGCGGCCGCCGTCGTCCCGTCCGCCCCGTTGCGCACGCCCCGGGTCCAAGCCGGCGCGGTGGCCCGGGTCACCGCCACGGTGCTGCGGGGGGCGGCCACCGCCGCTCGACAGGACGACGTCGACCTCGCCGCCGAGGTGCTCGGCCGGGCCAGGGCCACGGACGTGCTCGTCCGCGAGTTGCAGCAGGCGGCCGACGAGGGCCTGGACGTCCTCGCCTCCTCCCCGTGGCGGCGCCGGCACGAGATCGGGGTGCGCCGGGTCAGCGAGCTGGTCGAACCGCTGGACCGTGCCCTGCGGGGCACCCGGGTGCTGACCCGGCGCATGGTGACGGCGATCTCCCGTGAGCGGGTGCCCGGCAGCTACCTGGTGGTCCTGGACCGGCTGGCCGACGCGGCCGAGATCCTGGCCGATGTGCTGGTGGACAACTCCTCGCTGTCGGCGGCCCGCCCCCCGCTGTTGGCCGTTGCCCGCGCCACCGGTGACCTCGAGCGCACGGGCGGCCTGTCCACCGAAGTGGTACTGGCACAGGTCAGATCCGTCGTGGTCGACTTGCTCCAGGTCACCGGACTGGACACCGGCGAGGCACTCGCCGCTCTGCCTCCGGTGCAGGCGGTGCAGGCCGCACAGGTGACAGGGCCTGCGGGAGGTCTCGGGGATGAGTCGGGCGCAGGAGATGCACGCAGGCGGTGAGCTGGCCGTCGACGCCACTCGGGCAGTGATCGGGTTGGCCAGGGACGTCCACCTCACCATCGCCCGGGACGTCGAGCGCTTCCTGCCCCCACCCATCCGCCAGGTGGCCACCTGCCACATCCGCGTGGTCGGGTTCACCTACGACCTGGTCGAGTCGCTGAACGTGATCGGGTTGCGCGCCGGGGCCCTGGTGCTCGGTGCGCTGCCCGGTCCGGCACCGACCCGCACCCGGGTGGGCCGCGCCGTCCAGCCGGTGGTGAACGGCATCTGGGGGGACGCCGTCCTGGCCAAGGCCTCGGAGCTGGCCGTGCTCATGGCCCTGCGGGTCGACCACGACGACGTCACCCCGGACGCCGAGGGGCTCGCGGATGCCTTCCCCAAGGCCACCGGACACCTGGTGCTGTTCGTGCACGGGCTGGTCGAGAGCGACGAGTCCTGGTTCACCCGGGTGGGCACCCCCGAGGGTCGCACATCCTTCGGGGAGCGGCTGGAGGCCGACCTGGGGGCCACAGCGCTCTACCTGCGCTACAACTCCGGCCTGGTGATCGCCGACAACGGCGCCCTGCTGGACACCCTGCTGGACGCGGTGCGCGCGGCCTGGCCGGTGCCGGTGGAACGGATCGACCTGGTCGGTCACTCGATGGGTGGACTGGTCGCGCGCGAGGCGGTGCTCGCCGGCGCGGACCGGGGAGCCGCCTGGGTGGACGACGTCGGCAGCGTCACCACCTTGGGCACCCCGCACCAGGGCGCACCCCTGGCCGGGATGGCGCCGGTGGGCGAGTGGCTGCTGACCACCACCGCCCGCAGCGCCCCGTTCGCCCGGCTGCTCTCCGGACGCAGCGCCGGGATCAGGGATCTCACCCGGGGTTCCGGCGGACGGCGTCCGCACACCATGCCGGGACACGTTGCCCAGCACAGCATGGCCGGCACGCTCACCCGCTCGGCGCTGGTCGGCTGGGCGCTCGGGGACGGCATGGTCCGCGCCGCCAGTGCGCTGCTACCGGTGCCGGACGGGGCGGGCAACCTCGACCGGCTGCCCGGGGTGGGCCACCAGGCACTCCTGCGTCACGAGTCGGTGTACGAACGGCTGCGTCGCTGGCTCGGGTGAGACATCAGGGGTGAGGACGCCGCCGGGCGGTCCGCGGCGGCGTCCTCTTCTGCGCCGGTGGCTCGGGTCGACCCGCCCCGTGGCCGGGCAGGTTCGGACGCCACCACCGGCACCAGCCGGGCAGCAGCCGGGCAGCCAGCGGGAAACCCATTTGAGATCGGCGGCTCCTCCCGGCACGCTCGATGACATCCCCCCGACGGCGACGGAGTGTTCGGCATGCAGTTGATCCGCGACCTGTGGGTCACCTCGCCTCGGCGGGTGGCCCTGGTCGCCGTGCTCCTGGTGCTCGGTGCCGCCGGTCAGGCGCTGGCCGCCCCCCTGGCCGGCCTGCTGCTCACCGACCGGTCCGTGGTCGCGCTGTGGCTGCTCGCCGGGGCGCTGACCTGCAAGGTGCTCACCGATCTCGGCGTGGGCCTGGTGGCGGCCGGGTTGACCGCCGACTGGGCAGCCGACGTCCGGCGCCGGCTGTGTGCGGTCGCCTTCGGGCAGGACCTGCCGACGCTGGAGGCGACCCCGGTCGGTGAACTGCTCGACCGGATCGACCAGGACGTCTACCAGGTGGCCTCGGAGCTGCGGGGCCCCGGCGTCCGGATCGCGCACTCCATGACGCTCAGCGCGGCCGCCGTGATCACCGCCTTCGTCGTCTGGTGGCCGGCCGCCCTCGGCATGGTGGTGGCCCTGATCCTGCTCGCCCTGAGCCTGCGCGGCCGGCTTCGCCCGATCTCCGCGGCCCGCATGCTGGAGGAGGAGGCCTGGTCGGCGCTGGCAGCGGTGATGGAGGAGTCGATCCACGGCCAGGACGACGTGCGCACCACCCTGGGCCGCCCCTACGTGGTGCGGCTGTTCGCCGACCGCGCCAGTGCCGTGCTGCGCCACGGACGGCGGGTGTGGGCGATGGGGGCCACGGTCACCGTGATCGCTGCCTTCATGACCCGGGCGGCGATCGTGCTGGTGGTGCTCGGTGGCGCCTGGGGGCTGGCGACCGGCCGGGTGGACGCCGCGCAGCTGACCGCCGTCTGGCTGCTCACGATCGCCTTCGGACTCACGGTCGAGCACATCACCCGCATGATCCCCGAGTTGCAGTACGCCCTGGGCGCCTGGGGGCGGGTGCTCCTGCTGGCCGCCTCACCTCAGGAACCCCTTGGCGGCCAACCGATCTCGGACGGCGATCTGGAGGTGCGCGGGCTCACCTTCCGCTACGGGGGGCAGGAGGCTGCCGGTCACGGCGGGCGACCGGCGGCCCTGACCGAGGTCAGCGTGACCTTCCGCCGGGGTCGCTCGTACGCCCTGATCGGCCGCACCGGCTCGGGCAAGTCGACCCTGGCCAAGGCCCTGATCCGGGCGGTCGACGTGCCCCGCGGCACGGTGTTCCTCGGCGGCACCGACGTGTCGGAACTCGACCTCGAGGCGCTGCGCCGGTGGATCGCCGTCGTGCCGCAGCGCACCGAGATCCTGGCCGGCACCCTGGCCGAGAACATCGCGCTGTTCGATCCCGACCTGCTGGGCCGGGCCGAGCAGGCCGTGGCCGAACTCGGCGTCCAGCAGTGGGTCGCCGACCTGCCCGACGGACTGCAGACCCGGCTCGGCGACGGGGGGTACGTGCTCTCGGCCGGTCAGGAGCAGCTGGTCGCCTTCGCCCGCATCCTGATCCGCGACCCGCACGTGGTGATCCTCGACGAGGCCACCGCGCGGCTCGACCCGGTGACCGAGGCCCGGGTGCACGAGGCCACCCGGCGGCTGCTGGCCGGGCGGATCGGCATCCTGATCGCCCACCGGCTCTCCTCGGTCAGCCAGTGCGACGAGGTCGTGGTGCTCGCCGACGGGCGTCTGGTGGAATCCGGCCCGCTGCAGACCTCCCGGCGGTTCGCCCAGTTGCTGGCGGCGAGCCGGATCGGCCGGTCGACCGGCGGCGTCGGCTCGCCCGCCCCCGGCCGGCCGGTGGTGAGCGCCACCGGCGTCGCGGTCGTCGACTCGCCCCGGACCGCCGTCGTCCGGGACCCCCACGAGGAACACCCCACCCTGAACCCCGCGGAGAACCTCACCGACCTCACCGGCCTCACCGGCGACCTCACCGATGAGGGGCTCGGCACGCAGGATCCCGTCATTCCCCACCAGTCCCCGCCCCCGCCGGAGCGGGTCGAGGCGCCTCCGCTGCCACCCCCGCCGCCCGCACGGACCCTCCGCGAGGTGGCCCGACTCGCCTGGAACGACAAGCGGTTCGGGCTCGGTGCCCTGGCCCTGTTCCTGCCGTACATGGTGCTCGGGCTGGACGGCAGCGTGCTGCCCTGGCTCTGGTCCCACCTGGTCGACGGCACCGGCAGCGTCTGGTGGCCGGCGCTGGCGATCGTGGCCGGCCTGCTGGTCACGGTCCCGATCAACCACTTCACCGGGCGGTGGTTCCCCGAGTGGTGGGTTCGCCAGATGCTGCGGATCAGCCTGCGCCTTGTCCACGGCCAGACCGGACCCCGCCGGGTCAGCGCCCACACCCCCGCCGAGGTGGTCGCCCAGGGCGGTGACACCGAGCGGGTCGTGCAGCTGGCGGACAACATGATCGACCAGTTCGCCATCCTGGTGATCCTGCTCGGCATGACGGCCATGTCCGGATCCGGGGTACCGGCTCTGTTCTTCGTGGCCACCGTGGTGATCTCGGCGCTGGCGGCCGCGGCCTTCGGACCCCGGCTGGCCCGGAGGGCGGCCCGGTCGGTGGCCACCCGGGCGGCCTTCGCCACCGCGTTGGTCTCCTGCCTGTCCGCGGCGCGCACGGTGAAGCTGTCCGGCGCCGTCCCGGGGGTCCTGGCCCACCTCGCCCGGCTCGACCGGGTGCGCAGCGACCGCCAGCGGCGCGAGATCGCCGTCCAGGTGTGGGCACGGTCCACGCCGGCGATGGCCGCCGGGCTGGCCCCGATCGGGGTCTGGGCGCTCTACGTGCAGGGATCGATCACGCCCGCGTCCGCCCTGATCGCGGTGGCCACCCTGGGATCGGCGAACTGGTTCGCCTGGACCACGGCCTCGCTGATCTCGGCACTGCCCTCGGCCCGGGTGTGGACCCGGCGCACCGTGGCGATGAGCGGGGTGGCCGCCTACTCCTCGGCCGTGCCCGGGGTGGACCTGTCGACCGGCACCGCGCCGGACCCCGTTCCCGCGGCGCGGCAACGACTCTCACGGTTGGAACTGCACGGCTTCACCGCCGTCCACGAGGACGGGACGGTCGGCGTCCGGGATGTCGACCTCGCGGTCGAGCGGGGCGAGCTGGTGCTGGTGATGGGACCGGTGGGCTCGGGCAAGTCCTCCCTGCTGCGGGCGCTGGCCGGCATCGTGCACCACACCGGGTCGCTGGCCTGGAACGGTCGGGAGGTGGCCGACCCGGCCGAGTTCCTGCGCCCCAACCAGGTCGCCTACGTCGGGCAGCTGCCGCGGGTGCTGTCCGGGACGATCGCCGAGAACATCACCCTCGGCCACCCGGTCGACCCGGGGCACGCCGTGGCGACCGCCCAGCTGGAACACGACCTGTCCGGGGCGGGCGGTGGGCTCGGGTTGCTGATCGGGCACAAGGGAACCCGGCTGTCCGGCGGTCAGTTGCAGCGGCTGGCCCTGGCCCGGGCGCTGGCCCCGCGCACCGAGCTGCTGATCGCGGACGACGTGTCCTCGGCGATCGACGTGACCACCGAACTCGCGCTCTGGCGGGCCCTGCGCGAGCGGGGGATCACGGTGATCGGGGCGACCTCGAAGCGGGCCGCCCTCGAGCAGGCGGACCGGGTGCTGGTGGTCATCGGCGGCACCGTGGCGGACCAGGGCACCTGGACCGACCTGCAGCAGCGCTGGGGTCACCTGGCCGGGTGATCACCCCGATGCGGCGGTTGCGACCCGGCCCACCGGGTCGCACCCCTGGTCATGATCGGGGCCAGTGAGCGCCCCAGCGGCGGTGGGCGTCGCCGTCCGGGTGCTGCGCCGTCCAGTCGGCGGTGCCGGCGGCGACGGCGGCGTGAACGGCCCGGGCGATCCGCGCTCCCCAGATCGATCGGGGCCCGCCGTACAACCCCTCCTTGCCGATCTCGCCCACCAGCTCGGACCCGGCAGCCGGGCAGGCGATGCACACTGCATCGGACGACGTCCCCGTTCCCGGCACCCGGGCGTCGATCAGTGCCTGGGTCTTGGCCTCGGTGGCCGTCATCACCGCGTTGACCAGCGCCGCATCGCCCAGCGCGACCGGCACCGTGACCAGCACGTTGATCGTGCCGGGCGGCGAGTAGTCCTCCAGCGCCATGGCCTGCGGCGTCGCGGCGGCCGGGATCGGCAGTCCCAGCCCCACGGTCGCGACCGCCTGAGTCCCCTCGGCATCGGCCACGGTGAACCGGGAGGCATCGGCCGCGGTCAGCATCACCACTCCCGGGCCGGCCAACCCGAACGACGCCGCCAGCTCGCCCGCGTGCGCGACCGGGTCGGGGTGGTGATAGTGCTTGGACACCTGGGCGTTCAGCCACCAGCCGCACGGGCCGAGGCCGCCGCCGAGCACCGCCGACGAGATCGCCCGCCACCCCGCCGGCAGCTCACGGACCAACACCGGACGCCGCGTGCCCGCATCGTCCCAGTGCCGCAGGATGCCGCCCTCCACGTCGGCACCGACCTTGTGCGCCTCGCTCATCCCGACCCCGCTCGCCCCTCGCTCACGCGCCGGCCCGCCCCGGGCGCACCGGGTGGACCCGTACCCCCGACGGCCCTGCCTCCACCTCGGCGCTCACCCCGTAGTGCTCGGCGAGCGCCTGCGCGGTGAGTACGTCGGCGGGCGCGCCGTCCGCGACCACCCGCCCGCCAGTGAGCAACACGATCCGGTCGGCGTACTGCCCGGCGAGCACCAGGTCGTGCAGGGTGCTGAGCACGGTCAGGTGCTCGTCGCGGCGCAGGTCATCGACCAGTTCCAGCAGCTGCTGGGCGTGCCCGAGGTCGAGCGCGGCGGTCGGTTCGTCGAGCAGCAGCAGGCGCGGCTCCTGGGCCAGGGACCGGGCCAGGACGGCGCGCTGGCGCTCCCCGCCGGACAACGTGCGCAGCATCCGGTCGGCCAGCGACTCCAGGTCGAGCCGGGTCAGGGCACGCGCCACCGCCTCGTGGTCGGCCCCGCGCGGTGCGGCGAGCAGGGCCCGGTAGGGGGTGCGGCCCAGCATCACATACTCGCGCACGCTCATCGCCTCGGGGATCAGCGGCACCTGGGGGGCGTAGGCGATCTGCCGGGCCCGCTCCTTCGCCGACATCGACGAGGCGTCGACGCCCCCGATCAGCACCCGGCCGCGACAGGTCACCAGCGAGGCGATCGCGCGCAGCAGGGTCGACTTGCCGGCCCCGTTCGGCCCGACGACTGCGGTCCACCCGCCCTCGGTCACGCTCAGGGACACCGCGTCGAGCACCTGGGCGCGACCGAGCGCGACCGACACCTCCCGGACGTCGAGCAGCTCGGGCTCCTCGGACCCGCCCGAGGAGGCGGTCACGACGACCCGCCGCCGATGCGCAGCAGCGCGGCGAAGAACGGCGCCCCCACGAACGCGGTCACCACCCCGATCGGCAGCTCGGCGGGCGAGAGCACGGTGCGCGCCACCAGGTCGGCCAGCACGAGGAACGCGCCCCCGGCGAGCAGCGACACCGGCAGCACGCTGCGATACGAACTGCCCGCCAGCCGCCGGACGACGTGCGGCACCACCAGCCCGACGAACCCGATCAGCCCGCTCACCGCCACCGCCGAGGCGGTGCCCAGCGAGGCGGCCAGCAGGACGACGAACCGCACCTGCCGCGGGCGCACCCCCAGGGTGATCGCCTCGTCGTCCCCGACCGAGAGCACGTCCAGCGCCCGACCGGCGAACAGCAGCACCACGGTCGAGACCGCCATGTAGGGCAGCACGAGGCGCACCTCGTCCCAGTGCCCGGCACCGAGCTGACCCAGGATCCAGGAGTAGACCTGGCGCAGGCTGTCGGAGTTGGCCTGCTGCACCACGGTCTGGATCGCGGTCAGGAATGCGGTCACGGCGATGCCGGCCAGCAAGAGGGTGGCACTGCCGCCGCCGTGCCGGGCGGCCACCGCGCCGAGCGCATACGACAGGCCGACCCCGGTCAGTGCCCCCACGAAGGCCGCCATCGGCAGCGTCGCGATCGGCCCGATCCCGTTGGGAGAGTAAGCGATCACGATCGTGGCACCGAGTCCGGCACCGGCCGCGGCGCCGAGCAGGTAGGGGTCGGCGAGCGGGTTGCGGAACACCCCCTGATAGGACGCGCCGGCCAGGGCGAGCATGCCGCCGACCAGGGCGGCCAGCAGCACCCGGGGGATTCGGATCTGGGTGAGCAGGGCGAACTGGGTCTGCGACAACGGGTTCCCGACGTCCAACCCCGCGCTGTGCGCCAGCGAGGCGAGGATCCCGGACGGCGACAACGCCACCGCCCCGACGCTGGTGCCGGCGACCAGCGCGAGCAGCAGCAGCGCACCGGCGGCCGCCAGGGCCACCGGACGCCGCTGCTGCACCACGTTCACGGAATCCTCACGCCGCCTTCTGCAGGTGCGTCGCCACCGACTCGGCGAAGTCCGCGATCCGCGGGCCCCAGCGCGAGGCGATGTCGTCGTCCGCCGCCAGTACAGCGCCATTCTTCACCGCGGGCACGGCGGCGAACCCGGGACGCTTCGCCACCGTCGCGGCGTCCTGTTGGCAGCACTTGGTGTCGGCCAGCACGATCAGATCGGGCGCTGCGGTGACGATGTACTCGGCGGACAGCTGCGGGTACCCGCCGGCCTCGGCGGCACCCGTGGCGGCGTCCGCGATGTTGGTCAGGCCGAACTGGGTGTACAGCGAGCCGATGAAGGTCGCGCTGGTGACGCTGTAGAAGGTCTGATCCAGCTCGTGGTAGACCTTCTTGCCCTTGGCCGAGGCGGGCACGGACGCCACGGCCTTGGCGATCCGGTCCTTGGTGGTCATGACCACCTTCTCGGCGTCGTCAGCGTGGCCGGTGGCCGCGCCCAGGGTGCGCATCTGCTCGTAGGCCTCGTCCAGGTTCTTCGGGGCGGGCAACACCAGCGCGGGGATGGCGAGCTTGGTCAGCGAGGCCACCAGGCCGTTGGCGTCGTTGGTGACCACGACCAGGTCGGGCTTGTAGGCGGCGACCGCCTCGGCGTTCGGCTGGAATGCCGACAGCTTGGTTGTCGGAGCCTCGGCCGGGTGGTTCGAGTTGTCGTCGACCGCCTCGACCTGGGCGCCCGCCCCCAGGGCGAACAGCGTCTCGGTGAGGCTGGGGCCCATCACGACGATCTGCTCGGGAGCAGCCTTCAGGGTGAGCGGCCCGTTGGCACCGGTCACCGTCACGGGGAACGCAGCGGTCGGGCTGACCGCGTCCGCGGACGACGACGCGGCACCCGAGGTGGCACCGGATGCCGAAGCGCCCGTCGAGGACGAGCCGGCGCAGGCGCTCAGGGCGAGCAGGACGGGGGCGAGCAGGGCGAGGCCGAGACGGCTCCGGCGGGAACTGGGGCGCATGAGAACTCCGCACGTGTGGGCTGGGGCGCACGCGGGTCCCTCGCCCGACGGACGACCCTCACCTCGGGGTCGAGGACGTCGACACAGGGCAGGCGACCTGGCTCGCCGATCCGGTTCCCAGGGCAGCCGAGCCGCCGAGGGTGGATCGAGCTCACAGTTGCGGGACAGCGCCGGAATCCCACCGGCTTCGCTGCTGCTGCGTCACCGAATCCACCCTGACCAGCACAGACGCTGGCGGAACGGCTCCGGCACCAGGAGGCTACCAGGGCAGGGGTGAGGGCCTGGCCCGGTTGACTGTGCCGGGGCTCACGCCGGGGGACGAAGGTTCGTGGTCGCCGGTCCTCACCAGGAGTAGATCTGGTGAGCGAGCGATCAGGTCACTGCCCGGCCCGCCGGTGCCGGGCGAACCCTGGGGGCCGATCATGCGAACGCTCCGAGCCCTTGTTCTCACGGCTGCCCTGCTGGCGGCCACCGCCTGCGGTGGAGGGGACAGCCCGATGATCGCGCCGTCCGCCACGACCGCCACCGCCTCGGCACCGGCGCCCACCGTGACGAAGCCCTCCCTGCTGCCCACACCATTGACCAGCAGGGTCGTGGCCGGACCGACGAAGGGAAGCGAACATCACCTCGTCTACCTCAGTGACTCCAGCGGCTGGAACGTGGCGAACGCCTACGCCTCGCTGGCCGAGGAGGCCCTCGGCGGGCGGGTGCGTGTCACGGACTGGGCGTCCGGCGGGTTGTCGATCGAGGCAGCGACCTTCCAACTCGGCCTCGCGCCCGAGGTGGTGGCCGACGCGGACATCGTCATCGGCTACGGGAGTCCCGAGGGTGTCTCACCGGGCCTGTCCGCCGTCGGCAACCCCTGCGTCTACGGTGATCGCTCCGCGCCCCTGCCGCCCGGCGCCGAGGACTGGAGTCCCTACGAGTCGGCGTTGACCGAGTTCTACCAACAGGTCTGGCGGCTACGACAGGGCAAGCCGACAGTCGTCATCGCCTTCGATCTCTATGTCCCGGTGATCAGTGAGTACCGGGCAGCGGGAACCGAGCAGATGTGCCGGGAGTACTTCGAGGGGTTCTCCGGGGCCATCCGCCGTGCCGCGACGGCCAACGGTTTCACCTTCGTCTCGGTCTACGACGCGCTCAACGGACCTCTTCACGACCAGGATCCGCGCGCCCTCGGCTACATCGGTGACGACGGCGTGCACACCACCGACAAGGGTGCCCAGAGGATCGCCCGGGCGCTGGCCGCGGCGGGGTTCACCTGGGTCACCACCACGGTGTAGGCCGCAGGTCAGCCGAGCAGGAAGGTCAGCCGCACCTGACGGACGGCGTTGTCGACGTTGGGGTCGACCAGCACGATGCTCTGCCAGGTTCCGAGGGCAGGGACCCCCGCATCCACCGGGATGCTCAGGGACGGCGAGACGAAGGCCGGCATCACGTGGTCACCGCCGTGACCCGTCGACCCGTGGCGATGACGGTAGATGTCCTGGCGCGGCAGCAACCGCGCGAGCGCCTCCGCCAGATCCGACTCCGTCCCCGAGCCGGTCTCGATCAGTGCCACGCCCGCGGTGGCATGCGGGACGAACACGTGCACCAGGCCGTCCCCCCGGCCCCGGCAGAACGCGGTGACCTCGTCGGTCAGGTCGGTGACCAGCCGCCGTCCGGTGCTCACCCGAAGGTCCACGCGATCCACGAGGACCACCCTAGGTGAGGCCCCCCGGCCCGGCCATCGGCCGGCCACCCCCGGTGAGACCCGGATCAGCCGCGCTGCATCGCGTGCCGCACCAGCGAGACCAGGGCCTGCTTCGTGGCCGCCCGCGTCCGGGCGTCGGTGTACATCATCGGGACGTCGGGTGAGATCGACAGTGCCTCGCGCACGTCGTCCAGGGTGTGGCGGGCCACCCCGTTGAAGCAGTTCACCGCGACCACGAACGGAATCTGCCGGGACTCGAAGTAGTCGACCGCCGGGAAGCACTGGTCGAGCCGCTCGGTGTCCACCAGCACGACGCTGCCGATCGCACCGCGCACCAGGTCGTCCCACATGAACAGGAACCGGTCCTGTCCTGGGGTCCCGAACAGGTACAGCCACAGATTGCCGGGCAGGGCGATCCGGCCGAAGTCCATGGCCACCGTGGTGGTGAGCTTGGCGGCTGTTGCCGCGCCGGCGTGGTCGATCCCCAGCGAGTGCTCGGTCATCGCCGCCTCGGTGGAGAGCGGCTCGATGTCCGAGATCGAGGAGATGAACGTGGTCTTGCCGACCGCGAATCCCCCGGCCACCACGATCTTGACCACGGTCGGCGGGGCCGGCCGGCTGCTCGCGGCGTGACGGGGCGCCGGCGGCAGCACCGCCCTCGCCGGGCCGGTGGAGGCCACGTCAGAGTGCACAGATGCCATCGAGGACACTCTCCAGCAGGCTCATCGACGGGACGGCGGAGCTCTCACCCGGGGTGCTGCCCAGGCCGTGGACCGACAGCAGGCCGGCAGCCTCCAGATCACCGACCAGCACCCGGACGACGCCGACCGGCAGCCGGGTGCGGGCGGACAACTCGGCCACCGAGACGAAGCCGCCCGCGGCCAGGGCCAGCAGGTCCCGCTCCTCCGGGGTGCGGCCCGACGGACTGGCCGCCAACGCCTCGACCAACGCCTCCAGCGGCAGATCGCCTGTGACGGAACGGGTTCGGCCCCCGGTCAGGGTATAGGGCCGGACGTCGGGCGCCGGCTGCTCGTCCGGCCTGCCGGGGACTGACCGGCTCATCACCCACCCACCACGGTGCGCACCGGACCGGCGATCGGCAGCTGAGACCTCAACTGCGACACCAGCTGTGGAGTCAGGCTCGCCTCGGCCCGGGCCACCAGCAAGGCCATCTCGTAGCCGATCAGCCCGATGTCACAGCCGGCATCGGCGATGACGGCGAGCACCGAGCCGTCCGAGATGCTCATCAACACCAGGAACACCTCGTCCATCTCCACCACGGCCTGACGCACCTCCCCGGCGCGCAGGTGCCGGGCGGCTCCCCGGGTGAGGCTGGACAGGCCGGCGACCACGGCGGCCAACTGGTCGCCGCTGGTGCGATCGAGCTCGCTCGACATGGCCATCAGCAGGCCGTCGGCCGAGACCGCCAACGCATGCCTGGCCCCCGGCACCGTCCGGACGTGGTTGTCCAGCAACCAGGCGACGTTGACGCCGTCCTCCATCGGATTCACATCTGCTCCTGCGGGGTGGGAACGGGATGGGCGGGATCACTGTCGAGGGCAGTGGGGTTCGGGGCGGGCCCGGTCGGTGTGTCGGCGTCCGGGGTCGCGGCGGGAGGGGCGGTCCATCTCTGGCCGGCCCTGGCACTTCTGACCCCGCGGGAGAAGCCGGACATCAGGCTGCGCACGGTGTCCGCGCTCCGGGCCGGACGCTGCAGGGAGGGGCCGGGACGGGAGGGCCCGGCGGCAGGTGCGGATTGTGCAGCGAAGGGCGGTTCGGGGACCGCTGTCGGCACCTGGACCGTTGTCGTCGCCGGGGCCGCGATCGGCATCGGGCCCGCGATCGGCGTCGGGTCGGCCGGCGGGGCGGGTGTGATCGACGGCTCGGGGGCGTCGTGGGCCGGCGCTGCAGGGACTCGGCGAGCCAGGGACGCGGGCGAGCCGGGTTCGACCTCGGGCCGGTAGGACGCCAGCATGCTGAGCTCGCTCAGCGCGGTGGAGGCCAACTCGGCCTGTGCAGCGGTGCGCGCGCGACGGTCCGCGGCCGGGTCCGGGGACTGCTGCGGCCAGTGCTGCGCGGCCTGATCCGACCGATCCACCTGACCCGCCACCCGATCCGCCACCTGATCCTGCAGCTGGTCGGGCAACTGGTCGGGCCGGTGCTCCGCGCCTCGCCCCTGGACCGGCATGCCGGGCAACAAGGGTGCGATGGCCTGCTCGGTGACCGCGACCGGACGGGGGCTGCGGGCCCACCTGCCCAGTCGCGACCAGGAGAAGCCTGCCGGCGGGCGGTGGGGCAGGACGTCCATGGTGGCCGGCATCATCAGCGCAGGGACCGGGGGCACCCCCCCGGTGGGCCCCGCCGGAGGGGTGGGGACGCCCGTCGGAGCCCCCGAGGGAGCTGGGTCGAGCAGTTCCTCCGGAGGTGGAGGGACGGCCCAGTGTCCGGAGAGGTCGGAGGGCAACTGGAGCCCGTATCCCACCGGCGTGAGGGGTGGGGTCGCGGGGTCGGGGCCGGCGGTGGGCGGCGGCGTGGGGACGGCGTCGTCCGGCGGGGGCAGCGGCGCGAGTGGGGCGAGGTCGCGGGGCACCGCAGGGGCGGCCTCGAGCGGGGGCGGCGGGATGCGCAGGCCCGAGGGCAGGACGCCGTCCGGCAGGTGCATGCCGTATTCGGCGGGTTGAGGCACGGGTGGTGTGGCGACCGGGGGACGGCGACGCCGAGGCAGCGGCCGCGGCGCCTGCTCGCCGCCGGGCTGGACCTCGGGGTCGGCCACGGCGGGCGGCTGCTCCGGCCGGGGCTGGGGCGGGGGTGCCGGCCGCGCCGGCAACGGCTCCGGCAAGGACTCCTGCACCGGGCCCGGCAACGGTTCCGGCAAGGGCCCCGGCAAGGGTTGCGGCAGAGGCTCCGGCTGCTCCGGGAGGGGCTCCGGCTCCCCCGGCTGCTCGATCGCGGTCACGTCGATCTGGGTGATCTCGCCCGTCGAGGACGGCGTCGACCCCTCCACGAACACCACTGCGGGCAACTCGACGACGGCCACCGTGCCGCTGCCCTGACCGTGTTCGAGCCACACCCGGGCGCCGAGCCGGGCCGACAGCCTGGCCACCACGTGCAGTCCCAGCCGCTGGGTCGCCGAACCCTGCACCGGCACCAGCACCGAGGACTCGGCGTCCGCCAGTCGTTCGTTCGCCTCCGCCAGGTCCTCGGCGGACAGCCCCAGGCCCTTGTCGATCACCCGGACCTGAACCCCCCTGGCCGCCCCGGTCGTGGTCACCACAACCGTGGCCGCCGGGTCGGAGAAGTTGGTGGCGTTCTCGATCAACTCGGCGATCAGGTGGGCGGCCGGCAGGCTGAGGTGGGCGACGACCAGCGGGTTGAGGGTGACCGACAACCGGACCCGCTCGTAGTGTTCGACCTCGCCGATCGCTGCCCGGATCACGTCCGACACCGGCATCGAGGAGCGGGCACGGCGTCCGGACTCGATCCCTGCCAGGACGAGCAGGCTCTCGGCGTTGCGCCGCATCCGCGTGGCCAGGTGGTCGAGCCGGAAGAGGTTCTGCAGCGCGTCGGGGTCCTCCTCGCCGCGCTCGAGCGTGTCGATGAAGGACAGCTGGCGAGCCAACAGCACCTGATTGCGCCGGGCGACGTTGACGAACGCATCGGCCAGGGCCGCGCGCAGGCGGGCCTGTGCGTGCGCGATCTCGATCACCGTTCCCTGGACGTCGGCGAACGCGGTCGCCACCGCACCCACCTCGTCGGTGCCGGTGCGGTCCACCGAGGGCAACTCGACCGTCTCGGCCCCTCGCATCGAGATCGCCTCGACCGCGGCGGGGAGCTCGTCGCGGGTGCGGGTGGTGACCTCGGCCAGCCGGCGCAGGGGGGCGGTGATCCGGCGGGACTGCATCAGGGCCAGCAGCACCATGAGGCCGACCAGGGTCACGGCCGAGCCGGCGACCAGGGCCACGGTCAGGGTCGCGCTCTCGGCCGAGGAGTCCGCCTCGCTCGCCGCCTCGGCGGCCACCGCGTGGGAGAGCCGTCGCAGGGCATCGACTTGTTCCGAGCCGACCGATGTCCACACCTCGGGGGAGACGGTGATCCGGTCACCGGCGCTGCTCTGGAGCCGTTCGGCCAGGTCGACGAAGGCCGCGGTCGCTGCGGCGGCCTGCTGCTGGAGCCGGGCATCGACCACGCTGCCCCCGACCCGGAAGGCGGCGGTCGCCCGGGAGTGATCGGCCAGGGCCACCGACAGCTGAGCCTGCCGGGCAGCCGACGCCTCGCCGGCACGGACCGAGTCCAGGCCGACCAGGTGCGCCGTGGCAGCGGCCTCCATGGCCCGGTTGAGCATGGTCGCGCTGGTGAAGCGGCGGGCCAGGGCCCGGTCGGTCAGGAGCTCACCGACCGCTCCGGCCAGCTCCACGTCCGCCTCGATGATCGCCGCGTAGCCGGCCCGGGCCTCGTCGACGGGCGCCCCGCCGTCCACCTGGGCCCGCACCTCGCGCACCCGGGCGTGGGCGTTCTGCAGGTCCTGCACCAGATCGGCCGCCTCGGGCGAGACGTCGGCCACCCGGCTGGCGCGCAGCGCGCTGGTCAGCGCCACGAGGTCGCGGTCGGCCTCGAGACGGACGGCGCGCAGGTCGGCGAGCTGGTCGGCAGAGGTGGAGACCAGGCGTTCCCGCTGCAACGCGGTGATGGCGGTCGCCACCGGGTCCTGCGCCTCGGCGAAGGCCCCGATCGTGCGGGCGAGTTGTGCCTGCCTCAGCGCGCCGAGGGTCTGGGTGCCCGCCGCGACGGCGAGCACGGCCACGGGCAGCGCGAGCACGGTCAGGACCTTCCACCGAATGCCCAGCTGCCGACGCATCGCGTCCCCTCGTGTCCCTGTGTCCCGGCCGTCCGTCCCGTTCCAGCGCCCGTCACTGTTTCGGCGGACACGGCCGCCCGATGCACCCCGGGCCGGGGATGTCACCTGTTCGCCGGACTCAGGCGGCGGCCACCGACACGCCGCGTGGTCACCGGCGCGGCACACTGCTCCTCATGAGCGCTTCCGGAGCAGCCGCGCGGCGTCCGGCCGGGTGCGCCCTGATCGTGCTGGCAGGTGGGCGCTCGACCCGCTGGGCAGGGCAGGACAAGACCGCCCAACGGCTGGCCGGCCGTACGGTGCTGGCCCACGCCGTGGCCGAGGCTCTCGACGGCGCGGCGCACGCCACCCCGGGCCCGGTGGTGGTGGTGGCCCCCGCCGACCATCCCGCGCGCGCGGAGGTCGACCGCTTGCATCCCGACATCTGCTGGACCCTCGAGCGGCCCGCCGGTGGCGGCCCGGTCGCCGGGCTCGCGGCCGGGCTGGAGGCGTTGCCGCACGAGCAGACCCCGCCGGTCGTCGTCCTGGTCGCCGGGGACATGCCGTCCACCGCGGCGGCCGTGCGGCGGCTGCTCGGCGCGCTGGCTCGGTGCGGGGCCGAGGTGGACGCCGTGGTCGGCTGCGATCAGGACGGCGTCCGGCAGCCCTTGCTCGGCGCCTACCGGCGGCGCCCGCTGAGTGAGGTGGTGATCGCCTCCCCACCCAGGGGCCGATCGATGCGGGCGGTGCTCGGGGAACTGACCGTCCGGGAGGTCGAGATCTCGCAGCGCGAGGGCCTGGACCTGGACACGCCCCACACGCTGGACGTGGCCCGGAGGGTGCTGACGGATGTCGACTTTCAGCCGATCGAAAGGACGCCTTGACGCTGCTTTGACGAGGGGCGGCCTAGGTTCATCCGCACTTGCCTCCGAGGCAAGGCCGAGACCTGGGGTCACCCCCCCGACCCGGGGCCACGGCGTACCGCGTCGCTGCCGGCCACCCCTGAGTCCGGCAGTGGCGCGGTTCTCTCGTTTGCGCGACTCTCTCGTTCCGCGTTCTGCGCAGGGCCCGACCTCACCCCCAGCGTCGGGGGTGTTCTAGATTCCCTGGCATGAGAGCCGTGGTGGTGACCGCCCCGGGCGGTGTGGAGCAGTTGACCGTTGCCGAGGTGGCCGACCCGGTCGCCGGCCCCGGCGAGGTGGTGCTCGAGGTCGCGGCGACCGCGGTGAACCGGGCGGACATCATGCAACGGATGGGTCACTACCCCCCGCCTGCCGGAGCACCGCCGTGGTTGGGGCTCGAGGCCAGCGGCACCGTGGCCGCCCTCGGCGAGGGGGTCGAGGGGTGGTCCGTGGGAGACCACGCCTGTGCCCTGCTCGCCGGCGGCGGGTACGCCCAGCGGGTGACCGTCCCCGTCGGTCAGCTGATGCCGGTGCCGGCGGGGGTGTCCCTCGTGGATGCCGCCGCATTGCCCGAGGTGACCTGCACGGTGTGGAGCAACGTGTTCATGCTGGCCGGGCTACGCCCCGGCGAGACCCTGCTCGTGCATGGCGGGTCGAGCGGCATCGGCACCATGGCAATCCAGCTGGCCCACCAGATCGGGGCAACGGTGGCCGTCACCGCCGGGACGGCGGCCAAGCTCGACCGGTGCGCGGCGCTGGGAGCCTCAGTCCTGGTCAATTACCGCGAGCAGCAGTTCGAGGACGTCGTCCGTGAGGCCACCGAGGGCCACGGGGCAGACGTGATCCTCGACAACATGGGCGCAAAGTACTTGGCGCGCAACGTCTCTGCCCTGGCTGTCAATGGCCGGCTGGTGGTGATCGGACTGCAAGGTGGACGCAAGGCCGAGCTCGACCTCGGGCTGCTGCTGTCCAAGCGGGCCGCCGTGCTGGCGACCTCGTTGCGCTCACGGCCCACACCCGAGAAGGCCTCGATCGTCGCCAGTGTGGTCGAGCATGTCTGGCCGCTGATCACCGACGGGGTGGTCACCCCGGTGATCCACACGCGGCTTCCCCTGGAGCAGGTCGCCGAGGCCCACCGGATCGTCGAGGCCTCCGAGCACGTCGGCAAGGTCCTGCTCACGCTCTGACCCATCCCACCCGGGGAACAGCACGGCCAAGGGGCGACCCGCCGCGGCCTGACCTCGCGGCGGGTCACTCCTTGGCCGCCCCCGGTACCCCACCAGACGCCGGAGATGCCCTCACGGTTGCCCCGGACAGCGGACGACAAACATCACGATTCAATAACGTCGGGGGATCGGCGCGCGGCACCACCCGCTGGTGATCATCCGGTGCAGACTCTGAGCGACGGCCCGATGGCCGGGCCGCGCGACGGAGGTGTTGGCGATGGCGATCTCGGTCAACCTGGACAAGGCCCTGGACAAGGCGTGGGAGGGCGCCTCGCTGGTCGACATCCTCGACGCCCCGGTGTCGGCCCTCGCCGGGGTCACCGATGCGGACGCCGAGCACCTGGCCGCCGCCTTCGGCATCCGCACGGTGCGCGACCTCGGATCCAACAAGTACTTCGCCGTGGCCGGCGTCCTCGTCGCCCTGAGCGGACACACCGGCTGACGGCAGGGGCTCAGCCGGCGGGAGCGGCCGCGGCGACGACCTCACCCGCAGGCGCGGGCGCCGCGTGGCGGATCAGATGGTTGAACGCGCTGAGGGCTGCCGTGGCCCCGGCACCCAGCGCGATCACGATCTGCTTGAACGGCACGGTGGTGCAGTCGCCGGCGGCGAACACCCCGGGCACGGACGTGTGCCCGGCCGCGTCGATCTCGATCTCGCCGCGAGGGGTGCGCGCCACCGTGCCGGCCAGCCACTCCGTGTTGGGCAGCAGACCGATCTGCACGAAGACCGCGTTCAGGTCCAGCGTCCGGGACGAGCCGTCGGTGCGGTCCTCGTAGACCAGCCCGGTGACCTTGCTGCCGTCGCCGACCACCTCGGTGGTCCGCGCGCTGACGACAACGTCGATGTTCGGCAGGGCGCGCAACGACCGCTGCAGCACCTCGTCGGCACGCAGCTGGGGGTCGAACTCCACCAGGGTGACGTGCGAGACCACGCCGGCCAGGTCGATCGCCGCCTCGACCCCGGAGTTGCCACCGCCGATCACGGCCACCGGCTTGCCCTTGAACAGGGGGCCGTCACAGTGTGGGCAGAAGGTCACCCCCTTGTTCCGGTAGTCGGCCTCGCCGTCCACGCCCATGGTGCGCCAGCGGGCACCTGTGGCCAGCACGACCGTGCGAGCCCGCAGCCGGGCCCCGCCGTCCAGCACCACCTCGTGCAGTCCGCCGTCCACCGGCGCCGGCACCAGCTGCCCGACCCGCTGACCCCGGATGAGCTCCACGTCATAGGCACCGACGTGCGCCTCCAGGGCCGCGGCGAGTCTGGGGCCCTCGGTGTGCTCGACCGAGATGAAGTTCTCGATCGCCATGGTGTCCAGCACCTGACCGCCGAACCGCTCCGCCACCAGGGCGGTCCGGATTCCCTTGCGAGCGGCGTAGATCGCAGCAGCCGCCCCGGCCGGGCCACCGCCGACCACCAGGACGTCGAACGGCGCCATCCCGTTCAGTCGCTCCGCCTCCCGGGCGACCGCCCCCGAGTCGAGCCGGGCGATGATCTCCTCGAGCGTCATCCGGCCCTGCCCGAAGAGCGTGCCGTTGTGGAAGACCGTGGGCACCGCCAGGATCTGCCGGGCGTCGATCTCCTCCTGGAACAGTGCGCCGTCGATGGCGACGTGGTGAATCCCGGGGTTCAGCACCGCCATCAGGTTGAACGCCTGGACGACGTCCGGGCAGTTCTGGCACGACAGCGACATGTAGGTCTCGAAGTGGTGCTCACCCGGCAGCGCGCGCACCTGCTCGAGCAGTGAGGCCGCCAGGGTCGAGGGGTGCCCGCCGACCTGCAGCAGGGCCAGCACCAGCGAGGTGAACTCGTGCCCCAGCGGGATCCCCGCGAAGCGCAGGGACACCGGCGGCGCGTCCGCTTGCGCCGGACGCACCGCGAACGACGGCCGCCGCGGGTCGTCGTCGGTGCGTCGCACCGTGATCCGGTCGCTCAGGGCAGCGATCTCGCCCAGCAGGCCCGCCAGCTCGCGTGATCTCGCCCCCTCGTCCAGGGAGGCCTCGAGCACGATCGGCCGGGTGAGCTTCGTCAGATAGGCCGACAGTTGGGTCGTGAGCGCGGCGTCGAGCATGTTCTCTTCTCCCGGGTCCGGGTTGGACGGCTGTCCTGGTGACCACGCAGATCGGACCGGGCGAGGACGAGCCCCGGTCCCGGTCCGATCAGCGAGCGGTGTGGAGGGTCCTCAGATCTTGCCGACCAGATCGAGGGACGGCGCGAGGGTCTCCTCGCCCTCCTCCCACTTGGCCGGGCAGACCTCACCGGGGTGGGCCGCGACGTACTGGGCGGCCTTGACCTTGCGCAGCAACTCGGCGGCGTTGCGGCCCACGCCACCGGCGTTGACCTCGATGATCTGGATGGTGCCCTCGGGGTCGATCACGAAGGTGCCCCGGTCGGCCAGACCGGACTCCTCGATCATGACGTCGAAGTTGCGGCTGATCACGCCGGTGGGGTCGCCGACCATCACGTACTTGATCTTCTTGATGGTCTCGGACGAGTCGTGCCACGCCTTGTGCGTGAAGTGGGTGTCGGTGGAGACGGAGTAGATCTCGACGCCGAGCTTGGTGAACTCGTCGTAGTTGTCGGCCAGGTCGCCGAGTTCGGTGGGGCAGACGAACGTGAAGTCGGCCGGGTAGAAGAAGACCACCGACCACTTGCCGGACAGGTCGGCCTCACTCACCTCCACGAACGAGCCGTTCTGAAATGCGGTGGCGGAGAAGGGCTTCACCTGGGTACCGATGAGGGACATGTCTGGCGGACACCTCACTGAGACGAGTTGTGGATGGGACGACGGACGAGGAGCGCGCGACACCGCACCCCCTCCTGGAGCGAACCTACGCCGAGGCCGACCGAGGGGACGGCGACGTTCCTCCCCGCGAAACGTGATTCACGCGACACCACCACCACGACCACCTCGCGACGTCCCGCGAGATCACGTCAGGCGGGGCCGCCCACCACGTGCAGGATCGCGTGCTGCACCTCGATGGTGACGTGACCCCCCTCGCGCGGGTCCTCACCGGCCGTGACGGCCACGACGGTGCCGTCCACCAGCAGGGCGAACCGCTCACCGGGCGGTGCCGGCCAGAGCAGGCTCACCAGCGGCCGGGCGGCCGCGTTGGCCAGCGATCGCCGGCCCACCCGCGCCCGGGTCGTCGTTCCGTCCCACGAGAGCGAGGTCGCCGCGGCACGGGGCCGGTCGTCCTCGTCGGTGGTCAGCAGCATGGGGACGGTCCCGAACCCGGCCGCGACCTCCAGCAGCCGCGGCAGTTCGACCTCGATGCTCACCCTCCCAACCCCTCGAGGACATCGAGCAGCCGGTCGACATCCTCGACCGAGGTGTAGCAGGACATCCCTGCCCGCACGGCCGAACCGGAGTCGCGGATGCCCAGGAGGCCTGCCAGCTCCCAGGCGTAGTTGTGTCCGGACCACACGTTGACCCGGGCGGCGGCGCATGCCCGCGCCACGTCGTCCGGGGCCAGCCCGCGCACGCGGAACCACACGGTCGGGGTGAGCCGGGACGGTGCCCCGATCCGTTCCACGTGAACCATCGCCGCGAGCCCGTCCAGGAGGTGGCGCAGCAGGGCACTCTCGTGCGCCTCCACGGCTGCCATCGAGGCGAGCACCCGCTCGCGCCGGCTCGCGCCGGCAGAGGGAGCGGGCACCATCGCGGCCAGGTGGTCGACCGCGGCGGCCAGTCCGGCGTGCTGGGCGAACGGCGCCGTCCCGCGCTCGAACCGGTCGGGGACGACGTCCGCCACCGAGTCGAGCTTGTCCGGGTGCAGCTGCGCCAGCAGGTCAGGCGTCCCGGCGACGGCGGCCAGGTGCGGGCCGGACCACTTGTAGGCGCTGGTGGCGTACAGATCCACCCCCAGCGCGGCCAGGTCGACCGGACCGTGGGGGGTGGCGTGGACGCCGTCCGCGTACACCAGCGCCCCCACGGCGTGCGCCGCAGCCGCGATCGCCGGCAGATCCGGACGAGTGCCCACCACGTTGGAGGCCGCGGTGACCGCCACCACCCGGGTGCGCTCGCCGATCAGTGCGGTGACGTGCTCGGTCGGCAGGTCCAGCGACGGCAGCACCGGATCGGCCCAGCGCACGCTCACCCCGGCGCGCGCGGCGGCGAGCACCCACGGCCGCACGTTGGCGTCGTGGTCGAGGCGGGTGAGCACGATCTCGTCCCCGGCACGCCAGGTCTTCGCCAGGGCCTCGGCGAACCGGAAGGTCAGCGCCGTCGTGCTCGGGCCGAGCGTCACCCCGGACGCCTCGGGCGCCCCGATGAGGTCGACGATCGCCTCGCGGGCGGCCCGGGTGTGAGCGTCCGAGCGCAGCGCCGCCGCGAAGAACCCCCCGTGATTGCCGATGCCGCGGCGGTAGGCCTCGCCCTCGGCGGTGATCACCGCCTCGGGCACCTGGGTGCCGGCGGCGCCGTCCAGGTAGGCCCAGCCGTCGCCGAGCGCGGGATAGCACGCCCGAACCCGGGCGAGGTCCAGGGGGGCGGTGAGGGCGGAGGGGGTCATGACAGCGCAGCCTACGAGTCGAGGGACCCTGGGGCAGGATGTCCCCATGAGCGAGACGAGCGAGCAGCGGCCGGACGACGGCGCCCGGGACGAGCAGGCCTCGCCGGATCGACCCGGCGCACCCGGCGGTCAGCGGATCGTGGTGGTGACCCCTGAGGGCATGGCGGTCAGCGACCAGGCCGAGGGCGGCGAACGCGGCCCGGCGGAGCTGATCGAGGAGCCGGCCAAGGTGATGCGCATCGGCAGCATGATCAAGCAGCTGTTGGAGGAGGTTCGCAGCGCTCCGCTCGACGAGGCCGGCCGGTCCCGGCTGGCCGAGATCCACGAACGCTCGCTGAAGGAGCTGGAGCAGGGGCTGGCCCCCGAGCTGGTCGAGGAGCTGCACCGGATCACCTTGCCGTTCGCCGAGAACGCCACCCCCTCGGACGCCGAGTTGCGGATCACCCAGGCCCAGCTCGTGGGGTGGTTGGAGGGGCTGTTCCACGGCATCCAGACCGCGCTGTTCGCCCAGCAGATGGCCGCCAGAGCCCAGCTGGAGCAGATGCGCCGGGCATTGCCGGGCGGCATGCCGGGGATGGCTCCGGGGGCCAGCGGCGACCCTCGCCTCGCCCCGGATGCCTCACCCGGGGACGAGCGGGGTCACTCCACCGGCCAGTACCTCTGAGCCGGCCGGGCTAGAGCCGGCCCACCAGCCCCTCCAGGACCTGCGCAACCCCGTCCTGCTCACACGGCGGGGCGATCGCGTCCGCGGCGGCGATCGCCTCGGGGTGGCCGTCGGCCATGGCGTACCCGCGTCCGGCCCAGCGCAGCATCGGCACGTCGTTGGGCATGTCCCCGAAGGCCACCACATCGGCCGGCTCGATGCCCCGCTCGGCAGCCAGGACGGCCAGGGTGGATGCCTTGCTCACCCCGACCGCACTCAGTTCGAGCATGCCGTCGGCAGCGTTGGAGTGCACCGGCTCGGCCACCCCGCGCAGCACCGGGCGGGCCCGGGACAACATCTCGTCCGCCAGCAGGACGGTGCTGCGGCACAGCACCTTCAGGACCTGGCCGCCGAGCGCCACCAGGTCCTCCACCGGGCCGACCGGGCCGGGTGGGGCCGGATGGCCGGAGAGAAAGCCGGGTTCCCGGTGGAACCCGGTGAGGGTCTCCAGGGCGAAGCTCACGTCGTCCAGGACGGCGCGCAGCGCCCGCACGCTGCCCAGCACTGCCTCGCGGGTGAGCGCCCGGACCTCGACCACCGACTCGGTGCCGAGGTCGTAGACCACGGCTCCGTTGCCGCAGATGGCCACCCCACGATGCCCCGTGGCCTGCGCCACCGGGCCCATCCAGCGGGTGGGGCGCCCGGTCACGAACACCACGTCGATGCCCGCCCGCTCACAGGCCGCCAGCGCTCCCAGGGTGCGGGGCGAGATGGTGAGGTCGGGGCGCACCACCGTGCCGTCCAGGTCGGTGGCCACCAGTCGCATACCGCCATCCTGACTCACCGGCGCCTCGGGATCAGCGCGACAATCGAGCGAATCCTGCGTTGTGTTGTCGCCCTGCCCACGCGCCGCCTACGGTGCAGGGATGGGCCCGGGCGAGCAGCAGCGGACGACATCGCGCGGCTCCGAGCCCGAGCTGGACACCCTGGCCCGACTGGCTCGCCTCGCTCGCGAGGATCGCCAGTGGGAACGCCGGATGCGGCGCCGACGCAGCGCCATCGGCGCCGGGGTGGTGACCGGGTTGGCCGCCCTGACCGCAGTGGTGGCGGTCACCGTGAACCGGCAGGACTCGGACCCGGTCACGGCACCGGACTCCTCCGTCACGGCGTCCGTGGACGGATCGGCGAGCGCTCTCCCGCGCGCCTCCGCCGGTGGTGGCATGCCTTCGGCGGCATCGCCGTCCGCCTCGGCGACCACCTCCGCGGGTGCCTCCGCCCCGACCTCCAAGGCCCGTGCCATGTACGGGAAGCCACGCTCGGGATTGCCGTGGCACAGCGGGTTCTGGACCGGTGGGAAGGTGGGCACTGCACTCACCGAACGCGCCGGGACATGGCGGGGTGCACCGATGGACTTCGCCACCGTCTACCCGGCCTACGGCACCTGGGAGGAGATTCGCACCAGCAGTTGGGCGGTGACGGACTTCGCCCGCTTCAAGGGCCGCCTGGCCTACGGGTTACCCCTGCTGCCCAAGAACCGCAAGGGGCACTGGGAGGACATCCTCGATGGCTCTCATGACGAGGTGTTCCGCACCATCGCGCGCCATCTCGTGGCCAGCGGCCACGAGGACGCGGCGATCCGGATGGGGGTCGAGGCCAACGGGTACTGGTTCCCCTGGGCGGTCGAGGTCGGCACGGTCGATGAGTACAAGGCCGCCTTTCGGCGCATCCACAAGATCATGTCCGCGGTGTCGCCCGAGTTCACCTTCTGGATGGACATCAACTGCGGCACGGTGTTGACCGGGTCACGTGACCGCTTGGCCCCGCTCTACCAGATGTACCCCGGCAACGACGTGGTCGACGGTCTGTCGATGGACCACTACAACCGCTACAAGCTGCTGGCGAAGGACGACGCCACCTGGCGCCGTGCGATCGCCCCGAGCTGGGCGCCCGGGTTCCAGGACGGGATCGCCTTCGCCCGGGCCCACGGCATCGGTTTCGCCGTGCCCGAGTGGGGCCTGGACGGTGTCCAGGGACCCGGGGACAGCCCGTACTTCATGGAGCGGATGTGGCAGTTGTTCGTCGACAGCTCGGACGTCCTGGTGTTCGAGAACTACTTCTCCGAAGCTGACGCCTACATCAAGGGCGACCTGTTCCAGACCTCACAGAACCCCCGCTCGGCTGCGTACTACCGCGAGCGCTGGGGCAGCGGCGCTGGTCAGGGCTGACCTCAGCGACCCACGCGCAAGTGCCCACCGCTGAGGTCGGTCGCCTCCTCGGCGGCGACGTCCCCGGCCTCGACACCCTGCTCCATGGCGGCCTGGACCACCGCGTCACGGCTGATCATGCCGGTGGCCAGGGCCGACTCGTCCACCGGGTCGCCGTACTCCTCGTCGGACTCCTCCGAGGCGAAGGTGACACCGGGCTCCCGAGCCGGGCGCAGGCTGTCCAGATCGTGCTCGGCAACCGGCGGCAGGTCGACGTCCACGGCACGCAGTGCCTGCCCGGCGGCCGGCAGCGGCGCGGCGTCGATCCCGCTGTCCGGCGGACCGGCGTCGATCTCGGCGGTGAGCACCTTCTCCAGCGCCGAGCGCACGACCTCGAGCCGGCGCAAGGTGTCGGTGTGCACCTCACGCAGGGCTGCGAGCCGCTCGTCCTGCAGGGCGCTGATCTGGCCGGTCCGCTGGTCGGCGTCGGCCAGGACGCGCGCGGCGCGCTGTTCGGCGTCGTCCAGGGTTGCCTGGGAGGAGGCGGCAGCGTTGGCCAGCAGCGATTCGGCCTCGGCCTTGGCGGCGGCGGCCTCCTTCTCGGCGCGCTCGCGTGCGGCCGAGATGATGCCCTCGGCAGCTGAGCGCGCCGCCTCGAGCACCTTGGCCGACTGGTCGCGGGCCGCCTCGAGGGTGCTGTCGGCCTCCTCCGACGCGCGGGCGCGCTTCTGGTCGGCCTCCTCGTCGGCGAGCCGGAGGATCTGCGCCAGACGCTCGCTGACCTCCTCGTGCTGCGGCCGGGCGGCCAGCGAGGCCTCCGAACGCACCTTGGTGAGGTCCTCGCGCAGGCGCTGCGCCTCACGCACCTGGCCCTCGGCCTGCTCACGGGCGGTCTGGGCGTCCTCCTGGGCCGAGCCGAGCTCGGCGCGCAGCCACCCGATGTACTCCTCGACCTGACGCTTGTTGAACCCGCGCATGGTGGTCTCGAAGAGGCTGTCGATCGAGGAGTCCCCCGACGACGGGCTGGCGTGGTCCTGAGTCACTTCGGTGTCCTTCCGTACTGCGACTGACAGGTGACTGTGGCGTCCGTGGTGCGTGTCGTGCAAGCCCTGCGCGGTACCACTATGCCTCCCCCCGGCGACCTTGGGGGCACCGTCGTGCCCTCACCTCATCGGCACATGCTCCCGGACACTCGAGGTTTCCCCCCAATCCGTCACCGAGAGATCACAGCTGGCCACGCAGAGAACTCATCGACCGGGCACGCTCACTCCCCGCAGTCACGAGCAGCCGCCCGGGGTTCGCCGATTCCGCTGCATGTCCGCCTCAGTTGCCCACCATCCACTCACCGTCCGTGACATCCCCCGAACGGTCGATATTTGGTCACGCATACGTAGCTCATCTTCACTACGCGTGAAATGTCGCACTACGGTGAGCACCTGAACCGTCACAGCCAGGTACTACTCAGCTCTTCGCGTGCTGCGACACCTGGCTGTCCCACCGTCGGTTTCCCCAACCGCTCGACCATGAGGACGCAGCATGCCGACCCGAGTGCTCGTACTCGGAGCCAGTCCATCCCGAGGGCACGCCCTACGGCGCCTCACCCACCTGATCGCGGCTGCCTGGGAGCAGCACGGGGCGCAGGTTCAGGTGGTGACCGCACCGCGCCCCGCCCTGCGGATGCCGGGACACGGCCCGACCGGCCGCGCCCTGGAGGGCCTCGCACTCGGCGCCGCGCGCCTCTCCCGACAGGTGCGCACCCTGGGACAGGACGTCGACCTGGTCCACGTCGTGGACCTGCTCGACGCCGACTGCGCCTCGGCCGTGTTCGGCAGGACACCGGTCGTGGTGACCTGTCACGACATGTCCGGGCTGGCCGAGGCAGCCGCTGCCGATCGGGCCCACCCGCTGCGTCGCCTCCGCGCGCGGGCCGCCCTGCGCGGACTCGAGCGGGCCGACACCCTGCTGGCGACCAGCCGGTTCACCGCCGATGCCGTGGAGGAGGCCGTGGGCCGCCGTCCACAGGTCCTGCACCCGCCGCTGGACCCCGCCCTGGCCGAGCGTTGCGCGCCGAATGATCCGTGGTCACCCCCGGCCTGGCCCTACCTGATGATCGTGGGCGGCCCGGAGCCGCACACCCGGCGTGACGCGGCGATCCACGCCTGGTCCCACCTGCGCCGCACACCCCATCTGGACGGTGCGTCGCTGGTGGTGGTGGGTCCGGCGCTGACCGAGCCGGAAGAGGACCTGGTCACCACGTGCGGCGGACACGTCAGCGTGCTGATGGATGTCACCGACAGCCATCTGGCAGCCCTGTACTCCCGGACCAGGGCCGTGCTCGCCCTCGGCCGCCCGCGATCGTTCGTCTGGCCGATCGCGGAGGCCCATCGCGCCGGCAAGCCGGTGCTGGCCACCGATCACCCGCTCTACCAGGAGGTGGGCGCGGCAGGCTGCGTCTACCTGCCGGTGGAGGGGATCACCCGGTTCGACCGGGCCACGTGGGCATCCGTCGCCGAGGATCTGTCCTCCCCGCTGGTCGCCGACCGCGGCGGGGTGAACGCCGAGCGCTTCGCCTGGCACCACTTCGCCGAGAAGCTCCCGGCCATGGTCTCCGGGGCATCCCGGCAGGCCGGCGACGAGCGCCGTCCGGCCGTGGCCGAACGCATCATCCCGATCGAGAACGTGATCGAGAAGGTCGTCTCCTCACCGCTGTTCACCTCCCCGTCCGATGGCTACGGCATGGTGCTCGCCGGGGCCAATCCCGACGGGACCCGTTACCTGCCACCGGTTCTGCCGGAGCTGGACTCCCCGGCAGCTGTTCCCGCCGGACGCTGAGGACGACACGGTCCCGGCGCACCGGCGGTACTGGCCGGGACGGCCGGACTCAGAGGGCATACTGGACGTGGTCGCGACGCGCTGCACCGGCGCAGCGTTTCGTCCATCACGCGGCCCGCCCCTATCCGTCAGTCACCTGTTCCGCCGCAGTCCAGCGACGTGACTGCCGCGGAACCACTCGAAGGTCGCGACGACGCCTGTCGCCGCGTGGAGGTTCGATGATCCGCCGCCAACCCAAGGGCCGTGACGTCAAGGTCACGTTTGCCCTGCCCACCGACAGCAGCCCCGACCGCGTCTCGGTCGTGGGCGATTTCAACTCCTGGACTCCGGGTGCGCACACGCTCGTCAAGCGCACCAACGGCACCCGCAGTGTCTCGGTCACCGTTCCCCAGGGAGCGGTGTACCGCTTCCGCTACCTGGCCGAGGGAGGTCAGTGGTTCGACGACCCCGACGCCGATGCCCTGACCCATGAGGGCGGGCTGCTGCACGCCTGACCCAGCGAGCCTCACGACCGAGGGGGCGCATCCGGCACCGGATGCGTCCCCTCGGTCGTCGCGACCCTCGCGGGTGATCAATCCCGTTGCCACACCTGGGTTTCCACGATGACCCGGGCCGCGTTCGGCCCGATGGTCTCCGGCGCGATGCGCAACGCCGGTTGCACGCAACCGAAACTCGACATCCACCCGGCAGAGCCGTGTACCGGCCTGTTCTGCACCGTACGGACGGGCTCGTCGACCAGCGTCGCCGACACCACGGCGTCCGGGTCGACCGCCATCCACCGGACGAAGAACCTCTGCTCGCGGCACTGCTCGTAGGACGCCGTGCGCACGGGCAATCTGCCCACGGCGGTGAAGAACCTGCCGCGAGAGATGGTGACCACCGTGGTCCTGGACGACGCCCGGGTGAACCCGTCAGCGACCTGCGGGAACGCCGGTGGCTCGCTGCGCCCGTCGGCGGCCCGCAGGGTGTAGGTGAGAGCGGGCCACTCCTGCCCAGCGTCCGGACGGTCGGGGATGTCGGCGATCTGCCGGGCCTGGGACCCCACGGGCGCCGAGCTACGTCTCGGCGAGCTGCGCCGGGCCAACCCGCCGGACCCGCTCAGGCGCGCCGACGGGCTGGCTGACCAGGTCTCGTCCCGGTCCGGGGCCGAGGTGGGCCCCGCGCCAGCCGTGCCGGCGGCCCGCCCGGCTGCCTGGACGGACGGCGGCGGCGGGGGCACCGACGGGAAGGCCCCGGTGCGCGAGGAGTCCGGTGCGGTGAGCAGGGCGGCAGCCGACCCGGTCGCCGCGGCCGCCACGACCACGAACCCGGCCGCCAGCGGACTGCGCCGGCGGCGGCGGGCCCGCGCCTGGCGGCGGGTCGCCGCAGGGTTCGACTGCTCCCTGGACTGCCCTCTGGCCTGCTCTCTAGCCTGTTCACCTGACTGCTGCTCGATCGCAACGTCCATCGGCGCGCCCGAGGTCTCGTCCAGGGCGTCCGACGTCGGGGAAAGGAGTTCACTCACGGCCACCCGACGATTGTTGCGCACGCAGAGTGCACAACTGATTACTCAGTGCTCACGAACTGCCGCGTGTCGCTCCCTTCACGGCAGTCACACGGCCCCCTCGGCCCGCCATCACCGCCGGACCAGCGGCTCCAGAACCAGGGCCAGCCCGTCGTCCTCGATGGACGCCGTGATCTCACCGGCCGCCGCGAGCACGTCGTCCCGAGCCTGCCCCATGGCCACCGACCGATGAGCCCAGGCGAACATCTCCAGGTCGTTGTTGCCGTCGCCGACCGCCAGGGTCTGCTCCGGGGGAACCCGCAACCTCGCCCGGACGACGTCCAGCGCGCTGGCCTTGCTGACCCCCTCGGGCGCCAGGTCCAGCCATGCCGTCCAGCCCACGGCGTAGCTCACGCCGTGCAGTCCGCTGGCGGCCACCAGCTCGCCGAACTCCTCACTGGTGTGCTCGATGCTGCGAACCACCACCCGGGTCGCCGGCTGGTGCAGCAGCTGGTCGAAGGGGACGACCTGCACCGGGCCGGTCAGCTCCCCGTCGGGGAACGGGGCGGTCACCAGCCTGGTGCGCTCGACGTCGGCGCCCTCGACGAAGAACAGCGCCCCGGGCAGGTACTCGCGCAGCAGCTTCAGCGCCGGAGCCGGATCGAACGTGATCACATCGGCGATGGCGTACCCACCGGGACGGCGCGGGTCGAGCCGCAGGGTGACCGAGCCGTTGCTGCACACCGCCCACCCGCGATCCAGGCCGAGCCGGTGCAGCACCGCGGTCGTGCCGGGCAGCGACCGCCCGGTCGCCAGCACGACGTGGTGACCGGCCGCGGCCACCGCCCGGATGGCAGATTCCACCCGAGGGGAGAGGGTCTCGTCCCAGTGCAGGATGGTCCCGTCGATGTCGAGGGCGATCAGCATCAGCCGGCAGCCCCGGGGGCAGGCAGCACGTCCAGGCCACCCACGTAGGGCTGGAGCGCCTTGGGCACGAGCACGGAACCGTCGGCCTGCTGGTGGTTCTCGAGCATGGCGACGATCCAGCGCGTGGTGGCCAGGGTGCCGTTCAACGTGGCGACGTGCCGGGTCGAGCCGTCCCCGGCCTGCGGGTTGCGCTCTCGGACCCCCAGTCGGCGAGCCTGATAGGTGGTGCAGTTCGAGGTCGAGGTCACCTCGCGGTAGCGGCCCTGGCTGGGCACCCAGGCCTCGCAGTCGTACTTGCGGGCCGCGCTGGAGCCGAGGTCCCCGGCTGCCACGTCGATCACCCGATAGGGCAGCTCGACCTTGGCCAGCATCTCCTCCTCCCAGGCGAGCAGGCGCAGGTGCTCCTCGTGCGCGTCCTCGACCCGGCAGTAGCTGAACATCTCCACCTTGTGGAACTGGTGCACCCGGATGATCCCGCGGGTGTCCTTGCCGTAGGAACCCGCCTCGCGCCGATAACAGGCCGACCATCCGGCGTAGCGGCGTGGCCCGGCCGACAGATCGATGATCTCGTCGCTGTGGTAGCCGGCGAGCGCCACCTCACTGGTGCCGACCAGGTAGAGCTCGTCCGCCGGCAGATGGTAGATCTCGTCGCTGTGGGCACCCAGGAATCCGGTGCCGCGCATGACGTCCGGCTTGACCAGGGTCGGAGTGATCATCGGGGTGAAGCCGGCCGCGACCGCCTGATCCACCGCACACATCAGCAGCGCCAGCTCCAGCCGGGCGCCCACCCCGGTGAGGAAGTAGAACCGTGCGCCGGACACCTTGGCCCCGCGCTCGGTGTCGATCGCGCCGAGCAGCTCCCCCAACTCGAGATGGTCGCGCGGGGTGATGCCCTCGGCGGCGAAGTCGCGCGCGGTGCCGACCTCACGCAGCACCACGTAGTCATCCTCACCGCCCGGCGGGGTCCCCGTCTCGACCACGTTGTCCAGCCGAAGGGTGAGCTGGTCGAGTTCGGCGGCCGCGGCATCGGAATCGGCCTTGAGCGCCTTGACCTTCTCGGCCAGCTCCCGGGTGGTCGCCAACAGCGCGGCCTTCTGCTCGCCGGAGGCCTTGGCAACCTGTTTGCCCAGGGCGTTCTGCTCGGCACGGGCCCGCTCGAAGTCGGCGATCCCCGACCGTCGGCGTTCCTCGGCGGCGAGCAGCTGGTCGACGAGCGATTCATCGGCGCCTCGGGCGCGCTGGCTCGCACGGACGGTGTCTGGGTCTTCACGCAACAGGCGCAGGTCGATCACCTGTCCCACGGTATCGACCCTGGGAGGCTGAGCCAGTCATTTGTCGGTGGCGGCACGTGTTCTCTCGACAGCGCTGCGCATCCCGCTCGGGCGGACGGCGGGCCCCCGGCCGCGGTGGCGAGGGCGGAGCGCTACGGTCGGCGCATGGGCAGCGGGGGCCTCGTGTGGGCCGTCACGGTGATCGTGGCCGCGGCGGCGCTGGCCGCCGTCCTGGTCACCGTTCGCCGGAGCCGGCGGCGTGCCACCCCGGCAGGCGCGGCCGCTGGGCCGGAACAACCCCCCGGCGCCCGTCCCTGGGTCGCGGTGGTGGTCAACCCGACCAAGATCACCGATCTCGACCGGGAGACCGCCTGGCTCGACCGCCACTGCGCCGCCCATGGCCTGGACGCCGCCCGCTGGTGGCAGACCACGGTCGAGGATCCCGGGTGTGAGGTCACCCGCCGCGCGCTGGACGAGAAGCCGTGCGCCGTCCTCGCCTTCGGCGGTGACGGCACGGTCCGAGCGGTGGCGAGCGCACTGGCGGGCACTTCCACGCCGCTGGGGATCCTCCCTGCCGGAACCGGGAACCTGTTGGCGCGCAACCTCTCCCTCCCGCTGACCGACCTGGACGCCGCGGTGGAGATCGCCCTCAGCGGGCGCGACCGCAAGGTCGATGTGGGACAGGTGCAGTTCGACCGCTCGGGCGAGGACCACGATCCCGTGACGGACACCTTCTGCGTGATGGCCGGGATCGGTTTCGACGCCGAGGTGATGGCCAGCGTGGGATCCGAACTCAAGGACCGCGTGGGGTGGTGGGCCTACATCCTCGAGGGCACCCGCAAGCTCAGTGGCCCGCGGGTGCGCGTGGCGATCCGCCTGGACGAGGGTGAGGTGACCCACCGCTGGGTGCGCACGGTGCTGGTGGGCAACTGCGGTGAGCTGATCGGCGGCGTGCCCTTGATGCCGGATGCGGAACTGGACGACGGGTGGCTGGACCTGGCCGTCGTGGCCCCTCGGGGCGTGGTGGGCTGGGGTGCGGTGATCGCCACCGTGCTCACCCGGAGTCGGCGCGGGCATCCGGTGGTGCAGCACTTGCGCGCCCGGTCGGTGGAGATCCGGGCCGAGCGCCCCTTGCACGTCCAGTTGGACGGCGACCCGGCGGGAACCGCCCGGGTGTTGCGGGCCACCGCGGATCCCCTGGCCCTCACCGTCCGTTACTAGATCAGGCCGGCCGTCACCGCGCTCGCGGTGGCGTCCCCTGGGCGATCTCGATCACCGGCATGCGCGCTCCGACCAGCCGTGACTCGCCCTGCAGACGTTGTCATTTCCAGAATGACTGGATAGTCATCGATTTTGTGACTATGGTGATTCCGTGCCCACCGAGGAGGCACCGCCCTGGCCGCGGTGAACTCCTACAAAGCACAAAAGCGGCGGGGGGTCCGGAGTCGTTCGGGCCATCGACTCCGGCCCCCCGCCGCACTGGCAAGGGCTTGATCCCCTGCCCCGCTGATGGCAGTCAGCAGGACTGGTGATCAAGTGAGGATCACGGTGCGCAGCACGCGTAGTTCGCGTTGACCGTGCTGGTGCTGGTAGCGGAGACCAGGCCGCCGGTGGCGGCCATGGCCAAGGCAACGAGGAGGCTGACGAGGGCACGACGGGTGCGGGACATGACGACTCCACTCTGTCACAGGTGCTGTTGACTGGCTGTCATAGGCATCGTGACAGATTTGTCGCGTTCGCGCATCTGTCATGACTCGTTGTGACCTTTGTCGTGCCCTGACGACGGGGTGAGACGTGTCGGGAGTCAACGATGCAGCAGCAGTCACCACGGCGTCAGCCGTGGTGACCCCAACTGTCACTGCGCGCCCCGAGCTGGGTGGCCGCTCCTTCGGTCAGCGGCTCGCCCGGCTCCGGCGCGAGGCCCGGCTGTCCCAGACGGCCTTGGCGGGTGAGGAGTACTCGCCGAGCTACATCTCGTTGCTCGAGGCTGACAAGCGCACCCCGTCCGACACCGTGATCGCCACCCTCGCGCGGCGCCTCAACTGCTCACCGGCCCTCTTGCAGACGGGTCACCCCAGCGAGCGCGAGCGCCGGCTGGATCTCGAGCTGGCCTACAGCCAGCTCGCTCTCTCTCACGGCGAACCTCGGGTGGCAATCGAGCGGCTCCGACCGCTGCTGGCCGAGAGCGACCTCGACCGGGTGCGGGCCGACGAGGCGACGTTCACCCTGGCCCGGGCGCACGACCAACTGGGTGAGACGGCCGCAGTCATCGCCACCCTGGCCGAGCTGCACGATCGGGCCCTTGCCGCCGAGACCCACCTACTGCCCAGCGCGGTGGGCAGCGCCCTCTGCCGCGCCTACACGATCTCCGGGGACCTGTACCGCTCACTGGACGTCGGTCAGCGAGCGCTCGAGGCCTCGGTCCAGCGCGGGCTCGGCGGAACCGACGACTACTACACCCTCGCCGCCACGCTGCTGTGGGCCTACCACGAGGCCGGGGACGTCGGGCACGCCTCGACCTGGGCCCACACCTTGATCCAGGAGGTCGACGAGCAGTCGCCACCGAGCTTCGGGCAGGCAGCCATCTACTGGAACGCCGCGCTGATCGCGGAGAGCAGCGGCCGGGTCGACGAGGCCCTTCACCTTTCCCGCCTCGCGCTCGCCCGCATGGCGGAGGTCGGTGGGTCGAGGAACCTTGCCCGGCTGCACACCGTGGTCGCCGTGCTCCTGGTGAAGAGCAATCCGCCTCGCCCGGCCGAGGCGCTGGCCATCCTGGACTCCGCCGACGGCATCCTGAGCGACCTCGGTGGACAGCTCGACCGAGCCCTGTGGGAGAACGCCCGGGCCATGGCCCTGTTGTTGACCGGTGATCTGGCGGGCGCCCGCCTCGCCAACGACCGCGCCCTCCACCGGGTGCCCGCCGAGGACCACGAGAGCTGGTCGCGCATCCTGCTCACCGCGTTCGACATCGCCCGCGCCGACGGAGAACTCGACCAGGCGATGTCCGCCTACCGGCAGACGCGCGAGCACCTGGACCTGCTGGTGGCCAACCGGACGACCGGACGGTTGTGGCGCGATCTGGGTGACCGGCTGCGGGACGTCGAGCTGCTCGACGACGCGGCCAACTGCTACGAGCGGGCACTGGACGCCCTCGGAATGCAGGACCAGAGCCTGGCCATCCGTCGCGCGAGCGTGCGCCTCGCCGGGCAGCTCGGCGGCGCACGCCGACCGTAGGGCTCTCGGACGACCCGCCCCGCGTCAGGCCCGGAGGGGAGCAGATAGCCTTCCGCCCGATGGATCCCACGGTCGCCCTCGCCTCCTTCCTGCTGATCGCCCCGGTCGAGCTGCCGGACAAGACGTTCGTCGCCACCTTGGTGCTCGCCACCAGGTACCGCCCACTGCCGACCTGGATCGGGGTTGGGCTGGCGTTCGCCGTCCAGAGCACCATCGCGGTCACCTTGGGAGGGCTGCTCACCGCGCTGCCCCGGCAACCGGTCACCGCGGCCGCCGGGCTGTTGTTCCTGATCGGCGCCGTCGTGCTCTGGCGTGGTGCGGCCGAGGCGGACCGGGCCGAGGCCGACGCGGAGGAGGAGTTCGGAGCCAAGGCGCCCCCGGCCGCCAGCGGGTTCCGGGCGGTCGGGGCGAGCTTTCTCGTGCTGTTCCTCGCCGAGTGGGGGGACCTGTCCCAGCTGCTGACGGCCGGCCTCGTGGTGCGCTATCAGGACCCGGTCTCGGTCTTCACCGGTGCCTGGCTGGCCCTGCTACTGGTCTCCGGCATCGGGGCGCTCGCGGGCCGCGCCCTGCTGCGGCTGGTGCGGCTGTCGGTGGTCCGGCGCATCGGGGCCACCGTGTGCGCCGTCCTGGCAGTGCTCACCCTGCTCTCGGCGGCCGGCGTCGACACCCCCTTGTGACAGCGTCCCCCGGGACGTCACCGGTCGCCGTGCGATGAGCCTCCACATCACCACCAGGCAGGCGATCGCGAGCAGCGTGTAGGACTGCTCGACCACGCGCCCCAGCACGGACACCACCGGTCCGTGCCCAGGCCAGGCGCCGCCCCACCAGGGCAGCGGCAGCACCAACACCACGGTGACCCCCGCGGCGGCCGCCGAGCGGCCACGGTCCCGCGCATCTGCGAGCAGGGCACCGATCACGGCGATGCCCCAGTGCCAGTGGTGGATCCAGGACACCGGCGAGACCAGAACCGCGACCATGCCGACCGCCCCCACCACGGCGACCGGCTCGCCCAGGCGGTGCAGCCGGACCGACAACCCGTAGCCCAGGACGGCGACCAGCAGCACCGCGCCGAACCAGACCACCGACTGGGCCTGCTGCGGAGCCAGGCGCAGCAGGGCTCCCCGGATCGACTGGTTGGACACCCCGGCGTTCGGGCCCAGTCGAGCGGGGTCCCACAGCGCATCGGTCCAGAACGCGACGCTGGCTGTCGGGGCCAGTGCCGCCGTGACCACCGTGACCCCGGCTGCGGCAGCCACCGAGGCACCCAGGGCACGCCAGCGCCGGGCCGCCGCGTAGTGCACCCAGAAGGCGGCCGGCGTCAGCTTGATCGCCGCGGCGATCCCGACCAGGGACCCGGTCGGCCACCACCGCCGCGACTCGGGGGCCCGGCGGGCGGCGTCCGCCAGACACAGGGCGACGACGACCGCGTTCACCTGGCCGAAGCGGAACCCGTCGGCCACCGGCACCAGGTGCACGAGGACCGCCGCGAGCAGCGCCTGCACCGCCGTCCCCCGGCCGGGGAACCGGCTGATCAGGGGCCGGAAGGCGATGCCCGTGCTCCACCACAGCAGGGCCAGCTGCAGGGCCGACCAGGCCCACCCGGCGACCGAGAACGGCACCAGGGCCAGAGGGATCGCCGCCACGGCGGAGAAGGGCGGGTAGGTGAACGGCAGGAACTGCGGTGCCCCGGTGAGCCAGTCGTAGACGGCACGGCCCGCGAGCAGGCTCTCCGCGCCGTCCCGGTAGACCTCGAGATCGAGCTGCCACAACTCGCCGGCATGCGCGACCAGGTAGCGGTGAACCACCTGCCCTGCGGACAGGGCGAACACGAGCACGGCCGCCGCCGTCGACCACGAGCCCCCGGGCACCGTGGCCGGCCCGGGGATCGCCGCCTCCTCGGGGCCGCAGGCCTCGACACCCGCGTCGTGCGGGGTCAAGGGGCCGGGGTCGACGCGCGCGCCGTCCATCGGATCCACCGGGCCATTCTGGCCGTCGCCGCCGACAACCACGTGCCGGCCGGACGACGACCTAGGCTGGGCGCCGTGGTGGCGACCCGGGTGAGGCGGCGACGAGCATCCAGAAGGCGCCCACCGCTCACTCGCCGGCGGGTCACGACAAGGGTCACGACGAGGGTCACGGTCAGGCTCATCAGGGGGCTCACGGTGGCGCTCACGCTCGTCGCGGGCACCCTGCTCGGAGCGGGGGCAGCCACCGCAGCCGACACCCCGGTCCCGGGACCCGTCGTCCTGATCGGCACCGCGGGACTGCGGTGGGAGGACGTGGGGACGGACACCCCGGCGCTGGACGCCCTCTTGGTCAACGGATCCTCGGCGGCCCTCGTGCCGCGCAGCGTCGAGCTCACCGCCTGCCCGGTCGACGGCTGGCTGGCCGTGTCCGCCGGACGCCGGGCGGACGCCACCCGGACGCCTGCCGGCGCCTGCATCGGCCCGCCGGTCCAGTTCTCCCGTCCCGCCGGGCCGGCCACCGTGACCACCTGGCCGGACATCACCGCCCGGGCGGCCGACCAGGGGTTCGACGCCAGGCCGGGCACCCTCGGGGACTCCCTGACCGGTCGGCGCACCGCCGCGCTGGGCCCCGGCGCCGTGGTGGCCCTGGCCCGCTCCGACGGGACGGCACCGGTCGCCTGGGCGGACGAGCAGGCCCTCGACGCGGCCCTGGTCACCGACCCCGAGGTCCTGGTCATCGATCTGGGACCGCTGACCGCGGCCGGCGAGCCGGAGCGTTCCACCGCCCTGCAGAAGCTCGACGCCCGCCTCACCGTGATCCTCGAGGCACTGCCCGAGGAGGCCACGGTGATCGTGGCCTCGATCGCCGACGACCCGGCCGTCACGCTGGCGCTCGCCGACGGCTCCGCCGGCCGGCCGGTGCCGTCCGAGCCTGCCGGATCGGCGGGCGGACCGAGCGGTGCCCGCATGCAACTGACCTCGATCGTCGGCCCGGCGCCCGGCGGGGGCAACCACCCGCCGTCCCTGCTGCGCAGTCCCAGTACCCGGCACGACGGGCTGGTGCTGACCACCGATCTGGCGCCGACCGTGCTCGACCTGCTCGGGGTGGCCCTGCCGACCACGATGGACGGCTCGCCGTGGCGAGCGGCCGCTCCGAGCCCGGGCACCGATCCCGAGGAGGCGCTCGCCGATCGGCTCGAGCGCCTGATCGACCTGGACCTGTCGGCCGTGGAGCTGCAGGCGGTCGTGGGACCGTTCGTGGTGTTGGCGGTGGCCACCGTGCTGTTCGCGGCCCTCATCCTGGTGGCCCTGACCCGGGTGGTCCCTCGTGGTGCGCCCCGCCGGCGGGTGCTCGCCACCCTGCACGCCGTCGGCATCGCCGGCGGGTGCCTGCCCGCCGCCACCCTGCTGGCCGCCCTGGTGCCGTGGTGGCGCTCGGAATCGGCCGCGGCAACGCTCGGCCTGGTGGTCACCGGCTGGGTCGGGCTGCTGGCATCGGTCGCCCTGCTCGGGCCCTGGCGCCGACAACCGCTGGGGCCGGCTGGGGCGGTCGGGGCCCTGACCGCGATCGCCCTGACCGCGGATGTCGCGGCCGGCTCACCGCTGTCCCTGAACACCGTGATGGGCGGTCAGCCGTTGATCGCAGGACGCTTCTACGGATTCGGCAACCCGCTGTTCGCCGTCTTCGCCGCCGCGGTGCTGGTCCTGGCGATGGCGGTGGCGCACGCGATGCTCCCTCACGGCACCGGTCGCACAGTGGCGGCGGTCGCGGCGCTCGGTCTGGTGGCGGCGGTGATCGACGTCCTGCCCTCGTTGGGGGCCGACGTCGGCGGGGGGCCGGCGCTGATCCCCGCCTTCGCCGTCCTGGCCCTGCGCCTGTCCGGACTGCAACTCACCTGGCGCCGAGGTGTTCTCGTCGCCGTCGCCACCGTGGCGCTGATCGCCGGGGTCGCCGTGGCCGACTGGCTGCGTGCCCCTGCCGAGCGCACCCACCTGGGCCGCTTCGTGCAGACCGCACTGGACGGCGGGGCATGGAACGTCATCCGCCGCAAGGCATCTCAGAACCTCGAGATCCTCACCTCCTCACCGGTCACCCTGATCATCCCGGTGGTGGTGGCCCTGGCCGTGTGGCTGCTGGTCGACCCGCTGCGCTTTCGGCTCCGGCCCCTGCACACCGCCTACCAGCGGCTCCCGGTGCTGACCCACGGCCTGGTCGCGCTGGGGGTGATGCTCGCGATCGCCTTCGCCGCCAACGACTCCGGCACCTCGATCCCTCCCGCAGCAGGATTGTTGTTCGTGCCCCTGCTGGTGGCGGTCAGCGCGCGGGCTGTCGCGGACGAGGACCCGCTGGATCGCCGCGACCGCTGAGCCCCCAGCGCAGGGCGACCAGCACGGTGACGAGTACCAGCGCCGGGGCGAGATAGCGGCGAAAACCCAGGGTCAGGGTGGCCACCTGCTCGGACATCCCGACCACGCGACCCGGCAGATAAGCCACGGCGAGGACGCAGAGTCGTACCAGCAGAACGGTTTCCAGCCGAGCGAGCTGCCCCCTGGCGGGCAGCAGGGCGAGTGGGGCCCAGACCATGGCGTCATACCAGGGCAACGTGTAGGGGGCGCACAGCACCCAGGCGGCGCACAGCACCACGGCCGCCGCGGCGGCCTCCGGCCCGGCGCCCCGAGTCGGCGGCGGCAGCACCCGGTGGCTCGAGACCCGATGACTCAGCGCCCAGGCCAGTCCGGCGGCGGCCACCAGGGCCAACGGCACCACGACCGGCCGCATCGCCCCCGGCTCGCCCAGCGCCCACTCGACCCCGTTGACCACGGCTCGCCAGGGGGAGGCGATCGAGGTGAACCCGCTCGCCGTCCGCAACTGGTCGATCACGTGCGGGCCTGCCCAGGCATGAGCGGGCACCAGCACGACCACAGCGCCGAACAGTCCGTTCGCCACCGCCCGCCACCGCTGGTCGCGGGCCAGGCCCCGCACCCCCCACAGGGCGGCGAGGCCGAACAGGGCGTACGGGGCCTTGATCGCCACTGCGGCACCGAGCAACATTCCCGCCGGGGCGGGCCAGCGGGCGGCGATCACCAGCGCGGCGACCGCAGGGGCCGTGGCGAGCACATCGACATGAGCGCCCAGCACGAGCTGGCCCAGGAGCAGGGGGTTCAGCGTCCACAGCACCATCGCCCGGGCGCGCGCGGCGCCGTCCCCCCGATGCACCCGGTCGAGCAGCACAGCCACGGCGACGAAGGCGAGCGCGCAGATCAGCGACCAGCACCAGACGGTCGCCCGCAGCGAGCCGTCCCCCAGCCGCGCTGCGACGCCGAAGGCCAGGGTGGCCAGCGGCCCGTACACGCTCGGCGTCGCCTGCCACGGCGGCTGGACCGCGCCGGCCACCGGGTCGGTACCACCACGCCAGTCGATCGGAGCCACCGCGTAGGGGTCGTCACCGGCGGCCGCGATCCGGCCGTACGCCGCATAGGACAGGTGATCGGCCGAGCCCACGGGGGGAACCAGGGTGAGCAGCAGAGCAGCCCCGATGCCCGCGGCGAGCAGCAGGCGGGGGACGCGGGTGGGCAGGGAGGCGTCCCGGACGGCGTGCAGGCCCTGCCAGACGGCGCCGGCGCCGAGCAGGGTTGCCAGGATCCCGATCACGGTGACGGTGGCCGAGGACGCACCGGCGGCCAGGTCCCAGGGCGGCCCGGCCGTCCGGGGCCCGAGCCCGGGGACGGCCGCCGACTCGCCCAGCGCCCCCAGGACCAGCATCAGGGCCAGGCTCAGCCCACCGAGCAGCCCACCCAGCAGTGCCCGCCGGCCCGGACCCACCTCAGAGCCCTCGCCGCACCCGCGGCAGGCGGGCCAGCACGCGCAGCGGGGCAGCGCGGCGCAGCCGGCGGACGGCGAGCGCCCGGGCCACGTCCCGGTACTGCCGGCCGCGGTGCACCTGGCCCCGCCAGTCGCGGCCGGTCACCCGGTGCTGCAACTCCACCGGCACCTCGACCACCCGCAGACCCGCCAGCAGAACGTCGATGCTCAGCCCGGTCTCCACCCCCCAGCCGTGCGCCAGGGGCCCGGCGGTCGCGAAGGCCTCCTGGGTCAGGCACCGCATCCCGGACAGGGGTTGGGTCGCCGTCCAGCCGGTCGCCCGCAGGATGCCCTCCCGGGCCAGGCGCACCACGAACCCGTGACCGCCACCCGGGCGGGCCTGCGGGGGCAGGATGGCGATGGTCATGTCCGCCTCGCCGGCCAGCACCGGCGCTGCGAGCGGCGCCAGGTTGGCCGCGCTGGGGCCCAGGTCGGCGTCCACGAACATCAGCGCCAGCTCGCCGGAGTCCGCGAACTGGCGAACCCGGGCGACGCCTCGCTCGAGCGCGGCCCCCTTGCCGCGGTTGCGGGGCAGGCGGACGGCGATCGCCCCGGCCTCACCGGCGGCGCGCAAGGTGGCGTCGGTGGAGCCGTCGTCGACCACGACCACGTGCCGAACCCCGGGCAGGGTGCCTACCGCGTGCACGGTGGCCGCGATCCGCTCGGCCTCGTCACGGGCCGGGACGACCACGGCAAGGCCGGTGGGCAGCTGAGGTGGTGGGGTCATCGCCGATGCGTCCCCGGGGTCAGCGCAGGGTGAGCTGGCGGGAGACCACCCCGGCGCGGGCGCCGCGCTCGACCGCCGTCAGCGGGCTCACCCCGGCCATGGCCTCCTCCAGCCGGGCGGCGAAGGTCAGGGCCGGGGTCTCCAGCTCGTCGGCCTCCACGTGCGGGGGCAGGTCCCACACCGGGGCGACCAGCCCGTCGGCACGGAACGCGCCGATGTACCGGGCGCCGTCCGTGATCGCCAGGGCACCGGCGGAGTGCAGCCGTGCCAGACCGTCCAGCAGGGCGTCCTCGGGGTGCGGCAGGACCCAGCGCAGGTGGCGGCGGGCGCCGATCTCACACCAGTAGGCCGCCTCGACCGAGGTGAGCCGGCGCGTGGGGACGACGGCCGAGTTGGCCCGCTCGATCGATTCCCGCGCCTCGGTGTTCAGCTGCGCCCCCTCGGCCATCCAGAAGTCGAACCCGTCGTGCACGGTGACCTCGAACGGCAGCGGTTCGAGGATGTCCTGCAGCCGCGGGGTCCCGGCGGGAGCAGCGCCGTCGGTCACCGGGGTTCCCGGTTCGGAGGCGATGGCGCTCAGGACGGCGTGCGCGACGTCGCGGCCGGCGTCGCCGGAGGTGGTCTGGGTCTGCAACCCGATGAAGATCGTCCCGTCGGCCCGGTGCAGGCCCGGCCAGGCCAGGGGCAGCACCGTGGAGACGGTGACCTCGCGTGCGCCGTGCTCGGCGGTGGTGCGCACCAGGGCGGTGGCGGCCGGCACGATCTCGCGCAGGGCGACCCAGTCGCACTCCCCCGGCAATCCGGCGAACGGCCGGGTGACCAGGGTGGCGGACTCGAACCGCGCGGCCCGCCCGTGACAGGCCTTGTAGCGCTTGCCCGAGCCGCACGGGCAGGGCTCGCGCATGCCGACCACGGCGACGGGGGCATCGGGGTCGATCACGGCGCCCGGGTGTGCGCTGGGACGGCGGGCTGATCTGCCCATGGCGGGGCTCCTGGGGAGGGCGACGAGGTGGGCCCAATCTAGTCAGCGGCCGGGTCACCCCTCACCTCACCCCGTGATCGAGCCCGTCGCCCAGGGGACGACCCTTCGCGATCACGAGGGTCGAGGGTGCCGGTGTGGGGTGACGAGGCGCGGGCGGCGACGGCTCAGCGGACGAGGCGCAGGGACGGCACCCGGTCGAGTGGCAGGCTCGCCCACACCGTCCGCAGCCCCCCCGCGTGATTGGTCACACCCCACTCATCGGCGAGCCGCTCGACGATGTGCAGGCCACGCCCCGAGACCGCGGTCAACGGTGCCTTGCGGGCCTCGACCGTGCGGCCGGAACCGCCATCCGTCACACGCAGGTGCAGCCGCGCGTTGCGCAGCTGCCAGCCCATCACGACCACGCCACCCGCGATCGCGCGGGCATGCCGGACGGCGTTGCCGAGCAGCTCGGAGATCACGACCTCGGCGTCGTCGGAGAACTCGTCGGGCAGGTTCATCCTGACCATGGACTCACGGAGGGTGCGCCGGGCGATGCGCACCGATTCGGCGCGATGAGGCAGGCGCAGCACCTCGGGAGGAGCCAGCACCGAGGGGTGTGACCGGGCATTGGACGGTGGCACTGCCCCGAACACCCCCTCGACATTCCGTTTGACAACGATGCCTAGCGTCAGTGGTACCCCCTGGCGGGCTCCCACGAAACCCCTGTCATCATGCCCGTTCGGTGAACGGGGTTCTCACGGCGACTGTAGGTCGAGCGGGCCTGCGGTGCACGGGGATCTCACCTCGCGGCGCGGACCTGGGCCAGCACCTCGCGCGGCCGGTTGGTGATGATCGCCTCGACCTGCGACGCCAGGCACAACTCGACGTCCACCGGGTCGTCGACGGTCCAGACGTGCACTCGCCGGCCGGCCCGGTGCAGCCGGTCCACGAGGTCGGGCGCCGTGCGCAGGTGCGCGACGTCCAGCCCGGCGACGGCCGCGCCCGGGGGCAGCGAACCGTCACGGTAGACCCGCGGCACCCTCTCCATCAGGTAGACCAGCTCCAGCCATGGCGCCAGGCGGTGCATCCGGCGGACGGCGAGAGCCGAGAAACTCATCATCCGTACCCGCACTCCCGCTGCGGCTGCCGCCCCGGCTCCCTCACCGGACCCCACGCCGGACCCCCCGTGCTGCCAGCCGAACTCGGTGAGCAGGTCGACCAGCGCCTCCTCCACCCGGGCCCCGAACCGGTTGGGGTGCTTGGTCTCGACGGCCAGCTCGACCGGCCGGCCACAGTCCCGGGCCAGGACGAACAACTCGCGCAGGGACAGCAGCTCCCGGCGCCCCGGCTCGAGGTCACCGCCACCTTCGTCACTGTCGCCGTAGGCACTGTCGCCCGCACTGCCGCTCCGGGCGCCGTCCGGCATCCAACTGCCCCAGTCCAGGCTGCGCAGCTGGTCCAGCCGCATCCCCGAGACCGGGCCCCGGCCGGAGGAGGTGCGGTCCACCCTGGCGTCGTGCACGCACACCAGATGACCGTCGGCGCTCAGCCGGACATCGCACTCCAGCCCGTCGGCGCCGACCTCCAGCGCCCGCCGATAGGCGGCCGGGGTGTGTTCGGGCAGGTCGTGGCTGGCACCACGGTGGGCGATCACGCGCGGGCGGGCGCCGGGGACGGTCACGGCAGGGAATGCTGGCACACGACCACGAACCCCAGCCCTCACATCCGGGACGGTTCCCCCGTTGTGTCCAGCGTGAGCCTGCCGCCCTTTCAGGATCTGATCGACGCCCACTGGCGCGACGTCGCCCGGCTGGCCCATGCCCTGGCCGGCCCGGTCGACGCCGAGGACGTCGCTCAGCAGGCGTGGACCCAGGCGCTGGCCGCCTACCCCGGCCTGCGGTCGGCGGCCAATCTGCGGGGTTGGCTGCTGACCGTCACCGCCCGGTGCGCCACCGACGCGCACCGCGCCCGGTCGCGGCGCCCGGTACCCAGCCAGGAGTTGCCCGAGGACGCACCGGTGCACCCGGGCCGGGCGGTCGCCGACCCCCAGGCAGCGGTGGAGGAGGCGCTGGACGGCGGCCTGCTGTGGCACGCCGTCCGGCGCCTGCCCGAGCGCCAGCGCACGGCGGTCGCCCTGCGCTACATCGTCGACCTGGACCACGCCGCGGTGGCCCGGGTACTGGGGACGACCCCGGCGGCCAGTCGTCGACTGGTCTCGGATGCGCTGGCCTCGCTGCGCCGAGCGGTGCCTGATCCGTACGAGGGCACCCCGGACCGGCGAGAACGAGACCGCGAGGAGGACAGCCGTGAGTGAGACCTTGGTGCGCGCCCTGAGCGCGCTGCGGGCCCCGGCCGAGCAGTCCGGGCCCCCGACGCCGGACGGCGCGGACGTCACCTACCTGATCGAGCCGACGGCCGTCGGTGAGCTGTTGCTGGCCACCCGGCGGGATGGCGTCCTGCTCGCCTGCGCCTACGCCACCTCGGCCGCGCTCGCCGGTGCCCCGGGCGTGCTGCGCCGGCTCGCGGCCCGCGTCTCCCCCCGCGTGGTGCGGGGGCAGGGGCCGGGGCTGGACGAGGTGCGTCGTCAGCTGGAGGAGTACCTGGCCGGACGCCGACGCGCGGTCCAGGTGCCCTTCGACTCCGTGCTCGCGACACCGTTCCAGCGTCAGGTACTGACGGGGCTGTCCGGCGTGGGGTACGGCCAGCGGATCAGCTACGGCGGCCTTGCCCACGACATCGGACGTCCCGGAGCCGCCCGAGCGGTCGGGACGGCCCTGGGCACCAATCCGCTGTGCCTGGTGATCCCTTGCCACCGCGTGGTGGCCGCCTCCGGTGAGCTGGCCGGATACGCCGGAGGACTCGAGGCCAAGCAGTGGCTGCTCGACCTCGAGTCCTCGGGGGGTGCCGGGTGATCCCGGCGTGCTGACGGCGTCATGCCGGCCGTCCTGCCGGAGCTGTTGCCGCGTTGCCGGCGGGTTGTTGCGGGGTTGCCGGCGGGGTCAGGCCTGCTTGCCGGCCTCGATCTCGATGACCAGCTTGACCTTCTCGCCCACCAGGAAGCCGCCGGTCTCCAGCGCGGCGTTCCACTGCAGACCCCAGTCCTTGCGGTTGATGGTCGCAGAGGTCTCGAAGCCGGCCTTGGTGTTCCCCCACGGGTCCTTGGCGATGCCGCCGAACTCCCAGACGAGCTCGACCGGAGCGGTGTGCCCGGCGATGGTCAGGTCGCCCGTGGTCACGATGTCCTCGCCCTTGACCGAGACCGAGGTGCTCTTGTAGGTGATCTTCGGGTGGTTCTCGACGTCGAAGAAGTCGGGGCTCTTCAGGTGCCCGTCGCGCTGCTCGTTGCCGGTGTTGACCGAGGCGGCGTCGATCTCGACCCACAGCGAGGAGTTCTCGGGGGTCTCGGCGTCGATGGTGGCGCCGCCGGTGTAGCTGCCGAAGCCACCGCGGGTCGTGGCGACCACGGCGTGCTTGACGGCGAAGCCGACGGTCGAGTGGGCGGCGTCGATCTCCCAGGTGCCGGTGAGCTCAGCGGGAAAGGCGCTCATGGGGTGACTACTCCTCGTGGTGATGTGGGGTGCCCTGCGTCAATAGTTGAAACGTAAATGACTTGAGCTGACATGTCAACCCGCGCCACCCGGGGGCGAGGGCCGTGGGAGAGCGAGAATGGGCGCCGTGCCCGTGGACGAGCCCTGCCGCCGGATCGAGCGACTCGACCCGGACGCGGGCACGCCTGCCGCCCGCGTCATCCCCGAACTGGCCGGGCTGCTGCGGGCCTGTCTCGACGAGGGCGCGAGCATCGGGTTCCTGCACCCCTTCCGCCAGGCCGAGGCGGAGGCATTCTGGCGTGCCCAACTCACTGGCCGCTCCACCTGGCTGGCCTGGTCGGGTGAGGCGCTGGACGGCTGCGTGCAGTTGGAGCCCTCGCATTATCCCAACGGTCGGCACCGGGCTGAGGTGGTCAAGCTCCTGGTCGCCCCGCGCGCCCGGCGGCGAGGGGTGGCCCGCACCCTGATGGGCGAACTGGAGGCCTTCGCCCTGGGGCGAGGGATCACCCTGCTGATGCTCGACACCGAGACCGACAGCCCCGCCGAACAGCTCTACCGCGCACTCGGCTGGCAGCCCTTCGGCGTGGTCGAGGCCCACTCGGCCCGGCCGGACGGCGTGCTGGCGGCGAGCACCTTCTACAGCAGGCACCTCGGCCGACAGCACCGACCTGGCCCACGGACCGATCCACCCGCCACCTGGCCCGGTTGACCGTCGAGTCACCCGTCGAAGGGACCGCCGAGCAGGGTCTCGCTGGTCAGGCCCGCGCCGGGGTCGGGGGCGGGCGGGTCCGCGGCACCGGCGAACCCGGTGCGCCGCCAGACCTCGTAGACCACCACCGCGACCGCATTGGCGAGGTTGAGACTGCGGTTCCCGGCGCGCATCGGTAGGTGCACCCGCTTCACCGGGTCGAGCTCGTCCAGCTGACCGGGCGTCAGGCCGGCCCGCTCGGCACCGAAGACCAGCACATCGTCGGGCTCCAGCCCCACCTGGTCGTAGCGCTCTGATCCCTTGGTACAGAACGCGACTCGACGCCGGTCGGCGCCCACGGTGGCCAGCACCCGGTCGAGCCCGTCGTGCACGGTGACGCTGGCCAGGTCGTGGTAGTCCAGACCGGCGCGCCTGAGCAGCCTGTCCTCCATCGAGAATCCCAGTGGCCGCACCAGGTGCAGGGCCGCGCCGGTGTTCGCGCACAGCCGGATGATGTTGCCGGTGTTGGTGGCGATCTCCGGCGCGACCAGGACGACGTCGGTCATCGACCGGCCCCGGCGTCCGGGGCCAGCCGCTGGAACAGGATGTGGTCCTGCCAGCGACCGGCGATCCACAAGTACTGAGGCGCCAGCCCGAACCGTTCGAACCCGTTGCGGTGCAAGACTTTCTGCGACGCCGCGTTGGAAACCAGGGTGCCCGCCTCGACGCGGTGCAGCCCGAGTTCCCCGAAGGCCAGCCCCAACATCCGGGCCACCGCCCGGGTGGCCAGCCCGCGGCCGGTGTGGCGGCGATCGAGCCAGTACCCGATCGAGCACGACTGGAACCCCCCGCGGACGATGGTGTTGAGGTTGATCCGCCCCGCGAGCTCACCCCTGGAGCCCAGGATCACGGCCGGATACTGAGTTCCCAGCTCGAGCTGGTCCAGCGCCCGAGCGGCAGCCTCCTGCTGCCCGGCGACACTGAACCAGGTCTCGTCGTGGTCGGTGTCGTACGGGGCGAGGAACGCGCGACTGTGCACGAGCAGCTCAGCCAGCCCGGGCGCGTCCTCCCGTCGCAGAAGGCGGATGATCGGCTCGTCCCGCATGCCCTCGATCCTGCCTCACCGGGCCGTGGGCGACACCCGGTCGAGCAGCCCCAGCGAGGCGAACACCTGCGCCGCCGCCACCAGCCACGAGGCGACCAGGGCCGCCCGCTCCAGCGCGCCGCCGACCCTCAGGGTCACCCCGACGTGAGCCCACCACGGCATCACCGGGATCCCGGGGCCACGTCCGCTGCGCACGTCGGCGCGGCCAAAGACCAGGTCCCCCGCCAGATGGGACCACCACCCGGCCAGCAGGGCGCCGGCGCCGTGCGCCAGCAGGCTGCCCCGGCCGCCGTCCGCCAGCGGGGCCAGCGCGGTCCACCACAGCAGGGTCACCGCCAGGGCCAGACCCCACCAATGGGTGATCCCGCGATGCTGCAGCGGACCACGCCGGCCGAGCAGCTCATCCGGCGTCCAGCGATCGGTCAGACGCCAGCTGCGCTGGAGGTCGATGTCCGGTGAGAGCGGGCCGGCGGCGGTGAGCGGGGCGAGCAGCCCGCACCCGATCACACCCGCGATCGGCAGTCCGGCGGCGGTCCCGTAGCCGAGACCGAGGACGGTGCCCAGCGCCCGGTGCGTGGCCCCCTTCACCCCGGCGATCATGCAGCCTGCCCGTCGGCGTGGCCAGCACCGCCACGCCCGACCCACGGCTCCTGACTGCCCTCAGTCGCCGTGGCGTCGCAGGTAGCGTCCGAAATGGGGCACGGTGAAGGCGATCCGGCCCCGCTCCCCGCTGTAGACCAGCCCCTTCTTGATCAGCGCGTCCCGCGCCGGGGAGAGCGACTGCGCGCGGCGTCCCAGCAGTTGGGCCACCGCGGCGGTGGGTGCTGTGGCATCGGGGTCGTCCGGATCGCCCTCGCCGTCCATCACGTCGGCCATGGCGCGCAGGTACTCCCGCTCGGCGGGCGTGGCCCGCTCGAACCGTGAGCCGAAGAAGCCCACCGCCAGTTCGGCCTCGGCCTCAGGGGCGGCGACCCGGACGTCGTCGGCGGTGATCGGGCTGCGCGGCGCGACGTCCCACGCGGTCTTGCCGTAGGCCTGCACGAAGTAGGGATAGCCGGCCGTGGCCGAGTACATCGCCTCCAGCGCCTCGGCGGTGAACTCGGCGTCCTCCTCCTTCGCGGGGGCGGCCAGCGCCCGGTCGGCAGCGGCCCGGTCGAGACGGTCGATCCGCGCGTAACGGAACAGCCTCTCGCTGTAGGACTTGCTCGCCGACAGCACCGCGGGAAGGTGGGGCAGGCCGGCGCCGACCACGACGAACGGCAGCCCGGTCTGGCTGATCTCATGGGCCGCCGCACACAGCGCAGAGACGTCCTCGGGGCCCAGGTCCTGCATCTCGTCGATGAACACGGCGACCCCGCGTCCGACGTCGCCGGCCAGTCCACCGACGTCGACCAGCAGCTCCACCAGGTCGATCTCGATGTCGCCGGAATCAGCACGGCCGGGCACGGTGGCCACCTCGATGCCGGGCTGCCAGCGATCGCGCAGCTTGGCGTTCGGGGCGTTCTCCTTGAGCGCGAAGGACTTCAGCACTCCGAGCACGTGCTCTGCCTCGCCCGCCGGCGCGCCCAACTCGCGCACTGCCAGGTGCAGGGCGGCGGCGAGCGGACGGCGCAGTGACTGGTCCGGGCGGGCCTCCAGTTTGCCGGTACCCCACCCGCGGCGAACGGCGGCCGAGCGCATGGCGTTGAGCAGCACGGTCTTCCCGACCCCGCGCAGCCCGGTCAGGACGACGCTGCGCTCCGGGCGCCGCCTGGCCACCCGCTCGAGCATGACGTCAAAGGTGGCCAGCTCACTGTCCCGGCCGGCGAGTTCGGGTGGGCGTTGGCCGGCCCCGGGGGCGTACGGATTGCGCACCGGATCCATTCTGCAACGGTATCCGGGCGTCTAGCACCGAGCCGATATTGAGCCATACAACCCGAGCGCGTGTCGCCCTTGCCTGAGTTGTGTCGGGTTTGCCACCGATGTCGGTGGAAGACCCGACACAGCCCCCTGGTGCGAGCTCGTCGAGGAGTTTCTGGGGAAGTATCGCGCCAGGGTGAGAGAGGGACATACAGGCCTCGACAAGAACTCAGGTCGCCACCTGGAGGACCATTGCCGTGGCGGGGTGGTCGTGCCGGCACCCGCCCCGGGGCTGGACCGTCGACCGTTCCGCACTACCGTTCGCCCTCATGCTGGTCTCATTCGTCCTGACCGCTGCGGCAGCCTCGGGAGTGATCGCCCACCCCCCGGTGCCCGCCCGCGTCCGGCGACGGTTGTGGTCCCACCACCCCGTCTCGCCGCGGGTGACCCGGTGACCGGCCTCGCGGTCCGGATCGACCGGGAGGCCGGCACCCCTCCGTTCGAACAGCTCGAGCTCCAACTCGCAGCGCTCATCGAGCAGGGAACCCTGCGGGCGGGCGACAAGCTGCCAACCGTCCGGCGCCTCGCCGACGACCTGGGGCTGGCAGCCAACACCGTCGCCCGGGCCTACCGCGACCTCGAGGCCCGCGGCCTGGTGGACACCCGCGGACGTTCCGGCACCTTCGTCGCGGGCGACGATGTGGACAGCGCCGCCCGGCAGGCGGCCCATGACTTCGTGACCCGGATCCGGACCTTGGGTGTCGACCCGGACGTCGCCCTCGAACTGGTCCGCCGCGGCCTGGCCCGCTGAACCGAGCTCGGCCATCGAGCCCAACGCCCGCGCGACCTCCACCGACAGGAGCCCTGCAGCACCGGCCAGACACCCTCACTCGAGCTTTCTACAGCTGTCTAGGGACATCCTCAGACTTGCCCAGACACCCCGATCGAGCCGTGATCAGCCGGGCGACTGCGGGCGCAGGGTTCGGTTCTCGGCCGGTTCGGCGATCCGGGCCCGGAACGGGCTCGCCGGGTAGGTTCCCAGGATCCGGGTCTCCACCGAGAAGAACCCCAACTCCTCCAGTGCGAGAGCGAGCGAGACGTCCTTCGGGTGACCTTCGACGTCGGCGTAGAACTGGGTGGCGAAGAAGGTGCCCCCGAGCTGGTAGCTCTCGAGCTTGGTCATGTTGACCCCGTTGGTGGCGAACCCGCCCATCGCCTTGTAGAGGGCCGCCGGGACGTTGCGCACCCGGAAGACGAACGTGGTGATCATCGGGCCGTCGCCCGCCGGGTAGTCACGCGGTTCGCGAGCCAGCACCAGGAAGCGCGTGGTGTTGCGGTGCTCGTCCTCGACATCCTCGGCGAGGATCTCCAACCCGTAGAGCGAGGCAGCCAGGCGAGGCGAGAGCGCCGCCACCGACGGGTCGCCCAGCTCGGCCACCTCACGGGCGGCCCCGGCGGTGTCGTCGGCCACGTGCGCGGTCCAGCCGTGCCTCCGGACGATCTTGCGGCACTGGGCCAGCCCGTGGATGTGACTGCGCACGTGGCGGATGTCCTCGATCCGCGCGCCGGGCACAGCCATCAGCTGGAAGTGGATCGGCACGAAGTGCTCGCCGATGATGAACAGCCCCGACTCGGGCAGCAGGTGGTGGATGTCGGCCACCCGGCCGGCGATCGAGTTCTCGATCGGGATCATCGCGTACTCGGCCAACCCCGAGTCGACGGCCTCGAACGCGTCGTCGAAGGTCGGGCACGGCAACGGCGCGAACTCCGGGAACACCTCGCGGACGGCGGCGTCGGAGTTGGCGCCCGGTTCACCCTGGTAGGCCACGCGCACACGATCCAGCCGCAGCGGGCCGGTGGTCGGTTCTGTCACGAGGACCCAGGGTACGACTCGCCCGATGGCCCGGGGGAACAGGGCTGAGCGGGCCGGTGTTGACCCGCTCGCCGACGGGGAGGGGAGAGCGCCGTGCGCGAGGCCTGGTTCGAGTTCACCCGCCAACGCGATCGCCTGCTCGAACTGGACTGTGCCGCCCTGGCCGGAACGCCGCTCGCGGATTTCACCGCCCAGCTGGACGCCGTGTGGCCGGCGCTGGAGCGTGCCCTGGGCGCGGCCGCTGAGCACCGGTCACCCGGTGGCGACGACCCAGGGGTGAGCGGCCGGCTGGCCTTCGTCCTCGTGCCGGCCACCGTGCCACCGGAGGAGCTGATCGGGCGCCTCCACCTGGCCGGACGCGCCGGGCACCCCGGGTCGCGCGGAATCCTGGACCGCAACCACGGCGAGGCCGGCCTTGCCGGCTATCTGCCCATCGCCCGGGTGCACCTGCCGCCGGCGCCGGCGTACGCCGTCCTGGACGTCGAGCGCGGCGAGGAGTTCTGCTCGGTGGCCCCACGGGAGGCGCTGGTGAGCCTGGCGGCTCGGAACCGCAGCCCGCTGACCATCACCGAGGGTCTGGCTGCTCAAGCGGTGGCGCCCGGGCTGCTGCAGCCGAACCGGTGCTTCTCGCTCGCCGGCTCGCGCCGGGGGGACAAGCGCGTCCCGGCGCTCTGGATCTCGAAGGGAGCCCCCAAGCTGGGGTGGTGCTGGGAGGGCAACCCGCACACCTGGCTGGGCACCGCCTCGGCCGCGGGGCGACTCGCCTGATCGGACGAACCGGCACGGTCGGCAATTCGGTGACTCTTTGTATCTATAGTGTTACCGATAGTTGCAAGGTGCTAGGAAGAAGTCAGCGGTGAGGCGGGGGCCTGCGCCGCGGCGTCCTGGTCGACGCCCGCGTCCGAGTCGATCCTGATCTCCCGTCCTGCTCTCCCGATTGGCGGAAACACCCCCATGCGCCGAAGCCTGCCCCACCTGTCCCTGCCCCTGACCGCGGTCCTCGGACTGGCCGGACTGGCCACCGGAACCGTGACGGCCACCACTGCCGACGCCGCCACCACGCAGTACGTGGCGATGGGCGACGCCTACGCCGGCGGAGAGGGCGCCCCCGCCGACCTGAGCGGCTTCGACGTCGACTCCGGCTCCTGCCACCGCACGGCCCTGGCCTGGCCGCGGCTGCTGGCGAGCGCCAAGGGGTTCTCGCTGGAGACCACCAAGAGCGGCCACACCACCACCTTCGCCGGTCACATCGCCTGCACCGACGCAGCCACCGACGGCCTGACGACCACCACCACCCAGGGCGAGCCGGCACAGCTCACCCAGATCGCCTCGATGTCCCCCAAGCCGCAGCTGGTCACGGTCATGGTGGGCGCGGCCGACGCCCGCCTGCGGTCGGTGCTCTGGGCCTGCCGCACCGAGACCGCCTGCCTGGAGGCCATCAGCGCCGCCCGCACGGTGACCCGCACCAAGCTCCCGGCGCGGTTCGCCCGCACGTTCGCGCAGGTGAAGACCTCGACCAAGGCGCGGGTGATCGTCGTCGGCTACCCACAGTTCTACGCCTCGCCCTCCACCGCAGCGCTGAGCGAGTGCCCGGGCATCACCCTCAACCAGCTGGCCGAGTTGCGGGCCTACGCCGCCGATCTCGAGGCGGCGCTGACGGCGGGCGCCAAGGCGGCCGGCGTCGAGTTCGTCTCCACCCTCGACGTCACCCAGGGCCGCGAGCTGTGCACGGCCAACCCGCTGCTGAACGACGTCGTCCAGGACGGCGCAAGCCTGACCGCACAGTCCGGTCGTCCGACGGCGCTCGGGCAGTCCGCCCTGGCCAGCCGGGTGTCCAGCTACCTGACCCGCTACCCCAAGGCGCCCAACAAGGCGCCGACCGCCTCCTTCACCTTCCAGCGCAAGGCGGGTACGTCGAACCGGGTGATCCTCAACGCCGGCGCCTCCCGCGACCCCGACGGCATCATCACGTCCTACACCTGGGTCGCCAACGGAAAGGTGATCGGCACCGGCAAGGTGCTGACCATCACGGTGCAGCGGGGCCGGACCCAGCGGGTGTACCTCACCGTGAAGGACAACCGCGGGGCGACGGCCACCGTCCAACGGCTGGTCTCCCCCGCGAGCGCCGCTGTTCGCTGATCGAGCTCAGCCCCGGCCCACCGGGCGTACGGCTCTTCCCTGGCGCCCCGTCGCGATCTCACCGATCGCGGCGGGGCGTCGTGCCGTTGCGCACCAGATCGGTCAGCTCGGCCATCGCGGCATCGGCCGCCGCGCGGTCACCGGTCGCGGCCAGCTCCAGCAGCACCCCTCGCGCCGCCCCCAGCGACAACCGGGCCAGCCGGACGGCGCGCTCCGGCTCGACCCCGCTGAGCTGGTAGGCACGGGCAAGGTCGTCGACCCAGCCGGTGGCCAGCCAGTGGCGCAGCGAGCCGGCGAACGGCGCGCCCTGGATCGCCAGCCCGGACAGTTCGAAGAACAGCGGCGCGAAGACCTGAGCCCGGTCGGCCACGTGGTCCCAGAAGGCCCGGCCGGCCTCGAAAGGGTCGCTGTGCGCGGCCAGCACCTCCTCGAGCGCGGCTCGCTCGCCGCGTTCGACCGCCTCCACCACCGCGCTCAGCAGGCCCTCCCGCGAGCCGAAGTGATAGATCACCATCCGGTGGCTGGTGCCGAGCCCCGCGGCCAGGGTGCGCAGGCTGGTGTCGCCCACGCCGTGCTCGGCGAACCACCCGATGGCCCGGGCGAGCAGCGCCTCCCGCGGACCTGGGGTGTCCTGATCGCCGGACGGCTCGGCGCCCGACCCACTCACGCCGCCGTGCCCGATCCCTTGTCTGACCCCTTGCCTGACCCCTTGCCTGACCCCGTGTCCGATGTCGGGCCCTGACCGGACGTGGCCTGAACGCGCTCTGCCAACGCCCGCGCCTCGAGGTCCAGGTACTTGCGGGTCATCGCCCCGTAGAGCATCGCCGTCAGGCCGGCCAGCGGCCCGGACCAGGTCATCCGCAGGGTGATCGTCGACCCGCCGTCCTCGGTGGCCGTGACGATGTGGTCGGCGGTGCTGCCCACCCCCGGACGCCGCGACCGCCAGGTGAACGAGGTCCCCGGGTGCCAGTCGGTCACCACCCAGCGGGTTCGAGGCAGCCTCGGTTGATCGAGCACGTAGGCGGTTCCGGGCCCGATCGGGCCGGCGGCACCCTCGCGACGGCTGCTCGTCACGGTCGGCAGCCACTCCTGCCACTGGTCGAGGCCGGACAGCACCGCCCACACC
>JAEUJN010000017.1 GCA_016794595.1 Kineosporiaceae bacterium
ACAGGCGATGCTGATCGAGCAGGTGGAACGACTCATCGAGCGTTTCTACGCCAAGGTGCAGATCGACCCGGAAACGATCGAGGCGGTCTCGGCGATGATCCATGCCCGGTTCGACGAGATGATGGCCGAAGGAGCCGCCGAACTCGCCGACCTCGCGTCTCGGAGGACCCAGCTCGGAGTCGAGCAGCAGAAGCTGCTCCAGGCTCACTATGCAGGGGCGATCCCGCTCGATCTGCTCAAGCGGGAACAGGACCGGATCACCGCGTCGCTGGAGACCATCGAGTACCGGATCACCGCGCACCACGGCCACTACGCCGACGCGAGAGAGAACCTCGACGACTCACTGAAACTGCTGTCCAACGCCGCCGACATCTACGAGCACGCCGACGATGCGAACCGTCGGCTCCTCAACCAGGCGCTGTTCAAGACGATCTACATCGACGAGGACAACGACGTGCGCGTCGGCTACCGCAACCCGTACGACGGGCTGAGCATCCCCGGCCTCCATGCCGACGCACTGAGCTGGGCCGCCGAGGCAAAGAAAATGGGCCAGGCTGACCCCGCGACCAAGGGCGGACCCTTGGTCGCGAGTTCAAACCTGACCCGTTTGGGGTGAGTGACGGGACTCGAACCCGCGACCCTCTGGACCACAACCAGATGCTCTACCAGCTGAGCTACACCCACCATGGCCGCTCACCGCGGACCGTGCGGAAGCATACCGCCTGGGACGTCAGGCCGGTGCGCCCCGGTACTTGGCGGCCACCGCCCGCGCGGTGTCGCTGTCCGGTCCCGGCGGGGGCACGAACAGGGCCTCCCGGTAGTAGCGCAATTCGTTGATGCTGTCCCGGATGTCGGCGAGCGCTCGGTGGCCGCCGTTCTTCTCCGGCGAGGCGAAGTACACCCGGGGGTACCACCGCCGCGCCAGCTCCTTGATCGAGGAGACGTCGATGATCCGGTAGTGCAGGTGGGCATCCAGCTCGGGCATGTCCCGGGCCAGGAAGCCCCGGTCGGTGGCCACCGAGTTGCCCGCCAGAGGCGCCTTGCGCGCCTCGGGCACCCAGGCGCGGACATAGTCCATGACCGCGTGCTGAGCGTGGTCGAGGGTGACCCCCTCGGCGAGCTGGTCCAGCAGCTTGGACGTGGTGTGCATCTGCCGGACGACGTCCTGCATCTGGGCGAGTGCGGCGTCCGGTGGCCGGATGACGATGTCGATCCCCTCGCCGAGCACGCTCAGTTCCGAGTCGGTGATCAGGACGGCGACCTCGATCAGAGCGTCGGCCACCAGGTCCAGGCCGGTCATCTCGCAGTCGATCCACACGATCCGGTCCTGGGAGCGCTCACCCGGCTTCGGGCTGCTGACTGTGGGCACGGCGGTCACTCTACGACGCCACCTGGCCGATTCCGTGCGTCGCGGGCGATCATCGGCCGACCCGGCCCCCCACGCGCTGTCGAAGGCGACTAGCCTCGGCGCGATGGTCATGTCCACGCCTCAGCCCCTGGGTGGCTCTCCGTATCAGCCGCCGGGCTCGCTGCCGCCGTCGGGCCGGGGGGCGAGTCGCGCCCGCAGCGTCCTGGTGCGCACGGTCGTCGTCCTGCTCACCGTGGGCAGTGGGCTGATGACCGTCGCGGCGATCTCGGTGGAGACCGGGTTCACCGGGCTGGTCACCGGGTTGGTCCTGGCCGCCGTCCCCACCTTTCCGGTGATCGCCACCTTCCTCTGGCTGGATCGCTACGAGGCCGAGCCCGCGCACCTGCTCGCCTTCGCCTTTGCCTGGGGTGCCGGGGTGGCCACCCTGGCCGCGCTGCTGATCAACACGGCCTCCGTCGACGCGATCACCGCCGCCGGCGGCGACCCCACCCTGGGTGCGGTGTTCGTGGCGCCGCTGACCGAGGAGTTCTTCAAGGGGCTGGCGGTGCTGCTGATCCTGCTCATCCGCCGCCGCGAGTTCGACGGCATCGTCGACGGCATCGTCTACGCCGGGATGGCGGGTATCGGGTTCGCGTTCGTGGAGAACATCCTCTACCTGGGCCGGACCCTGGGTGACGGAGGCGCCGCCACCGCGGCCGTGTTCATCCTGCGCTGCGTGGTCTCACCGTTCGCTCACCCCTTGTTCACCGGCGCCATCGGTGTGGGGCTGGGCATCGCCTCCCGGACCCGCAACGTGCTGGTGGCGATCCTCGCCCCGGTGCTCGGCTTCCTGGGGGCCGTGCTCTTGCACGGTGCCTGGAACCTCTCGGCGTCCTCGGGTTTCAACGGGTTCCTGACCGGCTACGTGCTGCTCCAGGTCCCGGTCTTCGTCGCCTTCGGCGCGATGGCGGTCCTCGCCCGCCGCCGTGAGGGACGACTGATCCAGCGGCACCTGACCGTCTATGCCGCGACCGGCTGGCTGAGTGCCGCCGAGATCCGCATGCTCGGCTCGCTCGTCGAACGCCGGCAGGCGCGCACGTGGGCCCGCGGAGTCGGTGGGTCGCTCGCCGAGCGGGCCATGGACGAGTTTCAGGACCTTGGCAGCGAGCTGGCGTTCCTGCGCGAGCGCATGGTGCGTGGTGCGGCGGCCGCCGACGCCCGCCACCATGAGTTGGCGATGCTGACCTCGATGTCCCGTTTGCGTCAGCTCTACAGCAGCCCGCGCCGCTAGCCGGCTCGCCGGCAACCCGATGGCAGGCCCGGAGGGACTCGAACCCCCAACCAGCCGGGTAGAAACCGGATGCTCTGTCCATTGAGCTACGGGCCCCTGCGCGTGCTCAGAGTAGCCGTTGGGCGATGGATGGGGTCCGGCTCGGTGCACACGGTGGTTGTTTTGGCAAGATGTGCCGCTCAGGGCAGGCTGTGGCCCGACCATGGTGTCGGCCGGCTCGAGCGGCGTGACGTTCGAGGGCCGATGGAGGGGACGGGAGGCAGGGGTGGAGCAGCAGGTCGGCGCCGCCCGTTCGGACGTGCCCGGCGTACCGATCGAGGCCGAGAGCGTCGACGGAGCGCTGTTGTCCCTGCCGGGTGAGCACGAGGAGCCGCTGGACCTGCTCGAGGCCAGCGAGCTGCTGCGTACCGAGCTCGGCGCGCTGCGGCTGCCGCTGACCCTGCCCGGGGTGGACCAGGGACGCCGCGAGAGGGACACCCTGATCGCCCAGCTGGACGACTACCTCCTGCCGCGGCTGCGCCGGATGGACGCCCCGGTGTTGGCCGTGGTCGGCGGGTCCACCGGCGCCGGCAAGTCGACCCTGGTGAACTCCCTGGTCCGTCGCGAGGTGACCCGATCGGGGGTGCTACGCCCCACCACCCGCTCACCCGTGCTGGTCCACCACCCCTACGACTCGGGTGCCTTCCTGTCCCAGCGCATCCTGCCGGGCCTTGCCCGCGTCACCTCGGAAGCTCCCGAGCCCGCCCAGCCGATCGACGTGGACGCCCCCCGCGCGACGGCCCTGCGCCTGGTCCCGCACGACGGGATGCCGACCGGGATCGCCATCGTGGACGCCCCGGACATCGACTCCCTGGTCGAGACCAACCGTGACCTTGCCAAGCAGCTCCTGGCCGCCGCCGACCTGTGGATCTTCGTGACCACCGCCGCCCGCTACGCCGATGCCGTGCCGTGGGACATGTTGCGCCAGGCCGTCGACCGAGGGGTCTCGGTGGCCGTCGTCCTGGACCGGGTGCCGCCGCCGGCCATGCAGGAGGTGCGTTCCCACCTGGCGACGCTGCTGCGAGACCGCGGCCTGGCGACGTCCCCGATGTTCACCATCCCCGAGAGCCCCCGATCGGCCGAGGGCTTCCTGCCCCGGGACGTCGTCCAGCCGCTGGTCTCGTGGCTGACCCGGCTGGCCAAGGACGCCCGCAGCCGGGACGTCGTCATCCGGCGTACCCTGGTCGGCGCGCTCGACAGCCTGCGGGACCGGATCCCGACGATCGCCTCCTGCGCCGATGACCAGGTCGCGGCCGACGAGCGCCTGCGGGACGACCTCGACGAGGTCTATGCGGCCGCCGCGGACACCCTCGAGCACAGCCTGGGCGACGGCACGGTGGTGCGTGGCGAGGTGCTCGCCCGGTGGCTGGAGCTGATCGGGACCGGCGACCTGTTCAAGAGCATGGACGCCACCGAGCCAGGGGTACTGGACCGGTTGGCCGGTAGCGGGCCGGGCAAGCCGTTGCAGACCCAGCAGCTCGACGCCGCCATCCAGACCGGGACGGCATCGGTGATCCGGGCTGTCGCCCAACGGGCAGCGGACGCCGCGGTGGACCGGTGGCGGACCCGACCCGAGGGGGAGGGCCTGCTGGCTGCGGCCGGCGGGGGCTCGATCGGCGAGCAGCGACTGGCGCCCGACATCGATGCCAGGCTGGCCCGGACCATCCGGGACTGGCAGGCCTCGGTGCTCGAGGACGTCCGCGAGCAGGTGGCCGAGCTGCGGGCCGGGGCGCGCGCAGCGTCCCTCGGGCCGGAGATGGCTGCCCTGATCGTCATGCTCGGCGCCTACGCCGCCACCACCGGGGGTGAGTCGAGGGGGGACACCGCTGCCGGGGCGGCAGCGGCGGCGCACAGCATCCTCGAAGCGGTGTTCGGCGACCACGCAGCCCAGGCGCTGACCTCCCGGGCGCGGGCGGATCTGGTGGCCAGATCGGGCACGATCCTGGACGCCGAGCGCGCCAGGATCGAGAGTCTGCTGGACCGGGCCGAGGTCCGCGATGGACGAGGTGAGATGCTCAGGGCACTGACCATGGCGATCGAGGAGGCACGCTGAGGTGAGGGTTGCCGCCCGCGTGGGGGTCGCCGGAGTGGGGCCCGACCTGGCGACACGTGCCGAGTGTCTCGACCAGGCGCTGACCGCCGGTCGCGATCGCCTCGATCCCAAGGCCGCCGCCTACGCCCGCGCCGTGATCGATCGCACCGGGGAACGACTGCGCCTCGGCCCGCACTTCACCATCGTCGCGCTGGTCGGTGCCACCGGGAGCGGCAAGTCCACGTTGTTCAACGCCCTGGCCGGGATGGACCTGGCCGAGACCGGCGTGCGCCGCCCCACCACCGGCCGCGCCATGGCCTGCGTCTGGGGTGAGGATCACGCCGAGGCCCTGCTCGACTGGCTCGAGGTGCCGCGTCGTCACCGCACCCGCCGCGAGACCATCCTGGACGCCGACCGCGAGTCGGAGCTGCGGGGCCTGATCCTGCTCGACATGCCCGACCACGACTCCACCCAGGTCGCCCACCGGCTCGAGGTGGATCGTCTGGTGGAGCTGGTCGACCTGCTGGTCTGGGTGGTGGACCCGCAGAAGTACGCCGACGAGGCGCTGCACCACGGCTACCTCAAGCGCCTGCACAACCACGACGGCGTGATGGTCGTGGTGCTCAACCAGATCGACAAGTTGGCTCCGATCGAGGCCGAGACCTGCAAGCGCGACCTGCGCCGTCTGCTGGACTCCGACGGGTTGGAGTCGGTGCGGCTGCTGGTCACCTCGGCGGCCACCGGATTGGGAGTGGAGGACTTGCGCCGTCTGCTGGCCGAGGTGGTCGACGTCCAGGGGGCGGTGGCCGCGCGGGCGGCGGCCGACATGGATCGGGCGGCTCGCCGGCTCATGCAGTCCGTCGCCGACACCGAGCCCGACCCCTCCGACCTGACCGGTGCCGACGAACTGGTGGGCGCCCTCGCCCAGGCTGCCGGGGTGCCCGTGGTCCTGGACGCGGTGAGCGCGGACTACCGCCGACAGGCGGACCAGGCACTGGGCTGGCCGTTCCTGCGCTGGTGGGGGCGGTTGCGCCCGGACCCCCTGCGCCGGCTGCAGCTCGACAGCGGGGTCGAGGGAGAGCTGCGCGAGATCGCCCGGGCCCGGATGCCCGAGGTGTCCCAGGCGCAGAGGTCGCGGGTCGAGCTCTCCGTGCGCCAGGTGGTCAGCGGTGTGACCGATGTGCTGCCCCAGCCGTGGGCCGACAGCGTGCGGGAGGTGGCCACCCGCCCGGACGCCGACCTGTCGCAGGCGCTGGACCAGGCCGTTGCCTCGGTGGACCTCGAACTGACCGAGCCGACGTGGTGGTCGGCGGTGCGGTGGAGCCAGTTGGCGCTGGCGGCGCTGGCCGTGGTCGGGTTCGGCTGGCTGGCCCTGCTCGGCCTGCTGGCATTCCTGTCCGTCGACGTCGGTACCCCCTCTGTCGGTGCCGTCCCGGTGCCGCACCTGCTGCTGGGAGTCGGCCTGGTGGGCGGCCTGCTGCTCACCCTGGTGGCGCATCGGGTCGCAGTCGCCGGGGCCACCCGTCGACGGATGGCCGTGGCCTCCCAATTGCGCGACGCCGTCCAGGATGCTGCCTGGTCGCATGTGATCGCCCCGGTCGCCGAGGTACTCAACGACCACCGGACGGCCCGCGAGGCGCTGCAGCGTTCGGTCTGATTGACCTCGCGTTTACCTGACGTAGACCGAAGGTGGACGCTAGCGTCCGGTCATGCGTCATGGCTCACGCCGAGGTCCGTTCGACTCACCGATCGACGTCCACGGAGGCGCTGCCCGGCGCTCGTGGGTTCCCATGGCAGCGTCCGCACTGGTCGGAGCGCTCCTGGTGGGCATGGCGTGGGTGGGAACGGCGCAGTTCCGGGACGCCACGTCGTCCCACGCGCCCACCGGTGGGGTGCCGAGCGGCACCCAGTACTGGACCTCGGTCCAGGGCGGGTATCACCCCACAGGTCGGGTGAGGACGTACTACCTCGGCGCTGTCGAGAGCGAGTGGGACTACGCCCCCGCGGGTCGGAACCTGATCACCGGCAAGCCGTTCGACGAGGTCGCCGGCGTCTTTCTCGGCCGCGGGAGGACCCGGATCGGGTCCACCTACGTCAAGTGTCTCTACCGCGCCTTCACCGGCCCCGACTTCTCCCGGCAGGTCGAGCGCCCCGCAGCCGAGGCATATCTGGGGTTCACCGGTCCGGTGATCAGGGCCGAGGTCGGCGACACGATCAAGGTGGTCTTCCGCAACACCAACTGCCGGATCCCGGTGTCGGTGCACCCGCACGGCGTCTTCTACCTCAAGGCGTCCGAGGGTGCGCCGTATGCCGACAACACCTCGGGAACGGACACCCTGGACGACGCCGTGGCGGTGGGAGCCACGCACACCTACACCTGGCTGGTGCCGGATCGTGCCGGTCCCGGACCTCACGAGGGCAGCTCGGTGATGTGGATGTACCACTCCCACACCGATGAGGTGGCCGACACCTATGCAGGACTCCAGGGGTTCATGGTGATCACGGCGAAGGGTATGGCGCGGGAGGACGGCAGCCCCCGCGACGTCGATCACGAGGTGTTCGAGCTGTTCGCTGTGATGGACGAGAATCAGAGCGCCTACCTGAAGACCAACCTCGAGCGGTTGCCCTCGGCACCGGACGGTGCCCTGGCCGAGGACGAGGAGTTCGCCGAGTCCAACCTGATGCACTCGGTCAACGGTTTCATGTACGGCAACCAGCCCACGGTGACCCTCGCCAAGGGAGCCGCGGTGCGCTGGTACCTGATGAGCATGGGCACCGAGGTGGACCTGCACACCCCCCACTGGCACGGCAACACCGCTGTCGCCGATGGCATGCGGGTCGACGTGGTGAGCCTGCTGCCAGCGGAGATGGTGACCGCGGACATGGTCCCGGACAATGTGGGCACCTGGCTCTTCCACTGTCACGTGAACGACCACCTGACCGCCGGGATGGTCTCGCTGTACCGAGTCGAGGACCGGCCGCCTGTCTCGTGATGTCGGTGGCGAGGCGTCCCCACCCGGGCACCGTCGTCCCGTCGTCCACAGCTCGGGCGCCCGACCTCGCGGGCGCCGGCGCCTGGTCAGCAGGCTGGGCTCGGCCCGGCACGGTGCCGGTCCCGAGAGGAGACAGCGATGAGGGACAACCACGTCAGCCTGACCGGGTTCGTCGCCACCGACCCGCACAGCACCCTGGTCAACGGCGAGAGCATGGTGGCGAGCTTCCGGCTCGGCTCGACCCCCCGGTACGTCGACCGGCGCAGCGGGCAGTGGGTGGACGGCAGGACCACCTGGGTGACCGTGAAGTGCTGGCGGCAGCTGGCCCGCAACGTGATGGCGTGTGCCACCAAGGGATCGCGGGTGGTGGTGACCGGCAAGCTGATCTCCTCGCAATGGACCTCGGACGGCCAGCCGCGCTCCCGGGTGGAGATCGAGGCCGACACGATCGCCGTCGACCTGACGTACGGCACCGTCGACTTCCACAAGGTCAACTGGTCCGAGCCCACGCAGGCGGTCGAACAGCCGGAGGTCCTCGAATTGTCCGACCAGGTCGAGCGGGAGGCACTGGCCGCCGAACTCGGGGAACTGGGCGAGGCCTTCGAGGAGGAGCTCGAGCGGGCCGGCGTCTGAGGTCCGCCGGATGCCGGCGGGTGAGGCAGGATCATCGGGTGCACCTCCTCGCCGCCGGCGCCCTCGGCCTGGCTCTGGGAACCGCCGCGGATGCCGTGGTGGGCGACCCCCGCCGCGGGCACCCGGTGGCTGGGTTCGGCCGGCTGGCGAGCGCACTGGAACGCCGGCTGTACGCGGATGACCGCCGGCACGGGGTGGTGTTCACCGCCGTCTGCGTCGGTGGAGCGGTGGGGGTGGGAGCGCTGGCCGGTCACGGCACCCGCTCCCACCCGGTGGCCCGCTTGCTGGTGACGGCCGTGGCCACCTGGACCGTGGTCGGAGGCAACAGCCTGGCCCGCGAGGGGGCGATCATGGCCGACCTGCTCGAGAGCGACCGGCTGGTGGGACCGCACGGCGCGCGGGTGCGGTTGAGTCACCTGTGTGCCCGGGAGGCGAGCGAGCTGTCGGCGGAGGAGCTCAGCCGGGCCACGGTGGAATCGTTGGCGGAGAACCTCTCCGACGCGGTTGTCGCTCCCCTGATGTGGGGCGCCCTGGCCGGCCCGGCGGGGCTGTTGGGGTACCGTGCGGCGAACACCCTGGACGCCATGGTCGGCTATCGCTCGCCGCGGTACCTGCGGTTCGGTTGGGCCTCGGCTCGATTGGACGACGTGGTGAACCTGGTGCCGGCCCGACTGTCGGGTGCGCTGGTGGCCCTCTGCTCACCGGTGGCAGGCGGATCGGTCCGCCGGTCGTGGATCACGATGCGCCGGGATGCTGCTCGCCACCCCAGCCCGAACGCCGGATTCCCCGAAGCAGCAGTGGCCGGGGCGCTCGGGGTACAGCTGGGGGGAGCCAACACCTACCACGGCCGGATCGAGCATCGGGCAGTCCTCGGTGGTGGGGGACGTCCGGTCGCCGTTGCGGACATCCGGCGCGCGACCCGCTTGGTGCGTGTGGTCGGATGGGTGGCCGGTGCCCTGGCTGCTCTGGGGGCGCTGAAGGCCGGGGCTGGGTCGAGGATCCGGAAGAGGAGTCGAGGGAGAACCCGTGGGTGAGTTGCCCCAGGATCTGCGCCGGGTCGTGGAGGCGATCCGCCCCGCAGACCCGGCTGCCCTGTCAGCGGGCCGTGAGCGTCAGCGGTCCCTGACCAAACCCCCCGGTTCGCTGGGGGTCCTGGAGGACGTCTCGGTGCAGCTGTGCGGGTTGGCGGGAAGCTGCCCGCCCCCGCTGCCGGTACCTGCCGCGATCGCGGTCTTCGCCGGCGATCACGGCGTCCACGCCCAGGGCGTGACCCCGTGGCCCCAGCAGGTCACGGCGCTGATGGTGGCCAACTTCGCCGCCGGGGGAGCGGCCATCTGTGTCCTGGCCGACCAGGCCGGGGCCGAGCTGGTGGTGGTGGACATCGGGGTGGCCGGTGATCTGCCGGCAGGCCCTCGGGCCGATCCGACGACCGATCTGCCGACTGGGTCGCCCGTGGTCCTGAACCGCCGGGTGAGAGCTGGTACCGCTGACCTGAGCGTCGAGCCGGCGATGAGCCGCGCCGAGGCCCAGCAGGCGCTGCGGGTCGGGGTCGAGGTGGCCGACCACCTGATCGACCGCGGGGCCCGGTGCCTGCTGACCGGGGACATGGGCATCGCCAACACCACCGCGTCGGCCGCGCTGATCGCCGCGTTCGCCGGTGCCGAGCCCGCCGCTGTCACCGGTCGCGGCACCGGGGTGGACGAGGCCACCCACGCGCACAAGATCGAGGTGGTCAGGGCGGGGTTGGCGCTCCACCGGGAGGTGGTCGGGCGGGTGGGGCGGGACCCGGTCGGGGTCCTGGCTGCCCTGGGTGGGCTGGAACACGCCGGGCTCGCCGGTTTCGTTCTGGCCGCCGCTGCCCGCCGGGTCCCGGTGATCCTGGACGGCGTGATCGCTGGTGCGGCCGCCCTGGTGGCCCAGGCGCTGGCCCCCGAGGTGGTGGCCGCGTGCATCGCGGGCCATCGCTCGGCCGAACCCGGCCATCTGGCGGCTCTGACCCAGCTCGGGCTGCGGCCGTTGGTGGACCTCGATCTGCGGCTGGGGGAGGGCAGCGGTGCCGTCCTGGCCCTGCCCCTGGTGGTCAGCGCGGCGAGGATCCTGCGAGACATGGCGACCTTCGCCGATGCCGGAATCCAGCAATGACGCCGGCCTATCTCGCCGGGCTGGATCTCAGCGGTCGCCGGGTGGTGGTCGTGGGCGGGGGCGCGGTCGCCCAGCGCCGGGTGCCTCCTCTGCTGGCAGCCGGAGCCGAGGTGATCGTGATCGCTCCCGAGGTGACTCCCACCCTGGACGGCCTGGCGGGCGATGGGCTGATCTCCCGGCGCCTGAGGCCGTACCGGCCCGGGGACCTGGACGGCGCCTGGTACGCGCTGGCCCTCACCGCCGATCCGCAGGTCAACGCCGCAGTGGTCGCCGAGGCGACCCAACGTCGGGTGTTCTGCGTTCGCGCGGACCGGGCCGACCAGGGCAGCGCCACCACCCCGGCCTCCGGTGCCGTCGGTCCTGTGCAGGTCGCGGTGCTGGGCGGTGCTGACCCGGGACGAGCGGTCGCCGTCCGGGACGGCATCGTGGACGCCCTGCAGCAGAACAGGTTCGACACCTCCCCCCGCCGACCACAGCCCTCGGCGGGGTCGGTGATCCCCGGGGTGGCGATCGTCGGGGGTGGCCCGGGGGACCCCGAGCTGATCACTGTCCGCGGGCGGCGCCTGCTCAGCATGGCCGAGGTGGTGATCGCCGACCGGCTGGCGCCCCAGCAGCTGCTCGCCGAGGTCGGGCCCCGGGTCGAGGTGATCGACGCCGCCAAGCTGCCTCGCGGCCGAGCCATGGCCCAGGAGGCGATCAACGCCACGATGGTGGACCGGGCGCTCGCCGGGCGGTTCGTCGTCCGGCTCAAGGGTGGGGATCCGTTCGTGTTCGGCCGGGGGAGCGAGGAGGTCGATGCCTGCGTCGCGGCAGGTGTGCCGGTGACCGTCGTGCCCGGTGTGACCAGCGCGCTCGCCGTCCCCGCGCTGGCCGGGATTCCGCTGACCCAACGCGGGCTGGCCCACGAGGCGGTGATCGTCTCCGGGCACCTGGCCCCCGACGACCCCTCCTGCCTGGTCGACTGGCCTGCCCTTGCCCGGTTGCGTGGGACCCTGCTGATCCTGATGGGGATCGAGCAGTTGCCCGCGATCGTCGCTGCTCTGCAGGCGCACGGGCGGGCCGCCTCGACTCCGGTGGCGATCGTGCAGGACGGGTCCCTGCCCGGGCAGCGGACCGTGCGGGCACCGCTGGAACGGATCGTCGCCGAGGCCGCCGAGCAGGGCGTGCGTGCCCCGGCCGTGATCGTGGTCGGGGCCGTCGCCGCCATGGGCGGCTGATCGGCAGGGCCGCCATGGGCGGCCGTCCGGCCTCAGGTCGTGAGCAGCCAGACCGCGCTGTCGCCGGGCAGCGTCCGGGCGTCGCCCAGGCCCTCGCTGGCCAGCACCACTCGGGCGCCGTCCAGCTCGGCCGGCAGGTCGACCGGCTCGCCCGAGACGTTGACCACGCAGGCGAACCCCGGACGCCGGAAGGCCACCAGGTGCCGCCCTCCCGGGTGGCCCGTGGTCTCGGTGTCGATCCAGGTCAGCGATCGGCTGCCGGCGCTGTCCCGATCCCCGGCGCCCAGGCACCCGGCCGCCACCAGTTCGCGGCGCAGGCGCAGAGCCGCCCGGTAGAAGGACAGCATCGAGGCAGGGTCGGCCTGCTGCGCCTGCACCGACAGGCCGTGCTCGCCCGCCCAGGCCGCCGGCTGCGGCAGCCACCCGGGGGCCTCCCCGAACCCGAGCGAGGCACCGGACTCGGTCCAGGGCAGGGGAACCCGGCACCCGTCCCGCCCGCGCTCAGTTCCGCCGGAGCGCAGCCAGACCGGGTCCTGTCGCAGCGCGTCGGGCAGCTCCTCGACCTCCTCCAGGCCCAGCTCCTCGCCCTGGTAGAGGTACACCCCACCGGGCAGGGCCAGTTCGAGCAGCAGGGCCGCGCGGGCGCGGCGCCGTCCCAGGGTCAGATCGCTCGGTTCCGTGTCGTGTCCGTGCAGCGGGTCGCGGGCCAGGTGGGCGCCCGCCCGGCCGAGACGGGTGACGTGCCGGGTGATGTCGTGGTTGGACAGCACCCACATCACCGGTGCGCCCACCCGGTCGTGCGCCGCGAGGCTCGCCGTGGCCGTCCGGCGCAGGGCCGCGGCATCCCAGGGGGCCATCACGAAGTCGAAGTCGAAGGCCGTGTGCAGCTCGTCAGGCCGCAGGTAGGCGGCCAGCCGCTCGGCCGAGGAGACCCAGGCCTCCGCCACGAAGATGGGAGCCGGCCGGGGCGGCTGGGCTGTGGCGTAGCTGTCGGCCACTGCCCGCCAGCCGCGGTAGATCTCGTGCACGCCCGGCCGGTCCCAATGCGGGTGATCGGCACGGTCGGTGGCGTCCAGCAGGTGCGGGCCCTCGGGCGCGTCGGGGGAGTCCTCGGTGGACGGCATGGCGCTGCGCCCGTCGAGATCGGGCAACTCGGGGTCCTTGACCAAGCCGTGCGCCACGTCGATGCGGAAGCCGTCGGCTCCGCGGTCGAACCAGAACCGAAGGATGTCCTCGAACTCGGCACGCACCTCCGGGTTGTCCCAGGCGAGGTCGGGTTGCTTGGCGTCGAACAGGTGCAGGTACCACTGGGCCGGTTCGCCCGGTCGGCGGTCGGGGTCCTCGACCCGTTGCCACGCACTACCGCCGAAGACCGACAACCAGTCGTTGGGCGGTTGGTCGCCGTCGGGGCCGGCGCCGTCCCGGAAGATGTACCGAGCACGCTCGCGCGAATCGCGGCCGGCGGCGAGCGCCTGGACGAACCACGGGTGCTCGTCCGAGGTGTGGTTCGGCACGATGTCCAGCAGCACCCGGATGCCCAGGGCGTGGGCCTCGGCGATCAGCGCCTCTGCCTGATCGCGGGTGCCGAAGACGGGTTCGATGTCGCGGTAGTCGGACACGTCGTAGCCGGCGTCGGCCTGGGGTGAGGGGTACCAGGGGTTGATCCAGACGGCGTCCACCCCGAGCTCGGCCAGGTAGGGCAGCCGGGAGCGGATGCCGGCGATGTCCCCCATACCGTCGCCGTCGCCGTCGGCGAAGCTACGGATGTACACCTGGTAGGTGACGGCGTGCCGCCACCAGTCGAGGTCTGCGGCCGAGGTGATCGCCGGGGGGGTTTGGGGAGCGCTCGCGGCAGCCGGCTGCCCAGTGGTGGTGGTGGACGACACGAGGGAGGACTCTACGGCGCCGGGGGGTCGTGGGCAGGTCGGGGTCGACGCACGCCGGTTCAGGTCGCGACGGACTCCACGGCCGCCCCGAGCCGGGGCAGCGCGGAGGCGACCATTCCCTGCGCCTTGGGCCGGATCCCGTTGTAGATCGTGGCCAGGGCTGCGTGGTCGGGGTTCGCCGCTCGCTGGTCGGTCACCCCCAGCAGCGCCTCGGCAGCCTCGGCGCTGCGCGAGGTCAGGTAGGTGCCGAACGGCTGGCCGCTGCGCGCCGTCCAGAACGGGTCGAGCGCCTGGGCGAAGTCGGGGAGCATGTAGTCGACCGCCTTGAACACGATGTCGGACTTGATCGCGGTGACCGCCTTGTAGGCCGTCTTCAGGGCGATCCCGCTGATGCCCGACCGCGACTGCACCTCGTCCTGGACCACTCCGGCGAGGGCCTCGACGGCCCGGGGGCGACGAACGGGGTCGGTCAGCAACGCGGGCAGGGACGTCATGAGGCCGGTGTCCTTTGCGATGGGGGAGTGGAGAATTTGTCCGCAGGCGACCCTAGCGGCGTCCGGCGTACCGGCGGGCGGTAACGTCGCGACCCACGGCGTCCTCGACGCATTCCTGATCGTCGATCAGGACCGGACGGCAGGGGGTGGGCGTGAGCGACGTGCTGGTGCGGGCGCGGGGCCTGACCAAGCGGTTCGGCGACTTCATCGCGGTGGACGGGATCGACGTCGAGGTCCGGCCGGGGGAGGCCTTCGGGTTCCTGGGTCCCAACGGCGCGGGGAAGTCCTCGACCATGAAGATGATCGGCTGCGTCTCGCCCGTGACCTCTGGCGAGCTGCAGGTCTTCGGAATGGACCCGGCCACCCACGGGCCCGCGATCCGTGCCCGGCTGGGGGTGTGCCCTCAGGAGGACATGCTCGACGGCGAACTGACGGTCGAGGAGAACTTGTGGATCTATGGGCGGTACTTCGGGCTGTCCCGTCGTGAGGCCCGGGCTCGGGCCCAGGGACTCTTGGAGTTCGCCCAGTTGACCGACCGCCGCTCCGACCGGGTGGAGCCGCTGTCCGGCGGGATGAAGCGCCGGCTGACCATCGCCCGCGCCCTGATCAGCGAACCCGATCTGCTGCTGCTCGACGAACCCACCACCGGGCTCGACCCGCAGGCCCGGCATGTCCTGTGGGACAAGCTGTTCCGGCTCAAGCAGCAGGGAGTGACGCTGATCGTCACCACCCACTACATGGACGAGGCCGAGCAGTTGTGCGATCGGCTGGTGGTGATGGACGGCGGCCGGATCGCCGCCCAGGGTTCGCCGCGGGAGCTGATCGAGCGGCACTGCAGCCGTGAGGTGCTCGAGCTGCGCCTGGACCCGGTCGTCTCGGCTACCGGGACCACCGGGGCTGCGAGGGGGGTGGAACTGCTGGGCGAGGCGTTCGGCGAACGCCTCGGCGAGCGGGTCGAGGTCCTGCCGGACCGGGTGCTGGTCTACACCGACGACGGGGAGGCGGCCCTGGAAGCGGCGCACGCGCGCGGCGTCCGGCCGATCTCGTCACTGGTACGGCGCGCGAGCCTGGAGGACGTCTTCCTCACCCTGACCGGCCGCACCCTGGTGGACTGATGGCCGCCCTGGCGGTGCTCGACTACTTCTGGGTGGTTTACCGGCGGACCTGGCGGGGCAGCGTCATGGGCCGGTTCGCCTCACCGCTGATGTTCCTCGGCTCGCTGGGCCTGGGGCTGGGCTCGCTGGTCGACTCGGCCTCCGGCGGGGTGAACGGGGTCTCCTACCTGCACTTCGTGGTGCCGGCGCTGATCGCCACCCAGGCCATGTGGGTGGCCCTGGGGGAGTCGACCTACCAGGTCATGGCCTACATCAAGTGGAACCGGATGTACCGGGCGATGCTGGCCACGCCGCTCGGGGTCGGTCAGGTGCTGTTCGGCCACCTGACCGCCGTCGCCGCTCACCTGAGCGTGGCGTCGGTGATCTTCGTCGGGGTGTGCGCCGCGCTGGGCACGCTCTCCGGCTGGGGGCTGGTGGTCTGCATCCCGCTCGCCGTCCTGACCGGGATGGCCTTCGCGATCCCGCTGTTCGCGGTCACCGCCACCCTGGACAGCGACGAGCCGATGAGCATCATCTTCCGGCTGGTGGTCACGCCGCTGATGCTGTTCTCGGGCACCTTCTTCCCGATCGACTCTCTCCCCGTGGCGCTGCAGGGGCTGGCCTGGATCACCCCTCTCTGGCACGGCGTCGAACTGTGCCGCGCGGCCGTTCTGGGTGGGGCCGGTCCGGGTCTGGTGGCCGCCCACCTCGCCGTGCTGCTGGCGTACGTCGCCGTGGGCGCCTGGGCGGCGCGGCGCACGTTCACCCGCCGGCTGGTGCCGTGATGCTCGCGGCGCGCGTCATCGAGCGGAACGTGCTCGCCTATCGGCGGTTGTGGGTGGCGTTCCTGACCGGCTTCGCCGAACCCGTCTTCTACCTGTTCTCCCTCGGTCTGGGCGTGGGGGCGCTGGTGCACTCGGTCACCACCGATGCCGGGACGACGGTGGAGTACGCGACCTTCGTCGCCCCGGCTCTGCTGGCCTCCTCGGCGATGAACGGGGCGATCTTCGACTCGACCTACAACGTGTTCTTCAAGCTGAGGTACGCCCGCACCTACGAGGCGATGCTGGCCACCCCGATCGGCCCGCGGGATCTGGCACTCGGCGAGATCGCCTGGTCGCTGATCCGGGGAGCGATGTACTCCGCGGCCTTCCTCGCCGTGGCCGTGGCGATCGGCGCGGTCGACTCCTGGTGGGGGCTGCTCGCCCTGCCGGCGGCGGTGTTCATCGCCCTGGCGTTCTCGGCCGTGGGGATGTTCGCGACCACGTTCATGCGCTCGTTCCTGGACTTCGACTTCATCACCCTGGCGATCCAGCCCATGTTCCTGTTCTCGGCGACCTTCTTCCCGCTGGGCACCTATCCCGATGCGCTCCGCCTCCTGGTCCAGGCGACCCCGCTCTACCACGGGGTGGCGCTCGAGCGGGGGCTGATGCTGGGCGAGGTCGGCTGGGGCCTGCTCGGTCATGTCGCCTACCTGGCGATCCTGGGCATGATCGGCGCGGTCGGGGTCTCTCGCCGGCTGGCCCGGCTGCTGCTCAGCTGACCGGCGGCGTCCGGCCGGTCAGGGCGCGGACGTCGAGGGCTGCGTCCACCTGCTCGGCGCTCAGCTCGCCGCGCTCGAGGAATCCCAGCGCCACCACCGCCTCGCGCACCGTGACGCCGTGTGCGAGCGCGTGGTGGGCGATCCTGGCCGCGGCCTCGTAGCCGATCAGCCTGTTCAACGGTGTGACCAGGGACGGCGAGGACTGGGCGTACCGCAGGCAGCGCTCGGCGTCCGCGGTGATCCCGGCGACACACCGATCGGCCAGCAACCGGACGGCAGCGGCCAGGGTGGTGATCGACTCCAGCAGGGCGTGGGCGGTCACCGGCATCATCACGTTCAACTCGAACGTCCCGCTGGCACCGGCCCAGGTGATGGTCGCGTCGTTGCCGATCACGCGGGCGCACACCTGCAGCACCGCCTCGGGCACCACCGGGTTCACCTTGCCCGGCATGATCGAGGACCCCGGCTGCAGGTCCGGCAGCCGAAGTTCCGCCAGGCCGGCCGTCGGGCCGGACCCCATCCACCGGAGGTCGTTGCAGATCTTGGTCAGGCTGACCGCGATCGTGCGGACGGCGCCCGAGGTCTCCACGAGGGCGTCCCGGGCGCCCTGGGCCTCGAAGGCGTTGCGGGCCCGGATGACGGGCAGTCCGGTGCTCTCGGCCAGCAGCCCGACCGCCAGGTCGGCGAAGGCGGGCGGGGTGTTGATCCCCGTGCCCACGGCGGTGCCGCCCAGGGGGACCTCGGCCAGGCGGGGGAGCGCGGCGTCCAGGCGTTCGATGCCACGTCGCACCTGGGCTGCATGGCCCCCGAACTCCTGCCCGAGGGTCACGGGGGTGGCGTCCATCAGGTGGGTTCGGCCCGCCTTGACCACGTCGGTGGTGCGCTCGGCCAGGCGGTCCAGGGCGGCGGCCAGGTGCTCGAGTGCCGGGCGCAATCCGGTCAGGACGGCCTGGGTGGCGGCGAGGTGGATCGCGGTGGGGAAGGTGTCGTTGCTGGACTGGCTGGCGTTGACGTCGTCGTTCGGGTGCACGGGCCGTCCCAGGCGGTCCGTCGCGAGCCGTGCGATCACCTCGTTGGCGTTCATGTTCGACGACGTGCCCGAGCCGGTCTGGAACACATCGACCGGGAAGTGCTCGTCGTGGACGCCGTCGGCCACCTCGCGGGCGGCACTGGCGATCGCGGCGGCGGTCGCGCCGTCCAGCACCGAGAGTTCGCCGTTGGCGGCGGCCGCGGCGGCCTTGACCAGGCCGAGAGCCCAGATCATCGAGCGGGGCAGCCGCGATCCACTGATCGGGAAGTTCTCCACCGCGCGCTGGGTCTGCGCGCCGTAGAGGGCGGCGGCCGGGACGGCCACCTCGCCCATGCTGTCGTGCTCGATCCGGACCTCGGGAGACTGGCTCATGGCTCAGCCTGGCACCCCCGCCGGGTGTGCGCCTTCCGCCTCGACCGCTGTCAGGGGCGACGGCGCTCGGCAGGTAGCCTGACGGCCATGGCGGAGTTTGTGTACACCATGACGAAGGCGCGCAAGGCCGTGGGGGACAAGGTCATCCTCGACGACGTCACGATGGCCTTCTATCCCGGTGCCAAGATCGGCATGGTCGGCCCGAACGGGGCGGGCAAGTCCACGATCCTGAAGATGATGGCCGGGCTCGACCAGCCCTCGAACGGTGAGGCCAGGCTCTCGCCCGGCTACTCCGTCGGCATCCTGCTGCAGGAACCTCCGCTGACCGAGGACAAGACGGTGCTGGGCAACGTCGAGGAGGGCCTCGGCGAGATCAAGGTCAAGCTCGACCGCTACAACGAGATCGCCGAGAAGATGGCGGTCGATTACTCCGATGAGCTGATGGAGGAGATGGGCCGGCTGCAGGAGGACATCGACCATGCCGATGCCTGGGACCTGGACGCCCAGCTCGAGCAGGCGATGGACGCGCTGCGCTGCCCGCCGCCGGACGCCGACGTCCGGGTGCTCTCGGGCGGTGAGCGTCGCCGGGTCGCGCTGTGCAAGCTGTTGCTCAGCAAGCCCGACCTGCTGCTGCTGGACGAGCCGACCAACCACCTGGATGCCGAGAGCGTGCAGTGGTTGGAACAGCACCTGGCCGCCTACGCGGGTGCGGTGATCGCGGTCACCCACGACCGGTACTTCCTGGACAACGTCGCGCAGTGGATCGCCGAGGTCGACCGCGGACGCCTCTACCCCTACGAGGGCAACTACTCCACCTACCTGGAGAAGAAGCAGGAACGGCTCCAGGTGCAGGGCCGCAAGGACGCCAAGCTGGCCAAACGCCTGGCCGAGGAACTGGCCTGGGTGCGACAGAACGCCAAGGGCCGTCAGACCAAGAGCAAGTCGCGGCTGGCCCGCTACGAGGAGATGGCCGCCGAGGCCGAGCGGACCCGCAAGCTCGACTTCGAGGAGATCCAGATCCCGCCGGGTCCCCGGCTGGGCAGCATCGTCATCGAGGCCAGCAAGCTGACCAAGGGGTTCGGCGACCGGGTCCTGATCGACGGACTGTCGTTCTCGTTGCCGCGCAACGGGATCGTCGGCGTCATCGGACCGAACGGGGTCGGTAAGACCACGCTGTTCAAGACCATCGTGGGCCTCGAACCGGTCGACTCGGGGGAGCTGAAGATCGGCGACACGGTCAAGATCTCCTACGTGGACCAGAGCCGGGCGGGGCTCGACCCGAAGAAGAACGTGTGGGAGACGGTGTCCGACGGGCTGGACCACATCAAGGTCGGCCAGGTCGAGATGCCCTCGCGGGCCTACGTTTCCGCCTTCGGGTTCAAGGGCCCGGATCAGCAGAAGCCGGCCGGGGTGCTCTCCGGCGGGGAGCGCAACCGGCTCAACCTGGCGCTGACCCTCAAGCAGGGCGGCAACCTGCTGCTGCTCGACGAGCCGAGCAACGACCTGGACGTCGAGACACTGGGCTCGCTGGAGAACGCACTGCTCGAGTTCCCCGGCTGTGCCGTGGTGATCTCTCACGACCGCTGGTTCCTCGACCGGGTGGCGACCCACATCCTGGCGTACGAGGGCACCGAGGAGGACCCGGCGTCCTGGTTCTGGTTCGAGGGCAACTTCGCGGGGTACGAGGAGAACAAGATCGCCCGACTCGGCCTCGAGGCCGCCCGCCCCCACCGCGTCACCTACCGCAAGCTCACCCGCGACTGAAACCTGCTCATGCTCCGCGGGTGACGCCTCATGCTCCCTGCCGGTGGCGATCTGACCCGCTTCTGGTGCATCGAGCTGTCACCTGCGGAGCATGAGCAGGTTGGCGGCCATCATCGCCGGCTGGTCGGGGCCGGCGCGGTGGGTGTGGCCCGCAGGAGGGCACGGGCCGCCAGATGCGCGGCGGGCAGCAGCGGGCTCAGGGCGAGCGCCCAGCGTGGGTCGGCGTCGTGCCGCGGGACCCCGGCCCGCCTGAGCGCTCGCCTGGCCCACCACCAGTAGGGCAGCACGATGACGGGCGCCGTGGCCACGCCCGAGGTGTACCCGCGGACGGCGGCCGCGCTCGCCAGGTGGCTGAGCCCGTGCCACCCGAATCCCTCCAGGGCGAGTTGGAAGAATGCGGAGCGTCCTCGGGTGCGCACGCCGTCTGCCGCCGCGGCGGCCGTCAGGGCACCGACCAGTCCGATGGCCAGGGTGACCTGCTCCTGGGGCAGTCCGTTGCGCCGGACGTCGTCCGGGATCGGCAGCCACGCCGGCGCCCGGGCGGCCAGCTGCCGTGAGTTGGCCGACATGGTCAGCAGTTCCTCGAGATCGTGCGCCGTCCAGGCGGCGAACAGTCCCGCCGAGATCACGGTCGTGGCTCGCATGGCATCCCCCTGGTCCCCTCGGGGCGAACCTACCGCGCCGCGCGGCGTCCGCCCTGGGTCGTAACCCCCAACCCCCAACCCGCTCATGCTCCGCAGGTGACGCATTCCTGCTCCGCCGGTGCGGCGAATCGCCTCGGCCACGGAGTATCGTGCGTCGGCTGCGGAGCATGGGCAGGTTGGGCGGGGGCGGTTGACAATGGTTCGCCCGGATCGCGAAGATTAACCAACCATTCGGTTGGGAAATTGGCCCGGCGCGTCACCACGGGAGGAAGCGTGCAGTCCCTGCTCCGCACCGACGACGGGCCGGTCGCGACGATCACCCTCAATGCCCCGGACCGGGCGAACGCCCTGACCACCGAACTCAAGGACGCCCTGCGCGACGCGTTGCTGGACGTCGCCGGCGATCCCGCCGTCCGGGCCGTGGTGCTCACCGGCGCGGGCAAGGCCTTCTGCGTCGGGCAGGACCTGGCCGAGCACGCCGAGGCGCTCGACCAGGGCGGGGTGGACGCCGCCTTCGCCACCGTGGAGGCGCACTACAACCCGATCACCACGGCGCTGGCCACGATGCCCAAGCCCGTGGTGGCCGCCGTCAACGGGACCTGTGTCGGTGCTGGTCTGGGTTTCGCGCTGGCGTGCGACGTCCGGATCGCGGCGGACACGGCCCGGTTCGGGACGGCGTTCACCGCGATCGGGCTCACGTGTGACTCGGGGCTGTCCGCGTCGCTGGCCCGAGCGGTGGGGGTGGCCCGCGCCAGCGAGCTGGTGCTGCTGGCCGAGCCCTTCACCGCCGAGCAAGCACTGGCCTGGGGGGTCGTCGGGCGCGTCGTCCCGGCGGCCGAACTCGGCGAGAGCGCGGCTCGGCTCGCCGCTCGCCTGGCGGCCGGACCCACCCTGGCCTACGCCGAGGCGAAACGGGCGATGCGGCAGGCGTGGCGCGCCGGCCTGGCCGATGTGCTCGCCGCCGAGGGTGAGGGGCAGCGACGCCTGGGCGCGACCGCCGACCATCAGGGCGCCGTGAGGGCCTTCCTGGCCAAGACCAGGCCGGTGTTCGAGGCCCGCTAGGCGACCGACGATCGATCTCGCGGACGGCCGGCCACGACCGTGGCCGGGATGGTGACGCCAACGGTAGGGAGCGTGGGCCATGGACGAGCGCAACGCCGCGCATCGGATGCTCGAGGACGACATCGCTGCCAAGGTGCTCGGAATCCGGTTGCAGCACGCGGCCGGGGGAGAAGCGACGCTGACCATGACGGTCACTGCCGAGATGGTCAACGGCCACTACCTCGCCCATGGCGGCTACCTGTTCGCGTTCGCCGACACCGCCTTTGCCGCAGCGTGCAACAGCCACGGTCCGGTCACCGTCGCGTCGGGCGCGGAGGTGTCATTCATCACACCGGCCCACGTCGGTGACGAACTGACAGCGGTTGCCACGGAACGTGTGCGCTACGGGCGCAACGGGATCTATGACGTCACGGTGTACCGCAATGGACATCCAGATGACGTGGTGCTCGAGTTCCGTGGGCGTAGCCGAACGATCGAACGGTAGGGAGGTGGGGGATACTCCGGCCATGGCAGCGACATCCCCTCCCAGCGCCCGACCACGTCGGGGGCGACCGGGACATCACCTGGAGTCTGTGCTCAGTGGTGCCGTCCGGGTGTTCAACGAGCGTGGCTACGACGGCACGAGCATGGAGGACCTGTCCCGCGAACTCGGCATCACCAAGTCGGCCATCTATCACCACGTGGTCGGCAAGGAGGAACTGCTACGGCTCGGGGTCGATCGCGCCCTGGACGGTCTGTTCGCCGTGATGGAGGAGGTCAAGGCGGCCGAGGGGACGGCACTGCACCGGCTCGAGCTGCTGGTGCACAACAGTGTCCTGCTGCTCATCGATGAGCTGCCGTTCGTCACCCTGCTGCTGCGGGTGCGGGGCAACACCAAGATCGAGCGCAAGGCCCTGGCTCGCCGCCGCGAGTTCGACTCCCTGGTCACCGAGATGGTCGAGCAGGCCCGCGACGAAGGGCACCTGCGGGCGGATGTCGTCCCCGCGATCACTGCTCGCCTGCTGTTCGGCATGGTGAACTCGGTCGTCGAGTGGTACCGGCCCCGGCGCGGCGACGATCCGCAGGACCTGGCCGACATCATCGTTGCCGTCGCCTTCGACGGCCTGCGCTGTTGAGGCCGGTACCACCCGAGATCAGACCGCTGCGACGTGCCGGCGGCTCTGAAGGGTCGTGAACCGTCCGGTGACGTAGGCCGGATCGGACAGGGCCGCCGTGGCGGCCGGGCTGGCAGGGCTGCCGTGGAAGTCGCTGAATGCCGTGGTCTGGTTGACGAACACCGCCGGACTCGTGAGGTTCTCCGACAGGTGAACGCCGACGTCCAGGGCGGCGTCCCGGGCGGCCTCGAGCACGTCGGGGTCGGTCGAGTGCACCATGGCGGTGAGCGCGCCGTGCTCGCCCACGGTGCGGCGCAACACCTCGAGGCTCTCCTTGGTGGACTCGGTCTCGATCACGAACGAGATCGGCCCGAACCACTCGCGGGTGTAGACCTCCTCGCCGGACGCCGCGAGCGCCACCACCAGCGGCGTGCGCACCACCGCCTCGGGGTGCTGCGGGTTCTCGACCGCGGACGACGGGTGCACCACCGAGCCGGTGGCGGCGGCCTGCTCCAGCCGGTCGGTCACGGCGGTGCTGGTGATGGCGCCGAGGATGCCGGCCGCCCGCTTGGGGTCACCGAGCAGGCCGTCCAGGGCGGCGGACAGGTCCTGGGCGAACTGCTCGGGGGTCTTGACCCCCTGGTCCGTGGTCATGCCGGTGCGGGCGATGAGCAGGTTCTGCGGCGTGGTGCACATCTGACCGCTGTACAGCGACAGCGAGAACGCCAGGTTGGACAGCAGGCCCTTGTAGTTGTCGGTGGAGTCGAGCACGACAGTGTTCAGGCCCGCCTTCTCGGCGTAGACCACGGCCTGGCGGGCGTTGGCCTCCAGCCAGTCGCCGAACGACGTCGACCCGGTGTAGTCGATGATCCGCACGTCGGGGTGGCGGGCCAGGTCACCGGCGTTGGGGCTGCCCGGCTTCTCGGGCACGAGCAGCACCACGTTCGGGTCGAAGCCCGCCTCGGCGAGCACCTCGCGGGCGATCCGCACGGTGACCGCCAGCGGCAGGATCGCCTTCGGGTGCGGCTTGACCAGCACGGGGTTGCCGGTGACCAGGCTGGCGAACAGGCCGGGGTAGCTGTTCCAGGTCGGGAAGGTCACGCACGCGATCACCAGGGCGACGCCGCGCCCGACCGGGGTGAACGTCTTCTCCATGGTGATCGGGTCACCCTTGCGCTGCGGCTTGCTCCAGATCGCCGAGGCCGGGTGGTGCTTCTGCTCGGCCCAGGCGTAGGCGACGGCCTCCAGGCCACGGTCCTGCGCGTGCGGGCCACCGGCCTGGAAGGCCATGGCGAAGGCCTGCCCGGTGGTGTGCTGCACGGCCTGGGCGATCTCGAAGCTGGCCGCGTTGAGCCGGGCGAGGATCTCGGCCGCGACCCCGGCCCGGGTGTCCGCCGACGCCCGGCGCCAGGCCCGGCCGGCGGTCTTGGCGATGGCGACCGCCTCGTCCGGGGCGAGGTAGGGGTAGCTGATGCCCAGCTCGAGGCCGTACGGCGAGACCTCTCCGGCCGCAACGGGTTCACCGGGTTGCCCCAGGTCGAATGGCTTGCCCACCAGGGCCTGGAACGCCTCCGATCCCGTGGCCATGCCGTCCTCGCCGTAGGCGGGATCGTTCGGCATCTCGGGGTAGGCCGACCAACTGGCTCGCTCGGTGGTGGCGCGAACGGCACGTTCCAGCAGCTCGCGGTGACGGGTGAAGAAGTCAGGGGACTCGGACATGTCGCTCCTCGGGACGGTGCGCTCGGTACGGCCGGGAAAAGGGTGGTCAGGGTCAGGCGGGCCGGGATGCCGCCGATCGCGCGGAGGGCTCGGCAGCCGGGTGCTGGGCGACCGGCTCCAGGGCACCGGACTGCTCCAGGACGACGTACCGCTTGCGGTCATGGGTCACCGTGGTCACCGGGGTGAAGCCGGACTGCTCCGCCACCCGCAGCCCGACGGTGTTCCATTCCGGCACGGTGGTGCGCAGTCGTCGGTCGGCGGCGACGGTGCGGGCGTACTCGATGGCGGCACGTCCGAGAGCGGCGCCCCACCCCTTGCCGGACAGCTGAGGCCGGATGCCGATCGCCACGTCGAGAACGACCGGCGTCCCGGCGGCACCGGGCACCCGTGCTGCCTCGCCCAGGCAGCAGTACCCGAGCAGGCTGCCGGCGCCGTCCACGACGGCCCGGTAGCCCTCGTCGGGAGGGAAGGGCTGCATGGCGTCGTAGACCTGCCATGCTCCCGGCTGCGGTGAGGCGGCCAGGTCCAGGCCGTCCTCGATCGTGAGCTGGCGCAGGTGGAACGGCGGGACGGGCTGTCTGGCCCCGCCGGCCGGAGCCGCACCGTTCGTGGTCACCTGAGGGGAGGTGGCTTCGGTCGCGGGAACCTGGTGGGCGCTCGCGGTCCGTTGGGCGAGGAAGCGACCCATGCGTTCCCGCTTGTCCTGGCTCTCGAACAGCAGGGCTTGGGCAGCCAGGTCGAATCCCGTCGTGGCCGGCCGGTGCGCTCGCAGTGCCAGTTTGGTCAGTTCCAGCGCCCGCCAGGAGCGAGCTGCAATGGTCTCGGCCAACGTCAGGCCGGCGTCCAGCAGCTCCTCGGGGGGGTGCACGGCATCGGCCAAGCCCACCTCGACCGCCTCAGCGGCCGGCAGGGTCTGCCCGGTGTAGAGCATCCTGCGGGCCACCGGCAGGCCGGCTGCCTGAGCCAGCCTCCAGTTTCCCCCGGCTCCGGCCAGGATGCCCAACCCCAACTCGGGCTGGCCGAACCGGGCCCGGGTGCTGACCAGGCGAAGGTCGCAGGCCAGGGCCAGCTCACAGCCCCCGCCCAGGGCCGGGCCGTCCACCAGCGCGATCGTCGGCCAGCGGTGGGCCTCCAGCCGATCGAACAGGCCGGCGTTGATCGCGCGGAGCGCCGCATCGGCGTCCCGCTCGATCAGCTCGGCGATGTCCGCGCCGGCGGCGAAGATCCCCGGCGTGGTGGAGTGCACGATCACCACGCAGGGTTCCCGGGATGCCTCGGTCAGCGCCCGGTCGAACTCGCTGACCAGGGCTTCGTCCAGGGCGTTGTGCTTGTCCGGTCGGTGCAGGCCGATCAGCAGCGCCGAACCGCGACGCGAGGTGCGCACGAGGGCCATCTGAGTGGTGTCCTTAGGTCGGGGTGGGTCGGGGTGGGTCAGGCTGAACGGCGCGGGTCACTGGTCGAAGTCGAGGGTCACCTGGTCGGTGACCGGATGCGCCTGGCAGGTGAGCACGAAGCCGGCGGCCACCTCGTTCGGCTCGAGGGCGAAGTTGGAGTCCATCCGCACCTCGCCCTGGGTCACCTTGGCGCGGCAGGTGCCGCAGACCGCGTTCTTGCACGCGTACGGGGCATCCCGGCGGTAGCGCAGGGTGGCGTCGAGCACCGAGGCTCCCTCGGCCGGCAGCAGGAAGCTCTGCGAACGCCCGTCGAGGATGACGGTGACGTGCGAGCCGGTGGACTCCTCCGCCTCCGCCCCGAGGGGGGAGAACACCGCACCGGACGCCGCGCGATCGGCGGGGGGGCCGACGTGGAAGAGCTCGCGGTGGATGGCGTCCTCGGCGACACCGGACTCCAGCAGCACCCGGCGGGTCAGGTCGGTCAACGGCAGCGGCCCGCACAGGTACCAGGCATCGATCCGGTCGACGAGCACCAGCTGGGACATGATCTGCCGCAAGCGGTCCTCGTCGAGCCGGCCGGAGAGCAGATCGACGTCGGTCTTCTCCTCGTCCAGCACGTGGATCAGGTTGAACCGCTGCGGGAACCGGTTCTTCAGGTCCTCGAGCTCCTCCAGGAACATGATGTTCAGCGTGCTCTTGTTGAGATAGACCAGGGTGGCGGTGCTCTCGGGCTCCACCTCGAGCGCGCTGGTCAGGATGCTCAGGATCGGGGTGATCCCCGACCCGGCGGCCAGCGCCGCGTAGTGCCGCCGGCGCGTCGGGTCCGGGTCGACGACGAAGCCGCCGCTCGGGGTCATCACGTCGAGCGAGTCCCCGGGAAGGAGCTTGCGGGTGGCATAGCCCGAGAATGCCCCGCCGGGAAGGCGTTTCACCCCGATGCGCAGGGTGCCCGTGCTCGGTGCCGAGCAGATCGAGTAGTTGCGCCGGACGTCGTCACCCACCACCTCGGCCCGCACCGACACGTGCTGGCCGGGCCGGAACCGGAACTCCTCGCGCAACTCGGGCGGGACATCGAAGGTGATCGAGACGGCGTCGTCGGTGAGCCGCTCGATGGCGGCCACCCTCAGGGAGTGGAAGACGGAGTGCCGGCGCGGTGAGCCGGCCGGGGGAGCGGCAGCGGACGCAGAGGTGTCAGTCATCAGATCGCCTTGAAGGAGTCGAAGGGTTCGGCACAGGACTGGCAGGTCAGCAGGGCCTTGCAGGGGGTGGAACCGAAACGGGTCACCTCACGGGTGTCCGCGGAACCGCAGCGCGGGCACCGGGGTACCACCGGGAGGGGGATCGCGCCGTCCCGGGCGGGCCGCGCCGGGCCGGGCGGGACCACGGGGCCGGGAGGGGCAATCCCGTACTCGCGCAGCTTGGTCCGACCCTCCTCACTGATCCAGTCGGTGGTCCACGCGGGGCTCAGCACCGTGTGCACCTCGACGCGCGGCGCCCCGGCCGCCCGGACTGCAGCCGCGACGTCCTGGGCGATGACCGCAGTGGCCGGGCAGCCCACGTAGGTGGGGGTCACGTCGACGTGCACCGTGCCCGCCTGGTCCAGGCGCAGGTCACGGACCACCCCGAGGTCGCCCAGCGTGATCACCGGGATCTCCGGGTCGGGAACCTCGCGGGCTGCCGCGAGCAGCGTCGCGGTGTCGACGGTCACGATCCCACCCCCGCCGTCACCAGGAGGCGCCCGGGTGGGAGCGGTGCAGGTGCTGCATCGGGGCCAGCAGGTGGCCCAGGTGCTCGGTGTGCAGCCCGCTGCGCCCGCCCCGCGAGCGCCACCTCGGTGTGGGTCGGGTGAGGGTTGCCTCGGCGAGAACGCCGTCCACGAAGCGGGCCCAGTGCGGCTCGAGGCCGGCCGGGTCCGCCGCCACACTGGGCAGGCTCAGGCTCACCTCGTCCGGCTCGAACAGCTCGGGGACGCCGGGCCAGACCGCCTCCAGTCCGGCCTGCATGCGCCGGTGAGACTCCTCGGTGCCGTCACCCAGCCGCACCACCCAGGTGCGGGCGTGCTCGCGGTGGTAGCTGACCTCCTTGAACGCCTTGCCGGCGAGCGCTGCCAGGGCCTCGTCCCCCGAGTCCTGCAGCGCGCGATACAGCTCGTACTGATAGGAGGCGAACACCAGCTGGCGCGCCATCGTCACCGCGAAGTCACCGTTGGGCTGTTCGACCAGGTGCACGTTGCGGAACTGGTTGTCATCGCGCCAGAAGGCAAGGTCGTCCTCGGTGTGGCCGGCCCCCTCCAGTTCGCCTGCGTAGCTGAGCAGGATGCGCGCCTGACCGATCAGGTCCAGGGAGATGTTCGCCAGCGCGAGGTCCTCTTCGAGCTGAGGGGCATCGGCGATCCACTCGCCCAGTCGCTGCCCGAGGATCAACGCGTCGTCGCCGAGGGCGAGGGCGTACTTGGCCGTTGCCGGGAGCGCTGCGATGCTCAGGGCGCTGGTCACCGCGGGTGGGCTCACAGGTGCTCGACCCCCTCGGGAATGTCGTAGAACGTCGGGTGCCGGTAGGCCTTGTCCAGCGCCGGGTCGAAGAACGAGTCCTTCTCCTGCGGGCTGCTGGCCACGATCGCGGACGACGGCACGACCCAGATCGAGACCCCCTCACTCCGGCGGGTGTAGATGTCGCGGGCGTTCTGCAGCGCCAGCGCGGCGTCCGGGGCGTGCAGACTGCCGACGTGCTGGTGAGCGAGGCCTCGGCGGGCGCGCACGAACACCTCCCACAGTGGCCAGCCACGCCGGTCGGAGCCGTTGCCCGCGGCGGGGTTCGGAGCGGGGTTCTGCGGGGTCTGGGTCATGACGCTGCCACCTCCAGGGTGCGGGCCGCCTGCTTGGCGGCATAGGCCTGGGCCGCCTCGCGAACCCAGGCGCCGTCCTCGTGGGCGCGAATGCGCCGGCTCATTCGCTGGGCGTTGCACGGCCCGTCTCCGGAGATGACCCGAGCGAACTCGTCCCAGTCCAGCTCGCCGGAGTCGTAGTGACCGCGCTCGTCGTTCCATCGCAGGTCGGGGTCGGGCAGGCTGAGCCCGAGCACCTCGGCCTGCGGCACGCTCATGTCGACGAAGCGCTGGCGCAGTTCGTCGTTGCTGAACCGCTTGATGCCCCAGGCCATCGACTGGGCCGAGTGCGGTGAGGCGTCGTCCGGTGGGCCGAACATCATCAGGGCAGGTGCCCAGAAGCGGTTCACCGCGTCCTGGGCCATCTCCTTCTGGGCCGGGGTCCCGTGCGCCAGGGTGTGCAGGATCTCGAAACCCTGGCGCTGGTGGAAGGACTCCTCCTTGCAGATGCGGATCATCGCCCGGGCGTACGGGCCGTAGGAGCACCGGCACAGGGCCACCTGGTTCATGATCGCGGCGCCGTCCACCAGCCAGCCGATCGCGCCCACGTCCGCCCAGGTGAGGGCGGGGTAGTTGAAGATGCTGGAGTACTTCTGCCGGCCGCCGTGCAGCCGGTCGAGCAGGTCCTCCCGGTCGACCCCCAGGGTCTCGCAGGCCGAGTAGAGGTACAGGCCGTGGCCACCCTCGTCCTGCACCTTGGCGATCAGGATCGCCTTGCGGCGCAGGCTCGGCGCCCGAGTGATCCAGTTGCCCTCCGGCTGCATCCCGATGATCTCCGAGTGGGCGTGCTGGGCCACCTGCCGAATCAGCGTCCGGCGATAGGCATCGGGCATCCAGTCGCGCGGCTCGATCCGCTGGTCGTCGGCGATGAGAGCATCGAACTCGGCCTGGCGCTCGGAGTCCCCCTCGTCCGGAACGAGGGCGGTCTCGGTGTCGTGATTGCCGTACACGCAGCCTCCAATTAACGAACGTTCAGTCAGTTTCCAGTCTGGGACGGGTGAAGTCAACGCCTTCGACGGGCGGTCTGGGGACAGTTCACGTGGTCGACATGCATTCCGGCGCAGCGATTCACGCCTGCTCGAGCAGCAGCGCGATCCCCTGCCCGACCCCGACGCACATCGTCGCCACCGCCCGTCGCGCACCACGGTCGTTCAGTTCGATCGCCGCGGACAGGGCGAGCCGGGCGCCACTCATGCCCAACGGGTGGCCCAGCGCGATCGCCCCCCCGTGGGGATTGACATGGTCGGGATCATCGCCCAGCCCCAGCCCGCGCAGTACCGCCAGCGACTGGGAGGCGAACGCCTCGTTGAGCTCGATCACATCGATGTCGCCGATGGACAACCCGTTGCGCTGCAACAGCTTGCGCGTGGCCGGCTCCGGTCCGATGCCCATGATGCGTGGGGTGACACCGACCGCGGCCAGGCCGGTGACCCGCGCCAGGGGGGTCAGACCGTACTGCTCGACCGCCCGTCCCGAGGCGACCAACAGGGCCGCTGCCCCGTCGTTCACCCCGGAGGCGTTGCCCGCGGTCACGGTGCCGCCGGGAAACAGCGGCCGCAGGGCCGCCAGGCTGTCGGCGGTCGTCGGGCGTGGGTGCTCGTCAACCTCGACGATCAATGGCTCGCCGCGGCGTCGGGGGACCGGCACGGGGGTGATCTCGCGCCCGAGCCGCCCGCTCAGGATCGCCGCCGCGGCCCGGGTCTGTGATCGCAGGGCGAAGGCGTCCTGATCCGTGCGACTGACGCCGAACTCCCGGGCCACGTTCTCGGCCGTCTCCGGCATGGAGTCGGTCCCGAACTGCTCGCGCATCGCCGGGTTGACGAAGCGCCAACCGATCGTGGTGTCGTGGATCTCGGTGCTCCGGCTGTAGGCCGAGCCGGCCTTGGGGACCACGAACGGGGCCCGGCTCATGCTCTCCGTGCCGCCGGCGATCACCAGGTCGGCGTCGCCGGCTCGGATCGCTCGGGCGGCCATCCCGACGGCGTCCAGGCCGGACCCGCACAGCCGGTTCAGCGTTCCCCCGGGGGCCTGTACCGGCAGTCCGGCCAGCAGGGTCGCCATCCGCGCGACGTTGCGATTGTCCTCCCCGGCCTGGTTGGCGCACCCGAGCAGGACGTCGTCCAGCGCCCCCCAGTCGACCCCCGGAAGGCGTTCGGTGAGGGCGGCGATCACGTGAGCAGCCAGATCATCGGGACGTACCGGGGCCAGCGATCCGCCGTAGCGTCCGATCGGGGTGCGGGTTCCGTCGACCAGATAGGCATCGATCATGGGGGTCTCGCTCTCTCGTCGCACTGCTCGGTGCTGCTGGGTGCTGCTGGGTGCTGGTCGGTGGCCCGCGGGACGGGCCGGGGGCTCAGAGGGTGCGCAGGGGCCGGCCGGTGAGTGCGGCGCGGCGCAGGGTCGAGCAGGCCCGGTAGCGGCCGTCCCCGTGATGGGCGCCCACGGTGTCCAGCAGCTCGACCAGGCGCCGGGCGCCGATCGCATCGCCCCAGGTCAGGGGACCTTGGGGATGGTTGGCCCCCAACTCCATCGCGGCATCGACGGCGGCTGCGTCGGCGACGCCTCGTCCGGCGACGTCCGCCGCCTCGTTCACCAGCATCGCTGCGGTGCGGGCGACGAGGAGCCCGGGGACGTCGTCCAGCACCGTGACCTCGGCCCCACAGGCTTGCAGCATCCCGATCGCCTCGGCGAGGGCAGCCGGTGGGCAGCCGTCCGAGGCGGCCACGGCCCAGCGCGCGGTCGTGGCCGGATCGCGGGCAAGGTCGAGGACGACGGTCGGCCGGCCCCGTTCGACTGCCTCCTGGGTGGCGGTGCGACCGGAGGTCGGCACCAGCAGCACCTGGTCCATGCGGGCCACGGCCCCTGCCGGGCTCGGCGCCGTGGCGGCCGGCCCGGCTGTGGCCGAGCCCGCAGGGCTGTCGGTCGCCCGGCGTACCGCGATCCCCGTGCCGGCCAGGCGCTCCCACAGAGGTTCCCACGGACCCCAGTCGCCCTCGACGATCACCTCGGCAGGGGCGGGTGACGCCGCGGCGGTCGCCGGGCTCGGCGGGGGCGATCCGTCGTGGACGTAGAACCCGCGCCCGCTCTTGCGGCCCAACCGGCCGGCGTCCACCAGTTGGCGCTGGGCCAGCGAGGGCGCATAGCGCGGATCGTGGCCGAAGGCCTCCCAGACGCTGCGGTTGGCCGCCTGGTTGACGTCTTGGCCGATCAGGTCGGTCAGTTCGAGTGGACCCATCCGGAACCCACCGGACTCGCGCATCACGGCGTCCAGGGTTGCCGGGTCGCCCGCGCGTTCCTCGAGGGCCCGCAGCGCCTCACCGTAGAACGGTCGCGCCACCCGGTTGACCACGAACCCCGGGGTCGAGGCGACCTGAATCGGCACCTTTCCCCAGGCCCGGGCCGTTCCTGCCACCCACTCGGCCACCCGGGGGTCGGTGTCCAGCCCCGAGATCACCTCGACCAGCCGCATCACCTGGGCGGGATTGAAGAAGTGCATTCCGACCAGGCGGCCCGGCCGGCGCAGTGGTGCGGCGATGGCCGAGACGGACAGGGACGAGGTGTTGGTCGCCAGCACGCAGTCCTGGCTCACGATCGACTCCAGCGTCGCGAACAGGCTGTTCTTGACCTCCAGGGACTCCGCGGCGGCCTCGATCACCAGCGAGGCCCCGGCCAGGGCGGTGAGGTCGTCGGCGGCGGTCAGGCGACTGCCGGCGGCCAAGGCGACCGGCTCCTCGAGCCGGCCACGGGCGGCCAGACGGTCCAGCTGCCCCCGCACTGCCCGCACCGCGTCGTCGGCACGACCGGGGACGGCATCGACCATCACCACCGGGTGGCCGGCCAGCGTCGCGGTCTGGGCGATGCCCGAGCCCATGGTGCCGACCCCCACGACACCGACCGTCCCACCGGGTTGCAGCTGGGTCATGCTCTCCCCTTCGTCCTGGCAGGCTCGATGACCGAACGTTCAGCCGGAGCTGCCGTCCGGATCTCGCCAAGCTCACCGGGTTCACGCCTTGACAGCCGGAGCCGGGCGGCGCAGATTGCTAACCATATAACCGAACGAACAGTCAGTAAACGGCCTGGGTTCGGCTGGTCCGTGCCACGACGAGGAGAAGCAGCCGTGTCGGCTCATCACGAGAAGATCGCGCATCTGCAGGAGTACCCGCCGCAGACCCCGCAGCCCAACATCTACCCGTTGGGCTGGCCGGCCGGGCCGGGCAAGCTGGAGGAGATCTGGGCATCGGCGCAGAAGGAGCTCTGGGACCCCGCGAAGCTGGCCTGGACCACCTTCAACCCGGCCAAGTACACCTGGGAGCAACGCGAGGCGATCGGGTACTGGTGGACCTTGCTGTCGGTCTTCGACGCCTCGGCGCCCCCGGTGTTCGCGACTGCCTTCGTCAAGACCTACGAGAACCACGAGGACGACGTGGTGCGGCGCTGCTTCCTCAGCGTCACCCGGGACGAGCAGGTGCACGAGCAGATGTGCCGGCTGTCCGTGGCTGCGGTCCTCGAGCACGAGGACCCGCTCACGTACCAGCCGCGCACCGAACTCGGACTGAGGCTCCAGAAGAACGTGCGCTGGCTGTTCTACAACGGTGGCCGCTACTGGGAGGCCTACAAGCACGCCGTGCCGAACTATGACCTGGCGGTGCTGTTCTCCTCGTTCCTGATGGGCGAGATCGCCGCCGCGACCATCTTCCATCAGATGGCCGCACGCTGCACCGAGCCCGTCTTCCAGGAGGCATTCCGCCGTATCGGGCGGGACGAGGGACGCCACATGGGGATCTGCATGGCGTTGATGGAGCGCGACTACCCACGACTCGACGTGTCCCGACATGCGCTGATCACCAAGCAGATCCGGGCCGGGTACCTGTTCCTGTCGGCGGTGCTGTTCGAGCCACCGGCCGAGTTCTGGGATCTGCCGGAGGATTTCATCGGCACCCAGCGCGAGGCCGAGCAGATCGCCCGTCAGGCCGGTTTCGCCATCCCCGATTACGAGGAGAAGCGAGAGAACTGGCGCCGGGCGATGCTCAATCTGAAGGGCGTTCTCGACCGCTACGGCATCCCGTTCCCGGCGATCCCCGAGGTGGGCATCACGGGCGAGGAGGTCACCGACGTCGACCTGAAGGACGTCGTCCCGGTGTTCTGAGGCCACCACGCCGATCGCGCTGCACCGCCGGCACGGAAAGGGCCTCACATGGGCCGGATCAGGCTGCACCCCTCGTCCCACCTGGTGCCCTGCGAGGCGGGGGACACCGTGCTCGAGGCGCTCGAACGTGCCGGATACGCCCTGCCCAACAACTGTCGGGCGGGGGCGTGCGGAGAGTGCCGGGTGCGGGTGCGCTCGGGGACCTTCGACCAGGGATTCGTCCTGGACATGGCCTTGTCCTCCGAGGATCGCCGGGCCGGTTTCGGGCTGATGTGCATGGCCAAGCTCACCGGGGAGGAGATCGAGATCGAGTGGGGCACGGTGGATGCCCGCCCCACCATGTTCCCGACCCGGGAGAACCTGCCGTTCGTGCTGGTCGACTCGGTGGCCCGCACCCCGAGGATCAGGGAACTCGTGCTGCGTCCGCTGGCCGAACCGCTGAGATTCTGGCCCGGCCAGTACGTGCGCCTGGGTGATCCGGAGGCCGGCGTGCCGCGCCGCTCGTACTCCCTGGCCACGGCTGCCCACCCGGACGGCGAGCTGCGCCTGCACGTGACCCGGGTCGACGGCGGGCGAACGAGCGCCTGGCTGCACGCGCTGGCGCCCGGCGTGACCTTGGAGCTCTCGGGCCCGCACGGCGGCTTCGTCGGCGATCCGTCAGTGGCGACCCCGGTGCTGTGCCTGGCGGCCGGATCGGGCCTGGCGCCGATCCGTTCCCTGACCGAGGCCGCGCTGCGTCGGGGTTTCGCCCCGGAGGTGACGCTCGTCTTCTCGGCGCGGGCCGAGGAGGATCTCTACGAGCGTGGACTGCTCCGCTACTGGCAGGCGCGCCACGCCACCTTCCACTACGTGCCCACCCTGACCCGCGAGCGGGTTCCCGGGATCAGGTTCGGGCACATCCCCGACGTCCTGCCCGGACTGCTGCCCTCGCTGGCCGGCCACAGTGTCTTCATCGCCGGCAGACAGGATTTCGTCGATGCCTGCCGTGCCGTGGTGGAAGGGTTGGGGGCCAAGCCGCACCTGGTTCACGTCGAGGGGTTCCACGCGCAACCCGATGACCCGCTGGGCGATCACGGCCAACCGGTGACCTGAGGGAGGGGACGATGACAGCGCGGCAACTCAGCGGGCTGGACGCCGAGTTCCTGGCCATGGAGTCGAGTGAGGTCTGCGGTCACTTCGGCACGGTCACCGTGCTGGAGGGTGCAGAGGGCCTCGACCTTCCCGCCCTGCGCGAGCACATCGGTGCGCGACTGCACCGGGTACCCGTGCTGCGCCAGCGCGTCATGAACGTTGTCCTCGGCCTGGACCAGCCCTACTGGGTGGACGACTCCGACTTCGACATCGATCACCATGTGCACGAAGTGCTGTTGCCCGCCTCCGATGGTCTGGACGGGGTGGCCGCACGGATCGATGCCCTGCACGCCGAGCACCTGGATCGGGCGCTGCCCCTGTGGCAGGTCTACCTGTTCCGCGATCCGGACGGTGGCCGGGCGGCGGTCTACTTCAAGATTCACCACGCGGTGATGGACGGCGTCGGCGGCAGCGCGCTGATCGCCGCCGTGTTCGAGGACGCCGCCGATCCGCTCGGCTCGGAGCCGGTCGTCCCGGCCTGGGATCCGGAGCCGGTACCGAGCCATGTGGACCTGATCAGCCGCAGCGCCTGGTCGATGGCCCGCACCGGATTGCGCAGCATGCGGCTCAGCGCCCAGATGATGGTGCGCGCTCCTGCCGTGGCTCAGGCCGTGGTGCGCCGGTTGCCCTCGAGCGGCTCGTCGGCGGTGGCGGCCGATGCCGGCGTGCTGCCGCTGCGGGCCCCTCGGACTCCGTTCAATGCCCGGATCACCGGCCACCGCCAGTGTGAGCTCAGAACCCTGCCGCTGGAGGAGATCAAGCAGGTCTGCCGGGCGGTTGCCCCCCTCGTCGGTGCGGTGACCGTCAATGACGTCGTCATGACACTGTGCGCGGGGGCCCTTCGTCGCTGGTTGATCGAGCACGGTGCCCTGCCCGAACAGCCGCTGCTCGCGGCCGTGCCGGTCTCGGAACGCACCGACGCCGACCACCAGGCCTTCGGCAACCGGCTCGCACTGGTCCGGGGGCCGCTGCCCACCCCGGAGGCGGACCCGATCGAACGGCTGCGCGCCGTGCACGAGGGAATGGCCACGGCTCTGCGCCGGCACGACAACCTGACCCGCGGGCTGGTCTCCGACGCAGCGGAGTACGCCCCTCCGCTGGTGGCCCGAGCTGGGTGGTGGGTCGCAGCCCGGGCCATGGCGCGAGTGAACGCGTTCAACGTGATGGTGGCCAACGTGCGCGGGCCCTCGGGTCCGATGGTCCTGGCCGGGGCGCGCGTGGTCGGCCACCATCCGGTGTCGGTCCTGGTCCACGGGCAGGGGCTGAACATCAGTGTCTTCGGCTTCGACGACCGGCTCTGCTGGGGGCTGCTCGCCGACCCGGCCCTGGTGCCCGACCTGCCTCACCTGGCCGATCTGGTGTCCGAGGAGTTGATCCTCCTGCGGGCGGCGTCCGCCGGGTGAGCTCGCGGAGAATTGGTTCACGATTGGACATAGACAACAGAACGTTCGGTCGAGAATACTGGCCCGAACCCGGGTAGGAGACGTCCTACCGGCTCTGTCGCGATGCCTGATGTACCGACCATCGTCCACCCGCACCGGCTTCGAGTGCTGCGGTCACAGTTCGGAATCACGGCTGTTCAGAACCCCATAGGTGAACCCACCGAGCCGTGCCCGCGATCGTCCCTGAGCGATCGCGCGGCCCGTGCCTCCCGACCCCTGACCGACTGCTCCGGCCGGGTTGATCCCGGACACCGGTCGTCGGCGGAAAGGACGACACGTCCATGGCCACTCTCGATGATGCGAACCGGCCGGTGCTCCAGCGCGCCCACACGGACATGGTCCGAGCCCGTCACCGGCTCGTCATTCCCATGGTCGTCGGCACCCTGGCCTTCTTCTTCCTGCAGCAGGTGCTGACGAACTTCACCTCCGTGCTGGACGGCCTGGTCTTCGACGGCATGACCTGGGCCTACGTCTATGCCTTCGCCCAGTTCTTCTTCGTCGTCATCCTGACGACGATCTACCGCCGCCGCATGCAGCAACTCGAGGCCCAGTTCCCGAGTGCGGCAGTCGCGGGGGCGGCCGCCGCGGCCCACTACGACGACTGGACGACCATGGAGACCCACCAGACGGCCGCCGAGGGTGATGGCGACGAGCAGTTCGAGCATGTGCAGGGCACCCGGCTGGACGAGGAGGACGGGCGATGAACACCGAGTCCGCGGTCCTCTTCCTGGCCCTGGTCGCTGTCACCCTGTACATCACCTACTGGGCCGGCAAGCGCAACAAGAGCGTCGAGACCCACCTGGTGGCCAAGGGTGCCATCGCCGGCCGGCAGAACGGCGTCGCGATCGCCGGTGACTTCATCTCGGCCGCAACGTTCCTGGGCACCACCGGCGCGATCGCGCTCGGCGGGTTCAACGGCTTCTATCTCGCGGTGTACATCCCGATCTCCTACCTGCTCTGCCTCCTGCTGGTGGCCGAGCCACTGCGCAACCTGGGCCACTTCACCCTGGGCGACGTGCTCGCGTCCCGCTTCCACGGGGACGGCGTGCGCGCCGCGATCGCCACCGCCTCGGTCGTGGTCTCGCTGCTGTACATCGTCGCCCAGTTCGTGGGTGCGGCGTTGCTGGTGCAGCTGCTGTTCGGGGTGAAGTACTGGCAGGCGGCAGGAGCCATCGGCCTGCTCACCCTGATCTACACCTTGTTCGGCGGCATGATCGCCACCACCTACATCCAGATCGTCAAGACGGCGATCCTGCTGTTCTGCGGTGCTCTGCTGCTGGTGCTGGTGCTGGCGAAGTTCGGCTGGAACCCGCTCACGATCTTCCAGGAGGCGGGCGAGGCCACCAAGGACGCCGCGCTGAAGCCGGTCCGCAAGGGAACGGCCGCCCAGTGGGAGCAGTTCTCGCTGATCTTCGGCGTCACCCTCGGCGTCCTGGGTCTGCCCCACGTCATGATCCGGTTCCTCACCGTGCGGGACGGTGCGGCGGCTCGCACCTCGGCGGTCACCGCAATCTGGATCTTCGCGGTCTTCCTGATCACCCTGCCGTTCGTCTCCTACGGCGCCATGCTGCTGGTGGGCAAGGAGGCGATCGTCAAGGCGAGCAAGGGTGGCAACCTGGCCATGCCGCAGCTGGCCGAGACGCTGGGTGGTGACCTGTTGCTGGCGTTCGTCTCCGCGGTGGCCTTCGCGACCATCCTGGCGGCGCTGTCCGGCCTGGTGATCGCGACCACCGGTGCGGTCTCGCACGACATCTACGGCAAGCTGCTGCGCAAGGGCCACGTGGACCACACCAGGCAGCTGACCGTGGCCAGGGCGACGACCGTGATCAGCGTGGCGATCTCGATGCTGATCGCGCTCGCCGCGCAGAAGCAGAACGTGGCCTTCCTGGCCACGCTCGCGATCGCGGTGGCGGCGAGCGCAAACTTGCCGGCGCTGCTGTTCACCATCTACTGGCGCAAGGCGACCGCGGCCGGGATCACCGCGGGCATGGTGGCGGGGCTGGTCACCGCGGTGGTGATCATCCTGCTCAGCCCGACGTTCCACGGCTCGGCCGAGGGGGCACTGCTGCCGATCAGCAGTCCGGGCATCATCTCGGTGCCGGTCGGTTTCCTGGTGATGTACCTGGTCTCGCTGGCCACTCAGCCCAAGGGTGAGGCGCTGGCCGCCGCGAACAGGCTCTTCGACCGGATCCAGGTGCAGGCGGTCACCGGGATCGACCCGGCCAAGACCGTGGACCTGGCCGGGCAAGGGCGCTAGGCGATCGTCTGACCCGGGGCCTGACCCGGGGGAGGGGCAGACGGCGTCCGGTTCTGGCCTGCGCTCGGCCTGAACCGGACGCCGCACTGTCCGTGGGCAGCGACCCAGCCGGAGGAGCCTCGTGAGATCCCCACCAACCCCACCCGACGTCGTCCGCGTCCCGACCGCCGTGGGCTGGCTGTCAGCGCGCGTGCACTACGCCTGGGTGATCGCGGTTCTGGGGCTGGCCACGGTGTTCGCCTGCCTGGGGATCGCCCGGTTCTCACTCGGCATGCTGCTGCCCTCGATGCGTGCTGACCTCGGGCTGGCGTACACCGTGCTCGGCTGGATCAGCACGGCGAACTTCGTCGGATACCTGACGGGAGCCGTCGGCGCGGGCCCGGTTGTGGCCCGGATCGGTGCCCGCACCACGGTTCTCGCTGCCCTGGTGACGATCGCGGTCAGTCTGGGGGTGGTGGCCGTGGCCGGCGGGGCCTCGGTGATCCTGCCTGCCTACCTGATCACCGGTGTCGGCAGCGGAATGGCCAACGTCGCCGTGATGGGCCTGGTGCCCCACTGGTTCCACCGGACGACCCGGGGCCGGGCCTCGGGGATCATGGTCATCGGCAGCGGGTTCGCCCTGATGGGCAGCGGGGTGCTGGTTCCCGAGATCACTGCCCGGTGGGGTCCTCCCGGATGGCGCCTCGGCTGGGCGATCCTGGCGGCGGTGGTGCTCGCCGTCGCCGTCCTCGAGGGTCTGTTCCTGCGCAATCGCCCTGCTGAGCTGGGCCTGGCGCCGTACGGCGAGCAGTCCCCGGCGGTGCGGATGTCCGGAGCTGGCGAGCGGGCCTCGGGCCGTTCGCCGGCCGGTCCGGCTCGCGTCCTGGCTCACCTCGGCGCGCTCTACCTCGTGTTCGGGTTCACCTACGTCGTCTATGTGACCTTCATTGTCGAGACGCTGGTGCAGCGCGGCTTCAGCGAGCGCGCTGCGGGGTGGTTCTGGTTCGCGGTCGGGGCGCTCAGCATCCTGTCGGGGCCGGTCTTCGGGGCGTTGTCCGACCGCGCCGGACGACGGGTCGGGCTGGCGGCGGTGTTCGCCCTGCACGGCACGTCCTACCTGTTGATCGGGCTGGCGCTCGATCCGGTGGGCGCGATCCTGGCATCGGTGCTGCTCTTCGGCGTCAGTGCCTGGAGCATCCCGGGCATCATGGGAGCAGCGGTCGGCGACTACCTGGGGCCGGTCCAGGCCGTGACCGCCTTCGGCCGCCTCACCGTTGCCTTCGGCGCCGGACAGGCGCTCGGCCCCGTCGTGGCCGGGGCGATGGCCGAGGCCAGCGGGGGGTTCTCGTCGGCGTTCCTGCTCACGGCCGGCCTCGCTGCCGGTGCCGCCCTGGTGTCATTGGCCCTGCGCCCGCCCGCCGAGCGGGACGGCTGAATCCTCCGGGCTGCAGGCCGCGGGACACGCCGCTGCTCAGCCCGGCCGGCGCAGACCGCGGCGCCATCCCGCAGGAGCCGCAGGGCGTTCGTCATCCTCACCGCGAAGGAACCGAGTGACCACCGGGCCGACGCGCTCGGGACTGTCCAGCAGCGCCATGTGGCCACCCCCTTCGACGACGTGCAGCCGGGCCTTGGGGATGAGGGCCTTCATCACCTTGTGGTTGACCAGAGGGGTGACCGGGTCGTCGTCGCCGGCAACGATCAGCGTCGGCTGCCGGATCGCCCACAGCCACGGCAGGCTCGACCATCCCCAGAGCGGGACCATCCGGAACACTGCGTGACGCATGCTCGGGGGGCGGCTCACGTGCAGCTGCGCCATGAGTTCGGGCTCCTCGCGCAGCCGTCCGCCGAACATGTCACCGGCGACCCGCTCCATGCGCGGTGAGCGATAGCTGGACGGCTGGATGAAGTGATAGAAGGCCTTGAGGTTGCCCGGAACGGCTCCTCCCCCGTAGGAGGTGGAGACCAGCACGAGCCGGTCCACGTGCCGGGGGTGCATGAACGCCATCTGCTGGGCGACGGCCCCGCCGAAGGAAGCGCCCAGGACGTGGGCCTTCTGGATTCCCATCAGATCGAGCACCATGGTGCCGAGTTCGGCCAGGGTGAACATGTTCATCGGTACCCGGGGCAACTGCGACTTGCCGATGCCCGGCGGGTCGAAGGCGATGGTCCGGAAGCCCTTCAAGTAGGGCAGCAGGGTCTCCCAGAGGTCGACCTCACCGAAGATGCCCGAGTAGAGCAGCAGGGGCGGGCCCTCGCCCCAGACCTGGACGTGCAGGTTCAGGCCGCGCAGGTGGATCTGCTGGTGGGTGACCTCGGCCTTCGAGATCCCCGACAGCAGGCTCATGATGTCATCCGAGGACATGTCCACAGCTCCTTCACCGATTGTCGCAAATCGGTGCCACGGGTCTATACAGCCGAACGAACGGTCGGTTACATTCTGCTCCCAGGGTGGTTGTGCGGCAAGGCATCAGCGCCCTCGGTTCGCTCACAGCGACCAAGGGTCTGCGGTCCGACACGATGCGTCCGTACGCCGTCCACGGTGGCACGTCACCAGGCTCTTCAGCAGGCCCGGCTCATCGACCCACGGAGGCGCACCGCATGTACACGTTTGCCGCTCCTCTCGACCGTGCCGAACGCCTGAATCCCACCGGTCGCGCCCTGGTCTTCGAGGGCCTCGAGCGCACCTACGCCGAGCTCGCCGGGCGCTGTCGCCGGCTCGGCGGCGCGCTGCGCGCGCTGGGGTTGGACAAGGGCGATCGCGTGGGCATGGTCGGGCCGAATTCCGACCGGTACCTCGAGCTGTACCTGGGGGTGCCGTCCGCCGGCTTCGTGTTCGTCCCGGTGAACTCGCGTCTGGCGCCGGCGGAGATCACCGCGGTGCTGGCGGACGCCGGCGTCCGGGTGATGTTCATGGACGGCGACTTCCCGGTGCCCGAGTGCGTCGAGCGGGTGATCCGGATCCCCGAGGAGTACGAGGAGTTCCTGGCCACGGGCGAGGAGATCGAACTGGGGGAGGGGGTGGTCGAGGACGACCTGGCCGCGCTGTTCTACACCTCCGGGACCACCGGCCTGCCCAAGGGGGCGATGCACACCCATCGCAGCCTGATCTCCAGTGGCCTGCACCTGATGGCCACCTGGCCGTTCGACGTCCAGACCCGGTGGATGATCGCCTCACCGCTGTTCCACACCGGGGGAACCCTGGCCGTCTTCTCCACCCTCTGGCACGGCGGGCAGCACGTACTCATGCCCAGCTTCGACGCCCGCAAGGCCGTCCAGCTGATCCAGGACGAGAAGGTCACCCACACCCTGCTGGTGCCCACCATGCTGGCCGCGGCCACCAAGGAACAGCTCGCCAACCCCCGCGACGTCAGCTCGCTGCGCTATCTCAGCCACGGTGCCTCGCCGATCTCGGCCGAGACCCTCCACCGGGCTCGCCAGGCATTCCCGGACGCCGAGCTGATGCACATCTACGGCACCACCGAGACCACGCCGATCACGACCCTGCTCACCCACGAGGAGCGGCTGCTGGACACCCACCTGGTGGGCACCTGCGGCCAACCGGCAGTCGGCGTCCAGGTACGGGTGTTCGACACCGTGACCGGCAAGGAGTGCCAGCCCTCCGATGTCGGCGAGTTGATGGTGCGCAGTTCCAGTGTGATGCAGGGGTACTGGAACAAGCCGGCGGAGACCGATCACGCCTTCCTCGACGGCTGGTACCGCACCGGAGACCTGGGGTACCGCGACGAGGCGGCCAACATCTTCCTGGTCGACCGGGCCAAGGACATGATCGTCACCGGGGGCGAGAACGTTTACTCGGTCGAGGTGGAGAACGCCCTGGCCTCCCACGCCGCCGTGGACGAGGTGGCCGTGTTCGGCATCCCGGACGCCAAGTGGGGCGAGGCCGTCCACGCCGTGGTCGTGCTGTCGCAGGAGGGCATCACGCCCGAGGAGCTCATCGAGCACTGCCGCGCGCGAATCGCCGGGTTCAAGGTGCCCAAGTCGATCGATGTCCGCCAGGCGGCGCTGCCGAAGTCGGCGGCCGGGAAGATCCTCAAACGTGATCTGCGCGAGCCCTTCTGGGCGGGCCAAGCGGTCCAGGTGTCGGGGAGTTGATCATGCTGAGCACCATGCCGGACTTCCCGTTGACCATCCGGCACATCCTCGAACACGGGCGTGACACCTACCCGGACAGCGTGGTGGTGACCGCCACCCGGGACTCGGTGCGGTCGATCGACTTCGGGAGCCTGGCGGCACGCGCCGCCCAGTTGGCCAACGGCCTGGCCGGCCTGGGGATCGGCCCCGGCGATCGGGTGGGGACCTTCGCCTGGAACGCACAGGAGCACCAGGAGGCCTACCTGGCGGTGCCGTGTTCGGGAGCGGTGCTGCACACGGTCAACATCCGCCTCGACCCGGAGCACATCGCCTACATCATCAACCACGCCGAGGACCGGGCCCTGCTGGTCGACGCCAGCCTGGCCTCGGCCATCGCACCGGCCCTGCCCAAGCTCACCACCGTCGAGCACCTGATCGTCTTCGGGGACGGCGATCGCGCGGGGTTGCCGGGGGCCATCGAGTACGAGGACCTGATCGACGGCAGGCCCACCACCTTCGACTGGCCGGACCTGCCCGAGTCGGCAGCAGCCGCGATGTGTTACACCAGCGGGACGACCGGCCCGCCCAAGGGCGTGGTGTACAGCCATCGCTCCACGTTCCTGCACAGCATGGGCGTCTCCTCGGGGGAGGCACTGGGGCTGAACCAGCACGACCGCATCCTGCCCGTGGTGCCGATGTTCCACGGCAACGCCTGGGGTCTGCCCTACGCCTGCTGGATGGTGGGGGCCGACCTGATCCTCCCCGGTGCCTTCGCGAGCCCGCCCCGGCTGGCCGCGCTGATCGCCGGGGAGAGGGTCACCATGGCCGCCGCCGTCCCCACGGTGTGGTGGGACATGCTCGGACTGGGACGGGACGCGCTCGAGCTGTCCTCCCTGCGCATGATCATGTGTGGTGGCGCGGCGGTGCCCCGGGCGTTGATCGAGGCCTACCAGGAGGAACTCGGCGTCCGGCTGGTGCAGGGCTGGGGGCTCACCGAGACCAGTCCGGTCGCCTCGCTGGCCTTCGCGCCCAAGAACGTCCCCTCGGACCGGGCGATGGACCTGCGGGCGACTGCCGGCCAGGTGCTCGGCGGGGTCGAGGTGCGCATCACCGGTCCGGACGGCGAGGTGCTGCCCCGCGACGGGGCGGCGGTCGGCGAGATCGAGGTCCGAGGGCCCTGGGTGACCCAGGCCTACTACCTGGACCCGACGCCGGACAAGTTCCACGACGGCTGGCTGCGCACCGGGGACGTCGGCTCGATCGACGCCCGGGGATTCGTGCGGATCAGCGACCGGGCCAAGGACGTCGTGAAGTCGGGTGGCGAGTGGATCTCGTCCCTGGAGCTCGAGGCGGCCTTGCTGGAACACCCCGCCGTCCGCGAGGTCGCGGTGATCGCTGCCCCCGACCAGCGCTGGGGAGAGCGTCCGCTGGCCTGCGTGGTGACCACCCGGGGAGCCAGCGTCAGCCCCGAGGAACTGCGCGAGTTCCTCACCGGCAAGGTGGCCCGGTGGTGGCTGCCCGAGCACTGGACCTTCATCGACGAGGTGCCGCGCACCAGCGTCGGCAAGTACGACAAGAAGCTGCTGCGATCGCGCCTCGCCGACGGCGAGCTCGACGTCCGTGCGGGAGGGCCGGCACCGGGCCGCGGAGGCTGACCACCCCTGACCCCGAAACGTGGAACCACCTGTCACCGAACCGCCGAACGGACGCCGAGGCGTCCGGACCTACTCGAACAGACCGGGAGCGCACTATGCCAGAAGCTGTGGTCGTCGCCATTGGCCGGACGCCGATCGGCCGAGCCATGAGGGGTTCGCTGATCGACGAGCGCCCCGACAACCTCGGCGCGCTGGTCGTCGACGAGGTGCTGGGGCGCGTGCCCCAACTCGACCGCACCACGGTGGACGACGTGATCGCCGGGTGCGCGTTGCCCGGCGGGGAGCAGGCCCACAACATGGGCCGCATCGTCAGTCTGCTGGCCGGGGTGAACGCGCCGGGGACAACCGTCAACCGGTACTGCTCCTCCTCGCTGCAGGCCGTCCGGATGGCCTTCCACGCCATCAAGGCCGGCGAGGGTGACGCGTTCGTCTGTGTGGGCATCGAGTCGACCACCCACTCACCGCTCGGTGTCTACGCCGACCAGCCCGAGACCCAGAACCCCCGCCTGTTCAAGGGCAACCGCGAGGGACTGCCGAACGCCTACATGCCCATGGGCCTGACCGCCGAGCGGGTGGCCGACGAGCACAACGTCAGCCGCGAGGACATGGACCGGCTCGCCGTCCAGAGCCACTCACGCGCCGTCGCCGCCCAGAAGGCCGGCCACTTCGAGAACGAGATCATCCCGGTGCCGCTGTCCGGCGGGCGCCTGGCCGACCTCGACGACAGCCCCCGGCCGGAGACCACGATGGAGTCCCTGGCCGGCCTGCGCGCGGTGTTCCGCCGCGACGGCAAGGTCACTGCCGGCAACTCCTGCCCGCTCAACGACGGTGCCGCAGCAGCGGTGATCATGTCGGACACCCGGGCCGCGGAACTCGGCATCACCCCGATCGCCAGGATCATCTCGACGGGGGTCAGCGCGCTCGAGCCGGAGCTCATGGGCCTGGGCCCGATCGACTCCTCGAAGCAGGCGCTCACCCGGGCCGGGATGAGCATCGACGACGTCGACATCGTCGAGATCAACGAGGCGTTCGCCGCCCAGGTGATCCCCTCGGCGCTCGGCATCGGGGTGGACCCGTTCAGCGAGAAGCTCAACCCGCTCGGTGGGGCGATCGCCCTCGGCCACCCGTTCGGCATGACCGGCGTGCGGATCCTGACCACCCTGCTCAACGGGCTGAAGGTCAAGGACGCCTCCGTCGGCCTGGAGACCATGTGCGTCGGCGGGGGCCAGGGCATGGCGATCGTCGTGGAGCGGATGGCCTGATGGCGACCTCCCGTGGGTCGGACTCCTCGGGGGAGGAACCGGCGCCGCCGTCGTCGCCTGCCTCCCTCGAGGAGCCGGCCCACGTGGCGGACGACGAGCACGCGGCGACCCATCTGGCCGGTGGCGCAGGGGCTGTGGTGGGCCCGAGCCCCTTCGTGGGCTTCGGGTTGCGTGACGCGGTCACCGGGCTGGGAGCGCTCGGGCGGCGTGCCGTGGGCAACCCCAAGGCCTTGGTCGCCGGCGTGCCGCGTGCCGCGTGGCACCTGGCCCGGATCGGCACGGGGCGCTCCCCGGTCGCTCCCGACCCCGGGGACAAGCGGTTCCGTGACCCGGTGTGGCAGACGAACCCGCTGTTCCGTGCCCTGATGCAGGGCTACCTGTTCCTCGGTCGTGAGGCCGACGTGGTGGTCGAGCACCTCGGGCTGGACCCCAAGGACGTGGAGCGAGTCGAGTTCGTCACCCACCTGATTCGCGAGGGGCTGGCACCGACGAACAACCTGTTGACCAATCCGGTTGCCCTGCGCGAGCTCCGCAGGACCCGGGGTCGCAGCATCGTGCGCGGTGCGGGCCACCTGGTGCACGACATCCGGCGCAATCACGCGATGCCCTCACAGGTGAACCGCACCCCGTTCCGGGTGGGGGAGAACCTGGCCGTGACTCCCGGGGCGGTGATCCACCGCACCGAGATGATGGAGGTGATCCAGTACACCCCGCAGCGATCGCGGGTCTACTCGCGGCCGATGCTCGTCATCCCGCCCCAGGTGAACAAGTACTACGCGCTGGACCTGGCGCCCGGGCGCAGCATGTACGAGTACCTGCTGCAGCACGGTGTCCAGGTCTACGGCATCAGCTGGCGCAACCCGACGAAGGAGCAGCGGGAGTGGGGGTTCGACGCGTACGCGGCAGCGGCGCTCGAGGCGCTGGACGTCGTCCGCGCCGTCTCGCGCAGCGAGGACGTCAACGTCATGGGTGGCTGCGCGGGCGGGATGATGGTCTCGATCCTGGCCGCGATCCTGGCTTCGCGTGAGGATCGGCGGATCCATTCCGTGACCACCCTGGTCACGTTGCTGGACAGCAAGGTCGACGCCGAGATCCTGCTGTTCGCCTCCCCGCGAACGGTGGCTGCAGCCAAGCGGATGTCCGCCAAGCAGGGGGTGCTCGACGGCTGGAGGATGGCCCAGGTCTTCGCCTGGCTGCGCCCCAACGAGCTGATCTGGAACTACTGGGTCAACAACTACCTGCTCGGCAAGGAGCCACCGGCCTTCGACATCCTGGCCTGGAACGCCGACACCACCCGGCTGCCGGCGCGGCTGCACCACGAACTGCTCGAGATCGTCACCGAGAACCAGCTGGCCAGCCCTGGACGGCTGCGCATCCTCGACACCCCGGTGGACGTCGGTGCGATCGACGTCGACACCTTCGTGGTCGGGGGGCTGACCGACCACATCACGCCGTGGGCCGGCTGCTACCGCACGACCCAGATGGTGGGTGGGGCCAGCGAGTTCGTGCTCTGCTCCAGCGGGCACGTGCAGAGCCTGGTGGCGGCGCCCACCCACCGGGGGCTCGCCTACTACGTCAACCCGGTGACGCCGGCCGACCCCGACGCCTGGTTCGCCGGGGCACAGAGACACGAGGGCACCTGGTGGCAGCACTGGGTGCAGTGGCTCGGCCACCGTTCCGGCCCGCTGCGCAGGGCCCCGGCCAAGCTCGGGAACGCCGCCCACCCCGTGATCGAGAAGGCACCGGGAACCTATGTCCGCCAATGAGTTTCACGATTGCTCACCAGACCGTTCACCCGATCCCCACCGGATCTGCGAGACCGCCACCGCGCGGAAGAAGAGGAGTTCCCGATGAGCACGACACAGACCCGAGTTGCCCTGGTGACCGGCGGGACGCGGGGGATCGGTGCCTCCATCTCGCAGGTGCTCGCCGCCGGCGGAGCCAAGGTGGTGGCGGTGTACAACAGCCATGCCGAGTCGGCCGAGGACTACGCCAAGAAGGCCGCAGCCGACGGACTCGACATCGAGGTCCGGCATGCCAATGTGGCCAACCCGACCGACTGCCAGAGCGTCGTCGAGGCGGTGATCCGCGATCACGGGCGGTTGGACCACCTGGTGAACAACGCCGGGATCGTCCGGGACCGCACCGCGATCAAGATGCAGCTGCTCGACTGGGACCAGGTGATCAAGACCAACCTGTACGGGCCGTTCTTCCTGGCCAAGGCGGCCCTGCCGCACTTCATCGAGCAGGGTTTCGGGCGCATCGTCAACATCAGTTCGTTCGTGGGTGAGACCGGTCGGATCGGCCAGTCGAACTACGCCGCGTCCAAGGCGGGCCTGTTCGGTCTGACCAAGACGCTGGCCCTGGAGACCGCAGGAAAGGGGATCACGGTGAACTGCGTCATCCCGGGGGCGATCGAGACCGAGATGTCCCGCAAGCTGCCGGCGGAGATCCTGCAGACGGTCATCGACATGGTGCCGATGAAGAAGATGGGCTCGCCGGAGGACATCGCCGAGGCCGTCCAGTTCCTGTGCTCGGACAAGGCCGGCTACATCACCGGTGCCCTGATCCCGGTTACCGGCGGTCTGCTGATGATGTGAGGCGGAGCATGCCCTCCTGGGCGGCCGAGGCGACCAGCACGCCGTCCCGGGTGTGGAAGCGGCTGGTACCCAGCGCCCGGGCTCCCTGGGCGCTGGGGCTGGTGACGTCGACCAGCAGCCACTCGTCGGCCCGGGCGGGGCGATGGAACCACATGGCGTGGTCGAGGCTGGCCACCCGCAGGCCCGGCAGCGCGAACATCACCCCGTGCCGGCGCAGCACCGGCTCCAACTGGGAGTAGTCGCTGGCGTAGGCGAGCACGGCGGCGTGCATCGCCGGAGTGTCGACGGCGGCAGGTAACGGCCCCGTCGTGCGCATCCAGAGCTGCTGCCTGGCAACCCGGTCCGGCGACGGCTCGACGTACGGCGGTGGCGTCACATGCCGTAGTTCCACCGGCCGCTGGCGCAACCATCGGCGCGCCCCCTCACTGGTCAGGTGCGCATAGCGCTGGGCCAGTGGCAGGAGCGACTCGGGTGGTGGGACGTCGTCCGGCGCGGGTTCGGCGTGCTCGAGCCCCTCGCCCGGCATCTGGAACGAGGCCGCCAGGGTCAGGATGGCCCGGCCGAACTGCAGGGCCAGCACGCGCCGTGCCGAGAACGACTGCCCGTCCCGCAACCGTTCGACGCAGAAGGTGATCGGCTCGGTGTCGTCACCCGCGCGCAGGAAGTAGGCGTGCATCGAGTGGACCGGCCGCCGCTCGCCGTCCGGGTCGACCGTGCGCTGGGCGGCCACCAGTGCCTGCGCCAGCACCTGGCCGCCGTACACGCGTCCCCAGGGCTGGGGCTGGCTCTGCCCGATGAAGGAATCAGGGCCGGACGCCGGGTCTGCCCGGAGGTCGAGGATGCCCAACAGGTCCTCGAGGGTGCCCGCGGGAGCGGCGTCGTCCGCACCTGCCCGATCAGAGGGCATCTGATGGTCCTGCTCGCTCACGCCGCCTCCTGACACCGCCGCGCCCGTGCGCTGGCTGTGGCCATCATGCGCCGTCCCGGGCGGGTCGCCGAACGGCCTGCCGGTTCTGTGGAGCAACTCACCCCGTCCCCAACCTGCTCATGCTCCGCGGGTGACCGCCTCATGCCCCGCGGGGACCTCGATCTCCGTCGGCAGGGGAGCATGACCGGTCACCCGCGGAGCATGAGCGGGTTGGGTGGGGGGTGGGGGGTGGGGGTGGGTCAGGTGAAGGGTTCGGCGCGTTTGATCAGGTCCTCGAGGCCGGGCTCGGCCGGGTTGCGCGGCTTGCCCGGGTGGATGATCGCCACCTGGCAGTTCTCCGCCGCCTGCACCAGCTCGGCGAAGGTGCCGGCGTCGGCGTCGGCGATGTAGGCCTGCCGGTTCTCGTTGTAGGCGAACATCCTGTCGTTGACCAGCGTGCACTCGTTGCAGGTCGAGCAGCGGGCGGTCTCGATCCAGGGCTGGTAGGGGTCGCGGGCGACCGGCTCGTCCTCCTCCTCGCCCAGGTCGAGCAGGTCCGCCACGGCGGGTGCCGCCGCCGGGGCTCCGGTCGCCGGTCCCGCCTGGCCCGTGCCGGACGTCAACCCCAGGGACGCGGCCTTGGCCGCCGCGATCAGCTCGGCCCGCTCGGCCTCCCACTGCGCCCGTTCGTGGGCCAGCTCCCGGGCGGCGTAGGAGTTGTGGATCCCGCCCCGCTCCTGCAACCGGCGCCACTTGCCCAGGATGTGACCGACCAGCCGCAGCAGTGGCCGGTCGACCAGCACCCGGTGCAGGCCGTCCTCGGCGTCGACCATGAGCAGGTAGGGCAGTTCGTCCGTCCACGCGTCACTGCCCTTGGCCAGGTGTTCGGCGAACGGGACGACGGTGCCCCCGAAGTCGTCGCCGGCCAGTGCCAGGTGGTGCAGGAACCGGGCGTCACCGGCGAAGAAGTCGGCGGCGGTGAACGCCAGCTCGACCTCGCGGTGCTGCAGGGACTCGTCGGCGTAGCGCAGCGGGCGCACCGGCCAGTCCTCGTCCACCCGGGGATTGACGTGCAGGGTGAACCGATCGGCCCAGGTCGGGCCGGCCGACGGGTCGTAGCAGTACGCCGGGAACACCCGGGCCTCCGTCGCCGCGGCCGCCGCGATGAACGGCGGCAGATCGGCGACCCACTGCCCGGCCCCGGTGTACACCGCGAACAGCGCCGATCGGGGCGCGGCGCACCCTCGGACCAGCTGGTCCATGGCGACCGCCAGGGCGGAGGCCGGAACCTGCAGGATGAACGCCTCGCCGTCGCCGAGCGCGGCGCCGGTGAGGGTCCGCGGCGAGAGGCCCCCGGCGCCCCCGGCCATGGCGTGCGGCACCAGGTCGTTGACGCAGACCACCGCGTTGATCGGCAGGTGGTCCGACAGCGCCTCCAGCAGCTCGATGGTGTCCGCCGGGGAGAGCTGCTCCAGGTCGCAGTGCACCAGGTACTCGGGGAACATCTCGAGCGTCGCGGCGTCCAGGTCGGCCACGCTCCAGCTCTCGAACAGCGCGTCGTGTGCCTGCTCGCGGTAGCGGCCGTCGATCTCGAGCTCGGCGATCACCAGCGCCTTGGCCAGCTCGGTGGTCGCGGTGAAGCGCTCGTGGTAGGCAGCGATGGCCGCGGCCGGGGCGTCGTAGACGAACTCGTACCCCTCCCGTCCGGCCGGGGGCATGAACTGCTGGCTCTCGAGCACCTCCAGCAGGCGGCGCACCCGCTCGCGCCGGGCGTCGCTGAGCAGGAAGGCGGGCCGGTTGTCGGTGAGCAACCGGGCCAGCGCCGTCACGTCGAGCTCGCCGGCGAACACCGGCCCGATCGAGTGGGCGATCCGGTCCGGGGTCAGCCCGGCCGCCGAGTTGGCCTGCTCGGCGGCCAGGATGTCGGCCAGCCCGTGACGCAGCCGCTCCAGCCGGGCCGCCAGCCGCTGCACCCGGGCTGCCTGGACCACCGACCACACGTGGGTCACGATCCGGCGGGCGCTGTCGGTGGTGCAGGCGACGAGCTCGCCGTCGACGTCCCGGGCGGCGGTGAGCCGTTCGAGGTGCGGGGCACACGTGGGGTCCTCGGCGGTCATCGTGGCCACCGCCTGGGACCAGGCCTCGGACAGCCGGACCACCTGCTGCTCCGCCCGCGCGCGCAGGTGTTGCTCGAGCACCAACCCCAGCTGGCGGACCCGATCGGCATCCTCCCCGGTGGCCCGGGCCTCGAGCAGGTCGTCGATCAGCCCGGACAGCGGGCGCAGCGGCGCCTCGGGGTCGGCGAGCAGGATCAGCGGATAGTCGTGGCGCAGTTCCTCCGGGCGCCGGTAGGCGGCCAGTGGTGCCGCTCGCAACCCCAGGCCCGCGACGTCCGCGAGCTGGGTGTCCGCCGTCCGGCCGGTGAGGTAGAAGGAGGCCCGGTCCTGCTGCAGGTTCGGACGGCGCCGGCGCGCCTCGGCCTTGAGCGCCTCGAGGATCTCGCTCATGCCGACCCCGCCCGGGCGCCGACGGCGAACTTGTCGAACTCGGCGTCCAGCAGCCGGCGGACCGACTCGGCCGAGTGCACCACGTTCTCGCGCAGGATCTGGTCGTGCCGGGGCACGCTCGGGTCGTGGTAGAGGATCCCGATCGGGAGCGGGTCGATCGAGGAGGCGACCTCGCGGGCTCGGTGGATGTCGGATGGATCGTGCTCGAGGGTGTTGCGGTAGAGCATCTTCAGCGACGGGCTGATCGACAGCGCGTTCTCGTGGTGCAGCAGCTGGACCCGGCCCGGGTCGTGCAGCCACGGGTCGAGCAGGGAGGGCATCCATTCCGGGCAGCGCTGGATGATCCGCACGAAGGCCAGCCCGTCGTGGTGGAACGCCGCCTGCACGATGTCGTAGAGCACCTCGGGGATCCAGTCGGCGGCCTGGGCGACGAACGAGACGTTCTGGACGCCGAGGGTCACCGTCAGCGGGTTCATGGCCTCGAGCCGCGAACCGCGCGGAGTGGTGTTGGAGACGGTGTTGGCCGGGGAGGTGGGGGAGGCCTGCTTCTTGGTCAGGCCGTAGATCTGATTGTCGTGGACCATCACGACCATCTTCATGTTGTAACGGATGGCGTGGATCCAGTGCGCGGCCCCGATGCTGAAGCAGTCGCCGTCCCCGGTGTTGACGAACACGTGCAGATCGGGACGGGCCAGCCGGACCCCCTCGGCCACGGGCAGGGCGCGGCCGTGGATGCCGTGGAAACCGTAGGTGTTCATGTAGTGCGGCAGCCGGCTGGAGCAGCCGATCCCGGAGACGAAGACGGTCTTCTCCGGCCGCAGGCCCTCGTCCCGCAGGAGCCTCTGCAGGGCGGCCAGGACCGCGTTGTCCCCGCAGCCGGCGCACCAGCGGGGCACCGCCTTCTGGAAGCCCTCGATCTCGACGCGCTCGTCGTACAGCCGCAGCAGGGACTCGGCGGCGCTGGCGGGGGCGTGGCCGTTGGCCATCCGTTCGATCATCGCTGCTCCAGCTTGTTCAGGATGGCGCGCTCCACCGTTCCGGGCTTGATCGGGCTACCGCCCACCTCGCTCCAGGAATCCACGTCGATCAGGTAGCGCGAGCGCAGGAGGGTGGCGAGCGCCGAGTACCGGCGATTCGACTCATCGATCAGGGCGTCGTCCGGGTCGTCGCTCCAGTTGCCCTCGACGGTCATCACCTTCTCGAACCGCTGCATGATCTCCTTCAGGCCGCCGGGCAACGGATTGACGAAGCGCAGGTGCAGGGAGGAGACACGTCGCCCCTCGGCGCGGACCCGTTCGGCTGCCTCCTCGATGGCGCCCTTGGTGCTGCCCCAGCCGATCACCAGCAACTCCCCGGAGTCCTCGCCCACCACGGTCGGGGTGATCAGGCTCTTCTGCAGCGCAGCGAGCTTGAGGCTGCGGGCCTGGATCCCCTGCGCGTTGGAGTCGGGGTCATAGGCGATGCCGGCCTCCGGGTCGTGGGCCAGGCCGGTCAGGGTGTACATGCCGCCCGGCTGGCCGGGGACGAAGCGCCGGGCGAGCCCGGTGGTGGCATCCCAGGCGTACGGGGCAAGACCCTCGGGTACCTGGCTCTGATCGATCGGCGGAGCCAGCCAGGCGGGGTCGAACCGGGGGCGGGGGAAAGGCTGCTGGGCCGTGGCCAGGCTCGCATCCGACAGGACGACGACCACCATGTTGAAGGTCTCGGCGATCCGTCGCGCCGCGATGACCGAGTAGAAGCAGTCCTCGATCGAGCTCGGGGCGATCACCACCTTGGGTGCATCTCCGTGGCTGCCGAAGATGGTGGTCATCAGGTCACCCTGCTCGACCTTGGTGGGCTGGCCCGTGCTCGGACCACCTCGCTGGACATTCACCACGACCAGCGGGATCTCGCCCATCACCGCCAGCCCGATGCCCTCCTGCTTGAGCGAGTACCCGGGCCCCGAGGTGATCGTCACCGCGCACTTGCCGGCGTAGGAGGCACCGATGGCGAAGGTGCAGGCGGCGATCTCGTCCTCCGCCTGGTGCACCATGCCACCGACCTTGGCGAAGATCTCCGAGAGATAGTGCGAGGCCGAGGTGGCCGGGGTGATCGGGTACATGGCGCAGATCTCCATGCCCGAGGCCACCACCCCCAGCGCCAGGGCGGTGTTGCCGTTGACCACGATCTGGTCCTCGGCGGTCAGGGTGGCCGGCATGTCGTAGGCGAAGCCGAGATTGGCCTGCGCCCAGGCGTACCCGGCCTCGAGCAGCCGGGTGTTGACCTCGATCAGTTGCCGGGTCTTCTTGCGGAAGGTCAGGGCAACCTGGTCGCGGGCCAGGTCCAGGTCGAAGCGGTAGATGGCGGCCAGCATGCCCAGGGCGAACATGTTCTTGCCGCGTCGCGCGTCCCGCACGATTGTGCGGCACTCGCGCTCCATCGGGATCTCGATCACCTGGTACCCGGCGTTGACCAGGGCGTCGTGGGTCTCGGTGTAGGACGCCACCACGCCGGGGTCGCGGTGATCTCGCCACATGTTCTCCAGCAGGATCGTGCAGCCGGGGCGCAGCTCGTTCATCCGCACCCGCCCCAGCAGCACCTGCTCGTTGAAGGCCACCACGAGGTCCGCCGCGTCACCGCCGTTGGTGATCCGGCCCGACCCGAGGCGCACCCGGTTGCCGCTGGCCCCGGCGACGCTGCGCGAGGGCGGCTGGATCTCGGCCGGGATGATCTCCACCGTCCAGATGCCGTGGCCTGACCGGGCGGCGATGGCCCCGAAGGACTGCCCGCACCGCTGGGCCCCTTCCCCGGAGTCGCTGATGATCTCCACGACGTGCTCGGTGATCCGGGTGAGCCGGGGCCCGGTGGTGGAGGTGGACCCTGCCCCGGACTCGGCGGAGGCGGTGGTACTCATGGGGCGGACGTCCTCTCGGTGGTGCCGGTGGCCTCGTCTCCGGGCAGAGGATCCGCGGGAACGGTGGCCAGGCGCAACGGCGCGAAGTTGCGCTCGGCGGCCGGCATCCCGAAGACGGGCTCGCCCCCCTCGCGGTAGCGGCGCCCGGGGTCGCGGATCGCCAGGTACCGGGTGATCGCAGCCGCCGCACGGCGTCCGGCGCCCATCGCCTCGATCACCGTGGCGGCCCCGGTGACGATGTCGCCGCCGGCGTAGACCCCGGCGATGGAGGTGGCCAGGTCCTGGTCGACCTCGAGGTAGCCCCGCCGGTTCAGGGACAGGCGTGAGGTCTGGCCGATGATCGGGTTGGCGTTGGTGCCGATCGCGAACACCACCTGGTCGCAGGCGAACTCGAACTCGCTGCCGGGCACCGGCGCCGGGCGGCGCCGTCCGGAGTCGTCGGCCTCGCCGAGCTCCATCTGCACGCAGCGCATTCCGCGGACGCCGCCGCGGCCGTCGTCCAGGATCGCGACCGGGTTGGTCAGCCAGTGGAACTGGACTCCCTCCTGCTCGGCGTGGTGCACCTCTTCGACGCGGGCCGGCGCCTCGTCCCGCGAGCGGCGGTAGATGCAGTGCACGTTCTCGGCGCCGAGCCGCAGGCACATCCGCATGGCGTCCATGGCCGTGTTGCCCGCCCCGACCACCGCGACGTGGCGGCCGAGCGGGATGGGGGTGTCGTAGGTGGGAAAGTCCCGCGCGTGCATCAGGTTGGCCCGGGTCAGCAGCTCGTTGGCCGACAGGACGCCGTTGAGGGAGTCCCCCGGGATGCCCAGCATGGTGGGGTACCCGGCGCCGGTGCCGATGAAGACGGCGTCGAAGCCGAGTTCGGTGACCATGTCCTCGATCGTGAACAGCCTGCCGACCACCGTGTTGGTGATGAAGGTGACGCCCAGCTGCTGCAGATTGGCGATCTCGGCGTCGATCACGGCGTTGGGCAGGCGGAAGTCGGGGATCCCGTACCGCAGGACGCCGCCGGGCAGGTGCAGCGCCTCGAAGACGGTCACGTCGCAGCCGGCCTTGGCCAGGTCGGCGGCGCACGCCATTCCGGCCGGTCCCGACCCGACGATGGCCACCCGGTGGTCGGTCGGGGTGATGTGCGGCGGACGTGCCCAGTTCTGGGTGATCGCCAGGTCACCGATGAACCGCTCGAGCCGTCCGATCGCCACCGGCTCGAGGGTGTCGGCGACCGTGCACACGCCCTCGCACTGGTTCTCCTGGGGACAGACCCGGCCGCAGACCGCGGGCAGCAGGTTGGACGCGGCGATGGTGTCGTAGGCGCCGCGATAGTCGCCCTCGTTCACCTTGCGGATGAACCCGGGGATGTCGATCGAGACCGGGCACCCGGCGATGCAGACCGGATCGGCGCAGTCCAGACAGCGTTGCGCCTCGCGGATCGCCTCGGTCTCGTTGTAGCCGAGACTGACCTCGGTGAAGTTGCGGGCCCGCTCGGCCGGGTCCTGCTCCCGGACGGGCGTGCGCTCCTGCGGGATGGTGCGGATGGTCCGCTTGGCCGGCACGGTCAGGCCCGCCCGTCGTCGGTGGGCAGGGTCGTGACCAAGACCTCGGAGGCGGCAGTCTCGGCCCGGTGGCAGGACTGCTCCCACGCCTGGACCGCCTGGGTCTCGTCACCGCGATAGCTGCCGAGCCGGTTCATCAGGTCCTCGAAGTCGACCTGGTGAGCGTCGAAGTCGGGACCGTCGACGCAGGCGAACCGGATGCCGTCCTTCAGCCGCACCCGGCAGCCGCCGCACATCCCGGTGCCGTCGACCATGATCGGGTTCAGGCTCACGCTGGTCCGGACGCCGCGTGGCCGGGTGACCTCGGCGCACGCGCCCATCATCACCGGCGGGCCGATGGCCACCACCTCGTCGACGTCGTCGTAGCTGTCCAGCGCCAGGGTCAACCCGTCGGTGACCCGGCCCTGGATCCCGGCGGATCCGTCATCGGTGCACAGGATCAGGTCGTCACAGACATCGCGGAACTTCTCCTCCCAGAAGACCAGGTCGGCCGACCGGAACCCCAGGACGGCGATCACCCGCGTGCCGTTCTCGTGGAAGGCCCTGGCCTGCGGGAAGACCGGGGCCACCCCGAGGCCTCCGCCGACGCAGACCACCGTGCGCAGCGGGTGGATCGAGCTCGGGACGCCGAGCGGGCCGGCGATCCCGTACAGGGTGGTGCCGACCTGCGCGTCGCGTTGCAGCTCGCGGGTCGACTTGCCCACCGCCTGGATGACCAGGGTGATCGTGCCGGCGTCGGCGTCGAAATCGGCCAGGGTCAGCGGGATCCGTTCACCCTCGGGGTGGGACATCACGATCACGAACTGTCCGGGTCGCGCCGCCCGGGCCATCAGCGGGTGGCGCACCTCGAGCGTGTAGGTGAGGTCGGAGAAATCCTCTCGGCCCACGATCTCGAAGGAGCTGGTCGATAGCCCGCGGGCGCGAGAACCGACCGGTTGGCGGGACGCAGGTTGCATGAAGGCCCCCTTGAGCCGAGCACACCGTTGTGTTCAGGCCCCACGGCAGGCCGCCGCGCCGCGCTGATCGCGCGGCCGGTGTCGCCTCGGGGGGCGATCCCATTGAACATCGAACTCTCGCCGCAGAGCCGCCGATCGGTCCCGTCGATGTCGGTCCAGCGGGGGGAGTTGTGCGACGGACGGCCCCACCGGTCCCGAATTCCGCATGATCCCCAGCCATCGCCGACGAGCCGGCGGTGCAGTGACAGACTCGAGGGGATCCGTCACCCGACCAGACCTCAGCGGGAGGACCACGTGCGCCGCACGATCTTCACCGACGAGCACGAGGCGTTGCGGGCCTCGGCTCGCGAGTTCCTCGATCGCAGCGTTCGCCCTCGTCACGAGGAGTTCATCGCCGCCCGGGCCATCCCCCGGGACGTCTGGCTGGAGGCGGGCCGCCAGGGGTTCCTGGGCCTACAGGTCCCCGAGGAGTACGGCGGGGGCGGGGTGGCGCACGACTACCGGTTCACGGCGGTGTGGGCCGAGGAACTGTCCGCGGTCTCTGCCGCCTTCAGTTCCTGCCTGGGGATCCACTGCGACGTGAACGCTCCCTACCTGGTCGAGCTGACCACCCCGGAGCAGAAGCAGCGCTGGCTGCCGCGGTTCTGCACCGGTGAACTGGTCACCGCCATGGGCATGACCGAGCCGGGTGGCGGCTCGGACCTCGCGGCGCTGCGCACGAGCGCCGTCCGGGACGGTGACTGCTGGGTGCTCAACGGCTCGAAGACGTTCATCACCAACGGGTACGGCGCCGACCTGGTGATCGTGGCCGCCCGGACCGATCCGGCCAAGGGGGCCAAGGGCATCTCGCTGTTCGGCGTCGAGACCGGGATGGCCGGCTTCACCCGCGGCCGCAAGCTGGACAAGGTCGGTCAGGACGAGTCGGACACTGCCGAGCTGTTCTTCGACGACGTCAGGGTGCCCGCGACCCACCTGATCGGCACCCAGGACCGGGGCTTCATCCACATGATGGAGCGCCTCTCCCAGGAGCGGCTGGGTGCGGCCGTGTCCAACATCGCCCACGTCGCGACGATCCTGAACGAGACCATCGAGTACACCAAGCAGCGCAAGGCCTTCGGTCAGGCGATCGGCACCTTCCAGCACAACAAGTTCAAGATCGCCGAGCTGGTGACCACCGTCGAGGTCACCCAGGCGTTCGTCGACCAGTGCGTCATGGCCCACGTCGCCGGCGAGCTGACCGCGGTGGACGCAGCGAAGGCCAAGTGGTGGACCGCCCAGGTACAGAACGACGTCCTGGACGTCTGCGTCCAGCTGCACGGCGGCTACGGCTTCATGAACGAGTACCGGGTCGCCCGAGCCTGGCGTGATGCCCGGGTGACCTCGATCTGGGCCGGCTCCAACGAGATCATGAAGGAGCTCATCGGCCGGGACCTGGGCCTGTGAACGCCCCGGAACTCGCCCCGGGGTCGGGTCGGCGGTTCGCCGGGCGGGTTGCCCTGGTCACCGGGGCCAGCCGGGGGATCGGGCTGGCCATCGCCGCCCGCCTGGTGGCCGAGGGCGCGCGGGTGGCCGTCACGGCGCGCGGGGACCAGGCGCTGACCGAGGCCGTGGCGGCACTGGGTGGCCGGGAGCACGCCATCGCGGTCGCCGGGCGGGCGGACGACGCGGCGCACCGCCAGGAGGCCGTCGCCGCGGCGGTGCAGGCCTTCGGCGGGATCGACGTGCTGGTCAACAACGCCGGGATCAACCCGGTCGCCGGGCCGCTGATCGCCACCCCGCAGGAGGCCCTGGCCAAGACCTTCGCGGTCAACGTCGGGGCGGCCGTGGCCTGGACGGGGGCGGCGGTCGAGGCCGGCCTGGGACGCCGGGCCGGGGCGGCGGTGGTCAACGTCGCCTCGATCGCCGGGCTCCTGCCCGCGCCCCCGATCGGTGCCTACGGGGCGAGCAAGGCCGCCCTGCTGCACGTCACCGCCCAGCTGGCGGTGGAGCTCGCCCCGGCGGTACGGGTCAACGCGGTCGCTCCGGCGGTGGTCAAGACCGATTTCGCCCGCCTGCTCTACCAGGGCCGGGAGGCCGCGGTGGCCGCCGGGTACCCGCTCGCGCGCCTCGGGGTGCCGGACGACGTGGCGTCCGCGGTAGCGTTCCTGGCCTCGGACGATGCGTCGTGGATCACCGGTCAGACGCTCGTGGTGGACGGTGGCGTGACCATGACCGGTGGGCTGACAGGAGGTCAGGCGAGCGAATGAGCAGCATCGCGACGTCCATGCAGGCCTGGCGGGTGCCGGCGGCGGGCGAGCCCGAGCAGGTGATGGCCCTGCAGGAGCTGCCGGTTCCGCAGCCGGGTCCGGGGCAGGTCCTGGTCGAGGTCTGGGCAGGAGCGCTCAACTTCGCCGACGTCCTGCTGGTCCGGGGTCAGTACCAGGAGCGGCCGGCGCTGCCGTTCACCCCGGGCCTGGAGCTGTGCGGGGTGATCGTCGCCACCGGGGCCGGCGTCTCCCCGCATCGGGTGGGAGAGCGGGTGATCGGCACGGTGACCCTCGGGCACGGCGCCCTGGCCCGGTACGCCGTCTGCGCCGCCTCCGACGTCTTCGAGGCTCCGCCCGGCCTGGACGACGTGCACGCCGGCGCGCTGCACATCGCCTACCAGACCGCATGGTTCGGGCTCTATCGCCGGGCGTCCCTGCGGGTGGGGGAGCACGTGCTGGTCCACGCCGCGGCCGGGGGAGTGGGCAGTGCCGCCGTCCAGCTCGCCGTGGCGGCCGGCGCCAAGGTGATCGGCGTGGTCGGCTCTCCGGCCAAGGCAGAGGCCGCACGACGGCTCGGGTGTCACCACGTCGTCGACCGCAGCACGACCGATGTCCGCGAGGCGGTCCTGCACGCCACCGGCGGGCGCGGCGTCGAGGTGGTCTTCGACCCGGTGGGCGGTGAGGCGTTCGAGGTGTCGAGCCGGGTGATCGCCTTCGAGGGCCGCATCGTGCTGGTCGGGTTCGCCGGCGGGAGCATCCCCACCCCCGGGCTCAACCACGCCCTGGTCAAGAACTACTCGATCCTCGGCCTGCACTGGGGGCTGTACCGCACCCGGTCCCCGGAACTGGTGGCCCGCTGCCATGCCGACCTGTCCAGGCTGGCCTCGGCCCGCGCCGTCCTGCCCCTGGTCTCCGAGCAGTTGCGCCTGGCGGACGCCGTTGACGGGCTGCGACGCCTCGGCGAGGGATCAACCATCGGGCGGCTGGTCGTCGTTCAGGGGTGAGGTGACAGCGCCGGAGGCGACGGCGGTGAAGACCCCTCCCCCTCACCGACGTCCCGCCCTCCGACCCCGTGGGTGAATTCGCTGTGGGTGGACGCTTCGTTACAGACCGGAGGTCACCGACCGCCGATCGGGTCAGAGCGGTTCAGCGGAGGGGCTCGGCGGGGGGTCGTGGATGATCGGTGTGGCCGCCGTCCCCGGTGCGGGCGGCGGTCAGCGCCCGCTCGACGGTGTCGTGGAGCGGGAAGGCATGGTGCAGACCGGTGATGGTGAGCACCTCCCTGACCGGGCCTCGGCAACCGGCCAGGTGCATCGCGCCGCCGGTGGCCCTCAGGCGGCGCAGGCCCCCGATCGGCACCCCCAGCCCGGAGGAGTCCAGGAAGGTCAGCTCGGTCATGTCGATCACCACCCGGGCGTGCGGATGGTGCTCGGCCAGGTGGGCCAGCGTCCGGCGGACCGGCGGGCCGGTGTAGAGGTCGAGTTCGCCGCGCAGGGTCACCACATGACAGCCCTGCTCCTCGCGGGCGCTCACCACCTCGGTGGTCCGCCGCAGCCCGCCGGCCAGGCGGCCCAGCCCCAGCCGTCCCACGTCGTGGTGCTCGTTCACCTCAAACCCCCTCGCAGCCGGGCATTCCCGTGTGCTCAGCCCTCGCGTTGGTTGACCAGACTGATCGCTGCCCGCTCGAGGTAGTCCCACAGTACGGCGGCGTGCGCCGGCGGCAGCCGCAGATCCTCGACCGCCACCCGCATGTGGGCCAGCCACCGATCGCGGGCTGCCGGCCCGACCGGGAAGGGGGCGTGGCGCATCCGCAGCCGGGGATGTCCCCGCTGGTCGCTGTAGGTCGTGGGGCCGCCCCAGTACTGCTCCAGGAACATCCGCAGCCGGTCCTTGGCCGGTTGCAGGTCCTCGGCCGGGTACATCGGGCGCAGCAGGTCGTCATCCGCCACGCCCGCGTAGAAGGCGTCCACCAGGCGGACGAAGGTCGCGTGCCCGCCGATCAGCTCGTAGAAGCTGGTTGCTTCCTGGGGTTCCACGCTTCCTATTCTGTGTCAGCGGGCGGCTGCCGGGCGCCCCGGGGGGGTGTCCAGTGGGGCACGGTCGGTGCCAGGGCGATCCCGGCAGTGTCCAGCCGGGACTTGATCCGCCGGCGCAACTCGCGCAGGAGGTCGGTCTGTGCGCCGCTCTGAGTGCGCGCCTCCAGGCGGATCACCACCGCCTCGGCGGTCAGCTGCTCAACCCCGACCACGACCGGCGGGTCGAGCACCCGGTCCCGGAAGGCGTCGTCCTCGGCGAGGTCACGAGCGACCTCGAGCACCAGACGCTCGGCCTGCTCGACGTCCCCGCCGTAGGCCAGGGCGATGTCCAGGGAGGCGTTGGACCACCCCTGGCTGGCGTTCCCCACGCGCAGCACCTCGCCGTTGCGCACGTACCAGACCACGCCGTCGTGCCCGCGGATCCGGGTCACCCGCAGCCCGACCGCCTCCACCTCACCCTTGACCCCGCCGAGGTCGACGTCGTCCCCGACCCCGTACTGGTCCTCGACGATCATGAACAGACCGCTGATCACATCCTTGACCAGCGACTGGGCGCCGAACCCCACGGCCACGCCGACGATCCCGGCGCTGGCCAGCAACGGGGCGACCGGGATCGACAGCACGTCCATCACGGTCAGCAGGACGACAACCCCCACCACCGCGCTGGACAGGCTCTTGAGCACCGAGGCCGTGGTTCGAGCCCGTTGCTCGCGTCGCTCGGTCAACAGCGGGGCGGCCACCAGGCGTGCCGGCGCCGCGATCCGGCGATCCTCCAGCCGGGCGAGTTCGCGGGTTCCGGCGGCGATCCCGCGGGCAACCCGGTCGATCAGCCGGTGGGTCAGCAACCGGACCAGCAGCCCGACCAGCACGATCGCCGCGATCTCCAGCGGCGGGCCGAACAGCGGCTCGGCCCAGGTGCCCGTCCACGGTTGGTGCAGCGGGGTCATCACGCCGTCCCCGGGGTGAGCCCGGTGTGGTGGGCGAGGAAGGCCATGGTCTCGGCGCTGAGCGCCACCGAGCGGGAGAGCGCGCGGGCGCCGTGGCCGACGTCCTTCTCGGCCCGCAGCAGGACGGGGGCCGTCCCCGGGTGGCCGGACGTCGCGTGCTGGAGGGCGGCGCAGAGCTTGCGGGCGTGCATCGGGTCGACACGGGTGTCGCCGTCGAAGACGGTGAACAGCACAGCCGGGTACCGGGTGCCGGGCCGGACGTGGTGGTAGGGCGAGTAGCCGAGCAGCCAGGCGAGCTGTTCGGGGACGTCGGCCGAGCCGTACTCGACGTTCCACGTCGAGCCCAGGCCGAACTGCTCGTAGCGCACCATGTCGAGCAGCGGGGCCGAGCAGACCACGGCCCGGTACAGGTCCGGACGGCGGGTGAGCGCCGCGCCGACCAGCAGGCCACCGTTCGAACCCCCACTGATCGCCAGCAGCTCCGGGGTGGTCAGCCCGGCGGCGATCAGGTGCTCGGCGGCGGCCTCGAAATCCTCGAAGACGTGATGCTTGGCGCCGAGCATGCCCGCCCGGTGCCAGGCCTCGCCCTCCTCGGCGCCGCCCCGCAGGCTGGCGATGGCGTAGACGCCCCCGGCCTCCACCCAGGCCAGGATGGCCGCCGAGTACGCCGGGGTGAGGCTGACCCCGAACCCGCCATAGCCGTAGAGGATCGTGGGCGCCGGGTGCAGGGCGACGTCCCGCGGAGGGTGCCGGCGGATCACGAACAGCCGTACCGGGGTGCCGTCCGCCGAGTGGCAGGTGACCTGCTCGGTACGGATCTGCCCACCTATGGGGGTGGGCGATCCACCGGGGATCGGGCCGGTGGACGGGCCGGTGGTCGGGCCGGTGGGCAGGCCCGTGGGCAGGGCTCCGGGGGGAGCCGCGAACAGCGAGACCTCGCCGGTGCGGGCGTCGTAGCAGTGGATGTGCTGCGGGGTGACGTGGTCGCTGTAGCCGAACCAGATCAGGGGGCCGCCGTCCGGGCGCTCGACCAGGCCGCCGAGGCTGCCCAGTCCGGGCAGGTCCACCCGTCCGGCTGGTCCCTCCAGCGGCTCACCGGTCACCCGGTGCACGGTCAGCTCGCTGACCGCGTGCCGCGTCCACGAGGCGAGCAGCAGGGGCTCGGTGAGCTGCTCGCCGTCCGCGATCGCCACGTCGGCCAGCACCCGCTGCTCCTGCTCGGAGCCGGCCAGCAGGGTCTGCCAGGTGTGGGGTGCGGGGTCTCGGGGGTCGGTGACCGCGAACCGCCCGCGCGGGTTGTCCAGGTCGGTCGAGACGTACAGCCGGCCGTCGCGCCCGAGGTGGACGCCGGTCTGGGCGTCCAGGCCGACCGTGACGGGTACCCACCGCGGGTCGGTGAGGGCCGGGTCGAACCCCTCCTGGGCGGACGCCGAGCCGGCGACCGAGATGTCGGCGATCCACAGGTCGTTGCGCGGCTCGGTGCCGGTCGAGACCGAGACGGTCAGCCAGCCGCCGTCCCGCGAGACGCCGACCCCGTAGTAGCTGCGCAGGTCCTGGCCGGCACCGAAGATCTCCACGTCCTCGGCCGGGTCGCTGCCGAGGCGGTGCAGGTAGACCCGGCGGTGGTACTGGCGCTCGTCCTCGGGCACGAGGTCCGGGGCGAGCCGGCGCACGTAGTAGTAGGCACGCCCGCCGGGCAGGAAGGCCACCGGGGAATAGCGGGCCCGGTCGATGGGACCGTCGACCACCTGCCCGCCGTCCACGTCGATCACCCGCAGGGTGCTCTCCTCGGTGCCGCCCTCGGACACCTGGTAGGCGAGCAGGTCGCCCTCCTTGCTGGGTTGCCAGGTGTCCAGCGTGGTCAGCCCCGTCGGGTCGAGGGCCATCGGGTCGATCAGCACGCGCTCCGGTTCGCCGGGATCGCGGACCAGCAGGACGGCGTGTTCCTGGTCGGGCAGCCGGCGCATCTGGAAGCACCGCTCCCCTCGCCAGATCGGAACGCCGATCGATCCGGAGGAGAGCAGTTCCCCGATGCGGCGCTCGAAGTGATCCCGGGTGTGCCAGGTGGCCAGGTGATCGGCATAGAGCTCGTCCTGGGCGAGCGACCAGGCCCGGGTGTCCTCGTGGGCGCCGTCCTCGAGCCAGCGGTAGGGATCGGCGACCCGGTGACCGTGCAGCAGGTCGATGATGTCCAGGCGGGTGGCGGGCGGGTACCCGTGGGGAACGCTCACGCAGGTCACCCTAGGCCGCTCGGACCGGACCGAGGGTGGCCCGAACACCCCTGGTGACCGCCGCGGGCTCTGCACGGAGCCGTGGGTCTGGCAGGATTCCCAACCGTGAGTGACGCGCACGCGACCACTGCCGCGAACGACCCCGAGCCGCAGGCCACGCCTGCGGCGCCCGAGCAGCCTGCCCCGGAGCCGGTGGTCGAGCAGCCTCAACCGCCCGCCAAGGCGGCCAAGGCGCCGGCCAGGGCGAAGCGGTCGCCTGCTCCAGCGGTGTCCGAGGAGCGGCCTGCCTCCTCGGCCCCCGCCCCGGCCCCCGCCCCGGCCCCCGGCCCGGCGCGGGCCGCCGCCGCCAAGTCGTCCAAGGCCGTGCCGGCCGCCGAGCCGGGGCCGTCGAGTTCGCTGCCGTCGAGTTCGGCTCCGTCGACCCCCGCGCCGGCTGAGCCGCCGGCGGTGACGGGCCGGCCGCCGGCGGCTGAGCCGGCACCTGCCCTCCGTCCGATGCCAGCGGGTCGGCGCCCTGCCGCCGCGCAGCCTGCACCGGCGGTCCAGCCGGCATCGGTGGTCCAGCCGGCACCGGTGGTCCAGCCGGCACCGGTGGCTGAGCCGGCACGCCCTGCTCAGCCGGCGCCGGCCCTCCGGCCGACCCCCGCTGCCCAGCCCGCTCCGGGGGCCCAGTCGACACCCGCCGACCATCCCGTTCCGGCGGCCCAGCCGGCACCCACGGTCCGGCCCGCAGCGGCGGCCCAGCCCACCCGAGCGCGCCGCGCCGCCGTGCCCGGCTCCGGGGACGAGTCGCTGTTCCCTGCCCTGATCGAGCTCGCCCAGGCCCACGGGGTGGCCACCGAGTTCTGGGACTGGCAGGGCCGGCACACCGTCGTCCCCCGCTCGACCATTCTGGCGGTGCTGGCCGCCATGGACGTCGACGCCTCGACCGAGTCGGCCATCGCCCGTTCCCTGGCCGAGGTGCGCGACCGCCCCTGGCGCCAGGTGCTGCCCGATGTGACGGTTCTGCGGCAGGGCACCCGGTCCCTGGTCCCGGTGCACGTCGATCACGGCAGCCCGGTCGAGGTCTGGGTCGAGCTCGAGCTCGGCGGTGAGCTGCCCCTGACCCAGGAGGACCGCTGGGTCGACCCGCGCGTCATCGACGATCGCGAGATCGGCGAGGCGAGCTTCGCCCTGCCGCCCGACCTGCCGCTGGGCTGGCATCAGCTGCGTGCCCGCTTCCCCGAGGGCGAGACCGCACGGCCGCTGGTCATCACCCCGCCACGGCTGGACCTGCCGCCCGTGATGCAGGACGGGCGTGCCTGGGGATTCATGACCCAGCTGTACTCGGTGCGTTCGCAGTACTCGTGGGGTCTGGGCGACATCGCCGACCTGGCGGAGCTGGCCTCCTGGAGTTCACGCGACCACGGGGCTGACTTCGTGCTGGTCAACCCGCTCCACGCGGCGGAGCCGATCGCCCCGATGGAGTCCTCGCCCTACCTGCCCGCGACGCGGCGTTTCGTCAACCCCATCTACCTGCGGGTGGAGGACATCCGCGAGGTGGCCTACATGCCGTCCACGGATCGTGCCCTGATCGAGTGGCAGGCCGAGGCCATGCGCGGCCTGAACGGTGACCCGGGTGAACTCGACCGGGACGGCGTGTGGGAGGCCAAGCGGGCCGCGCTGGAGACGGTGTTCGCCCAGCCGCGGTCGCGGTCTCGGCAGGCCTCGTTCGAGGCATTCTGCGACCGCGAGGGCATCGGCCTGCTCGACTACGCCACCTGGTGCGCGCTCGCGGAGCGCTACGGGTTGCCCATGTCCACCTGGCCCGCGCACGCTCTGGACGCCCGCTCCCGTGACGTCGCGCAGCTGCGTGAGGAACTCGCCGAGCGGGTGCAGTTCCACATGTGGCTCCAGTGGTGCCTGGACGAGCAGCTCGCCGCCACTCAGCGGCTCGCGCTCGAGTCCGGGATGGGGATCGGCATCGTGCACGATCTCGCCGTGGGGGTGCACCCGGACGGCGCCGATGCCTGGGCCCTGGCGGACGTGCTGGCCGGGGACGTCAGCGTGGGGGCGCCGCCCGATGCGTTCAACCAGCAGGGCCAGGACTGGAGCCAGCCCCCGTGGCGTCCGGACCGGCTGGCGCAGTTGGGGTATGCGCCCTACCGGGACATGCTGCGCACCGTGCTGCGCCACGCCGGCGGCCTGCGGGTCGATCACATCATCGGGTTGTTCCGGTTGTGGTGGATCCCGCGTGAGGCCGGCGCCGCGGCAGGCACCTACATCCGGTACGACCACGAGGCCCTGATCGGCATCCTGGCTCTGGAGGCGTACCGGACCGGGGCGTTCGTGGTGGGTGAGGACCTGGGCACGGTCGAGCCGTGGGCCCGGGACTACCTGCGCGAGCGGGGCCTGTTGGGCACCTCGATCCTGTGGTTCGAGCGTGACCACGAGGGGCGGCCGCTGCGTCCCCAGGCCTGGCGTGAGCTGTGCCTGGCCACGGTCACCACCCATGACCTGCCCCCGACGGCCGGGTACCTGTCGGGTGAGCACATCGAACTGCGTGACCGGCTCGGGCTGCTCACCCGCCCGGTGGCCGAGGAGATCGCCGTCGACGAGGCCGACCGGGCGGCCGTGCTCGCCCAGTTGCGCGAACTCGGGCTGCTGGGGGAGGAGTCGAGCGAGCGTGAGCGGGTCGAGGCCCTCCACCGGTTCCTGACCTGGACCCCTGCCAAGCTGCTCGGGGTCGCCCTGGCCGACGCGGTCGGGGATCGGCGCACGATCAACCAGCCCGGAACCGACGAGGAGTACCCCAACTGGCGGCTGCCGCTCGCGGACGGCGTCGGGCGCCCGGTGCTGCTCGAGGACGTCATGGCCTCGGTCCGCTCGGCGTCCCTGGCCCGCACTGTCAACGGCCGCTGAGCCGCGATCACCCGATTGTGTGCGGTCGAACTGGGCGTATGGACCCAGTTCTGCCGCACAGAAGTTGAGTACCCCGGCGTTGTCCACAAGGTGAGGATGGCCGGCAGCGCGGGAGGGCGTGCCTGGGCAGGATGGCGGCGTGGAGTCGATGCCCCCGCGACATCGCCGGGCCGAGGCTGCCGCGCCGCTCGCGGCCCTGCACGGTGGCGTCGTCCATCGCCGTGACCTTCGCCGGGCGGGCATCGACGAGCAGGGGGTTCGCGCGGAGGTTGCCGCCGGTCGGTGGGCGAAGGCGGGGCGGCACACGGTGATCGTGGGCACTGGGCCGGTACAGGGCGAGGGCCTGCTGTGGCAGGCCGCCTGGGAGAGCGGATCAGGTGCCTGCTGGACGGGGCGGCCGCCCTGCTGGGGTTCGGACTGAGGGGGTTCACGCCTGACGTGATCGACGTGTCGGTGCCTGTGGGCACTCGCCCGCGGCGGCTGGACGGCGTGCAGGTTCGTCGTCGTCGGCGGATGCCCCCGGTGGTCGGCGGGGGACTGCCCCGGGTGCGTCGCGAGTGGCCACGGTGCACGCGGCCCAATGGGCGCACAGCGACCGTGCCGCGGCGCTGCTGGTGTGCCTGCCGGTACAGCAACGACTGGTCGACCCCGGGCGACTGCTCGCGGTGTGGGAGGCCACGATCTACAGCCCGCGCCGCGCCCTGCTCGACTCTGTGATCAGGGACGTCTGCGACGGAGCCCACTCGTTGGGCGAACTCGACTTCGCCCGACATTGTCGTGAGCGGGGCCTGCCCGAGCCGGATCGCCAGGTGGTGCGGCGCGGGCCGGGCGGACGGATCTACCTGGACGTCGAGTTCACCGAGGTCGGCCTGGTGGTGGAGATCGACGGGGGTCATCATGCCCAGGCGCTGAACCCGGTCTGGGACGCCCTGCGCCAGAACGAGGTGACCCTGGACCGGCGCACGGTGATCCGCATCCCCGTCCTCGGCCTCCGGCTGACCCCGGATGCCTTCATGGACCAGGTGGTCCGGGCCCACGAACTGGCCCGTGCCCGCGCCGCCTGACCGGTCCGCTCGGGGATTGTGTGCGGTCGAAGTGGGCGCATGACGCCAGTTCGACCGCACACAATCCCCGGCGAGGTCAGCCGTGGTCGCGGGACTGGACCCTGAGCGCTCGCTCGATGCCGTCGCGACCCTCGGCAATCAGGCGGCGCAGCGACGGCTCGGCGTCCGAGGCGCCGTCCAGCCAGTGCTGGGTGCGCTCGAGCAGGCCCGGGCCGGCCAGCTGGGCGGGGAACAGGCCTTCGACGATCTGGGTCGCGATCTCGCTCGTTCGCTCCTTCCACACCCGCGACAGCGCGGCGAAGTACGGCTCGACGAAGGGCTCCAGCAGCTGCTCGTCATGCACCCGCAGGAAGCCTGCGATGGTCGCTCCCTGAATGGCATTGGGCAGCTCGTCGGATTCGACCACGGCGTCCCAGGCTTGCTGCTTGGCCTCGATGGTCGGGATCGCGGCCCGTGCCGTCGCGGCCCGAACCCGCCCGGTGGCGGTGTCGTCCTGGTCCAGCTCGGCCTGGATCTCGCGCTCCCCGATCCGACCACCGGTGGCCAGCGAGGTCACCAGACTCCAGCGCATGTCGGTGTCGATCCCCAGCCCGTCGAGCACCTCGCCGCCCTCGAGCAGCCCGGCGACGACGTCCAGGTGGTCAGGGGTTCGGGCCATCCGTGCGAACGTGCGGGCCAGGAGCAGCTGGGTGTCGCTGCCGGAGGCGGCAGCCCGCAACAGGTCGAGCAGGCCCTGGGCGACGGCGTCCCGGCGCTCGGTACGTCCCTGCGGAGCCAGGTAGTACGTCACGGTCGATGACAGCTGCCCGAGCAGCACCGACTGCACGCTGGGGTCGGGGACGGCGAGCAGGTTGCCCAGGACCAGGTCGACGAACCGGGACGGAGCCAGCTCGCCGTCCCGGGTCATGTCCCAGGCCGCCCCCCAGATCAGGGTGGACGCCAGGGAGTCCGAGAACTGGCCGAGGTGGGCGATGGCCGTGGCCATCGAGACGTCGTCCAGCCGGATCTTGGCATAGGCCAGGTCATGGTCGTTGAGCAGCAGCAAGTCCGGTCGGGGTCGCCCGACCAGTTCGGGTACCTCGGTGCGGGCGCCGTCCACCGACAGCTCGAGGTGCCAGACCCGGTGCACCGCACCGTCGATCACGTCGAAGCCGCCGATGCCGAGCTGGTGCGGGCGCAGCGTCGGGTGGGACGCCGGAGCCTCCTGGAGGACGGCGGCAGCGGTGATCACGCCGTCGGCGTCCACCTCGATCTCCGGACGCAAGGTGGTCACCCCGGCCTGCTCCAGCCAGCTCGCCGACCAGCTCGACAGGTCGCGTCCACTGGTGGCCTCGAGCTCGGCCAGCAGATCGGCAAGGGTCGTGTTGCCCCAGGCGTGACGAGCGAAGTAGGCCCGCAGGCCGGCGTCGAAGGCGTCCTGCCCGACCCAGTGCACCAGCTGCTTGAGCACCGAGGCGCCCTTGGCGTAGGTGATGCCGTCGAAGTTCTGCTCCACGTCGGCCAGATCGCGGATCTCGGCCACGATCGGGTGGGTGGAGCTCAGCTGGTCCTGGCGATAGGCCCATGCCTTCTCGCTCGACAGGAACGTCGTCCACGCCGTCCGCCAGCGCGTGGTCTCGGACTGGCAGCGGGTGCTGGCGTACTCGGCGAACGACTCGTTCAGCCACAGGTCGTCCCACCAGCGCATGGTGACCAGGTCACCGAACCACATGTGGGCCAGCTCGTGCAGGATGGTCAGCGCGCGCCGTTCGACGGTGGCCTGGGCCGGCTTGGACCGGAAGATGTAGTCCTCGAGGATGGTCACGCACCCGGCGTTCTCCATGGCCCCGGCGTTGAACTCGGGCACGAACACCTGGTCGTACTTGGCGAAGGCGTAGTCCCGGTCGTAGAGCTGCTCGAAGTGGCCGAAGCCGGCGCGGGTGATGTCGAGTACCTCGTCGGCGTCCAGGTACTGGGCCAGGGTGGCCCGGCACAGCACACCCAGGTCGAGGTCTCGCCCGTCGCGCAGGCGCACCGTCGAGGACTGCCGGTGATAGGGGCCGGCGACGATGGCGGTGACGTACGTGGAGACCCGCGGGGTGGGGGCGAACGACCACTGCGCGCTGCCGTCGGGCGCGCCTGACGGTGCCGGGCCCGGCTCGGGGGTCGGCGAGACCGACAACACCCGCCAGTGGGACGGCGTGGTGACGGTGAACGTGAAGGTCGCCTTCAGATCGGGCTGATCGAAGCAGGCGAAGACCCGCCGGGCGTCGGCCACCTCGAACTGGGTGTAGAGGTAGGTCTCCTTGTCCACCGGGTCGACGAACCGGTGCAGGCCCTCGCCGGTGTTCATGTACGCGGCGTCGGCGACCACGACGAGCTCGTTCTCGGCGGCCAGGTCCGGCAGGGCGATCCGCGCCTCGCTCACGGCCGCCGCGACGTCCAGGGCGCGGCCGTTGAGCACCACCTCCCGCACCGTCGGGGCGATCAGGTCGACGAAGGTCGACTCCCCCGGCCGGGTGGCCGCGAAGCGCACCGTGGTACGGGAGGGGAACGTCGGACCGTCCCCGGTGAGGTCCAGCTCGACGTGGTAGCTGTCGACCGAGATCAGCCCCGCACGGGTGGCCGCCTCGTCGCGAGTCAGGTTGGCATCCGGCACCAGGCGATCCTGCCACGGCGAGTGCGCGGACCACGGCAGCAGGTGCCCCAACCGGCCCGGAGCGCCGCCGGAATGCCGAGCCGCCGGGCGTGGTTGGGCGTGAGCGGTGACTGATGCGGCACCATCTGCACCAGAACCCGATCGGACCACCCGATCGGACCACCCGATCCAACCACCGAGGAGCACCCGGCCGATGAGCGAGCGCGACACTGCCGACTTCTGGTTCGACCCGGTCTGCCCGTGGGCCTGGATGACCTCACGCTGGATGCTCGAGGTCACCGCCGTGCGTCCGGTGGACGTGCGCTGGCACGTGATGAGCCTGTCGGTGCTCAACGAGGGGCGTGAGCTGCCCGAGAACTACCGGTCCCTGATGACGGTGGCCTGGCAGCCGGTGCGCGTGGTCGCGGCGGCATCCGCCGAGTACGGCCAGGATGTCGTCCTGCCGCTCTACACCGCGATCGGCACCCGGTTCCACCCGGGCGGGCGGGGGGACGCCGCCGAGTACCCAGGGGTGTTCGCCGAGGCGCTGGCCGAGGTGGGGCTGAAGGCGGAGCTCGCCGAGGCGGCGCACTCCACCGACCATGACCACCTGCTGCGCGCCGGCACCGCCGAGGCCATCGCCCTGGTGGGTGATGACGTCGGCACACCGGTGATCTCGGTCAACGGGGTCGCGTTCTTCGGCCCGGTGGTCACCCCGGCACCCAAGGGTGAGCTGGCCGCCAGGTTGTGGGACGGCGCGGTGGCGATGGCCTCGGTGCCCGGGTTCTACGAGCTCAAGCGCAGCCGCACCCAGGGGCCGATCTTCGACTGATGACTCAGCTCTACCTGGTGCGCCACGGCGAGACCGCGTGGTCGCGCGTGGGGCGGCGCACCTCGGTGACCGACCTCGACCTCACCGATCTGGGCCAGGCTCAGGCTCGGTCCCTGCGTGGACCGCTCGATCCGGCGGACTTCGGCCTGGTGTGGTGCAGCCCGCGGCGACGCGCCCGCCGGACGGCGCAGCTCGCCTGGTTCGACCCGGCCGCCGACCAGGTGCGGACTCGGGTGAGCCGGGTGATCGAGCGCGCCGAGTCCTCCGGGGTCGATCGGGTGCTCTGCTTCGCGCACGCTCACGTGTTGCGGGCGCTCACCCTGGTCTGGCTCGACCTGGATCTCGAGCACGGCGAGGCGTTCCCGATGGAGACGGCCACCATCAGCGTGGGCGGTCGGCTAGAGCCGCGTCGCGGTGAGGCGGCCCTCGTAGATCGCGTGCACCGCCAGCCGGGCGGCCCGCGAGTCGCCGATCACGTGAACCCTTCCGCCGAACGGCGTCTCGGCCAGCTCGTCGGCCACCGAGGTGTCGGGGGTGTTCGTGGTCGCCACCACCAACGTGTCGGCCGCGATCACCTGCTCGGCGCTGCGGTGCGGGTCGGCCAACAGACTGCGCACGTGGGCGCCCGCGTCGTCCCAGGCGGTGATGACAGCCTCGGTCTGCCAGGTGACGCCGAGCCCGGCCAGCCGGGAGCGCAGCTCGCCGTCCCCGGCCGTTCGCTGGATCCAGTAGCCGACCATCGGCCATCCGGTCACCAGGTGCACCCGGTGGCCCGATTCGGCCAAGTGCCAGGCGGTTCCGGTTGCCCGCCAGTCGCCCAGGTCGTCCAGGACGACGACGCGCTCGCCGATCCGGGCGGTACGGGTGAGCACGTCCTCGATGGAGACCACGTCTCGGCGTCGGACGCCGGGCAGCACGAGTTGGGCGGGCAGCGGTCGCTGGAATCCGTCCTCGCTCGGGCGGGACCCGGTCGCCACCACGATGTCCTCGGCGCCCAGCGAGCCGGCCAACGCCGCGGCCTCGGCGCCGTCCAGCGGGGTGTTCAGCCGCACCTGCGCCCCGAGACGGGCCAGTTCGGTGCGATACCACTCGATCAGGTCGGTGATCTGAGCCCGGCGCGGTTGCAGCCCCGCCAGCCGGAACGCCCCACCCAGTTGCGGCCCTGCCTCGGCCAGCGTCACCCGGTGACCGCGCTCGGCAGCCACCCGTGCCGCCTCGAGTCCGGCCGGCCCGCCGCCGACGATCAGCACCGGCCGCGGTTGCGGTGCCGGATCGAAACGGTCACCGCCCCATTCGAACTCGCGTCCAGCCGACGGGTTGACCAGGCACGAGATCCAGTAGTCGCGCGAGCGCCGGCCCCAGCACATCTGATTGCACGAGATGCAGCCCCGGATGTGTTCGGCCCGGCCGGACAGGGCCTTGGCCGCCAGATACGGATCGGCGATCTGACCGCGCACGATGCTCACCAGGTCGGCGGCGCCGGAGGACAGCAGCGCCTCGGCATTGTCGGGGGTGCGAATGTGACACTCCGACTGCACCCGGGCGAAGCGGAGCACGCCCTTCAGCGCGCGGGCCGCCTCACCGCCCAGGGTCTCGCCGAACAGGAACGTCGGCATCAGCGGGCCGAAGTCGAAGTAGCTGCCGACCCCACAGGTGAGGTAGTCGAACAGCTCGCGCTCATCGTGCCAGACGGCGATCTCGCACAGCTGCTCGACCTGCATCGCCACCTCGACCCGCGGGCTGACCGCGGTGGCCAGTCCGATCACGAAGTCCTCGCCCACCGCCGCCCGGATCCGGGTGAGCAGTTTGTGGGAGAAGCGCATCCGGTTCGCGAACGAGCCGCCCCAGCGATCGGTGCGCCGGTTGGACCACGGGCTCCAGAACTGGTCGACCACGGCGTTGTAGGCGGCGAAGATCTCCACTCCGTCGAACCCGCAGGCCTGCGCGCGGACCGCGGCATCGACGAAGCCGTCGAGCAGCTCGCCGATCTCGCGCTCGGTCATGGCGTGGGCGCCGTCCGCGTCGTGGTAGCTGGGCAGGGCCGACGGCGCCCAGGACTCGCGGAAGGAGTTGTCGAAGTCGCCGTGCTGACCGACGTGGTAGAGCTGCTGGATGATCGTCGCGCCCTCGGCGTGCACGGCCTCGGTGATCCGCCGGAACCCCGGGATGACCGCGTCGTCGCCGACCCGGAAGTTGCCCCGGGTCAGTACCGCGGTGGGATGGACCGGCACCGGCTCGACCACGATCATGCCGGCGCCGCCCCGCGCGCGTTCGAGGTAGTAGCCCAGGTGGCGGGCCCCGGGCAGGCCGTCCTCGCTCATGTTGGCGGTGTGCGCGCCGAAGGTGATCCGGTTGGGCAGTAGGCGATGCCGCAGGGTCAGCGGCTGGGCAAGGTGGGGGTAGTGGGCCTCGGATGTCCCGGGGGCCGGGGGTGGCGTCATGGGTGAGCCTCCGTCGCGGGGGGCAGCTGCTCGGTGAACCGGGCCAGCAGGTGACGGGCCACGATCAGGTCCAGGTGGCCGCCACCGCCGTTCTCGAACAGGGTGATCTGATCAGGGTCGGTCCGGGCGACCACCTCGCCCCGGCACAGCTGGTGCAGGTCGCCGAGGACGGCGTCCGGCGTGATCACCCCGGAGGCCAGCGGGATCACCAGGTCCCCGCTCTCACCGATGGTGGTCGATCTCGAGTCCACCACGATCCGGGCCCGACGCACCACCTCGTCGTCCACCTCGCGATGATCGGGCAGGTAGGCGCCCACGCAGTCCAGGTGGGTGCCCGGGCGCAGGAACCTCCCGTGGATCAACGGGTTCCGGCTCATGGTCGCCGTGCAGATGATGTCCGCCTCGGCGCTCACCCGGTCCAGCCGGTCGGCATTGACCACCTCGTCGGCCAGACCTGCCTCGACCAGCGACCTGGCTCGCTCGGGGGAGCGGTTCCAGACCAGGACCCGCTCGATCGAGGGGCGGACGGCGCGGTGGGCGGCGATCAGGTGGGCGGCCAGCCCGCCGGCCCCGACCATGAGCAACACCGCCGAATCCGGCCTGGAGCACAGCCGCGAGCCGAGCGCGCTGTCGGCCGCCGTCTTGCGATAGGTGAGTTCGGTGCCGTCGATCAGCGCCGCCGGTGACCCGGTGGCGCCGTCGAAGAGGACCACGACCGCTTGCAGTGCGGCCAGCCCGGTGGTCCGGGGGTTGTCCGGGACGACGGTGAGCAGCTTGGCCGCGAACGCCTGGCCCGGCTGCCAGGAGCCCAGAACCAGGAACCGGTGATCCCGGACGGGATCAGGCGCCTGCTCGGCGGACAGCACCATCCGGCCGGATCGCGCCGGGGGCAGGTCGCGGTGCGCGTGGGCGATCGCGTCGGCCAGGTCGGCGTACTCGCCGCAGCGCGCGACCTCCGCGGCGTCCAGCACAGGCAGGTCTCGCAGCGAGCCGGTCACCTGCCACACTCTGGCCCATGCGTGTCCACCTGGGAGCCGACCATGCCGGATTCGAGCTCAAGCAGCACCTGGTGACTCACCTGACCCGTCGCGGTCACGAAGTGGTCGACCACGGTCCGCACCAGTTCGACCCGGAGGACGACTACCCGCCGTTCTGCCTGCGGGCGGCACGTGCGGTGGTGGCCGAGCCGGGCAGCCTCGGGGTGGTGATCGGCGGCTCGGGCAACGGCGAGCAGATCGCGGCCAACAAGGTTGCCGGCGTCCGGTGTGCCCTGGCCTGGAGCGTGCAGACCGCTCGGCTGGGCCGCCAGCACAACGATGCGAACCTGGTGTCGGTGGGGGCGCGGATGCACTCGACCGATGAGTCCACGACGTTCGTGGATGCCTTTCTCGCCGAGCCGTTCTCGGCCGATCCCCGCCACCAGCGCCGGATCGACATGCTGGCCGGCTACGAACAGACCGGCGAGGTCCCCCCGCTCCCCACACCCTGACCTCCCCACACGCTGACCTCCCACACGCTGACCTCCCCACACCCTGACCCCACCCCACCCGCCACCGCGACCCCACCCCACCTCGTGATCATGCACTTTCGACTATGCAAAAGCGCATGATCACGGGGTGGGGCGGTAGGGGGTGGTGACGTTCGGTGATGGTTGTCGCCGCTCCCGTGGCATCCCACTGAGCCACGCGGTGACCGTCGGTAGGGTCGAGACGTGGTGGCGGAGACGGTGGATCGGGGCTGGGCCGTCCGGATGGTCTCGCGCAGCGCGCGTGGCCGCCGGTTCGCGAGCTCTCAGGCAGCTCAGCTCGTGCTGCTCTGCCTCGCCGCGGCGGCCTACACGGTCGGCGCCGTGCGCTGGCCGGCATGGTTCGCCCCGTCGATGACCTTCGTCTGGTTGATGCTGGGCGGGTTCTTCCTGCGGATGGCCTACCTGCTGGTCTATTCCGCGGTGCTGGTGGGGGCCATGATCCTCGCGCAGCTCCTGCGGGACGAGACGCCCGCCCAACCGGGGGTCTTCCTCGGCGTCCTGATCGGGGCAGCGCTGGTGCTCGGTTACGCCCGCAGCCGCGAACGGGTCGGGGTCCAGGGGAACCTGGGTGCCTCGATGCTGGTCGACCTGCGCGAGCGGCTCCGGGCCCAGGCGACCATCCCGCCCCTGGCACCGGGGTGGCAGGTAGACAGCGTGCTGCGATCGGCGTACGGCGACAGCTTCTCCGGCGACTTCCTGGTGGCCTCCACCTCGGACGACGGCCGCTGGCTGGAGATCGTGCTGGTGGACGTCTCGGGCAAGGGCCAGGCGGCCGGCACGCGGTCGCTGATGCTCAGCGGCGCCTTCGGGGGACTGCTCGGGGCTCTGCCGAGGGGGCGGTTCCTGGTGGAGGCCAATCGCTACCTGCTGCGGCAGGGCTGGACCGAGGGCTTCGCCACCGCCGTCCATGTGGCGGTGGACCAGGAGACCGGCACCTTCGAGCTGCGCACGGCCGGTCATCCCCCCGGCGCGCAGTATCACGTCGGTGACGGCCGGTGGGAGATGCTCGAGGGTGCCCGGGGTCCGTTGCTGGGGGTGGTGCCCGACCCGGTCTTCACCGCGCACAGCGGCACCCTGCACCGTGGCGACGCGCTGCTGATCTACACCGACGGCATGGTGGAACGCCGGGACAACGACATCACCCTGGGCATCGACCGCCTGGTCGGCGCGGCCGAGCGGGAGGTCACCCGGGGGCTGGTAGGGTCGGCGACCCGCATCGTGGACGGCGTGCTGGCCGCGCGCGACGACGACCGGGCACTGGTCCTGATCACCCGGTCTTGATCACCCGGTCCTGATCACACCGTCCGGGAAGGTCTCCTCGATGCAACAGATCGGGGTGCCGTCCACGATCAGCCGGTAGCAGCGGGAGACGCCGGTGTCCCCGGCCAGCGCCTGGTCGCCCGGGCGCAGGCCGCGCAGCGGGGTGCGGCCGAACCAGAGCAGCTCCCGCCGGGTCTCCAGCTGCATGGTGGCGAAGGCGCCGCCCAGGCCGGTCGGTTCGGCCGCCAGCACCTCGGGAAAGGACCGTGGCAGCCGGTCGAGCAGCAGCACCGAGTCGGCGTGCACGATCAGCCGCCCGGTGATCCCCGAGCGCAGCGCTGTGCGCCGGCTCAGGGCGGCGTCCTGGGGGTGAGCCTTCAGCCAGCGCGCGGTCACGGCGTCCAGCAGCATCTGCTCGTGCCCCTCGACGTCGGCGACGATCGGGCCCAGCTGGTGGGCCTCGAGCGCGTTGGCGAGCGTGCCCTCGCTGATCAGCAGCAGTCGCAGATCGGCCGGCAGGGCCTCGAACGGCACATCGGACAACCGGGGTGGCCGCTCGCCCTGGGCCAGCCAGCGGGGGCCCCACGCGGGGGTGGGGGTCGACGTGGGGGACGACGTGGGGGACGACGTGACGCGCACGGCGTCCAGGCTAGGGGCTCGCGGCCGGTTCCCCGCAGATCGCCGCCGCCACCGGACCCGGTCCGGTCAGGCCAGCGAGCGCCCGCTGAGCGCCGCTCCGGCCAGGCTCGCCAGTCGCTCGACCGTGGCGATCCCGGCACCCATGCTGGGTGAGCCCCCCGACAGGACCGTGAGCAGGGCCAGGTCGCCGGTGTCCAGCAGCACGCGTCCGATGGAGTTGATCGCCCACAGCCCGTTGTCGCTCTGGGCCGGCAGCCAGCCGTTCTTCAGCCACACCTCGTCCGAGTCGGTGGCCGCCGACACCCCCCAGCGCTGGGCCTTGTCGACCTCGCGCATCAGGGTGAGCACGTAGGCGCGCTGCTCGGCGGTCACCGGACTGGCGTCGTCCTGCAGCGCCGTCAGCAGCCGGTTCTGGTCGCGGGGGGAGGTCCGGGTGGCCCCCCAGTACCCGCCCGATCCGGCCCGGGTGTCGGTGAAGCCGAGTCGCTTCATCTGACGGGTGTAGCCCGTGCCCCGCCCGATGTCCGACCAGAGCGAGTCCGCCGCGTCGTTGTCACTGACCTTGATCATGCGACTGGCCCGGGAACGTTGGGCGGAGGAGGGCATCCCGCCGTCCAACTGGAGCATCAGGGCAACCAGGATGCCGACCTTGACGATGCTGGCCGAGGTGAACGTGGTCGCCTCGTTGTAGGCGATCCGAGCGCCGGTGGCGAGATTGACCCCGGCCACCCCACAGCGGCCCGGTCGGGTGCGGTCGTAGGCGGCCGCTGCCCGGGCGAAATCCGGGCCGGCGCGCAGCGCGGAGGACACGGTCGAGGGCGCAGGTGAGGGTGAGAGGGAGGGTTCGGTCGCGCTGGGGGTCGAGCTGGGCGTCGTTGCGGACGGCGTGGGCCCGGTCGCGGTGGTCTCCGCCTGGTCGCCATCGGGGTTCAACACCTGGATGCTGCCGCCGATCGCGGCACCGGTGAGCAGGGTCAGGCCGCCGATCACGAACAGCCGTCTGGGCACCGGCTCCGGCTCCTGTCTGTGCCTGCCCATCCGCACGTCCTACCACGTCTGCCCGTGACCAGGGCATTAGTCGGTGTGGCCCGGGCAGGTCGGACGAATGCTCTGTCACAGGATCAACCGGCCGGCGCGGTGGCCGGCGCCCGCACCACCTCGGCTCCCCAGGAGCCGATCCCGGTGTCCCCTTCGGGGGTGCAGCCCAGTCCTCCTCCTCGGCGATGGCGACTGGCGTGGTCGTCGTCCGCATCCAGTCGAGGGGTAGCGCAGTGCCGTCCCAGTGCCCGTCCTGCAAGGCGAACTGGCCGATGGTGGGCCAGTCCCGCGGGGTGGCCCACAAGTGGGAGGAACAGGCGAGGTGGCCGGTCGCGTCGGGCTCCCAGATGGCCGAGCTGACACCGAGTGAGTCGAACAGCAGGCGCTCGGCGAGATCGGTCCCCAGCCCGGAGCGCTGGTGCAGCACGCTGCACAGGATGTTCGTGGTGCCGGAGGAGTACTGCTGACAGCTGCCGGGTTCGTGGGCCAGAGGCAGGGACGCCGCGTACCCGGCGATGTCGTCCTCGAGGTGGACCGCGCCGTCCTCGCCGAGGGCGGCCTCCAGCGCCTCGTGCAGCGCGGCGGCGGTGGAGGGGGTGACGGTTCCCTCGGGAAGGGGTGGGGAGGACTCGTCGGGGGGTGCGGCCGGGTCGGACACCGTGGTGCGTAGATAGGGCACCAACGGGTTCGGCGGCAGTCGGCGTCCGGGGCCTCGGGACCGCGTCCGGCCACCAACCGCGCCGCCCAGGCGTTGTGCGCGGCGACCAGCACCGCCACCACGACCAGCACGGTCCGACGCCATCCCGTGGCGGGCAAGGGGTAGGGGTCGGTGGACCGTGCCCTCAGGAGGTTGGTGGGGCCAGGAACTGCCGGGCGCCGCGCAGCCGGGTTCGCAGGACCGCCTGGGTGCGGGTGCAGTCGAGCCGGACGTCGAGTGGTCCGGGCGGGCCGCTGGCCGCGCGGTGTCCCTGCGGCAGCGACCCCGGGTCCAGCCCGTCCCGGCGCGCGATCAGCACCCCCAGGTCGTATCGGCTGAGCGCGTCGGCCCCGGCGACGTGGTGGATGCCGGACCGTGCGGACGCCGCGAGTTCGAGCAGCGCGTCGGCGAGATCGGCGGCGTGGACGGGGCAGCGCACCTCGTCGGTGAACAGCACCCCTGGCGCGCCACCGGTCAGCGAGTGCACCAGGGCCTCGGTGGGGGAGTCGCCGTCGGCGATGATCAAGGACGTGCGGGCGATGACGGCGCTCGGGGCCACGCCCGCGATCGCGGTCTCGGCGAACGCCTTGGCCCGGCCGTACGCGCTGATCGGGTCGGGGGTGCTGTCCTCGTCGTAGTGCACCCTCGCCCCGGAGAAGACGACGTCCGTCGACACGTGCACGAGATGTGCCCCGACCTGTGCCGCGCCGTGCGCCACGGCCACCGCCCCGTCGGCCGTGATCGCCCGGTCGTCCTTGCGGTAGGCGCAGTTGATCACCATGCGGGGGCGGAGCTGCTCGATCAACGCCTGCGTTGCCTGCTGGTCGCGCAGGTCGAGCGGGTGCCAGTCGGCGTCCGTGGTCTGCGGGTGCTCGTGGAAGGTGGCCGCCACCCGGGCCCCGGATCGTTGCGCCCGCCGGACGACGTGCGCGCCCAGCAGGCCGCTGCCGCCGACCACGAAGAGGTCCATCACCGCACGGTACAGCCGCTTGCGTGCTCGATTTCCGCCGCGGGGCTGGGGGTGTGTGGGTGGCTGCGGCCGGCCCGGACCTGTCCTCGGTGAGAGGCTGCCCAGACCCTGATCGACACCGCAGCGACTCACGGCCTGGGCCGCCCGGACCTGATCCGACTGATCGAGGAGCTGACGTGAGCCCTTCAGCCGCACCGGGTTCGGGTCCGTTCGCGGTCCACGCCGGTCGAGTGACCAACTGGCCCCTGGTCCTGGTCGATGGGGGGAGCAGACCTGCGACGGCGATGGGCCGTCTGACCTGGCATGAGGCGATGGAGCGGGTGACGGGATCCGTCGGTCGCTGCGCGACCTCCTCCCGATTCCCGGCTCGCCTGGTCTCGTGTCGAAGGGCCGACCCGATGAAGCGTTGGGCCGGCCCTTCGACACGAGAGCGGGTGACGGGAATCGAACCCGCATGACCAGCTTGGAAGGCTGGGGCTCTACCATTGAGCTACACCCGCAGGGCGCCGGCCTCGATCGGGTATCCCGTCGGGATCGGCGCCTCGACCGCGTAGCCTAGTGCGTGCTCGCCCTCGGTGACCACGCGGCCGCGACCCTGTGCCGCTCGCCGGCGACCGGCCCCGGCGACGAGGCCGGCCGCACTGGGGTGAGCGCCGGGGTATGGCGCAGTTTGGTAGCGCGTCCGCTTTGGGAGCGGAAGGCCGTCGGTTCGAATCCGGCTACCCCGACCCGGAAGGCCCGCCCGGCGCCAGCCGGAGCGGGCCTTCGTGTCACCCGGTTTGCCGGCAGGACCACCCACCCCCCGTGATCATGCACTTTCGAATGTTCGAAAGTGCATGATCACGGGGGGTGGGGCGGGGGCGCCGCAGCGGCGGACGGCGAGGTGCCGGGAGGCGGCTACGATGACCGTTTCGAGGCACGTTCGCAGCACGTCGCACGCCGTCGGGCCCGCACGTACCCCCTGAGCAGGCCCCGCAAGGCATCGCCCCCAACCGCCCGCAGGAGAGAACTGTCGTGAAGAGCGCCGTCGAGTCCCTCAACCCGACCCGGGTCAAGCTGACCGTCGAGGTCCCCTACGAGGAGCTCGCGCCCAGCGTGGACGCCGCCTACAAGACCATCTCCCAGCAGGTGAACATCCCCGGCTTCCGCAAGGGCAAGGTGCCCCCGCGCATCATCGACCAGCGCATCGGGCGGGGGGCCGTCCTGGAGGAGGCCGTCAACCACGCGCTGCCGCAGTTCTACGCCAAGGCCGTGCAGGAGGTCGACGTCCGCCCGCTCGGTCAGCCCCAGGTAGAGGTGACCGACGTGCCCGCCGGCACCGACGGCGACCTCAAGTTCACCGTCGAGGTGGACGTCCGGCCGCAGATCGAGCTGCCCGATCTGGACGCCCTGACCGTCACGGTGGACGACGCCGAGGTCACCGAGGCGGATGTCGACGAGCGGGTGACCAGCCTGCGTGAGCGGTTCGGCACCCTGTTGCCGGCCGACCGCGCCGCGGTCGACGGCGACTTCGTGACCATCGACCTGACCGCCGCGGTGGACGGGGAGGAGATCGACTCGGTCAAGGGCATCTCCTACCAGATCGGCACCGGCACCATGCTCGAGGGCATGGACGAGGCCCTGATCGGCCTGTCCGCCGAGGAGACCACCAGCTTCGACGCGCCGCTGGCCGGCGGCGACCGCAAGGGCGAGATCGCCCACGTCACCCTCACCCTGCAGGCGGTCAAGGAGCGCCAGCTGCCCGAGCTGGACGACGACTTCGCCCAGCTCGCCTCCGAGTTCGACACCCTGGACGAGCTGCGCGAGGACCTGCGCTCCCAGGCGGCTCAGATGAAGACCTTCGAGCAGGGGGTCCAGGCGCGCGAGCGCCTGGTCGAGCAGCTGCTCGAGACCCTCGACATCCCGGTGCCGGACGGCGTGATCGCCGACGAGGTGCACCATCACCTCGAGGGTGAGGGCCGGCTCGAGGACGAGGAACACCGGGCCGAGGTGGAGGCCGAGGCGCGCAAGGCACTGCGGGCCCAGCTGTTGCTGGACGCCATCGTCGAGAAGGAAGAGGTCCAGGTCGGCCAGCGTGAGCTGGTGGAGTACCTGGTCCAGGCCTCTCAGCAGTACGGCATGGACCCCAACGAGTTCATGAAGGCCGTCGGCGAATCCGGGCAGGTTCCCGCCATGGTCGCCGAGGTCGCGCGGCGCAAGGCACTGGCGGTCGTCCTGTCCAAGGCGGCGGTCACCGACGCCTCGGGTAACGCCATCGACCTCGGCTCCCTCTTCAACGCCGACGAGGACGAGGACGGCGAGGGCGAGGGCGAGGACGCCGACCAGCCGCTGCCGGTCGAACCGGTCGGCGCGTCGGCCGGTGACCCCAGCGCCGTCTCGATCAGTGACATCGGGGGCTTCGTTCCCGACGAGCCCGTCGCCCAGTAACCTTTCCGCGCGTCTGTGGTGATTCGTCGCCCGGATGCGACCGGCGGAACAGGACGGGGGTGGCTGCGTGACGGAGCCGCAGCTTGCCCCTCTGGGACCGGACGACCCCCGGCAGATCGGGGAGTACCGCCTGCGCGGCATCCTGGGCAGCGGCGGGATGGCCAAGGTCTACCTGGGCATCTCACCCGGTGGGCGCCGGTTCGCGATCAAGGTCGTGCACTCGGTACTGGCCGCCAGCCCCGAGTTCCGTGACCGCTTCCGGCGCGAGATCGAGGCCGCCCGGCAACTGAGCGGCGTCTACTCCCCGGGGGTGGACTCCTTCGATGTCGATGCCCCCAGCCCGTGGATGGCCACCCGGTTCATCAACGGCCGCTCGCTGCAACAGCGGGTCGACGCCGAGGGGCCGATGCCCGCCGAGGAGGCGCGCCAGATCGTGCTCGGCCTGGCCGAGGCGCTGCACGGCATCCACCGGGCCGGTTACGTCCACCGCGACATCAAGCCGTCCAACGTGGTCTTCGATGCCGATGGTCCGCATGTGATCGACTTCGGCATCATCGCCAAGGCGGCCGAGGAGTCCGGGCTGACCGGCAGCGGGCAGGTGATCGGGACGCCGCGCTACCTCGCTCCGGAGCGGATGGCGGGGGACCGGGCCACCTCGGCCAGTGACATGTACTCCCTGGGCGCGCTACTGCACTTCCTGCTCACCGGGACCACCCCGACCATCGTCGGCGGCCGGCCGGACACCGCGGCCATCGACGACCCGCACCTGGCGGCCGTGGTCCGCGAGTGCCTCGACCTCGACCCGGCGCGCCGTCCCACGGCCCGGGAACTGCTCGGTGGTCTCGACCTGGACGCGCCCCCGCTCGTCGCGACCCAGCAGGTGTCGACGCCGCCTGCCAGCTCACCCACGCCGACGGTCCTCGCGCCCACCACCCCGCCGCCGACCCTGGTCACTCCCGTCACCGTGACCGTGGCCCCGCAACCCGTGGCCCCGCCAACCGTGGCCCCGCAACCCGTGGCCCCGCCAACCGTGGTGACGTCCGTCCCGACCCCCACAACGGCGCCACCGCCTGACCAGCCACTTCCCGACCGGCCTTCGCCCGACCGGGGCCGTCGCCGAGCCGTGATCGGCGCGGTGCTCGCCGTCCTGCTGCTCGCGGTCGCGGGGCTGGGGATCAACGCCCTGCGGGACCGGGACGAGTCGCCCCCCGCAAGCGCGACCGGTTCCTGCCCCCGGTTGCCGACCGGTGAGGACGTCCTGTCGGCGACGGGAACGGCTGCGGACGGCTCTTGCTATGGCTTCACCGACGGCATCGGGGCCGACGGCCAGGCCGGCTTCGGGCGCGACCCGGCTGCGCTGCGGCTGCAGGCCGAGATCTTCGCCGCCAACCGTGCGGCGGCCGCCACCGAACGCGGGCCGAACGATCTGACCGTGATCTGGCTGGGGTCGCTGTCCTGCCCGGCCTATACGCCGGCGGGTGCCTGCCAGGACGGACGTGACTACGACGCCGAGCGGCAGGCGTTACAGGCCCTGCGCCTCTCGCAAGGGCGGACCGAACTCGGCGGTCGGTTGCGGGTGGTGATCGCCGACGGTGGCGCCGACATGCGCCAGGCCGGGGACGTCGTCCGGCTGATCACAGCCAAGCGGGCGTTGCTGGGGCGGGTTGTGGCCGTCGGCGGCGGTGACAGCCGCGATGTCACCAAGCAGGCGTTCAACGATCTGATCGATGCCGGAATCCCTTTCGTGGCACCGAATCTCACCTCGGACGACGACGGCCCTGGCCTGCCGTTCGTGAACCGGCCAGGGTATCTGCAGCTGTCGGTGCCCAACCAGAACCAGGCCGATGCGGCCATCGACTTCATCGCCGCGCACACCCCCGGTACAACGGCGCGCGAGGTGCTCGTCTATCACGTGCCCGACCCCGGTGACCTCTACACCACCTCGTTCGCCCGCGATGTCCAGAACTCGGCCCGATCGAATCCGCGTACCGCCGCCGGCCCGGCGCGGATCATCTCGACGCCCGAGGACATCCCGCGGTCGGTCTGCCGCAGCAGCTCCGGAACCGGTCCGGCCACCGCCGTGGTCTTCGTCGATCGCTGGAACACCTTCGGTCCCTTCGCGGACGCCGTGACCCGGTTGTGTGGGGCGGCCGGTCCAGCCCTGGTCGTGGGTGGCGATTCGGTGAACCGCTTCATGACCAACGACGCGGCGCGTGCCGCCGTCCGGGCACCCTGGCCCCTGGCGTACTTCAAGAAGGGCGCCCAATGCTCCGAGTTGGTCCAGCGCGCCGCGCGATCCCCGCGCGGTGAGGCAGCGCGGCTGCTCGCCGCCGCGCGAGCCGACCTCGGCGCCTGCCGGACGTCGGGGGCTCAGCTCGGTGACCATGTCTCGCTGGTCTGGGATGGGGTGGCCGTCGGTGCGGCTGCTGTCGAACCGGGGACGGGCGGCACGGTGCGCGATGTGGCGGTGTCCGGGGCGATCAACGACTACGCGATCCGTTCAGGCGTTGTCACCTGGCCGGACGGCGCTGTGATGAGGCCCCTGTGCGTGATGACCGTCGACCGCAGCGATGGCGGCGGTCGATCGCAGGCCAACTGCACCGCCGCATTCCCCGTTCGGTGAGCCGTTGCCGACCGTGCGCCGTGAGCGAACACGCCTCGGGCCGGGAGCAATTGGTGGCGATGGTGGCGTTAGTGTCGGCAACAACCGGGTGGCCCCCTCACCCGCCCCGTCCCTTCGGCGCCCAGCGTTCGGAGCCCGGGGTTCCCATCGAGCCGGGGAGCGGAGAGCTTCGTGAGCGACCTGATCGTGCCTGACCTCGCGGCGCCGGGCATCGCCCGGTCCCAGCCGGGTCTGGGCCTGGACGAACACATCTACAACCGTCTGCTCAAGGACCGGATCATCTTCCTCGGTTCCGAGGTGCGCGACGAGAACGCCAACGCGATCTGTGCGCAGATGCTGCTGCTGGCGGCCGAGGACCCCGAGAAGGACATCTACCTCTACATCAACTCCCCGGGTGGCTCGGTGACCGCAGGTATGGCGATCTACGACACCATGCAGTTCATCCAGCCGGACGTCGCGACCGTGGCCATGGGCCTGGCCGCCTCGATGGGGCAGTTCCTGCTCTCCTCGGGCACCAAGGGCAAGCGGTACGCCCTGCCCCACGCCCGGGTGATGATGCACCAGCCGCTGGGTGGCATCGGTGGAACGGCCAGCGACATCAAGATCCAGGCCGAGCTGATCCTGCACATGAAGAAGCAGATGGCCACTCTGATCTCCGAGCAGACCGGGCAGAGCGTGGAGACCATCGAGCGCGATTCCGACCGTGACCGCTGGTTCACCGCGGACAAGGCCATGGAGTACGGCCTCGTCGACCACGTCGTCAGCCGGGCCGGTCAGGTCAGTGGCGGCGGTGGCACCGGCGCCGACGCGGCCTGAATGCCGCCCACCAACTCTCGCCGAGACACGTGACGACAGGAGCAGGGCAGATGAACCCCACGGGCCGCTACATCGTGCCGCAGTTCGAGGAGCGCACCGCTTACGGCTACAAGCGCCAGGACCCGTACAACAAGCTGTTCGAGGACCGGATCATCTTCCTCGGCGCCCCGGTGGACGACACCTCGGCGGACGACATCATGGCGCAGCTGATCGTGCTGGAGTCGGCCGACACCGACCGTGACATCACGATGTACATCAACTCACCCGGTGGCTCGTTCACCGCGCTGACGGCGATCTACGACACCATGCAGTACATCAAGCCGGACATCATGACCGTGTGCCTGGGGCAGGCGGCCTCGGCGGCCGCCGTCCTGCTCGCGGCCGGGACCCAGGGCAAGCGACTGGCCCTGCCGAACGCCCGGGTGATGATCCACCAGCCCGCCCTGGCCGGCAGTGACTACGGCCAGGCCAGCGACATCGAGATCCAGGCCAACGAGGTGCTCCGGATGCGCGAGTGGCTGGAGGAGATCCTCTCCAAGCACTCCAACCGCACGGTCGAGCAGGTGCGCAGCGACATCGAGCGCGACAAGATCCTCACCGCCGAGCAGGCGGTGGAGTACGGCCTGGTCGACCAGGTCCTGGCGAGCCGTAAGGGCAAAGGCAACCAGTAGAGGGCCCCGACACCCTCGGGCCATGCCATGCGCATATCCGCTGACATCGGGCCTGGGGTGGCGTTCAATGGGTAGCAACGCGCCCATGGGTAGTAACCGGGATTCGGGAAGGACACCTCGTGGCACGCATCGGTGACGGCGGCGACCTGTTGAAGTGCTCGTTCTGCGGAAAGAGCCAGAAGCAGGTGAAGAAGCTGATCGCCGGTCCAGGTGTCTACATCTGCGACGAGTGCATCGATCTGTGCAACGAGATCATCGAGGAGGAGCTGGCCGAGGCCAGTGAACTGGGCCTGGTCGAGCTGCCCAAGCCCAAGGAGATCTTCGAGTTCCTGGAGCAGTACGTCGTCGGCCAGGAGCCGGCGAAGAAGTCGCTCGCGGTGGCGGTCTACAACCACTACAAGCGCATCCAGGCGGGTGAACCCTCCCGCCGCGGCGAGGATCCGATCGAGATCGCCAAGTCGAACATCCTGCTCATCGGGCCCACCGGCTGCGGCAAGACCTATCTCGCCCAGACCCTGGCGAAGATGCTCAACGTGCCGTTCGCCATCGCCGACGCCACCGCGCTGACCGAGGCCGGCTACGTCGGCGAGGATGTCGAGAACATCCTGCTCAAACTGATCCAGGCCGCCGACTATGACGTCAAGAAGGCCGAGACCGGGATCATCTACATCGACGAGGTCGACAAGATCGCCCGCAAGAGCGAGAACCCGTCGATCACCCGGGACGTCTCCGGCGAGGGCGTGCAGCAGGCCCTGTTGAAGATCCTCGAGGGGACGACGGCGAGCGTGCCGCCGCAGGGGGGCCGCAAGCACCCGCACCAGGAGTTCATCCAGATCGACACCACCAACGTGCTGTTCATCGTGGGTGGTGCCTTCGCCGGGCTGGAGACCATCATCAGCCAGCGGGTCGGCAAGCGCGGGATCGGGTTCGGTGCCCAGTTGCACACCCGCCGCGAGGAGTCCGACACCTACGCCGACGTCATGCCCGAGGACCTGCTGAAGTTCGGCCTGATCCCCGAGTTCATCGGCCGGCTCCCGGTGATCACCACGGTGACCAACCTCGACCGCGACGCGCTGGTCTCGATCCTGACCACACCGAAGAACGCCCTGGTCAAGCAGTACCAGCGGATGTTCGAGATCGACGGCGTCGAGCTGGAGTTCAGTGACGACGCGCTCGAGGCGGTGGCCGACCAGGCGATCCTGCGTGGCACCGGTGCGCGTGGCCTGCGGGCGATCATGGAGGAAGTCCTGCTGCCGGTCATGTTCGACGTCCCGAGCCGGGACGACGTGGCGCGCGTCGTGGTCTCACGCGAGGTCGTGCTGAACAACGTCAACCCCACCCTGGTGCCCCGTGAGGCGCCGGTGCGCAAGCCGCGCACGCCGCGCGAGAAGAGCGCCTGAACCCCCCACCCGAGGGCCGCCTCGGCCGGGCCGCCCCTGGCAGACTGCGTCCATGACGACGCAGCTTCGGGCCGTGGTGACCGGCGCCAGCAGTGGGATCGGGGCCGCCACGGTGCGGGCGTTGCGTGCGTCCGGGTGGTCGGTGCTCGCGGTCGCGCGCCGGGCCGACCGGCTCGAAGCGCTGGCAGCCGAGACCGGGTGTGAGCCGTGTGTCGCCGACGTGACCGACCCGGACGACGTGGCGCGCGTCGTCCGTGCTGCCGGCCCCACGCTCAACGCACTGGTCAACAACGCCGGGGGAGCGCTCGGTGCCGAGACCGTCGATGCGGCCCGGATCGAGGACTGGGCGACGATGTTCGAGGTCAACACCCTCGGGGCGCTGAGGCTGACCCAGGCGCTGTTGCCGGCACTTCGGGCGAGCGGGCGCGGCGACGTCCTGTTCCTGACCTCCACCGCGGCGATGGTCACCTACCCGGGCGGCGCGGGGTACAGCGCAGCCAAACACGCCGAAGGGGCGTTGGCCCGCACCCTGCGGCTCGAACTCGTGGGTGAGCCCATCCGGGTGATCGAGATCGCCCCGGGCATGGTCAAGACCGAGGAGTTCGCGCTCAACCGCAACCGTGGCGATGCCGCCAAGGCCGCTGCGGTCTACGCCGGGGTCCGTGAGCCACTGACCGCCCAGGACGTGGCGGGGTGCATCGACTGGGCGCTCAACCTGCCCCATCACGTGAACATCGATCTGCTGGTGGTCCGGCCCCGGGCTCAGGCAGCCCAACACCTGGTGGCGCGCGACAACGCCTGAATCCGCCTGCCCCAAACGCTCAGGCCGCTCGCCTCGCTGGCCGATCCAGCTAGCGACAGGTCGACGTCCGGGGGTCGGATGGGAGACTCGGGTGATCAAGCCGGGCGCGCTCAGCGGTGTCTTCGGTGCGACGGGCACCGCGATGGGTGTGGCTTTCGCCACCCTCCCCGGCTCGGCGGTGGCCTCGGTCTCGGCGCTGCTCGTGGGGCTGGGGACCGCGCTGGCCACCGCGCTGGGACCACGGATCAACAGGTCTGCCCGACCGGTGCCGTGGCGCATGCTCACGGCGAGCACGCTGCTGTTCCTCTCTGGCATCGTCGCTCGTCCGTGGGCGGCCCAGCAGTCCGGGGTCGCGGCGCTGACAGCAGACCTGTTCACGTTGAGCGCCTACGCGATGATGATCCTCGGACTCGTCCTGTTGCTGCGCGTGGGTGGCGGTTTGGACCGCAACGCCTTCATCGACGGCATGATCGTCTCGCTCGGCATGGCTGCTCCCGCTGTCCAGTACCTCTCGTTGCCCGCGGCCCGGATCGCGGATCGGCCTCTGGTGATCTCGGTGCTGGCCGGCCTCTACCCGGTGATCGACGTCCTGGTGCTCTTCATCATCGTCAATCTCGCCTTCTCCACCGCCATCCGTCTGACCAGCTTCCGGCTGCTGTCGATCTCGGCGTCCATGCTGTTCGTCGGCGATCTCGGCTATGCCGTGATCGGTGCACAGGGACGCCTGGTCGGTTCGGCCCTGATGGACCTGCCGTTCCTGCTGGGTTTCGTCGCCCTCGGCATGTCGGCCCTGCACCCGAGCATGGCTCGTTTCGCCGAGATCGTCTCCCAGCCGGTGCAGCCGTGGTCGTTGATGCGACTCAGCCTGATCGGGCCGGCCCTGGTGGCGCCGTTCGTGGTCTTGTCGGCGACGCGCACCATCGATCGTGGGTGGTTCACGGCCGTCGTGCTGAGCGGTTTGCTCACCATCGCCCTGGTCGCTCGTGCGGTGTCAGCTGTCGGTCGGCTCGCGGAGACGCAGGCCGAATGGCTGCACGAGGCGACGCACGATTCGCTGACCGGCCTGCCCAACCGGACCTTCCTGGTGTCCTCGGTCGGCGCGCGAATCGCTGGTGAGCGCGGCCACGGGACCTTCTGGCTCATCTACCTGGACCTCGACGACTTCAAGCTCGTGAACGACCATTGGGGTCACGAGACCGGCGACCTGCTGCTGAAACAGGTGGCTGATCGGCTGCAGGGCCTGGTCGCACGGGACGGCACGGTGGCTCGCCTCGGCGGCGACGAATTCGTCGTCGTGGGAGATGGTGATCAGGATCGCGCCACCACGATGGCGGAGGACATTCTCCAGATTCTGCGCAAGCCGATCCTCCTGCCAGACCTCGAGCTGTTCACCACGGCCTCCATCGGGGTGGTCTGTTGCACCGAACAAGCCGGCGTCGAGGCGATGCTGCGCGACGCCGACGTGGCGATGTACCGGTCCAAGGCCGATGGGCGCAATCGATGGACGCTGTTCGCCTCGCAGATGCGTGAATCGGTCAGTAGGCGAGTGCAGACCGAGATCGACCTGCGGGCGGCTCTGGCCCAGGGGCAGCTCTGGGTGGCGTTCCAGCCGTTGGTCTCCATGGCGAACGTCACAGTGGTGGGGGCAGAGGCACTGGTGCGTTGGGATCATCCGGTGCGCGGTGCCGTCCCGCCACCCGAGTTCATCGGCATCGCCGAGGAGACCGGCCTCATCAACGAGATCGGCGAATGGGTGCTGCTGGAGTCGTTGCGGCAGGTCGCTGACTGGCGGGGCGCGGGCATCGTCGACGAAGCCTTCTCGATCTCGGTCAACGTGTCGGCCAGGCAGCTCGTCGGAGACCGCCTGCTCGAGACGGTCGAGTCGGCCCTGCAGCGACTGCAGGTGCCGCCATCGTGCCTCACGCTGGAGTTGACCGAATCCGCGCTCATGGTCGATGGGACGCGCGCCCTCGAGATGCTGGAACACCTGCGAGGACTCGGGGTCCGGTTGGCGGTCGACGATTTCGGCACCGGGTACTCCTCGTTGAGCTACCTCAGCAAACTGCCCGTCTACGGCGTCAAGATCGACCGCTCCTTCGTCAAGGATCTCGCGCACAACGAGCAAGACGAGACCATCACGCGGGCGATCGTCGCCATGTCACATTCCCTCGACCTGGTGATCACGGCCGAGGGCATCGAGGAAGACGAGCAGTACCGAATCCTGCGCGACCTCGGCGTCGAGCGGGGGCAGGGGTGGCTGTGGGGCAAGGCGGTCAGTGCGACGAGCTTTGCGAGGGACCACTTCGGGTGGACGCCGGCTCCGGTCGTGGGGGCACCTCGTACGCCCAGTACACCTGTGCATCCAGGCGCGTACTCCTGACTCCTGGGTGAAAGGCCCGGCCGAGCCGTGCGATGGCCTCCGGCAGTCGGTGCACCTCGGCGTTGTGGTCACAGATGTCCACCGCGAAGACGCCGCCGCGGGACCCGCCCTGCTCGACCACGTGTCGGATGATCGACCCGATCGCACGACTTCCCTGATAGGCAGGCGGGATCGCGACGAATCCGACGTACCAGACGCGGCCGTCCTCGAATTCTCGGGGCCACCGTGCCCTGAAGTACTCCGCCGAGACCAGCGGGACGGCGTCGAAGTGGTTGGTCATGATGCTGAGCGCGGCGACCCGGTCGAGTCGCCGATCCCTGATCACGATCTTGTCGACGCGCTCGTCGGTCATCAGCTGGTCGAACTCGGATCGCGTCATCAGGTGACGTTGCGCCGCCTGCGTCTGGAGGTCGTCGAAGGCGTCCCGATAGGTGGGCCACAACGCGTCGATGGCGTCCGGGGCCAGGGACAGGGCGATGGTGAGTTCCCAGTCGTCATCCAGCGCTGTGGCCAGGCTGGGTGAGGACTGAGTCAGGGAGGGAGCTGACTCGGTCATGATGAGAGACATTCACATACCCGAGCGGCAATTGCAAAGCGTTGACTGATGGTGACATAAAGTGATATATCGCGGAAGATCTGGTGCGTCTCGCGGCCCAGCGCATCCGTAGAATCGCGGCATGTCCGAGACCGCCTCCGCCCGCCCCGCCACCGCGCTGCCCCCCACCTATGTCCCGGGGCAGGTAGAGGGCGCGCTCTACGAGCGCTGGATCGAGGCGGGGTACTTCACGGCCGGAGCGCGGTCCGAGGAGCGCGGCGAGCGACCCTCGTACTGCATCGTGATCCCGCCGCCGAACGTGACCGGCAGCCTGCACCTGGGGCACGCCTTCCAGCACACGCTGATGGACGCCCTGACCCGGCGCCGGCGGATGCAGGGCTACGACGCGCTGTGGCTGCCCGGCATGGATCATGCCGGCATCGCCACCCAGACCCTGGTCGAGCGTCAGCTCGCCGAGACCGAGGGCAAGAGCAAGCACGACTACTCCCGCGAGGAGTTCGTCGCCAAGGTCTGGGAGTGGAAGCACGAGTACGGCGGCAAGATCCTCGGCCAGATGCGCCGTCTGGGCGACGGGGTCGACTGGACCCGCGAGCGGTTCACCATGGACGACGGCCTCTCGCGCGCCGTCCAGACGATCTTCAAGAAGCTCTACGACGACGAGCTGATCTACCGCGCCGAGCGCATCATCAACTGGTGCCCGCGCTGCCAGACGGCGCTGAGCGACATCGAGGTGGAGCACTCGGACGACGACGGCGAGCTGGTCTCGATCCGGTATGGCGACGGGGACGCCACCGTCGTGGTGGCGACCACGCGGGCCGAGACGATGCTCGGCGACACGGCGGTCGCGGTTCACCCGGACGACGCGCGCTACCAGCACCTGATCGGCACCGAGGTCTCGCTGCCGTTGACCGACCGGAAGATCCCGATCGTGGCCGACACCCACGTCGACCCGGCGTTCGGCACCGGCGCGGTCAAGGTGACCCCGGCCCACGACCCGAACGACTTCGAGATCGGGCAGCGACACGGTCTTCCCTCGATCACGATGCTCGACGAGCGGGGAATCGTCACCACGCCAGGGCCTTTCGAGGGACTCGACCGGTTCGAGGCGCGTCCCGCCGTGGTGGCCGCACTGCGCGAGGAGGGCCGCATCGTCGCCGAGAAGCGGCCGTACGTGCACGCGGTCGGCCACTGCCAGCGCTGCCACACCGTGGTCGAGCCGCGGCTGTCGCTGCAATGGTTCGTCAAGGTCGCCCCGCTGGCGAAGGCCGCAGGGGACGCCGTCCGCGACGGTCGGGTGGCGATCCACCCCGCCACGATGCGTGCGCGGTACTTCGAGTGGGTCGACAACATGCACGACTGGTGCATCAGCCGCCAACTGTGGTGGGGCCACCGGATCCCGGTGTACTACGGCCCGGCCGGCGAGATGGTCTGTCTCGGTCCGGACGAGGCCGCCCCTACGGGCGAGGGCTGGCGGCAGGACCCCGACGTGCTGGACACGTGGTTCTCCAGCGCGCTCTGGCCGTTCTCGACCCTGGGTTGGCCCGAGGACACCGCCGACCTGCGCCGTTATTACCCGACCGACGTGCTGCTCACCGGCTACGACATCATCTTCTTCTGGGTCGCCCGGATGATGATGTTCGGCCTGTACGCGATGGACGGTGTGGCCCCGTTCCACACCATCGCCCTGACCGGCCTGGTGCGCGACCAGCACGGCCGCAAGATGAGCAAGTCCAAGGGCAACGTGGTCGACCCGCTGGACTGGATGGATGCCTACGGCGCCGATGCCCTGCGGTTCACCCTGGCCCGGGGTGCCAACCCGGGCACCGACGTCCCGATCGGCGAGGAGTGGGTGGCGGGTAGCCGCAACTTCACCACCAAGCTGTGGAACGCCACCCGGTTCGCCCTGCTCAACGGCGCCACCGTGGCCGGGCCGCTGCCGGCGGTGGCCGACCAGTCCGTGGTGGACCGCTGGATCCTGTCCCGTCTGGCCACGGTCACCGCCCAGGTGGACGCCGCCTATGAGGACTTCCAGTTCGCCAAGCTGTCCGACGCGCTCTACCACTTCGTGTGGGACGAGGTCTGTGACTGGTACCTCGAGCTGGCCAAACTGCCCTTCAAGGAGGGTGGCGCCGCTGCCGAGGTCACCCGCCGGGTGCTCGGCGAGGTGCTGGACGTCGTCCTGCGGTTGCTGCACCCGGTCACCCCGTTCGTCACCGAGGCGCTCTGGACCGAGCTGACCCGCGGCTCGGCGGCGACCGGGTCACTGGTGATCGCCACCTGGCCGGCACCGGACACCGACCGCACGGACGCCGCGGCCGAGGCCGAGGTCGCCGCCCTGCAGGACCTGGTCACCGAGGTGCGCCGGTTCCGGTCCGACCAGGGGCTGCCGCCGGGCAAGCGGGTGCCGGCCCGGATCAGCGGGCTGGCCCCGTCGCTGGCCACGCACGAGGCCGAGATCCGGGCGCTGGCTGCCCTCGACGGCCCGGGGGAGGCGTTCGAGACCTCCTCGACCCTGACCGCGGGCTCGGTGCACGTCGATCTCGACCTGCACGGTGCGATCGACGTCGCCGCCGAGCGGCAGCGGCTGGAGCGTGACCTGGCTGCGGCGACCAAGGAACTCGCCGGAGCGCAGGGCAAACTCGCCAACGAGCAGTTCCTGGCCAAGGCGCCCGAGAAGGTGGTCACCTCGATCCGCGAGCGGGCAGCCAAGGCCCAGGTCGAGGTGGCCCGGATCACCGCGTCGCTGGCCGGGCTGCCGTCCGCCTAAGACTGCGGTTCACCGCGGGCGCCGCGGCCAGCAGGGCCGCGGCCAGCACGGCACCGAGGGCCGAGGCGATGAAGCCGAGGTCCACACTGCGGTGGTAGAGGGGTAGCAGGGTCAGCGGCGCGATGGCCGAGCCCAGGAACTGCCAGGCCAGAGCCATGGACGTCGCGCCGGCCCGGTTCGTCGGCGTGCTGGTCACGGCCATCGAGGTGCTGGTCAGGCGTCCAGCCGTCGACGCCGCGCCCCCGACGGCCATCGCCACGACCAGCAGGGCGACCGAGGGGGTACGGGCGGTGGCGGCCACCACCGCGGCGAAGATCAGCCCGACCGTGATGCCGAAGGGCCTGATGCCCACCCGGTCGGCCAGGCGGCCGAAGCGTGAGCTGGTCAGCAGGCCGGCCACCCCGAAGGTGGCCACCACCAGTCCGCGCTGGTCAGGCCCGAGTCCGAACCGGTCGTGGGCGAGCAGGGCCGAGAGCAGGTTGAGGCCGGCGGTGGTCAGGTAGAGCCCGAACGCGACCGCGCAGGCCAGCGCCAGCCGACGGTTGGCCAGCGAGCGCCACCGTGAGCCGGCTGCAGCCGGCGCCGCGTCGTCCGGGGTCTGACGTGTCGGTTCGGCCGGCGGTACCGCGGCCAGCAGCGTCGCCGACACCGCGGCGGCGGCGAAGGCCCACCGGTAGTCGATCGCGGCGGCCAGGCCCCCGACCAGCGGGGCGAAGGCCTGCCCGGCGGCTTGCAGGCCGCCGAAGACGCCCAGGGCCCGGCCGAGCCGGGTGGAGGGAACGAGGTCCGAGATGGCGGCCACCAACAGCGGGGTGGTGAACGCGTTGGCGGCCCCCTGGACGGCGCGACCGCCCAGGAACGTGGCCGCGGTGGGGGCGAGCATGCACACGAGGGAGGCCAGCGCATAGACCAAGTAGGCCCAGCGGATCGTGCGGGAGCGTCCCCAGTGCTCGGCGAGGGTGCCGCTGACCAGCATGATCGTTGCGAACGGGACCAGGTACACGGTCAGCGAGGACGCAGCGGTGGCCAGGGACGTGTCGAGCCCCGCGGACAGCTCGGGCAGCATCGTGGTGACCATGGCGCCGCCGAACGGACCGAGGAATCCACCGGCGTACAGGGGCCAGAGTCGGGGCTGCACCGGGTCAGTAGAACAGGGTCAGGGGACCTTCTGCAGGTAGCGCACCTCGTCCTGGTGGGCCCGTTCGGCCGCTCGCCGTCGCCGCATGCCGACCGCGGCGATCCCCGCGGCGGTGAAGCAGGTGATCGCCCCGAGCGTCGGCAGCAGCCAGGCAGCGGTGTCCGAGGGCGGATCGATGATCTCGACGATGTCCGGCTGGATGGACGCCGAGGGCGCGGCGACGACGAAGGTGCTGGGTCGTAGCGACGGTTCACGCTGGCGGACGGCCTGAGTGGCCGGTGTGGCCCGGGGTACCCCACCCCGCGTTGTCGAAGGCGTGGCCTGCGCGGTCGTGGTGGCCACACTGGTGCGGCTGGGGGTCGGTGTGGCAGTGCGGGTCGGCGAGGGCGTGCGGCTCGGGCTGGGCGATGCGGTGGCGGCCTGCACCCGGACCCGGCTGACGGCGCGGTTGTTGCCGGGGGTTCGATCGGTGCCGGTGGCCCGGACCTCGGCCGTACCACCGACCAGCAGGGTGCCCGGGGCGATGGTCGCCCCGATCAGCAGCGGGATCGCGGCCGAGCGGCTCGCCCGGGCCGCCATGCGTGCATCGAGACGGGTCACCGAGCGCCCCGACTTCGACCAGCCCGCCGGCACCTGGCCGGCCGGGATCTCGGTACCGAGCGGGGGCAGGTAACTCACCACCACGCCGACCGCGGCGGCCGGTCCGGCGTTGCCCCAGGAGATGTTCACCGCCACGATCTGCCCCGCGCGACCGGTGACGGTTCCGGTCGCGGTGATCGACAAGTCGAAGGTGCCGACCCGTGCCGCCGTCGAGGGGCTGGCGAATCCAAGCACGCTAAGTAACAGAGTGACTACGATAAGTGCTGAATGGAGTGTTCGCTGACTCACGCGGGGTGCGGAATGCTCCGCAGGATGCCGCCGAGCCACGCGACGCAGCGTAACCTGCGAGGCCTCGCGCACCCGGCAGATCTAGAGTTGGCGGCGCGTCCCGGACCCCGGTGATGCGATCACGCGATCACGATGGAGTGCGATGCGTGCCCTGGTGAAGACCGCCCCGGCCCCCGGGCTGGAACTGCGCGACGTCCCCGAACCGCTGCCCGGGCCGGGCGAGGTGGCGGTCCGGGTGCTGCGCACCGGCCTGTGCGGCACCGACCTGCACCTGTACGACTGGGATGCCTGGGCGGCGTCCGTGGTGACCACCCCCATGATCATCGGACACGAGTTCTACGGCGAGGTCGCGGCCGTCGCGGACGACGTGACCGCCGTCCGGGTGGGGCAGCGGGTCTCGGGTGAGGGGCACCTGGTCTGCGGGGCCTGCCGCAACTGCCGCGCCGGCCGGCGACACCTGTGCATCAACACCGTCGGCATCGGCGTGAACCGCGATGGCGCGTTCGCCGACATGCTGGTCATGCCGGCCGGCAACCTCTGGGTCCAGCCGGACGATCTCGATCCTGACCTCGGCGCACTGTTCGACCCGTTCGGCAACGCCACGCACACCGCGTTGTCGTTCCCGATCGCCGGCGAGGACGTCGTGGTGACCGGCGCCGGGCCGATCGGGGTGATGGCCACCGCGATCACCCGACACGTCGGGGCACGGTTCGTCGTGGTGACCGATGTCAGCGACGTGCGGCTCGAGCTGGCCAAGGCGGCCGGCGCCGACCTGGCGATCAACGCCACCACCACCACGCTGCGCGAGGCGATGGGCCGCCTCGGCATGCGTGAGGGGTTCGACATCGGGCTCGAGATGTCCGGGGCGCCCTCGGCGGTCTCGGACATGCTGGGCACGATGAACCACGGTGGGCGGGTGGCGATGCTCGGTCTGCCGCACGGGGACTACGCCATCGACTGGGGCCGGGTGATCACCCACATGCTGACCATCAAGGGCATCTACGGCCGCGAGATGTACGACACCTGGTACGCGATGAGCGCCATGCTGCAGACCTCCTCGTCCCTGCGCTCGGCGCTGGGTTCGGTGATCACCCACCGGTTCACCCCGGACCGGTTCGCCGAGGCCTTCGAGGTGGTGCGCTCGGGTCGTTGCGGCAAGGTGCTCATCGACTGGAGCTGAGATCCGTTGCGCGACAAGGAGGCTGGACCGTGTACGGAACCATGCGCGAGCAGTTGCAGGCCAGTCTGGCCGAGATCGAGGCGGCCGGCCTGACCAAGCACGAACGCCGGTTGACCTCGCCACAGTCGGCGCAGATCACGACCGCCTCGGGGCCGGCGCTGAACTTCTGCGCCAACAACTACCTCGGGCTGGCCGATCACCCGGAGGTCGAGACCGCCGCAGCAGAGGCGTTGCGCCAGTGGGGTTTCGGCATGGCGAGCGTCCGCTTCATCTGCGGCACCCAAGAACTGCACGCCCGGCTCGAGGCGGCCCTGTCGGCGTTCCTCGGCACCGAGGACACGATCCTGTTCTCCTCGTGCTTCGACGCCAACGGCGGGGTGTTCGAGACGCTGTTCGACGAGCGCGACGCCATCATCTCCGACGAGCTCAACCATGCCTCGCTGATCGACGGCATCCGGCTCAGCAAAGCGGCGCGGTATCGCTACCACAACGCCGACCTGGCCGATCTCGAGGCTCAGCTGCGCGCGGCGTCCGGGGCGCGTCGGCGCTGCATCGTGACCGACGGCGTGTTCTCGATGGACGGCTACCTCGCCCCGCTCCCCGGCATCTGCGACCTGGCCGAGGCCTACGACGCGCTGGTGCTGGTCGACGACTCGCACGCCGTGGGGTTCGTCGGTGCCGGTGGTCGGGGGACTCCGGAGCACTTCGGCGTGGCCGACCGGGTCGACATCCTCACCGGCACGCTGGGCAAGGCGCTCGGCGGGGCGTCCGGTGGGTACGTCAGTGGCCCGGCCGAGGTCATCGCGATGCTGCGCCAGCGGGCACGGCCCTACCTGTTCTCCAACGCCGTGGCGCCCAGCGTGGTGGCAGGCTCGTTGAAGGCCCTCGAGCTCGCGGCGTCCTCGAACCAGGGGCGCGAGGCGTTGCGACGCAACAGCGACCTGTTCCGGCAGCTGATGACGGCCGAGGGCTTCGAGCTGCTGCCGGGGGAGCACCCGATCACGCCGGTGATGTTCGGCGGCGAGGACGGCGCGCGCGAGGCGGCGCAGGTGGCCGACCGGATGCTCGAGCTCGGCGTGTACGTGATCGCCTTCTCCTACCCCGTGGTGCCGAAGGGCCGTGCCCGGATCCGGGTGCAGCTGTCCGCAGCCCACTCCGAGGACGACGTCCGCCAGTGCGTCGCAGCCTTCGTCACGGCCCGCGGGGACGTCCTCGACCCGCGGTGATCAGGGCCGCCGGGGCGGGGGCGGCGAATCGCTTTGGCCGGGGCGCCTGCCTGCCCGTACCATCGCGGTACAGGCGTCGACCCGGCCATCACCGGTGAGCCTCCGGAAGAACAGGGCAGTCGCTCAGCGATCCGATCGATGAGCGTCAGCCCCCAGTAGAACCGGACGGGACGGCCCGTCACAGCCGAGGCGAGAGGTGCACCGCACGCCGTCCGCGGCTCGGTGCGCAAGCGAGGTGGTACCGCGGTGCCCCCGGGAACGAACCCGGCGGCGTCGTCCTCGCGGCGAACGAGAGCGAGCCGAGCGAGGAGCAGGACCCGTGTCCCAGCCGTACCCCGAGGTCCCCGCGAGCCCCGTCTTCCCCGAGATCGAAGAGCGGGTGCAGCGGTTCTGGGAGGGTGACAAGACCTTCCAGGCCAGCATCGACGCGCGCTCGGCGGACAGCGTCGTCGACGGCGAGACCGTGCCCGGCGGCAATGAGTTCGTCTTCTACGACGGCCCGCCGTTCGCCAACGGCCTGCCGCACTACGGCCACCTGCTGACCGGCTACGTCAAGGACGTCGTCCCGCGCTACCAGACCATGCGCGGACGCCGGGTGGAGCGCCGTTTCGGCTGGGACTGCCACGGCTTGCCCGCCGAGGTCGAGGCCGAGAAGCAGCTCGGCATCAGCCACAAGGCCGAGATCGAGACGATGGGCATCGGCACCTTCAACGACGTCTGCCGCTCCTCGGTGCTCGCCTACACCAAGGACTGGGAGGACTACGTCCACCGCCAGGCCCGCTGGGTCGACTTCGAGAACGACTACAAGACCCTCGACCTGGACTACATGGAATCGGTCATGTGGGCCTTCAAGTCCCTGTGGGACAAGGGCTTGGTCTACGAGGGCTTCCGGGTGCTGGCCTACTGCTGGCGCTGCGAGACGCCGCTGTCCAACACCGAGACCCGCATGGACGACGTCTACCGCGACCGGCAGGATCCGGCCGTCACCGTCGCCTTCCCGCTGACCAGCGGCCCGGCCGCCGGGGCGAGGGCCCTGATCTGGACGACCACGCCCTGGACCCTGCCGTCCAACCTGGCCATGGCCGTTCACCCGGACCTGACCTATGTCGTGGTGACCGGTCACCCGGGCGACGCCCACCGCCCGGCCGACCCCGACCGGTACCTGCTGG
>JAEUJN010000027.1 GCA_016794595.1 Kineosporiaceae bacterium
AGATCGAACAAGCGCCCCAGATCAGCCCAGACAGGACACGCCGAAGCCGTCCCCAGGTGGTCCCATGACTGGCAGAACAGGTGGTCCCATGCCCGTGGCAGAACTCAACTCACGGTGGTCCCATCCCCGTGGCAGGCGACAGATCCGGCTGGCCTTCGGCGAGAGCGTCGCCGGGATCACTCTGCACGAACTCACCGGCGGCCGGCTGAGGATCGTCGTCGAGCATCGAGGGTTGGCGTCGGTCGACGAGGTGGAGCAGTGGAAGTTCTACTGGTCCGACTGGATCGATGCCGTCGATGACGGACACCAATAGCGCACCGGTGTAGTATTCGAGCGTGATCGACTCCGAGCTCGCGCTGGCCGCCCTGTTGGGGGAGCTGGGGCCGAGCTCGGGCTACGGCATCACCTCGATCGTCCGGCAGCGCGGCATGCAACGGTGGGCAGGCCTGAGCCCGACCTCGATCTACCAGGGGCTGCGCCGACTCGAGGCCAGGGGGCTGGTGTCCTCGGCTCCCGATCTGGCCAAGCGCGGCCGCGGCCCGGTCGGGCGCCTCGCCGCCCTCACGCCGGCCGGGGCGGAGCTGGTGCGTCGCGAGCTCACCGCCGCACTGGCCGACGCGCCGGAACAATCCACCCGGTACCGCATCGCCCTGGCCTTCGTGCCCCAGGTGGGGGAGCGGATCGCGATCGCCCAACTCGTGGCACGGGCCGACGCACTGCGGGCACGCGCGCGTCAGGTCCGCCTTGCCCGGGCAGCGGGCGACGGGGCGATGGGCGGGGCCGCGGACGGCGCCGCAGAGTCGGCCGCGGAGTCGCTGGGCGCGCGGCTCGTCTTCGACTACGTCCTGGCCGCGCTCGAGCACGAGATTGCCGTCACCGAACGGCTGACAGAGATCCTTCAGGAGGCACGGTCGTCATGACCATCCACGTCACCCCATTCGTCGGTGTGCACTGCGAGACGGTGGCCACCGGGACACTGCTGAACGCTCTGGGCTGCGAGCTGTCCGAGCCGCTGTTGCTGGGACTGGGCGAGGCATTCGGCTTCGTCTACCTCAACCTGTCCAGCCTGCCGTTCGGCCTGATCGGCGGGCGGAACAAGCCCTTCGCCCTGACCGGCAACGCCTGCGGCCACCTGGGGCTGGACTGCCGGGAGAGCCAGACCTCGTCGGTGGCCAAGGCCTGGAGGCAGCTCGAGCAGGACCTGGCCGCCGGTCACCCGGTGGGGCTGCAGCTGGATTGCTTCCACCTGCCCTACTTCGCGAACGCCCCGCACTTCGCCGGGCACTTCGTCGCCGTGACCGGGCTGGACGACGACCGGGCCGAGGTGGTCGACACGGTGCAGCAGGGCACCAGGCAGCAGGTCCCCCGGACGGCGTTGCAGGCCGCCCGCCACGCCGGCGGGCCGATGTCGGCCAAGGCGCGGTCCTACACGATCACCGGCGAGGTGACCGCCGACCTCGGTGTGGCGGCCCTGGCTGCGATGCGCGCGACGGCGTCCGCGTACCTGGCACCGGACTTCGGTGGCATGGGGGCACCCGGACTGGCGAAGCTGGCCACGGCGATGCCGGGCTGGCTGGGGCGATCGGCCACGCCGGGTGAGGACCTGCACCTCGCCGCGGACCTGATCGAGCGGGCCGGCACCGGCGGTGCCCTCTTCCGCACCCTCTACCGGGACTTCCTGGCCGAGGTCGCCGAGCTGGTTCCCGGTCGGGCAGACCAGATCCTGCAGGCGCGGGACCGGATCGCCGCCTCGGCGCAGCTGTGGACGACGATCGCGCACTTGCTCGATCAGTGCGCCGTGGACGGCTCGCCGGCCCACCTGCGGCAGGCAGCCTCTCTCTGCCGTCCGATCGCCGACGCGGAGGTCGCCGCCATGCGGGTGCTGGCCGAGCTCTGAGCCCCGCCTCCGTCCCCCGATACCTCCCGGGAGGCCGCCGATCACCAGCCGGACGTCGCGAGGCGGTGATCGGGGCCGCGGTGATCAGGGTCGAGTGGGGGGAGGTTCACCACGGCCCAGTGCCCACCGGCCCCCACGGCGAGCCCGGTGGCGAGCCCGTTGTCGAGCCCGGTGTCGAGCCCGGTGGCGATCCAGGCCACGGGCCCGGTGCAGGCCAGCGCCAGGGTGAGCACGCACTCCCCGGTCCCCAGGTGCCAGATCCGGGCCGCACCGTCACTGCTGCCGGAGGCCAGGTGCCGGCCGTCGGGGGCGAGTGCCAGGTGGTACACCGGGCCACCGGGGCCGGTCAGGGTGCCGATCGCCTCGCCGCTCGCCACCTCCCACAGCCGCACCGTGCCGTCCTCGCCCGAGGACACCACCGTGCGTCCGTCGCTCGCGAAGGTGACATCCCAGACCTGGCTCCGGTGCCCGGTCAGGGTGCGCAGCGGCGTCGCCGTGGTGAGGTCCCACAGCCGTACCGTGCCGTCGTCGCCGACGGAGGCCAGCACGCGACCATCGGGGCAGACCTCGACCGCGCGCACCTGCCTGGTGTGCCCGGCCAGCACCGGGCCGGCCTCCCCGGTGTCGGCGTTCCAGAGCCGTACCGTGCCGTCCTCCCCGGCGGTGGCCAGCAGGTGGCCGTCAGGGGAGTACGCCACGTCCCAGACCTGCGCGCGGTGCCCGGTGAGGACGAGCAGTTCGCTGCGGGTGCCGACATCCCACACCCGCACGGTGCCGTCCCAGCTGGTCGAGGCCAGCCGGGTGTCGTCCGGGCTGAACTGCACGCCCCAGGCCGGCGCCGTGTGCCCGACGAGGTCACTCGCTCGCCCGCCGTCGGCCGCGTCGCAGAGGACGGCCCGGCCGTCGGCGTGGGCGGTGGCGATCAGGTTCCGGTCGTGGCTGACGACGACCCCGTAGGCTCGGCCGGGTCGCGGGCTGGGCGCTGCCGGGCCGTCGCCGAGGTCGGCGAGGTCGGTCACGTCCCAGATGCGGGCGGTGGTGTCCGCGCCGCAGGTCACCACCTGCTCGCGACCGGGCAGGAACGCCACGTCGTGGACGGCGTTGCTGTGGCCTTCCAGCACGGCCAGTCGTCCGCCGGTGGCAACGTCCCAGAGCTGCGCGGTGCCGTCGAAGCCCGCGCTGGCCAGCAGGCTGCCGGACCGGTCGAACGCAACGCCCCACACCGCCTCGCCGTGACCGGCCATCACGTGCAGCGGCTCCGTGGCGTCCGGCTGCCAGATCCGCACGGTGCCGTCGTCGCCACAGGAGGCGAGGCGGCTGCCGTCGCGGGTGAAGGCCAGCGCGCGAACCTGGTCGGTGTGTCCCACCAGTGACCCCAGCGGGGCGCCGGTCACCGCGTCCCAGCTCCGCACGACGCCGTCCCGGCCCGCGCCGGCCACCCGGGCGCCGTCCGGGCTGAAGGCGACGGCCCAGACCGGGGTCCCCGCCTCGAGTACCAGCTCTCGCCGGCCGCTGGCAACCTCCCAGACGGACACGGTCCCGCTGGCGCAGGCAGCCGCCAACCGGCGGCCGTCGGGACAGAAGCAGACCGACCAGACCTCGTCCGGGTCGCCGCGCAGCAGGCCCGGGGCACCGCCGTCGTGGGTGTCCCAGAGCCGGACGCCGCCGTCGGCGCACCCGGCGGCGACCTGGCGGCCGTCGGGGGAGAACGCCACATCGCCGACGGGACCGGCGGCGTCCAGGGTGAGCAGGTGCTCGCCGCTGACGGCGTCCCACAGCCTGGTCGTCCCGTCACCGGCGCCGGTGGCCACCAGGCGGCCGTCGGGGCTGGGCGTGACCGCCCAGACGTCGGCCGTGTGCCCGCGCCAGGATCCGCGCAACTGGGCCGAGGGCACCGGCAGCGTGCCGTACCTCAGGCGCCGTTCGCCCGGGTGCCCCAGCCCGACGGCGTCCGCCCAGGCCTCGAGGCTGATCGTCAGGTCACGCTCGTGCCCGGCGGCCCGGAAGAGCGCGCCGTGGCGCAGCACCCGGCCCATCAGGTGCAGGGGCTCGTCCGCCCCGACCGCGGTGGCCTGGCAGACCGCGGTGACCTCGGCCTCGGCTGCCGCCGGTCCCTGGCGCCGGATCCGCTCGGCGAGTCGGTCGAGGTCACCGGCCAGCGTGCGCAGGGTGCTCCGGTTCAACCCGGCCCGGCAGGCGTGCCAGACCAGGTGGTCCCACAGGTACGGGGAGCGGTCGGCCAGCTCTGCCCAGCGACCCGGGCCCGCCGCCAGGGCCAGTTCCCACAGGCGCAGGTGGACGTCGGCGGTCGGTTCGCTCGCCTGCAGCACGAGGAAGTCGTGGACGTGGTCGTGCAGCACGATGCCGTCACCGGAGCGGACGGCGATGTCCTTGGCCACCAGGCGATCCAGGACCGCCTCGGCCTCGGCCGGACCGAGCGACCAGACGTCGGCGAGCACCCGGGCGGGGACCGTGGTGTCCGGCGGGAAGGTGCCCAGGCTCAGGGCGCGCCGGCGATCCGGTGGGTCCAGGGTGTCGATCGCGACCCAGAGTGCCTTCTGCGCCGAGGACGCGTCGTCGCCGCTGCCGAAGCGGGCGGACAGCCCCGGCAGTCGACCCAGCACAGCCGGCCAGCCGCCCTCGACGCGCGCGGTCGCGGCCAGGACGGCGAGCGCCAGTCGCAGCCCGCCGGCGGCATCGAGCACGGCGGCCAGGTCGTCGGGACCGGTCGGGGCCCCGAGCGGCAGCGCCGCCAGGAACGTCGTGGCCTGTGCGGCGGTCAGCCGTCGAAGCTCGACCCGGACGCTGGCGACGGGCAGGGCCTCGACGAACCGGGTGGTGAACAGGATCCGTGAGCGCGTGCCGGGGCGCTGGACGTCGAAGGCGCGGGACTGCCAGGGATGCCACACGTCATCGATCACGAGCAGGACGCCGGCCTCGGGCAGGGCAGCGGCCAGCAGCTTCTTGCCGTGGTTGATGTCCTGTGGCCGAACTCCCGTGTGCTGCAGGCGTTCCAGCAGTTGGGCCTGGAGCCGGCGGACATCCTCGCTGGTGGCCAGTTCGCCGACCGTCACCCAGATCGCGCCCCCGGGGAACGACCCGGCGATCCGGCGGGTGACGGCCCCGGCGAGCACGGACTTGCCGGTTCCGCCCTCGCCCACCAGGGCGACGACCGGTTCGGTCACCAGCAGCTCGCCCAGCTCGACCGACTCGGTGGGCTCGACGAACTGCTCCGGGATGCTCGGCAGCCCGTACAGCCCGGGCTCGCCGGGGTGCTCGGGTGCCTCCGATTCCCCCGGAGCAGGGCCGGGCTGGGCCGGTGCCCGGCCCTGAGGGGGGGCCACGTCGTCCGGGACGGCGTGGAGGTCCCCGTCCCCGGGTCCCGCCGCGGCGGAAACGGTTCGCGCGTGCCGTCCGACCAGGTCCGAGAGCCGGGTCAGCACCCGGTCGCGGGTCGCGTCGTCGGCCGCGACGAGGAGCTCCTCGCGCAGGTCGTTGACGAACGTGCGCAGGCGCAGGGGGTCGTCGCTGTCCAGATCGTGGACGGCGAGCAGGAAGACACCGAAACCGGGCTCACTCGCGCGCGCGAGCACCGTGGGCCACTCGTGTTCCTGGATGTAGGTGGACACGGACCAGGAGTCGCTGATGATGATGATCGCGCCGGCCGCGCTCGCCAGGACCCGTTGGATCTCCGGGGTGAACTCCTCCCAGACGTCCAGGTTGCGCACATCGCGCCACAGGTCGATCTCCCCGCGGCGGCGGCGCGCAGCGAGTTTCGCCTCGACCTTGCCGGCCAGGTCGCGCTCGTCACGGGAGTAGCAGACGAAGTACAGCGGCGCGGCCGACCCCGCAGGTGGTGACTGCGCGAGCGGCATGGGCGATCGTAGCGCCGCGCGGGTGCCTCACCGGGTGGTCACCCGTGGGTCACGAGCCGGTCAAGAAGTCCGCCCGGTCGGCCGATGACACCCCCAAGGGCCGCCGACCGGGGCGGCGTGATCCGAGGGGTGTCGGGTGAGCAGGCAACTGGACGTGCTCCTGGTGAGTTCGAGCGGCGGGCACCTGGCGCAGCTCACCGCGCTCGAGCCCTGGAGCCGGCAGCACCGTCGCCGCTGGGTGTGCTTCGACACCCCGGACGCCGTGAGCATCCTGCGGGGTGAGGACGTGTTGTGGGCTTACCACCCGACCACCCGCAACGTGGTCAACCTGGTGCGCAACATCGGTCTGGCCTGGCGCGAGCTGCGCCGGCGGCGTCCGGATGTGGTGGTCTCGACCGGTGCCGGGGTCGCCGTCCCGTTCTTCCTGGTGGCCAAGCTGTTACGGGTGCCCACCGTGTACCTGGAGGTGTACGACCGGATGGACAGTCCCACCCTGACCGGACGGCTGTGCCGGCCGTTCACCGACGCGATGCTCGTCCAGTGGGAGGAGCAGCGCGAGCTCTACCGGGGCGCCGACGTGGTGGGGTGCGTCCTGTGACCCGGCGGATGTTCGTCACCGTGGGCACCGATCACCACCCGTTCGAGCGGTTGATCGGCTGGGCGGAGAACTGGGCCGCCCGGGTCGAGGACTGGGAGGTGCAGGTGCAGCACGGGCGCACCCGGCCCCCGCGGCACGGCATCGGGTTCGACTTCTGCAGCCACGATCGGCTCCAGGAGCTCTTCGAGACCAGCGATGTGATCGTCACCCATGGCGGCCCGGCCACCATCACCGAGGCGCGCCGGTTGGGCCACCGCCCGATCGTCGTCCCGCGGGACCCGCGGCTGGGTGAGCACATCGACAACCACCAACAGCTCTTCGCCCGCCGGCTGGGTGCGGCCGGGGTGGTGGAGCTGACCGAGACCGAGGACGACTTCCTGGCCGCTGTGGTCGCCATGAGCTATCTGCCGCGGCAGCGCTCGGCGTCCGAGGAGGTCCCTGCGGGGGTGTTCCGGGTCGGCGCGGTGATCGAACGGCTGGCCCAGCGCCGGCGTCGGTGACCATGAGCACGGCCCCCGCAGCATGGTTACTTTGCGAGTTCAATCGTTAACGGACAGTCATATCCCTGATAGATTTCCCCCGTGCGGAACGAGTCTCGACGGTTGGCCGATCGATTCGGCGGCGCTGTCGACACCGAGCCGATCGACCTGCGGGACATCCGCCGGGCGGCCCCGCCACGCGCCGAGGTGGTCCACCAGCGCCTGGGCCCGGGCCGGCGGCGGGTGGCCCCCATCCCGCCGGCCACGGTGACGGTGTTCGGTGCCCCGATTCCCGGAGCGGACGTCGCCGACCCGGAACCGGGCGCCCAGATCATGCTCCGCCGCACCCCCTGGGGGACGCCGCTGCGCCGTCGTCAACTGCGTCTGGCGGGTGTGATCCTGGCCGGGATCTCGGCGGTCGCCCTGGTGGTCACGGCTGCGGCCAGCGTGTTCGGCGGCTCCTGACCGTCGCAGGATCGATCGGTTGCCCGGCGGTCGCCCCGAGCGACATGAATCACGCTCTGCGTCACTCTTGCCCGCGGCTCGAGAGGCGTTCAATGGGACCAACGGTCGATCCTCGGTCCTGACCTCTGCTGGGCAAAGGGGCTCATCATGGCGTGGAAGTGCAAATCGGCGCGCACGGTGAACGACGTCCTGCACCTACTGAACGGGGAGTCGCGGTACGACCGGCCCGTTCCGGACGCCCGGATCTGTATGGCCTGGCGGGGGGAGCACCCCCACTTCTGGGTGTTCGCGCCCAAGGCGGTTCGCTCACGGCAGCCGCACGACGGCCTCGGCGACTGGGCGGTGCGCACGAGCACCGATCCTGACGAGGTGATGCGCCTGCTGGGCGGCGAGGAGTCGTCCTCGGGGCGGATCGACCACCTGCAGGTCTGTGCCGCCTGGGTCGGTGATCACCACGAGTTCCTGGTCTTCCACCGGATCGCCTCGGGCGAGGCGGACCCGACCATGGATCCGGGCAACTGGGGCTGGAAGCTGTCCACCCGGGCGGTGGACGCCCTGGACTTCCTCAATGGCAACGGGCCCTACGACGACCCGGTCTCGGCGGCCCGCATCGCCACCGCCCACCGCGATCATCACGACGAGTACTTCGTCTTCTACCAGCGGGAAGGGCGTCCGCTGGCCGGGGAGTGGGCCTGGCAGGCGGTCACCTCGGCGAACGCCGTCCGGGGCCTGGTCGAGGTCAGGGACGCACCACCGGTCGACTTCCAGATCGCGGCGCCCTCGGTGGACCTGGGCAGCTTCCAGGTCTTCGCCCACCCGCTGCCCTCGGCACCGGCGATCGTGGATCTGGCCGAGTCGGCGACGGCGGATCGCCTCTGATCGCTGCGGTCGTCACGGTCGTCGGGTGAGACGCTCGTAGACTCACCCGATGGCCGATTCCCCCCTGCCCGCACCGGGTGGGGCGCTGAGCGTGTTGCGAGAGGTCTTCGGATACGACTCCTTTCGCGGTCACCAGCAGGAGGTGATCGACCACGTCTGCGCGGGGGGCGATGCCCTCGTCCTGATGCCCACCGGGGGCGGCAAGTCGCTGTGCTACCAGATCCCGGCCCTGGTCCGGCCGGGGACCGGGGTGGTGATCTCGCCGCTCATCGCCCTGATGCAGGATCAGGTCGACGCGCTGACCGCGCTGGGGGTGCGGGCCGGCTTCCTCAACTCCACCCAGGACCGGGCCAGCCGGCGCGCGGTGGAGGAGGCGTTCACCCGCGGCGACCTGGACCTGCTCTACCTGGCCCCGGAGGCGTTGCGCTCCGAGGCGACGATGGGCCTGCTCGACCGGGGTCGGCTCGCCCTGTTCGCCATCGACGAGGCGCACTGTGTGTCGCAGTGGGGCCACGACTTCCGCCCGGACTACCTGGCCCTGTCGGTGCTCCACCAGCGGTGGCCGCAGGTGCCGCGGATCGCGTTGACCGCCACGGCGACCGAGGCCACCCGCGCCGAGATCGCCACCCGGCTCGACCTCACCGACGCCCGCCAGGTGGTCTCCAGCTTCGACCGCCCGAACATCACCTACCGGATCGTGCCCAAGCAGGAGCCCCGCAAGCAGCTGCTCGCGCTGGTCAGTACCGAGCACGCGGGGGATGCCGGGATCGTCTACTGCCTCTCCCGCGCCTCGGTCGAGCAGACCGCGGAGTTCTTGAGCGCGAACGGGATTGCCGCCCTGCCCTACCACGCGGGGTTGGACCCGGTGACCCGTGCCCGGCACCAGTCGCGCTTCCTGCGCGAGGACGGCCTGATCATGGTGGCCACCATCGCCTTCGGGATGGGCATCGACAAGCCCGACGTGCGGTTCGTGGCCCACCTGGACCTGCCGAAGTCCATCGAGGGCTACTACCAGGAGACGGGCCGCGCGGGCCGCGATGGGCTGGCGGCCACGGCCTGGCTGGCCTACGGCTTGGCGGACGTCGTGCAGCAGCGCTCGCTGATCGAGGGCTCCGAGGGTGATCTGGCGCATCGGCGCCGCCTGTCGGCCCACCTGGACGCCATGTTGGCCCTGTGCGAGACCGTCGAGTGCCGCCGGGTGAACCTGCTGGCCTACTTCGGCCAGCAGAGCGCCCCTTGCGGCAACTGCGACACCTGCCTGGAGCCGCCGCAGTCCTGGGACGGCACGGTGGCGGCGCAGAAGTTGCTGTCCACGATCTGGCGGCTGCACCGTGAGCGCGGTCAGTCCTTCGGTGCGGGCCAGGCGATCGACATCCTGCTGGGCAAGCGCACCGACAAGGTCACCCGTCACCGGCACGACCAGCTCAGCGTGTTCGGGGTGGGCGCCGAGTTGGCCGATCGCGAGTGGCGCGCGGTGGTCCGTCAGACGCTCGCCCAGGGGCTGCTCGCCGTCCAGGGGGAGTACGGGACGCTGGCTCTCACCGCGGCCAGCGACGACGTGCTGGCCGGGCGGCGCCAGGTGATGATGCGCCGCGAACCCGAGCGGACGGCGTCCCGGGCTCGCTCGCGCGCCGGGCGAGCGGGTGAGGTCGCGGCCGAGCTCCCCGAGCGGGCCCGCCCGGCGTTCGACCAGCTGCGGGCCTGGCGGGCCGCCACCGCCAGGGAGAGCGGCGTCCCGGCGTACGTGATCTTCCACGACGCCACGTTGCGGCAGATCGCGATCACCCGCCCCGGCACGCTGGAGGAGTTGTCGGCGATCAGCGGGGTGGGGCAGGCCAAGTTGGCGCGCTACGGCGAGCAGATCCTGGGCGAACTGACCGCGCTCGATCGAGCCGGGTGAGCCCGGAGCGGGGGAGGGGGGTGGGGAAGGGGGGCGGGGGCAGGGGGGTGGAGGGGCAGCGGGGGGTCAATCGGGCGCTCAGCGACTCTGCAGGGCATCCAGGGCCACGGCCATGGCCGCGGCAACCCGCCAGTCCAGTCGCCAGCCGGTCGGGGCGGCCGGCAACTCGATCCGGTACACATCGCGGAAGGCGGCGCGCTTGACGCTGCTCATGACCACGGTGCCGTCCGCCGCCGTGAAGTCGAAGTGGAACAGCCACGGCACCGGGATGTCGCCGAGCAGGGGGACCAGCTCCCAGAACCGGCGCAGCACGGCCACGGTCTGGTTGCGCTCGCGGCCCGTGCCCTCGAAGCCGTCCGGGGTGCCCAGGTGCCAGGTCGAGCGCAGCAGGGACTTGGCGAAGTCCTTGCGGAACCAGCCGATCGGGGTGCCCGCGGCGTCCGTCACGTCGTAGGTGGCGCCCAGGTCCATCCGGGTGCGGGCCTTGAAGGAGAAGACCGGCCGTGAGCGCGACTCGTCGGCGTAGAAGGTCACCTGTTCCTTGAACGCCATGCGTTTCTGCTGGGCCAGGCAGAGCAACCCGGTCTCGGTGCCGGTGGCGTCGACCGCGATGACCTCGTAGCGGTTGACCATCATGGTGAGCTTCTGGCGCACCACGAACCGCTCCAGGGCCGGGATCGGCGTCGGCTCGCTTCCGTGGGTCATGATCCAGTCCTCTCCCGGAACGTCCCTCCAGCCTGCCCCACGCCGGGGCGGCCGGGGACGGCGGCGCGCGGACATCTCACAACCCCGTGGCCAGGTGGGGCCGGGGCACGGTTGGATGACCCCATGAGTCAGGGTGCTGAACAGGTCAACCGTCACCGCGAGCGCTCGCGGACCGCGCGCGAGGAGTTGGACGCCGTCCTGGACGCCGGGTCGGTCGGCACCCTGTCGACGGTGGTCGACGGCAGGCCGTGGGTGGTGCCCATGCTGTACGCGCGCGACGGCGACCGGCTGGTGCTGCACGGCTCGACCGGGGCCGGTGCCCTGCGTCACGTGGCCGCCGGCGCCCCGGCGGCGCTGTCCGTGGTGTTCCTGGACGGCGTCGTGGTCGCCCAGAGCACCTTCGAGTCCTCGGCCAACTACCGCTCGGCGGTGGTCCACGGTGAGCTGGTCCCGTTGGAGGGTGAGGACAAGTTCGCGGCGCTGGACACCTTGTCCGATGCGGTGATCCCCGGGCGCACCGCGGAGGTGCGGGCGATGACCGGCAAGGAGCTGGCAGCCACCCTGGCGATGGCGTTGCCGATCACGGACGGCCGGTGGACGGTCAAGGTGCGCACCGGGCCGCCGGCCCCGATGGAGGACGACGCCACCGACGCCGAACGCGCCACCTGGACCGGCGTCGTCCCCCTGCGCCTGGTCGCCGGCGACCCCGAGCCGTCCCCCTGGTGCCCCCCGGACGCCCCCGTCCCCCCGTCCATCCGCAACCTCCGAGCCCGCCACCCCTGACCCCCTGACCCCTGACCCCTGACCCCTGACCCCCCTGCCTCCTCCCCGACAAACCCGCTCATGCTCCCCAGGTGACGCGTCATGCTCCCTGGCCGACGCGAATCGGGCCGGTTCGGCAGCCCGGACGCGTCAGCTGGGGAGCATGAGCGGGTTGGGAGCGGGGTTGGCGGGTGATCGGGGTCAGGGCCAGGGGAGCGTGCGGCCCAGCAGGTCGGCGAGGGCGGCGTTGTGCGGGGCATAGAACGCGGTCAGCTCGGCCTTCACCTCGGCGTCCATCGGTTCGTAGGGGCGGTAGTTGTGCTGCGTGGTGTCCGGGATCGGGGCGGGGTCGATGCCGAGGAAGCGAGCCATGTCACCCATGGCGGCCTGCTCGTCGCGGTACATGTCCTCGCTGATCATGACCATGACCCGCTCGCGACCCACGGCCTCGAACCAGCGGGCCAGCTGCGGGGCGTAGATGCCGCGCTCGCGGTAGGTGTACCAGTCGTGCGCGCGGCTGTAGTAGTACGGGTCGGTGGCCATCTTCTCCAGTTCGCCGGCGGTGCGGGCCTCCTCGGCTGCCAGTGCCTGGGCAAAGGTCAGCGGCTCGACGTGGTTGTCCACCCGCTCCCAGTAGTGGCTGTAGGCGCGCTTGACCGGGTCACGCAGCAGCACGATGAACCGCGCCTCGGGCAGGTCGCGCGCCACCCGGGCCGACACCCGAGGGTCGAACAGGTAGTAGGGGCTGGACTCCCCGGTGATCACCCGCTTGCCCAGCTTGCGGGCCAGGGCGTGCCGGGCACCGACGGTGGGGAAGTGGCCGCGGTACCACTCCTGACCCTTGTCGTAGTGCCAGTAGAAGTAGTGCGGCGACTTCCAGTTCTCCCACTTGGCGACCATCGGCATCACTTGCGGGTGCTGGATCAGATAGCGCCAGGCGGACGTCGAGCCGCCGCGCTTGGTGCCCAGCACCAGGAAGTCCGGCATCGGGCGCCAGGTGGCGGTGGCCGTGCCGTAGCCCCGGATCGCGCCCTTCGCCGCCTGCTTGGCCTGTGCCGGGATCAGGTTCTTGAGGCTCTTCTCCAGCGTGCTCATGCCGACCTTCCTTCACGGGGGACTCGGGGGACACGGGGGGCTTGGCTGTCGGTGGGGTCACCGGTGGGGCGTTGCGCGGGGACAGTCCGGCCCGGCCTTCCGCCCGGCTCCGCGCCTGACTCGGCGGCCGGTTCCCCGGCCGGGGACGGACGGCGACGGCGCAGCGCGCCGATCAGCTCGTCCAGCTCGAGCGGAACCCGTTGCACGGCCAGGGCTGCCAGATAGCAGCCGGTCGCGATCAGGCCGCCGATCAGCAGGACGACGACGGGCGCCGCGTCCGGGTCGAGGACGGCGACCCCGGATCGGATGGTCAGCGCGGGCAGGCCGAACGCGACCAGGGCGGTGGCCATCGCGCGGCCGGCGCCGGCGTCCAGGCTGTGCAACCCCAGGCCCCGGCGAACCTCGAGGGTGCCGGCGACGGCGTCGGTCACCATGGCTGCCGACCAGCCGACGGCGGCCCCCAGGATGCCCATCCGGGGCACGAGGAGCAGATCGAGGGTGAGCATGACCACCACGGCGGTGCCGGTGTTGGCCGCTGCCCAGTGGCTGCGGCGAGCCATGTTCAGCACCGTGTTGGCGTTGCCGGTCGCCACCACGAGCAGCATGGCGGTCGACAGCAGCGTGAGAACCGTTGCGGCCGTGACAAAGCCCGGCCCGAGGATGCTCAGGACACCGGGGGAGAAGATGGCCAGGGTGAGGTAGACCGGCCAGGTGGACAGCACCGCCCAGCGCACGCTCAGCCGGTGCACGTGCTCGGCCTCGGTGCGATCACCGCGAGCGAAGGCGCCCGCCAGCAGCGGGCCGACCGAGAGCCGGACCGCTTGCAGCGCAAAGGTTCCGCTGGTCACGAAGCGGCTGGCGGCGGCGTAGACCGCGGCCGGGGCGGCACCGAGCAGCGCGGTGACCAGGACGACGTCCGCCCAGACGATCAGCACCTCGAAGCTGGCGGCCACGGCTCGGGGTGCGGTGGCCCGCCAGAAGGCACCGGCGGTGTGGTCCCCGGGCGGGGCCGAAGGGGTCGAGGACGCCGAGGATGCCGGGTGTGGCTCGGTGCCCGGCGAAGGGGTGCCTGCGGCGCGGCTCGGTAGCAGGCGGTGGACCTCCCGCCAGGCCAGCAGCACGGCGATCACCAGCGGTGACGCCCAGGCGGCCACCGCCCAGGTGGCGGTGCTGGCCCCGAGCGCCGCGTCCCCGGAGGCGCCGAGTGCGGTGACGAGCAGCACGGTCAGGGCGAGCAGCACCGGCCTCGACACCGGCAGGAACACCTGCTGGACGGTGGTGAAGGTGCGCAGGGACCCGAGCCCCCGAGCTGCGCCGTTGAGCAGCACCATGGACAGCGTGGACAGCACCAGGAACGGCGCCAGCAGGGTGAGTACCACTCCCATCTGATGGGCTGTCGGCCCATGGAACACCCACTGGGACAACGGATCAGCCGTGAGCCCGACGGTGAGCGCGACCATCACTGACACCACCGAGACCGGGCGCAGGGCGTGCGAGAGCGCCGTCCGCAGCAGGTCCGGACGCCCCGAGGCCCGCAGGCCCGACAGCGCGCGGACCAGCCCGGTGTCCGTGCCCAGCATCAGGATGGAGGAGGCGATCGTGAACAGCGCCACCGCGGTGAAGTAGATCCCGGCGTCCTGTGCGGACAGCAGGCGTCCGACGGCGATCGTCAGCACCAGCCCGCCGGCTCCCGCGGTGATGGCCCCGATCAGGCCCAGCGCGCCCTGGCGGGCGGCGGTGGCGGTGACCTCGGATCGGATCGAGCCCGCCTCGGCCGAGGTGTCCGATGTCCCGGGCGAGCCGGTCACCCGAGACCCCGAGGTGCTCACAGGCCCCGGCCGCGCCGGTGCAGGAAGCGCTGGATGCCCTCGACGCCGACCACGCCACTGGCCACGGCTGCGGCCAGGTAGGCGCGCGGCTCGGTGCGGTTCAGTCGCAGGGTCGCGATCGCGGTGCCGAGTGCCTGCCGGCGGCGGCCCATGGCCGCCAGGGCGATCGCCTGCTGGCCCCGGATCCGCGCCTGTCCGCGAGGGATGGAGGCGAACTGAGGGTGCTTGTCCAGCAGGACGTCCAGGCTGTCGTGGATCATCTGCCACTTCGAGAAGTAGTACGAGGACCCGTGCCAGTGCACCCGTACCAGCGGGCGAGGCACCGAGAGCACCGGCCCGACCGCGGCCGCCCGTAGCAACAGGTCATAGTCCTCGGCATAGCCGCCCGGCAGCTCCTCGTCGACCAGGCCGATGGCCCCGACCAGGTCGCTGCGGCGGATCAGGAAGGTCGACGGGTGTAGCTCCATGATCCGCCGGGTGATCAGGTCCTCGAGGGTGGTCGGCCGCAGTGGTCCGGGCCGGTGGTTGGCGACGCCATGGGTGACCACGGACACCCCGGTGGCGATCATGGATGCCGAGGGAGTCCGCAGCAGCAGCGGTACCTGGGCCGACAGCTTGCCGGGCAGCCACTCGTCGTCGTCGTCGCAGAAGGCAACCAGGTCGTGGCCGGCGGCCAGGATCCCGCTGTTGCGTGCTCCCGGAAGCCCCTTGGAGCGGGTGTTGGGCACCTGGCGCAGGCTGACGCCGGGGCGCAGCTCGGCGCTCATCGTCTGCTCGAGTTCGGCCGTGGCGTCGGCGGACGGCGTGCCGTCGCGCACCACGACGATCTCGATCGGGCCGAGGTAGTCCTGCGCGGCGACACTGCGCACCGCCCGCAGCAGCAGCTTCTCCCGGTCGACGGTCGGGATGATCACGCTCACCGAGGGCGCGTCGTCCCCGGCTGCGCGGGGGGCGGGCACCTCGGAGGTGCGCGGCAGGGCACCAGCGGTGAGGGGGGCAGACGTCCGGGCGTGGGTCTTGGCCATGGATGGCGAATCGACACTCTCGCCGCGGCGCTTGAGGTGTGGGGTTCGATCAGGTCCGAACAACCAGCGGCCGGCATCCCCCCGGGTGGCTCCGTGGGACTCCAGGAGGCTCAGGGACGTCGCTGCGCGGGTGGCACGTGCGGTGCCTCCAGGGAACGCATCACCTCGATGGCGTCGTCCAGGCCTGACGGCAGACCCCTTCCCGAGGCCAGCAGCCCCAGTGCGGTGGACACCGTCTCGATCACATGGAATCGCACCAGTGGCGTGGTCAAGGTGAGTGGCACACCCAGGGGCGGGAGCACACGGGGAGCGGCGGCTGTCATCGCGGCGACTCCCTCGGTGAACGTCGATCCGTTCATGGCGTGGTGGATCTGGAAGGTCCACCGCAGCGCGTCCAGGCCCAGGGGGCCCTGGGGACTGCCGTACTCCAGGTCCCAGGCCCAGATCACTCCCTTGCTCTCTCCCATGTTCCACGGTGTCCAGTCGCCGTGGTAACGGCCCACGGGCACCAACAGGGCAGCATCGGTCCGATGGGCGGTCGCGGTCAGTCGTGCGAGCGCGGTCACCAGCTCCTGTGCTGCGGAACGGGCGGTGCGAGCCGCCAGAGACCTGGCCATGACCTCGTCCCACAGCGCGGTCTGGGCCAGCGGCATCCGCGATGGCACGGACGGCCCCCCGCCGAAGGTCGCCAGGGCGCGCAACACCAAGGGCTCGTCGTCGTCCCCGACCCGCCGGGCATCGACCGGCAAGGGCTCGACCACCGAGTAGGCGAAAGGTCCGCAGCGGCCGGTGTCGAGCACCCTGGGCAGGCGGATGGGACTGTCCTCGGTGTCCAGGTCGGCGCCCAGGGTCTCCATGAGGTCTGCTTCCGTGAGAACTCGTTCGCCCGTGGCCGGATCGGACGCCACCTTGGCGAAGGCGACCACGCGGCCGCGGTCGTCCAGTAGTTGCACGGTGGGCTTGGCCCGCGGATGGAAGGCGCGCAAGCTGATCGCGGTGCTGGTCGCTTCGGGCAGCCGGCGGCGAAGATGCCGGGTGATCACCGCGTCGTCGATGTCGTGATCGCTCACGTCGGCCGGGGCAGACAAACGCAGCAGGTTGTGTCGGCCAGTGCTCAGGGCGAGCGGCCGCATGGCCAGCGCGGCCAGCCGCCGCGTGGCGGCCTCCCTCCTGGTGCGCAGACCGTTGTGCGAGAGCACCAGTCGTGCCGCTGCCGACGGCTCGACGGGCACCAGGAACCGCGGCGACCGGCGCGACGGGATCACCCGCCACACCTCGATCTCGCGCCACCCGGGCGGTACCTCGCCATAGGCCAGGCGCATGGGGAACGAGACGGGGGGAAAGAGATGTTCGAGCTGGGCCCGCGCGGTGTGCAGCCGGATCGTGCGGGTCTCGGCCGCGGAGACATCATCGCCGAGCCGGCCCGATTGCCCACTACTCGTCCCGTCGCCGAGGTCGATCTGGACCGGGATGCTGTTACTGCTGCGCTCGACGGTGCCCATCGACCTCACCTTTCTCGCCCGAGGGGTTCCCGAGCAGGGTGTGCGGTGCGGGGACGGCGCTGTGCAGCCTGGCGCTCGCCCGCAGGGTTCGATTCGTCGGACCGTTGAGTTCGGGTCGCACCACGAGCGCGGCGCAGCTGAGTGCGATCACCAGGTGCAGGCCGTCGACGCCGTAGAACAGCAGGGTCACCCCGATCAGCACGATCACGGTGTGCATGAGCATCGACTCGTGGTCGACCAGGCGCCGGGTGTACCGCGCGGTGATCAGCCCGAGACCCCACACCGTGCCCACGTACAGGGCGAGCCCGACGAAGCCGTGGGAGAACATCAGGTACCAGAAATGCCCCTGGGTGCCGACCGACACCTCGAGCGTGGCGCTCGGGCGTGGCGCCCCCCAGCCCAGCCAGGGTGACTCCAGCGTCCGATGGAACGCCTCCTGGTAGAGGGAGGCCCGGTCCTGCGTGGTCGAGGACGTGCTGGTGCGTTCGGTCACCCGGTCGAGGGCGCCGCTGGCGAACACCCCCACCCCGAGGACGGCGAGCGCCAGCGCGATCTGGAGGATCCGGACCAGGCTGATCCGGCGCAGATAGCGCAGGGTGAGGTAGGCCGCGCCGACTCCGATGCCGACGAAGATGCCACGGTTGAGCGTGGCCAGGGCGGGGGGGACGGCCAGGATGACGCCGACCGTCAGCAGCAGCCGCACCCGCCGGGTCGAGCGGACGGCGAGCGCCAGCACCACCGGGAGCAGCAGGACGAAGGTGTGCCCCCAGGCATTGGTGTAGGGGAACGGGGCTGACGGACGCACGAAATCGGACGTCGCGCCGTAGGGGTGCTGGACCTCGGCGAAGCGCGGGCTGAGCAGTTCGACCACGTATTCGTTGCTGGCCAGGGTCGGTGGGGTGAGCATCATGGCCGGGGTGGTGATCCGCTCGTAGGGCAGCAGCATGCCCAGGTACCCGCCGATCACCAGCCAGATGCCGAAGGTCGCCATGGCCGCCAGCGCCCGTCGCCGGGGCAGGCGCTCACGGGCGTTGTAGACGTAGACGACCAAGAGGGTGGCGCCGATCACCGCGCCCAGCCGTTGGGCGAAGCCGATCATCCGGCCCGGGGTGTCGACCATCACCGCCGAGGCGGTCATCCAGATCACGAAGCCGGTCCACAGCCACCACAACGGCGGCAGGCGGATTGACCCTCGCAGGGCCATCAGGAACAGGCACACCGCACCCAGGAGGGGCAGGATCACCGGGGTGATCCCGAGCAGCCACCACACGGGGTAGAGCACGAACAGGCCGGCGAAGGGCCAGGCCGGCAGGGCGCGGGCACGCAGCAGGGGGGCGGCGGAGGGCCTTTCCCGGTCCCGGACGGTGTCGTCGCCCGGGGCGCTGGCCAGGCCCGCAGCGGTGGGGGGACGCACGCCCGTCAGTCTGGCATTCAATTACTCTCAGATACAGCACATCTACTTGTTGTCACCAAAATGTCGCACCCCCTCGTGATCATGCACTTTCGAACAGTCGAAAGTGCATGATCACGAAGGGGTGGTGCGTGACGACGGGTCAAGGTCAGCAGGCGGCGAGCCGAGCCAAACGGCGTGGACCTGCGTATGGACTCGCCGACCGTGCCCTCCCCCGTGCCCTCGCCCGTGCCCGCCGCGCTGCCGCTACGCGTGCCCGAGGACGAGGCCTTGAGCTGGCCCGCCACAATGGGCGCGGCCAGCTTCGGGTTCACCAACACCCAACCGCTCACCGTCTCGGACATCCTCGCCCGGGTCCGCGAGCGGTGGTTGCTGTTCCTGACCCCGGTCGTTCTGGCGGTGGTCGCTGCGGTCGGGTACACCCTCACCGCTCCGGCGATCTACGTCTCCACCGCCAGCGTGGTGGTCCAGCCCCTGCTGGCCGAGCAGTTCGGCAACGTCAACCTCTCCAGTGTGATCAACATGTCGACCGAGGCGCAGGTCGCCCGGTCCTCGGCGGTGGCCACCGCGGCCGGCGAGCGGCTCGGCCTGTCTGCGGACGTCGTCCGCGAGTCGTTCACCGTGGACTCGCCGCAGGACACCGAGGTGCTGAACATCCACTTCAGTTCCGGGACGCCGGACGGCGCAGCCGCCGGTGCGCAGACGGTGGCCGAGGCCTACCTCGCCTACCGCGAGGGTTCGGCGCAGTCCGACGCCGAGCGCCGCCTCACCTCGATCACCGACCAGATCGACGCGGTGAACCTGAAGCTCGCCGACGGCGGGCAGGCATCGGCCTACCAGGAGACCCTGCGCTCCCTGCTGACCGACCAGAGGGAGCTGACCTCGATCAAGGCGACCTCCGGGGGGCGCGTGATCACTCGGGCCGTGCCGCCGCTGAACCAGAGCTCGCCGCGCCCCGTGGTGGACGTGGCCATCGGTACCGCCGGTGGGCTGATCGTCGGGCTGATCGCCTCGGTGATGCTGCCTCGCCGCCGCCCGCGGGTCACGGTGGCCGCGGTGCCGCGTGAGCAGCCGCTGCCCGCAGGGGCCTGGGCTCAGCTGCCGGAGCCCGAGGTCATCGCCCCGCGCACGGTCCGCGAGCCGGTCGAGTCGGGGTCCGGGACGGCGCCGCTGGGCCATTCCCCGGTGGTCACCCGGCAGGCGACCGCGAACCCCGACGATCCGGCCGACGGTTCCCCGGGGGCCGCAGCGGAGGATGAGGTGGCCGCTCAGGCCATCAGCGGTGACCGCGACCCGGTGGACGGCGCTGAGGACGCCCCAGCGGGCCCTGCCGGTGACTCAGCGGAGGGCCCGGTGGACGACGCCGCGAGGGAGGCGGCGGGCCTCCCGGCTGACGACGACCTCGAGGGCCAGGACGCCGAGCGGACCGATGCGACCATCGAGCCTGCCGACGACCTCGACGAGGCACCCGGCGAACGGACCGACGTGCCGGACGGGGGCACCACGACCCCCGAGGATGCCGCCGAGCCGAGCAGCGACCCTGCTGCGAGCACGGAGGAGCCGGCCACCGATGAGCTGATCGCCGACGATCCGGCCGGCGACTCGGCCACCGCCGACTCGGCGACCGCCGACTCGGCCACTGAGGACCGCATTCCTGGTGCCCCGGGCCCGGCGCCGACGCGTCCGGCACCGGCGCCCAGCCCGCGCCCGGTGCCCGGGCCGCCGCGGACCGGATCGGATGCCGGGAGCCAGCGCGCCGGGGGCATCCCCGCCCCGTCCGGTGGCCGCGACGCCCGCTCGGACATCGCCCGTCACCAGGTCTCCGGCGGCGCCCCGGGCTCGGGCACGATCCGCAATCTCGGCACGGCTGACCCCGCTGCCACCGCCTACCCCACCCGGCGCTCGATGCGCCAGCCCGGGACGACCCCCGGGAAGGCGTGGTTCCAGAACTGATCTCCCGCTTCGGGCCGGAGAGGGCCGTACCCGATTGGGACCGCATCGGCGTCGCGGGTTAGAACTACTGCATGACGCTCACCGGGCTGCTCGACGCCGTCCGCCCCGATCCGGGCCTGGCCCGGGTGTTGGACGCCGCGCGGACGGGGGGGTCCGACCGGCTGGACATCGTCGCCCCGCCAGGTGCCCGGGCGATGGCCCTGGCCGCGATCGCCGAGCGGGGCGGTGCGAACCGGCCGCTGCTGGTGGTGACCGCCACCGGCCGTGAGGCCGAGGACGTCGCGGCCGCCGTCCGCTGCTACCTGCCGCCGGACGCCGTGGCCGAGCTGCCCGCCTGGGAGACCTTGCCGCACGAGCGGCTCAGCCCGCGCTCGGACACGGTCGGACGCCGATTGGCCGTGTTCCGCAGGCTGGCCCACCCCACGCCGACGGTGGACGGCGAGACCGGGCCGACGGGTGCGATCCAGGTGCTCGTGGCGCCGATCCGCGCGGTGCTCCAACCGGTGATCGCCGGGCTCGGCGAGCTGGAGCCGATTGCCCTGGCCTCCGGTGACGAGCGGTCTCTGGACGAGGTGGTCGAGGCGCTGGCGGCGGCCGCCTACACCCGCACCGACATGGTCGAGCGCCGGGGGGAGTTCGCCGTCCGGGGCGGCATTCTCGACGTCTTCCCCCCCACCGAGGATCACCCGTTGCGGGTGGAGTTCTGGGGCGATGAGGTCGAGGAGGTGCGCTGGTTCTCGGTGGCCGACCAGCGCTCGCTGGAGATCGCCTCGGCCGGTTTGTGGGCGCCGCCCTGCCGGGAGATCCTGCTCACCGCGAGCGTGCGGGCGCGGGCGGCAGCGGCCGCCGAGGTGCTGCCCGGCGTGGCCGACCTGTTGACCAAGCTCGCCGAGGGCATCGCCGTGGAGGGGATGGAGTCCCTGGCCCCCGTGCTGGTCGAGGCCATGGTGCCGTTGCTCGACCTGCTGCCCGAGCACACCCACGTGGTGCTGCTCGACCCCGAGAAGGTCCGCCGGCGGGCGCACGACCTGGTGGCCACCAGCGAGGAGTTCCTGGCCGCGTCCTGGGCGAACGCCTCGGCCGGCAATGCCGTCCCGGTCGACCTGCGAGGGGTCGACGGCCCGCCGGGCGGTGCGGCGAGCGCCCACATCGACCTGGCCGCCGGCAGCTACGCGACCCTGGCCGAGGTCCGGGCACACGCGATCACGGCTGGCATCCCGTGGTGGTCGATGACCTCGCTCGCCCGGGACGAGGAAGTCGCCGAGTTCAGTGCCGACCCTGGTGCCGACCTCGGTACCGAGTTCGGTACCGAGTTCGGTCGCCGGGCAGGCGAGGTGGCCACCGACGGCGACAGCGCCCGGGACGGCGATCCGGACGTGATCACGATCGGTGCCCGGGAGGTGGCCGGCTACCGGGGGGAGGTCGAGCGGGCGCTGGCCGACCTGCGAGCCCTGGTGCGGGACGGCTGGGCGGTGGTGGCCACCACCGAGGGCGCCGGACCCGCCAAGCGGCTGGTCGAGGTGCTCGCGGACGCCGACATCCCGGCTCGGCTCCAGGCATCCCTGGACGTCGCACCCGAGCGGTCCGTGGTGCACGTCACCACGGCGGCGATCGACCACGGGTTCATGGCCGATGCGTTGAAGGTCGCCCTGCTCACCGAGGCCGACATCGCCGGCACCCGGTCGGCGACCAAGGACATGCGCCGCCTGCCCAGCCGGCGGCGCGCGATCGTGGACCCGCTCCAGCTGCGGCCGGGGGACTTCGTGGTGCACGAGCAGCACGGGGTCGGCAGGTACGTCGAGATGATCCAGCGGACCATCGGCGGAGCCACCCGCGAGTACCTGGTGATCGAGTACGCGCCGAGCGGGCGGCGAGGGCAGAGCCAGCCCGACCGCCTCTTCGTGCCGAGCGACTCCCTCGACCAGGTCACCCGGTACGTCGGGGGCGAGGCTCCGGCGCTGAACAGGATGGGCGGCAGCGACTGGGCCAAGACCAAGGGCAGGGCACGCAAGGCCGTCCGTCAGATCGCGGGGGAGCTGATCCGGCTGTACTCGGCGCGGATGGCCAGCCGAGGGCATCAGTTCGGGCCCGACACTCCCTGGCAGCGTGAGCTCGAGGACGCCTTCGGCTACGTCGAGACCCCCGACCAGCTGGCCTGCATCGACGAGGTCAAGGCCGACATGGAGAAGCCGATCCCGATGGACCGGCTGATCTGCGGTGACGTCGGCTACGGCAAGACCGAGATCGCCGTCCGGGCGGCGTTCAAGGCGGTGCAGGACGGCAAGCAGGTGGCCGTGCTGGTGCCGACAACCCTTCTGGTGCAACAGCATTACGAGACCTTCACCGAGCGGTACGCCAACTTCCCGGTCCGGCTGCGGGCGCTGTCCCGGTTCCAGAGCGAGGCGCACGCCCAGGCCACGCTCGAAGGGCTGGCCGACGGGTCGGTCGACGTGGTGATCGGCACCCATCGGTTGCTCTCCGCCGGGGTGAGGTTTGCCGATCTGGGGCTGGTCATCGTCGACGAGGAGCAGCGGTTCGGGGTCGAGCACAAGGAGAAGCTCAAGCAGTTGCGCACGAACGTGGACGTGCTCGCCATGTCGGCCACGCCGATCCCGCGGACGCTCGAGATGGCGGTCACGGGGATCCGCGAGATGTCCACGCTGGCGACGCCCCCCGAGGAGCGCCACCCGGTTCTGACCTTCGTCGGGTCCTACGAGGAGAAGCAGATCGCCGCCGCGCTGCGGCGTGAGTTGCTGCGTGAGGGCCAGGTCTTCTACGTGCACAACAAGGTCGACTCGATCGAGCGGGCCGCGGGCCGCCTGCGCGAGCTGGTGCCCGAGGCCCGGATCGCCACCGCCCACGGAAAGATGGGCGAGCACCAGCTCGAGCAGGTCATCGTCGACTTCTGGGAGAAGCGGTTCGACGTGCTGGTCTGCACCACCATCGTCGAGACCGGGCTGGACATCTCCAACGCCAACACCCTGATCCTCGAGCGGGCGGATGTGCTGGGCCTGAGCCAGTTGCACCAGCTGCGAGGTCGGGTCGGCCGCGGCCGCGAGCGGGCCTACGCCTACTTCCTCTACCCCCCCGAGCGCCCGTTGACCGAGACCGCCCACGACCGGCTGTCCACGATCGCCGCGCACACCGATCTGGGCGCCGGGATGCAGGTCGCGATGAAGGACCTCGAGATCCGGGGTGCCGGGAACCTGTTGGGCGGTGAGCAGTCCGGGCACATCGCCGGGGTGGGCTTCGATCTGTACGTGCGCATGGTGGGGGAGGCGGTGGCCGAGTTCCGCGGTGAGAGCGACGGCGCCGAGACTGCCGAGATGAAGGTCGAACTCCCCGTGGACGCGCACCTGCCCCACGAGTACGTGCCGGGCGAGCGGCTGCGGCTGGAGGCCTACCGCAAGATCGCCGAGGTGGTCACCGAGGAGGCCCTGGAGGCGGTGCGAGCGGAGCTGGTCGACCGGTACGGCGCATTGCCCGACCCCGCGCTGCGGCTGCTGGACGTCGCCCGGTTCCGCCTGCTGGCCCGCCGGGCCGGCCTGACCGAGGTGGCATTGCAGGGCAACCAGGTGCGCTTCGGGCCGGTCGAGCTGCCGGACTCGGGGCAGCTGCGGTTGAAGCGGCTCTACCCGGGCACGCTGATCAAGCCGGCGACCTCGACCATCCTGGTCCCGCGCCCGATGACCGCACGGGTCGGCGGGCAGGGGCTGCGCGACGTCCCGTTGCTCGACTGGGCCTCCGATCTGATTCGAGCGGTGCTGCTCGACTCGGTGTCGGCTGCCGCCCTGGTGGCGACGGCCGCGCGCTGATCGCCGCACGGTCCGCTGCTCACGGATCGTCCGGCGGTGAAGGTGGCTCGGAGGTCTCCGGGGAGGTCTCGGGGCAGGTCGAGGGTGGTGGCGGCCTCCCCGGCGAACAGGGTTCAGCTCCTCGCAGGCCCGCCGAGGTCGGTGATGTCGGCGAGGCGCCGGTCGCGGGGTCGAGGTCGAGCCCGGTGTCGAGGTCGAGCGCGAGTTGGTCGCCGAGGTGGGCCGCCAGGCGGTGGGCGGTTCGTTCGTCGTGGTGGATGGTGTTGCGGATGGGTCGTTGCAGGGGGTCGATCCAGGGTGGGGGGATGACCCAGGGCACGCCATCGATCATCTGGATGGTCCAGGTGCCGGCGTGGACGGCGGTGTGGTGGTGTCCGCAGACCAGGACCAGGGCCTCGACGTCGGTCAGGCCGCCGGCGGCCCAGGGGGTGACGTGGTGGACGTCGCACCAGTGCGGCGGTGACGTGCACCCCGGGATCACGCATCCCCGGTCTCTGGCGAACACGGCGCGGCGTTGGGCCGGAGTGGCCAGGCGTCGGGCTCGGCCGTGGGCCAGGACGGCGCCGCCGCCGTCGAGGATGGTCGGGGAGATCAGGGCGGTGCACAGCAGTTGGGCCAGGACGTGGCGGGGTAGGGGCCCACCGCCGGATCCCAGGTCGCTGCCCAGTCCGGCGCCCGTGGTGGGGTGCGGGGTGAGGGCAGCGGTGAGCTGGTCGAGGGTGGCGATCAGGGAGATGTGCACCCCCTGGCACGGCGGCGGGGTCCGCAGGCCGGGCCCGGCGGTAGCGGTGCAGGCCGGCGGGGTCGCGGCCGCCCCGGCCAGAGCCATCGTGCCGCTGCCAGTGCTGTCGCTGTCGGTGGTGTCGCTGCCGGTGGTGTCGCTGGGCTCGTGGTCGCCGCCACCGGTGCGATCGCCCGCGCTGTCCGGGGTGAGGTCACCGGTGTCGGTGTCGGTGTCGGTGTCGGTGCTGGCGCTGTCGCTGGCGCTGTCGATGTCGTCGCCGGTGTCGGTGGTGCCGTGCAGGGCGAGGCGGGCGAGGTGGGTCAGGGCATCGGCGCGGCGTTGCTCGGCGGTGCGGGGATCACGCAGCGGCAGTCCACCCTGCGCCGGTCCCGCAGCGGCACCGTCCCTCTCGGCACCGTCCGCCTCGCTACCGGCAGGCGGTGCGCTCGGCTTGCTCAAGGCGTGGATGACGTTGCGGACGATCAGCCCGTCGGCCGGGGAGAGCGCGAACCGTCCCACCAGCATCCCGGCGGCGTCGGTGCCCAGGTGCAGGTACCGCTTCTCGTGAGCGTTCGGGTCGAACCCGGCGTCCGGGTTCAGGGCCTCCTCCAACTGGGTGCACACCCGCCGGAACACGTGCGGGGCATGCCGGCGGGCCTGCTCGGCCAGGAACTCATCGACCCGCTGGATCCCCGCGATCCCGTCCGGGTCGACGTGCGCCAGCACGTCCTGGTCGATGCGGGTCAGACAGGCGATGGCGTGGTCGACGTGACGGCGGGAGATGTCCCCGGCCGCCAACGCCGCACCCACCTCGGGCAACCCCAACCCCACGGCGTCCGGGCTCAGCGTGTCCGCACGGCCGCGGTCGACGCCCACGCCGGCGCCGTCCGGGTCGAGGCTGCGGGCGGCGGCCACGTCGCGGGCGGCGGTGCCGGGGTCGAGGCGCAGGGCGTGGACCAGGAACGTGGCGGCGACCTTGCCGGGTGGGCAGGTCGGCATCGCCTCCGGCCGATCATCCAACGCCCGCACCAGGTGCACCGTGGCGGCCTCGACCTGGTTGGCCAACCGGTGCACGGCGATGACAGCGGCACGCAACTCCTCATCCGACAACGTCAGCATCGGCGCCGTCTGCAGCGCACGGACCTGCGCCGAGAGTGCATCCAGCACCACGGTGACCGGCGAGGCAGCCAGACCCGCTGCGTCACAGACCGCGCCGTCCTGACGTCCGGAGGCAGCACCGTCAGCGGCGGCGGTCTCGCCGTCCGGGGTCGGGGTCTGCTCCGGGTCCACGACTCGGACACTACGGGCGACCACCGACAACCGACCCGCCCCAGGACCTCGCGGAAACCATTGCAGCAGAACGATTTATGTGAAGGATCTCACTGTCACAGAGCTCGCCGACGCGACGCCTCATGGAACACCGACCACATCCTGGACACCTCGGAACACCATCGACGTCCCGAGCGCTGGCGACGCACCCCGTGATAGAAGGACCCATGGAGCGGAGGAGACCACGGCTGCGCGAGCTCGGGTTCACCCTGGGCTCCCTGCCCACCGGGCCGTTGAACGCGATCACGGACGTGCCGGGCATCGGGGTCGGTCACACCACGGTGATCACGGACCAGCCCACCACGACGCGCACCGGGGTCACCGTGATCATGCCGCGGCCGGTCGCCGAGCTCGACCAGCTCGCGTACGGCGGGCTGTTCTCGTTCAACGGCAACGGCGAGTTCACCGGCTCGCACTGGCTGGCGGAATCCGGGCTGGTCAGTGGCCCGATCGCGATCACCAACACCGATCAGGTCGGTCTGGTGCGTGACGAACTGGTGGCCTACGAGGCCGCCCGCAGCCCCGCACTGGAATGGTGCCTGCCGTTGGTCGGTGAGACCTGGGACGGCGTGCTCAACGACATCCACGCCCGTGGCCTGCGGGCCGAGCACGTGCACCAGGCGCTGGACGCCGCATCCTCGCCGTCCGGCCGTGGCCCGGTCGCCGAGGGCAACGTGGGCGGCGGCACCGGCATGATCTGTCACGGGTTCAAGGGCGGCATCGGCACCTCCTCCCGCGTGGTGACCACGGCCGGCGAACAGTACACCGTCGGTGTGCTCGTCCAGGCCAACTACGGCCACCGCGAGCTGCTGACCCTGGACGGCCGCGCGGTGGGCAGCGTGATCGACCACACCGTGGTGCCCCTGCCCCCGGACGACGCCCCAGCGGCGTCCGGCGACACCGGGTCGATCATCGTCGTGGTCGCCACCGACGCCCCGCTGCTCGCCGACCAGTGCGCCCGGCTCGCCCGGCGCGCCACCGTGGGCCTGGCGCGCGTCGGCGGCTTCGGCAGCGACTCCAGCGGCGACATCTTCCTGGCGTTCGCGACCGGGAATCGCCTGCCGGCCGGTGCAACCCAGCCGGTTGACGTCCGGACCCTGCCGCACGAGGCGCTCACGCCGCTGTTCCGCGGAACCGCCGAGGCAACCGAGGAGGCGATCTGGAACGCGCTCTGCGCGGCCGAGACCATGACCGGATTCCGCGGGGCGACGGTGCACGCCATCCCGCTGGACCGGTTGACTGCCCTGGCCTGAACCGGGGCCGTCTTCCCGACTCGGCACCCGACTCGGCACCCGGCCCACCTCCGCCCGGCCACCCGGCGGAACCCCGCCCCGGCCGGGTACTAGCATGCGGGTGAGCTGCGCGCGCAGTGGCTGCTGCCCGAAGGGACCGTCGTGACCTCCACTCGTTCCGCCCGCACCACCCGCCGGATCGCCCTGGTGGCGACGAGCCTGACCCTGGCCCTCACCGGCGCAGGGTGCTCCTCCTCCACGGCGGGCGCGGCGGCAGTGGTGGACGGTCGGCGGATCTCGGTCGCCGAGGTGCAGCAGGCGACGACCGACATCGCGGCCTACACCGGTCAGGAGGTCGCCCCCAGCCAGGTGCTGTTCTTCCTGATCGTCGGACCCCAACTGGTCAAGGCCGCGGCCGCCAACGGGGTTGGCATCTCCGACGCCGAGGCCCGCCAGGAGCTCACCACCAAGGTCGCCGAGCCGAGTGATGCGGCCATCGCAGCGATCCGGGCCAACGAGTCCCTGCAGCAGCTCAACGGGCTGGGTGAGGCGCAGGGCAAGCCGGCGGTCGATGCCATCGTGGCCCAGTTGAAGCAGAGCGACATCGAGGTCAGCCCACGTTACGGACGGTTCGACACCACCACGGTGTCGGTGGTTCCGGTGGAGCAGAACTGGCTGGTGCCCTCCGGGAAGGCCTCGTCCTGACGACCGAGTTCTCCGAGCTGCCCGAGACCGACGCAGCGGGCGAGCTGTCGGCGGCCCGCGTCGTCCTGGTGGTGGTGAGCCCGCGCACCGCCCCCGGGCTGCTCACCTGGCCGGCCTGGCAGGGGTTGCAGGCATCGGGCACGGTGCTGGCTGCCGACCCCGAGCCTGCCTGGCGGGAAGCCCTGGCCGACGCCGGCATCGAGTTGGTCGACCTGGTGGCGCTGCCGGTGACCGAACGAGCGGCCCGCCTGGTGGCGAGCACCGACCCGGTCACGCCCGGCGGGCCGGGCCGCCAGGTCGCCTGGTTCGGCTCACCGGACGGCGACCCCGGGCTGACCGATGCCCTGGCCACCGAGTTGTCCCGGCGCGCGATCGCCGGCAACCCACCCGAGGTGGAGCTGGTGATGGGCTCGCACGACGTGCCCGGCGCGCGCCTGCTCGATCTGGTCGCGGTGATGGACCGGTTGCGCTCGCCGGGGGGTTGTCCCTGGGACGCCGAGCAGACCCACCACAGCTTGCTGCCGCACCTGCTGGAGGAGACCCACGAGGTCATCGAGGCGATCGAACGCCCTGCGTCCGATCCCCACAGGCGCGCACACGTGGTCGAGGAACTCGGGGATCTGTTGCTGCAGATCGTCTTTCACGCCCGGGTGGGTCGAGAGCATCCCGAGGAGCCGTTCGACATCGACCAGGTGGCCGCCGGGATCGTGGAGAAGCTCGTCCGGCGCCACCCCCACGTCTTCGCCGACGTCGAGGTCGACGGTGCCGAGCAGGTGGCAGCCAACTGGGATCAGATCAAGGCGGCCGAGAAGCAGCGCACCGGGATCTTCGACGGCATCCCGGCCAGCCTGCCGGCCCTCGCCCGCGCGCAGAAGATGCTCGATCGGCTGGGTGATCTCGAGCCCGCGGGACCCTTCGAGATGCTCACCGATCCGCTCGAACGGGCGCTGCTGGACGCCGTCCAGCTCGCCCGAGGCGCCGGCCGGGACGCCGAGGCGAGCCTGCGCGCGGCCCTCAACCGGTTGTCGTCCGCGCCCTCACAGTGATCAGAAGGACACTGTTCATCCCCAGCACCTGGGACTGTCGTCGGAACGACGTGCAGTGCTGCGTCGATAGGGTGAACCCAGTCGACGCACCAGCCAACACCACTCGTCCACCACCTTCTGCCCGACAGCTCTCAAGGAGATCATCCGTGGCAAGCATCGAAGCCGTAGGCGCCCGCGAGATCCTCGACTCGCGCGGCAACCCCACCGTCGAGGTCGAGGTCGCCCTGGACGACGGCACCATCGCCCGCGCGGCCGTCCCGTCGGGTGCCTCCACCGGCGCCTTCGAGGCGGTCGAGCGCCGCGACGGTGACAAGGGACGCTACGGCGGCAAGGGCGTCGAGCAGGCCGTGACCGCGGTCATGGACCAGCTCGCCCCCGAGCTGCTCGGCTACGACGCCACCGACCAGCGCATGATCGACCAGGCGATGATGGACCTGGACGGCACGGACAACAAGGGTTCCATCGGTGCCAACGCGATCCTCGGGGTCTCGCTCGCGGTGGCGAAGGCGGCCGCCGACTCGGCCAACCTGCCGCTGTTCCGCTACCTCGGCGGGCCGAACGCGCACATCCTGCCGGTGCCGATGATGAACATCCTCAACGGCGGCGCGCACGCCGACGGCGGGGTCGACATCCAGGAGTTCATGGTCGCCCCGATCGGGGCCGCCAGCTTCCGCGAGGCGCTGCGCTGGGGCGCGGAGGTCTACCACTCGCTGAAGTCGGTGCTCAAGGGCAAGGGCTACGCCACCGGCCTGGGCGACGAGGGTGGTTTCGCGCCGTCCCTGCCGACCAACCGCGAGGCGCTCGACCTGATCGCCGTCGCCATCGAGGCGGCCGGGTTCTCCCTCGGCAAGGACGTCGCGCTCGCCCTGGACGTGGCCTCGACCGAGTTCTACTCCGGCGGTTCCTACTCCTTCGAAGGGGCGCAGAAGTCGGCCGCGCAGATGGCCGAGTACTACACCTCGCTGGTCGACGCGTTCCCGATCGTCTCGATCGAGGACCCGCTGGCCGAGGACGACTGGGACGGCTGGGTGGCGATCACCGCGGCCCTCGGTTCGCGCACCCAGCTGGTCGGGGACGACCTGTTCGTCACCAACCCTGCCCGGCTGCGCAAGGGCATCGAGCTCGGCGCCGCCAACTCGATGCTGGTCAAGGTCAACCAGATCGGTTCGCTCACCGAGACCCTGGACGCCGTGAACCTGGCCCACCGCAGCGGCTACAGCTGCATGATGAGCCACCGCAGCGGCGAGACCGAGGACACCACGATCGCCGACCTGGCTGTCGCCACCGACTGCGGCCAGATCAAGACCGGTGCCCCGGCGCGCAGCGAGCGCGTCGCCAAGTACAACCAGCTGCTGCGGATCGAGGAGGAGCTGGACGACGCCGCGGTGTACGCCGGGGCCTCGGCCTTCCCGCGCTACAGCCCCAAGTGACCCTGTGATCGGCCGGCCCGCCTGAGCGGGCCGACGACCGGGTCACTCGTGGAGGGCGCCGTCACCTTGGGGTGGCGGCGCCCTCCGACGTGTCGTGGCCTCGATCGGGGCGAGCGGGGAGAAACCGTCCCACACGTCACATCCGACACAGCTGCATCATGCGACACGTCCGTTTCGTCACTGCCTCCTCCGTGGTTCCGCGTCGGCGACGTGCGATGGTCGATCCACGACCACCAGCTGGCGACAGCACGTGGTCTCTCGTGCACGTCATGTCACACCGGTGTCACCAGGCCGCGGAGGGAGGCTGCGATGACTGCGCGCCGCCCGACCGCCCCCCGAGGACGATCGGCCAGCGGGACGCCGACAGCTCGCAGCGGGGGATCGCTCACCGAGCACCGCCCCGGCGCCCCCACCCCGCGCATGCCGTCCACCCCTGCCACCGGGCTGCCCGGTCGCACCCCCGCAGGGCGAGGCACCGTCGGCGGGGCGGCGAGTCGGCGCCGTCCCACGGCCACCCGCCCGTCGAGCACCGCCAAGGCGTCGGCCCGTCCGGCGTCCCGGAGCGCGACCGCCCGACCGTCCGCCGGACCGGGGCGGCCCCTGTCGTCTCGCACGGCGCGCAACCGGCCCCCGGTGATCCGCCCGATGACGGCGCTGGCCGGGGTGCTGGTGGTGCTGGTGCTGTTGATCGCGCCCTACGTGCGGCCGTGGGTCAGCCAGCGCTCGCAGATCTCGGCCGCGCAGCAGGAGCGCGCCGAGCTCGAGCGCGACGTCCAGACGCTGACCGCCGAGCGGGAACGCTGGCGGGACCCGGCCTACGTGGCCACCCAGGCGCGTGAGCGGCTGAAGTACGTCAAGCCCGGGGAGATTGCCTACTCGCTGCTGGACGACGTCTCGCCGGTCCTGGCAGCCGACCCGCGGCTGGCTGCGGTCGCGGTCCCCGAGCAGGACGCCGCGCGGTCCTGGTACGACACGTTCTGGGGGTCCGTGGTCACCGCGGGCGACCCGACCACTCGGCAGCCCGCGTCCTGAGTCAGCTCCGCGCACCCCTCGGCCCCCAGCGGCTGGGTAGTCTCCCGGGGTGAGCGCGCTGACCGATCACGACCTGACCGATCACGACCTGACCGATCACGACCTGGCTGCCGTCGAGGCGCAGCTCGGCCGCGTCCCTCGGGGGGTGGTCGAGATCGCGCATCGCTGCCCGTGCGGCCTGCCGGACGTCGTCCGCACCGCCCCGCGCCTGGACGACGGGACCCCGTTCCCGACCTCGTACTACCTGACCTGCCCTCGCGCCGCCTCGGCGGTCGGCACGCTCGAGGCCTCGGGGCTGATGCGCCGGATGACGCAGCGCCTGTCCGAGGACGAGGACCTGGCCGCGGCCCATCGGCGGGCCCATCAGGACTATCTGGCCCGCCGCGCCGAACTCGGCGAGGTGCCCGAGATCGCCGGTGTCTCGGCCGGCGGCATGCCCGACCGGGTGAAGTGCCTGCACGTGCTGCTGGCCCACGCCCTGGCCGCGGGCCCGGGGGTCACCCCGCTCGGGGACGAGACCCTGGCGGCCCTCGGGGCCTGGTGGTCGGATGGGCCCTGTGTCGAGGTGGACCCTGGCCTCGACCTGGGCGTCGCGGACCGCGGGGTCGAGGTGGACCGATGACCTCCCCCACCCGCGTGGCAGCGATCGACTGCGGCACCAACTCGCTGCGCCTGCTGATCGCCGATGTCGACCCGGTGGCCGGGACGCTGACCGACGTCCTGCGGCGGATGGAGATCGTCCGGTTGGGCCAGGGCGTCGATGCCACCGGCCGTTTCGACCCCCGGGCCCTGGCCCGCGCGCTGGACCTGACCGCCGAGTACGCCCGGCTCTGCCGCGAGGCGGGGGTGGGCCCGGTGCGGTTCGTGGCGACCTCCGCCAGCCGGGACGCCGCGGATGCCGAGGTGTTCATCGGCGGCGTCCGCGAGGTGCTGGGGGTCGAACCCGAGGTGATCAGCGGCCAGGAGGAGGCGGCGCTCTCCTTCGCCGGCGCCACCCGGGGGCTGGCCTCGGTGCCGGCCGATGCCGGGCCGGTGCTCGTGGTCGACATCGGGGGCGGGTCCACCGAGGCGGTGCTGGGCGAGGTGTCCGATGGGCGCCCCGGCCCGGCGATCTCGGTGGACATCGGGTGCGTGCGGCTGTTCGAACGCCACGGTGGCGACCTGGCCGCGCTGACTGCCGACATCGAGGCCGCCGTGGACGACATCGCACGGGTCGTGCCGCTGGACCGTGCCCGGGCCCTGGTCGGCCTGGCCGGATCGGTGACCACGCTGACCGCGCACGCCCTGCGGTTGCCCAGCTATCAGGCGGAGCGGATCCACGGCGCCGTGCTGCCGATCGCGACCCTGGTGGCGGCCTGCGAGGACATGGCCTCACTGACCGGCGACCAGCGGCGAGCGCTGCCCTACCTGCACCCCGGCCGGGTGGACGTGATCGTGGCCGGTGCGCTGATCTGGCGCGCGGTGCTGACCAGGGTGGCCGGGGCTGCTCGGCTGGTCGAGGCGGTGACCAGCGAGCACGACATCCTGGACGGGATTGCCTGGTCACTGGCCGATTCGGAGGACGGGCCATGCGGGTGACCGAGTCGGTGCGGCTGGTGTCGGGGGTGCTGCTGGCCGCACTGGTCCTGACCGGTTGCTCGACGGGATCGCCCGCCGACGCCGAGTCGGCGGCCGACCCCGCGTCGGCGTCGTCCTCGACGGGCCCGGCTCCGGGCCGGTCCCCGACCCGGACGCCCGGCGCCTCGGCGTCCGGGGCCGTCCTGCCCGCCACCAGCGCGACGCCCACGCTGCGCCCGCCCTCGCTGCCGACCCTGAGGGGCTACCGCTACACCAAGGCACCCGCCCCGGTGGTGGCGGCATTCCTGGCAGCCAAACCCGTGCCGCCCGGCGTGCTCCGGCCGCCCACCGTGGTCTCGGTGATGGCGGACGGCATGCCGATCGGCTCGGTGGCCGCCCGCACCCTGGACCCGGCGCACGTGGGCGAGACGGAGCTGGAGAACTCCCTGCTCACCAGCCTCACCGCCGGCCTGGCGGCCGGCGGGTACACCGTTCGCACCCGGAAGGTCACCGGAGGCCGGGTGATCACCGCGACCCGCACGGGCTCGACGGTGCTGACCTGGTACCACCGGGGTGTGGTGCTCCAGCTGGTCAGTTCCGCTCCCGCCGAGACCCCCCTGGAGTACGCCGAGGCCTACCTGGCGCGTTGACGTGCGCGGCGGGTATCGCCGGCCGGCGGGTGACCGTACCCCTCCCGGTGGCGGCTCGCCGAGGACAGGGGCGTAGTTTCGGGGTGTCCCGGCACCGGCGTCCAGGGACCTGTGGGCTACCGTGACCGCCCCACGGATGCCAGGCTGACGCCGGTGCCCCAGCACCGTGACCGGCACCGAGGCCGCGCCACGTACGAGCCAGGAGGTTCGCCATGACCACCGTCAGAACGGTCGGGATCACCGAGCTGGCGTTGCGGGACGCCCACCAGAGTCTGATGGCGACCCGGATGGCACTCGAGGACATGGTGGGGGCCTGCGCGGACATCGACGGCGCGGGGTACTGGAGCGTGGAGTGCTGGGGTGGGGCCACCTTCGACGCCTGCATCCGCTTCCTGAACGAGGACCCCTGGGCGCGGCTGCGCACGTTCCGTGAGCTGTTGCCCACGAGCCGGTTGCAGATGCTGCTGCGCGGCCAGAACCTGCTGGGCTACCGGCACTACGGGGACGACGTGGTCGACCGGTTCGTCGAGAGGGCCGCCGAGAACGGCATGGACGTCTTCCGGGTCTTCGACGCCCTCAACGACGTGCGCAACGTGGAGCGGTCGATCGCCGCGGTGAAGCGGGCCGGCAAGCACGCCCAGGGCACGATCTGCTACACCGTCTCGCCGCTGCACACGGTCGAGGGCTACGTCGAGCTGGCCCGCAACCTGGCCGACCTGGGCTGCGACTCGTTGGCGCTGAAGGACATGGCCGCCCTGCTCAAGCCGCAGCCGGCCTTCGACATCGTGACCGCGATCAAGCAGGCGCTGCCCGGCATGCAGGTCAACGTCCACTGCCATGCGACCACCGGGGTGACTCAGGTGTCGCTGATGAAGGCCATCGAGGCCGGTGCCGACGTGGTCGACACCGCGATCTCCTCGCTCAGCCTCGGCCCGGGCCACAACCCCACCGAGTCGGTGGTCGAGATGCTCGAGGGAACGGGGTTCGTGGCCGATCTCGACAAGGACCTGTTGCGCCGGGTCAAGGACCACTTCGCGGCGATCAAGCCACGGTATGCGCAGTTCATGAGTTCGTTCTCGGTCGAGACCGACATCTTCGACAGCCAGATCCCCGGCGGCATGATCTCGAACATGGAGTCCCAGCTGAGGCAGCAGGGGGCCGGTGACAAGCTCGCCGAGGTGCTGGCCGAGGTGCCGCGGGTGCGCAAGGCGGCCGGCTACCCGCCGCTGGTCACGCCGTCCAGCCAGATCGTGGGCACCCAGGCGGTGTTCAACGTGCTGATGGGCCCCTACCACGTGCTGACCGCCGAGTTCGCCGACCTGGTGCTCGGGTACTACGGCCACACCCTGGGCGAGATGGACCCCGACGTGGTGGCCAAGGCCCGGGCGCAGACCGGCAAGGACCCGATCACGGTGCGTCCGGGCGATCTGATCGAACCCGAGTGGGACGCCCTGCGCGACCAGGCGGCCGGGCTCGACGGGTTCGACGGCAGCGACGAGGACGTGCTGACCTACGCCATGTTCCCCAAGGTGGCGCCCGGGTTCTTCGCCACCCGTGCCGAGGGCCCGAAGAACGTCGGGCGGGATCCGGCGGAGGTCGAGGCCGAACGCCTGGCCGCGGCAGGGGACCCCGGCACCGGCCCGCTGCGGATGCCCATCGCCTACGACGTCACGGTCGACGGGCGCACGCACACGGTCTCGGTGCGTCCGGCATGAGCAGCGATGTCGGAGCTCGCGTGCCCACCATGTCCGAGCGGATCGACCGGTTGCGCAGGGAGCGGGCCACGGTCGAGGACGGCGGCGGGGCGGCACGCCACGCCAAGCAGCATGAACAGGGCAAACTGACTGCGCGAGAAAGGATCTCGGCCCTGCTCGATGCCGGCTCCTTCGAAGAGATCGGCCTGTTCGCCAAGCACCGGACCACCCACTTCGGCATGGACTCGGCCGTCATGCCGGCCGACGGGGTGGTGACCGGCACCGGCACCGTGATGGGCCGCCCGGTGCACCTGGCCAGCCAGGACTTCTCGGTCGCCGGCGGCTCAGCGGGCGAGATGCACTCGGTCAAGGTGGCGACCATGCTGGATGCCGCACTGGCCAACGGCACCCCGTTCGTGTTCTTCAACGACTCCGGCGGCGCCCGGGTGCAGGAGGGCATCGACTCCCTGTCGGGCTACGGCAAGGTGTTCTACGCCAACGTGGCCCTGTCCGGCGTCGTCCCGCAGATCTCGATCATCGCCGGGCCGTGCGCCGGCGGGGCCGCCTACTCGCCGGCGCTGACCGACTTCATCATCCAGACCCGGGCCTCGCGGATGTTCATCACCGGGCCCGACGTGATCCGCCAGGTGACCGGTGAGGAGGTGACCGCCGAGGCGCTCGGCGGGCCCGAGGCGCACCTGACCCGTTCCGGCGTCAGCCATTTCATCGCCGAGGACGACGAGCACGCCGTCCTCATCTGCAAGAAGCTGCTGAGCTACCTGCCGGCGAACAACACCGAGGAACCGCCCTACGTCGAGGGGTTCGAGGCGGTGCCGCGCAACGAGCGGCTGAACTCGGTGATCCCCGACGATCCCAAGCGCGGGTACGACGTCCGCGAGGTGATCGCCGGCATCGTGGACGCCGGGGACTTCCTCGAGGTGCACGCGGGCTTCGCGCCGAATCTGGTGGTGGGCTTCGCCCGGATCACCGGCAACACGGTTGGGGTGGTGGCCAACCAGTCGATGGCCATGTCCGGGGTGCTGAACATCGACGCCTCCGACAAGGGGGCGCGATTCGTGCGGTTCTGCAACGCGTTCAACATCCCCCTGCTCACCCTGGTCGACGTTCCGGGGTTCCTGCCCGGGGTGGCGCAGGAGCACGGCGGCATCATCCGGCACGGCGCGAAGATGCTGTTCGCGTACTCGTCGGCGACCGTCCCCAAGATCACCGTGGTGCTGCGCAAGGCCTACGGCGGGGCGTACCTGGCCATGTGCGGCAAGGACCTCGGCGCCGACCGGGTCTATGCCTGGCCCAGTGCCGAGATCGCCGTGATGGGGGCCGAGGGCGCGGCCGAGGTGGTGTTCCGTCGCGAGATCAGCGAGGCCGACGACCCGGAGTCCCGGCGGGCCGAACTGGTGGCCACCTACCGCGAGACGTTCTCCACGCCGTACGTGGCCGCCGCCCGTGGGCTGGTGGACGGCATCATCGAGCCGGCCGACACCCGGCGGATGGTGGCCCGGGCGCTGGCCGCCCTGTCGGGCAAGCGGGAGGCACGCCCGCCCAAGAAGCACGGGCTGATCCCGCTGTGAGCGCCCCGCCGACACCGGACCAGACCACCGGCCCCCGACGACCGAAGGGTTCGTGATGACCGAGACCTCTGCTGCGGCGGGCGAACTGGCCGCTCTGCGAGCCGAGGTGGCCCGCCTCACCGAACGGGTGGACACCCTCGAGGCACGCCTGCACAGCTTCCATCCCGAGGGGCAGCTCCCCGAGGACGTCGTGCTCGCCATCTCGGCGGCCGTGGCTGCCTACCTGGGAACTCGCGCCACGGTGAAGCAGGTCCGCTTGCGCCGGTCCGGGGTGTGGGCGGCCCACGGTCGTGCGGGTCACCACCACTCCCACGCGTCGTTGCACTCCGTGCGCTGAGCCGCGCTCGCGCCGTCCGAAGGGGTTGTCATGAAGCTGAAGGTCACGGTCAACGGGGTGGTCTACGACGTGGACGTCGAGGTTGCCGAGGAGGTGCAGCCGACCTTTGCGCAACTGGCGATGGCCAGTCCCACCGCCTATGCCGTCACCCCGACCGCGGCCAAGGCCCCGGCGACCGCCTCGGCGTCCCTGGTCGCCCCGATCGCCGGCACCGTGGTGAAGATCCTGATCGAGCCCGGTGACCAGGTGGACGCCGGGCAGACCCTGCTGGTGCTCGAGGCGATGAAGATGGAGACCGAGATCACCGCCCCCCACGACGGCACCGTGGCCAGCATTGACGTCGCCGTCGGCGCCCCGGTCACCGGCGGCCAGGTGCTGGTCACCTGGGCCTGACCCCACCAAACCCGCATGAGCGGGTCGGCGGGGTGTCGTCTGCGCAGTAGTGCGCAGTGTGTAGTACCGTGGGTCTCGCATCAGCGGACTCGGGAGGTGGGCGCGTGGACACGACGCAATTGCTCAAGGGGGTGCTCGATCTTGCCGTCCTCGCCGTGGTCTCCACCGAGGACGGGTACGGCTATGACGTTGTGCGTCGCCTGCGGGCTGCGGGCCTGGACGACGTCGGCGACGCCTCGGTCTACGGCACCCTGCGGCGGCTGTACTCGGCCGGGGCGCTGACCTCGTACGTGGTGCCCTCCGATGAGGGCCCCCACCGCAAGTACTACGGCATCAACCCGCACGGCCGGTCGCTGCTCACCGAGCAGTCCCGCACCTGGGCGGGGTTCGCCGACACCATGAGCGCTCTGCTGGCCGGCGCCGGACCCGAGGTCCGCCTCGCCGGGGCGACGCCCGCTGGGCAGCGCACTGACGTGCTGGCAGTCAGTTCGGCCACGAGCAGCAAGGAGCCGGTGCGATGAACACCTCCGTCAGCCACCCCGAGGTCACCGCCTTCGTCGCCGCGGTGCGCCGCGCGCTGGACGACCTGCCGCCGGAGGAGATCGATGACCTGACCGGCGGTCTCGAGGCCGACCTGGACGACGCGCTGTCGGACGGCTCGGTCCCTGCTGGTGGCGTGGCGTCCGGCATCGAGCGCTTCGGCACTCCGCAGGCCTACGCCACCGAGTTGCGGGCCGCCGCCGGACTGCCGCCCCGCGCCGTGCTCGGGGGGCGGCGCGGGTCGGCGAGCCTCATCGAGCGGGGCTCGGCATGGCGCTCCCGCTGGACGGCGCGCCTGGAGCGCCAGGCGTGGTGGCCGCCCGTGCGGGACTTCCTGGTCGCCCTGCGTCCGGCCTGGTGGTTCGTGCGGGCAGGGCTGTTCGCGGTGATCTTCCTCGGGGCCGCCTACGCCGGCCTCACCGGGGGGTTGGTGGCGTTGTTTGCCGTCCTGCTGGTGCTCAGCGTGCAGGCAGGCCGTCGGGGCTGGGCGCGGCGCAATCGCTGGCTGCGGCTGGGGATCCTGGCGGTCAACACCGTCGCGGTGCTGATGGTCCCGGTCGGGATCCAGCGCCTGACCACGCCCAACAACGTCTACCTGACCGAGACCCAGGTGCCTGAGAACGGGCTCTGGCTCAACGGCACCGAGGTGCGCAACGTTCTGGTGTACGACGCTCAGGGCAGGCCGCTGACCGATGTGCAGCTGTTCGACGAGAACGGCAAACCGCTGGCCGTCGGTGAGTCCGCCCGAACCCCGCTGTGGGACGGCGACACCAGCCTGTACTACCAGGGGATGCCGTCGATCAGCGGCACAGCGCAGGTGCCAGCGGTGACGGACCAGGGACGGGCGGTCTGGAATGCCTTCCCCTTGCGGCAGCAGAGGCTCGAGTGGACCGGTGAGACGGACGGCTCCGGGGTTGCGATCGGGACACCCGTGGGCGGCCCCTCGGCCGCGCCGGCTCCCCAGGGACTGGTGCCCCGGGTGGTCGGAATCGACGGCTCTGCCGTGGCGCCCGGTGCTGCCCCGTCGCCCGGTGCGGCCCTGTCCCCGGGCGCCACCCTGTCACCGGGTGCCACCGTGTCACCGGGCGCCACCCTGTCACCCGGTGCGACCCCGTCGCCGACCGCGGCCGCCTCGCCGTCACCGTGAGGCAGCCGAGGAGCCGATAACCTCCCCCGCATGACCCCTCGCCGGATCGCGGTGTGGCGCCTGCACTCCCAACACCTGGCCGGCTGGCGCCCGCCGGATCCGGCGTCCACGGTGGCCTCGATGCTCGCGATCCAGGCCGAGAACCCCTCGCAATCCGCCTGGGCAGTGGCCACCCGCACCGCGCCGCCCGCGGTGCCCCCCTCGGCCGGTGAGGTGGTTCCGAAGCCCTTGTCCGAGAACGATATCGGCCACAGCCTGGACGCCGGCGAGTTCCTGCGCACCCATGTCATCCGGCCCACCTGGCACTACGTCCACCCGGACGACATCCGCTGGCTGATCGAGGTCACCGCACCCGGCGTCCGGCGTCCCTTCGCCTACCAGGCCCAGACCCTGGGGCTGGACTCGACCACGCTGACCCGAGCCCTCGACGTCGTCCTGAACGCCCTGGCCGAGGCCCATCTGACCCGGGCGCAGCTCGGTGAGCGCCTGGCCGCCCAGGGTCTGCCGAGCGCGGGGCAGCCGCTGATGCTGGTGATGGGCCTGGCCGAGCAGGACCAGTTGGTGTGCAGCGGCGTCCGGCAGGGGAGCACCCAGACGTACGCCCTGCTCCACCAGCGCGCCCCGACGGCCAGGCGCCTCGACCGCGACCAGGCGCTGGCCGAACTGGCCCTGCGCTACTTCACCGGCCACGGACCGGCCACCGCCAAGGACCTGGCCTATTGGGCGACCCTGCCGCTGGGTGAGGTGAGCAGTGGCCTGGCCGCCGTCCGTGACCGGTTGGAGTCCTTCGACCTCGACGGCCGTACGTTCTGGTTCGGGCGGCCCGAGCCCGATCCCCCGATCGACCACCCCGCACCGCGAGCCCACCTGCTCCAGTTGCTCGACGAGTACTACCGCGGGTACCAGGACTCCCGGTGGATGCTCGACGCCGATGGCCTGCTCACCCCGGGCCGCGAACCGGCGGTCGGCATGCTGGTGATCGACGGTCAGGTCGTCGGCCGGATGCGGCGCGCCGTGACCGCGCGCGCCGTCCGGTTCGATGTCGAACTGCTGCGGCCCGTCCGGGACGACGAGCGGGACGCCACCGAGCGGGCGGCCCGTCGCTACGGGGCGTTCGTGGAGCGCGAGGTCGACCTGCGGCTGACCTCCTGAGCCGGAGGGGTTCCCGGCGCACCGGCCGTTCGTGAGAGGATCGACGGTCGGCACGCGGGAGGGGCGGTGGCCAGGACGTGGGGGGCGCGGTGGGCCAGGTTCGGCAGCCAACGGCACTGCGGGCATTCGCCGTGCTGTTCTCGGCGGGCTTTCGCCGGTACGCGACCTACCGGCGGGCCACGCTCGCGGGGGCGTTCACCAACACGGTGTTCGGCTACGTGCGGGCTGCGGTGCTCACCACCGCGATCACAGGGGCCACGGTGGGTGCCGCAGTGAGCGCCACGGCGACCGGCGGGGGCTCGTCCGCCGGCAGCGGCACGGTCGCCGGGTACACCGCCGGCCAGGCGGTGACCTATGCCTGGATCAGCCAGGGCCTGATCGCCTCCGTGATGCTCTTCGCCTGGAACGAGCTCGCCCTGCGGGTGCGCACGGGTGACATCGCGGTCGACCTCGCCCGCCCGGTCGATCTCCAATGGTCCTGGCTGGCCGGTGATCTCGGCCGAGCGACCTACCTGCTGCTGCCCCGCGGCGGCCCGCCGGTCCTGGTGGGGGCACTGACCACCGGGTTGCTGCTACCGCACACCGCCTGGCCCTACCTGCTCGGCGGGCTCAGCACCGTGCTGGCGGTCGTGGTCTCCTTCGCCGGCCGGTTCCTGGTGAACCTGGCCGCCTTCTGGCTCACCGAGGTTCGCGGCCTGGTCGGCGCCTACGCCGGCATCGGCGCGATCTTCGGTGGGTTGCTGATCCCGCTGTCCTGGTTCCCCGACTGGCTGCGGGTCATCGCCTGGTCCACGCCGTTCCCGGCGATGCTGCAGGTGCCGGTCGACGTCCTGACCGCCCGGGTGGACGGCGCCACCGCGGTACGGCTGGTCGTCGTCCAGCTGCTCTGGGCGACAACCATGCTGGCGGCCGGTCGGGTCATGCTGCGGCTGGCGACTCGCAAGCTGGTGGTCCAGGGTGGGTGACGCGCACGCGTACCGGGTCATCATGGCCTCCCGGCTGCGCTCCCAGCTGGCCTACCCGACGTCGTTCGCCTTCGACGTGGTCAACCAGCTGGTCTACGGCCTGATCGAGTTCATCGAGCTCTACGCGGTGTTCCACAACGTCGACTCCCTCGCCGGGCTCGGTTGGTCGCAGGCGCTACTGGTGATGGCCCTGTCCCGCTTGGCGTTTCAGACCGGCGACCTGTTCGTGGGCCATCTCGACCAGATGCCGGCCTACCTGCGCCAGGGCACGCTCGAGACCTTCCTGATCCGTCCGCTGCCGGTGCTCGCCCAGGTGATCACCAGTGACATCAGCCTGCGCCGGGTGTCACGGATCGTGCTGTTCGGCGGCTTCACCGCCCTCGCCCTGGCTCGACTCGAACTGACCTGGACGCCGGCCGCCGTCGTCCTGCTGCTGGCCGCGCTGCTCGGCGGCAGTCTGATCACCGCGGCGATGTTCATCACCGCGGGAACCGCGCAGTTCTGGCTGATCGAGGGCGGCGAGGCGGCCAACGCGTTCACCTACGGCGGCGCCTACGTGGCGCAGTTCCCGGCCGGGGTGCTGCCGGTCGGGGTGAGGGTCTTCTACACCGCGGTCCTGCCGGTGACCTTCATCGGGTACCTGCCCACGGTGACCCTGCTGGGCCTGGCTGATCCCCTGGTTCCCTCGTGGTTCGGCTGGCTCACCCTGCCGGTCGGCCTGACGTTCCTCACCCTCAGCCTGGCTGCGTGGCAATTCGGGGTGCGGCACTACCAGGGAGGCGGCGGATGACCGGCGAGAAGTCAACCGGTGCAACGGACCTCGTGATCGAGAGCCGCGTGCTCACCAAGGAGTTCCGGCGAGGGCGATCCGGACGGCGGGGGCGGACCGATTCGGTCCTGAGGGCCGTCGACTCGCTCACCGTGACCATCCGCCCCGGCGAGGCGGTCGGCTACATCGGGGCCAATGGTGCCGGGAAGTCCACCACGATCAAGATGATCACGGGAATCCTGAAGCCGAGCACCGGCAGCGTGCTGACCTGCGGGCTGGACCCGATGCGTCACCGGCGCGACCTGGCCCGCCGCATCGGGGTCGTCTTCGGCCAGCGCTCCCAGTTGTGGTGGGACCTGCCCCTGCAGGAGTCGTTGCGCATCCTCGGGGCGATCCACGCCCTGCCCCCGACGCGCTGGCAGCGGCGGCGTGACCAGCTGGTCGAGCGACTGGACCTGGCCGCCTTCCTCGACCGTCCGGTGCGCCGCCTGTCGTTGGGGGAGCGGATGCGCGGGGAGCTGGCTGCGGCGCTGCTGCACGAGCCCGAGCTGCTCATCCTGGACGAGCCCACGGTCGGCCTGGACGTGCTCAGCAAGGAGCGGCTGCGGGTGTTCCTGCGCGAGGAGAACCAGGGTGCGGACGGCGGCCCACCGCGCACCATGCTGCTGACCACGCACGACATGGACGACGTCCAGCGACTCTGCCCGCGCCTGATCGTGGTGGACACCGGTCGGTGCGTCTACGACGGCGATCACGCCGGCCTGGTGGCGCGGGTGGGGGCGAACCGGCTGCTGGTGATCGACCTGGTCGACCCGGTCCAGGAGCTGGCCGGTGCCCTGGCCGGGCTGCCGGTCGCGGTCGAACGCACGGACGACGCGGGGTTGCGGCACACGATCACCTTCGCCCCGGGCGAGGTGAGCGCGGGTGCCGTCCTGGACCGGGTCTCGGCGGTGGCGGCGATCCACGACCTGTCCCTGTCCGAGCCGGACATCGAGGAGGTCGTGCGCCGCCTCTACGCCAGCTCCGCCTGATCCGGTGCACGGTGAGAGCCCCGCCGAGCCGTGTGCCACAGTGACCGCCATGACCAGCGACGTGCGCAGCGGCGGCGAGATGATCACCTACCCCAGCGCCGGCGGGACGGGTGAGGGCTACCTGGTGACCCCACCCGGCGGCAGCGGCCCGGGCGTGATCGTGATCCAGGAATGGTGGGGACTGGTCGGTCACGTGAAGAACGTCGCCGATCGCCTGGCCGCCGCCGGGTTCGTCGCGCTCGCCCCCGACCTCTACCACGGGGTCGCCACCGGCGAGCCCGACGAGGCGCGACGGCTGCTGATGGGGCTGGCGATGGACGGCGCCGCCCGGGACATCGCCGGCGCGGCCGCCCACCTGAGCGGGCTGGAGTCCGTGCTCGGGCGGGGCATCGGGGCCGTCGGGTTCTGCATGGGCGGCTCGCTCGCCCTGTGGAGCGCGACCCTGGACGCCCCCATCGTGGCGGCCGTGGGCTTCTACCCGGCGGTGCCGTGGGAGCGAATGGACCCGGCCTGGCCGAGTTACCGGGGCCGGTCCGCGATGATCCACTGCTCGGAGGGGGACGGCACCTCCGCCGCACCGGGGATCCGGACCGCGGTCACGGCGATCACGGAGGCCGGGGGGTCGGTCGAGGTGTTCGACTACCCCGGCACCCAGCACGCCTTCGTCAACGACGACCGACCCGAGGTCTACGACGCCGAGGCGGCCGGTGTCGCGATGCAGCGCACCCTCGACTTCCTGACCGCTCACCTGCGCTGAGCACCGCCACGTCCGTGCCCGGCGCCGACCCGTCCCGGCTGCCGCACCCCGCGGTGGGTGGGGCGTTCGCCTCACCGGTGCGGCCCGGGTCGGGCTGGCCCGGTGATCCCGCCGACGCCGAAACCCCGGTGGCCACGACCCCGGACGGCGCCCGCCGGCTGGCGGCCTCCGCCACCTCCCTGCCCGAACTCGACGCCCGGGTGAGCCTCTGCCGGGCGTGCCCCCGACTGGTCGCCTGGCGCGAGCAGGTGGCCGCCGGCAAGCGTCGTGCCTTCGCCGCCGAGCCGTACTGGGGACGTCCGGTGGCGGGCTGGGGTGAGGCTCGGCCCCGGCTCCTGGTGGTCGGACTGGCTCCCGCGGCCCATGGTGGCAACCGGACGGGACGGGTGTTCACCGGTGACCGCTCCGGGGACTGGATCTTCGCCGCCCTGCACCGGGCGGGTCTGGCCCGGCAACCGCACAGCCTGCACGCGGCCGACGGGCAGGAGCTGATCGGGGCCCGCATCGTCGCCGCCGTGCGGTGTGCCCCACCGGACAACGCCCCGACTCCGGACGAGCGGGCGAGGTGTGCGCCGTGGCTGGACGCCGAGCTGGGGCTGGTGGAGCCGACCGTGCGTGCCGTGCTGGCCCTGGGGGCGCTGGCCTGGCAGGCGGCGCTGACCTGCGTGGTCCGGCTGGGCTGGGGGGTGCCCAGGCCCCGCCCCCGGTTCGGCCACGGCGTCCAGGTGATGCTGGAGCCGCCTGGCCGTGACCCTGTTCGGCTCGTCGGCTGCTACCACGTGAGCCAGCAGAACACCTTCACCGGTCGCCTGACCGAGCAGATGCTGGACGAGGCGATCGCCGCCTGCCTGACCACGTGACTCCCTCCTGACCGACCTCCTGATCGAGCTCCTGACTGAGCTACTGGGGATCGCCCTAGGCTGGGTGGGGTCCAGCCCCCGTAGCCCAATGGCAGAGGCAGGCGCCTTAAAAGCGCTCCAGTGCGGGTTCGAGTCCCGCCGGGGGTACCGGGAGACGCGCAGCGCCTCGCGAGGCGCACCCACCCCATCGAGAGTGCTGATCACACCCGATAGGTGGGGGAGATCAGCACTCTCGATGTCACGAGTTGGACCCGATCACCCGGACGGCGCTGCGCGGCGGCGTCCGAGGGAACCAAATCGGGACCTTCGGCATTACGTTGATACCGAGCGGGCAGCGGCCCGCTTCACCGACACGATCTCGACCATGGAGAGACCGATGGAGAGCCGCAACCCTGTGTTCAACCGCAGCGGTGAGTTCAAGAGCGGTGGGTACGCGACCTTCAACCCCCCGACGCCTGCCGCGAGCACGATCGAGGACATGTACCGGGCGCCGTCCGCGACCTCGATCGACACCAACCGCATGACCCTGGACGACGTCGTCGTCCGCACCAGCGCCCTGTTCGGGGCGCTCCTGCTGACCGCAGCACCCACCTACTGGCTGCTGAAGCCGGAGCAGTACTTCTTCGTCCTCGGCGCCGGCCTGGTGGGCTTCGTCCTGGCCATGGTCGCCCAGTTCAAGAAGGTCCCCAGCCCGCCGCTGATGTTCGCCTACGCCCTGGTCGAGGGCGTGTTCGTCGGTGGCGTGAGCAAGGTCTACGTCTGGTTCGCCGGTGGCAGTGACATCGTGATCCACGCCATCGTCGGCACCCTGTGTGCCTTCGGCACGATGCTCGTCCTCTACAAGACGGGCGTCGTCCGCAACAGCCCCAAGTTCCAGAAGACCCTGATGATCGCCGGCATCGGCTACCTGGTGTTCGGCCTGGTGCACTTCCTCGGGGTCATGTTCAACGCCTGGAGCAGCATCTACTCCGGTGGTGGCCTGCTGCCGATCGCGCTGAGCCTGTTCGGCGTCGTCCTGGCCTCGTTCTTCCTGGTGCTCGACTTCGACTTCGTCGAGCAGGGCATTCGCAACGGGATCCCCAAGCCGTACGCCTGGACCGCCGCTCTCGGCCTGGTGGTCACCCTGGTGTGGCTGTACCTCGAGATCCTTCGGCTGCTGGCCATCCTGCGCGGCGACGACTGACCGATTCGATCCCTCGACGCCCCCCTGCCGGTCACAGCCGGCAGGGGGGCGTCGCTGTTTGTGACACCATCCCGCCATGGCCGTCGCCCCAGCCCTTCCCGGATGGCACCCCTCGCACGCCACGCTCGAGCTGATCGAACTCGTGCTGGCCGGGGCCCTCGATGCGTTGCCCCCAGCCGCACTGGACGAGCTGCCGGAGTCGGCGCGCGGCGGCGTCCTGGTCGAGGACGCCGAGGGCACCCCGGTGGCCGAGCTGCTGTTCACCCCGGACGGCGCGCCGCGGCTGCGCGGCCTGCGCCCCTTCGCCCACGGCCCCCTGCGCAGCCATCGCCGCACGCCCGCGCAGGTGCGCGAGGCCCTCGCCGGACGGCGGGTGCTGGCGGTCACCGTGGCCGGTCCGGTGGAGTCCGCGCAGGTGGACTCGCTGCGCGCCGAGGCCGCATCCACCGGGGCGGTGCTGGTGTGGCTGGTGCTCGTCGACCTCGGCCTCGATCCGGGGCGTTCCGGCGGGCTCGGCGGGGAGGCCCTCTGGCGGGCCAGCCGCGCCCTGGCCCTGCCCGAGGAACACGTCGTCCCGGTGGCCCTGCCCGCCGCCCACCACACCGACGCCACCCGGGTGGCGTTCGCCTACGGCGCGGACGCCGTCCGGGCCGCGGGCGGGGGCGGGGAGCCGGGCACCCTCCACCCGGCCTTCGCCCGGGAACTGGACCGGGTCCGGCCCGCCTCCGGCCGCGGTCTGGTGCTCTTCTTCACGGGCCTGTCCGGCTCGGGCAAGTCGACGGTGGCCAAGGCCCTGGCCGACGCCCTGGTCGAGGATGGCCGGCGCTCGATCTCGATGCTGGACGGCGACGAGGTTCGCCGCCTGCTCTCGGCGGGCCTGGGGTTCTCCGTGGCCGATCGCGAGGCGAACATCCGGCGGATCGGTTTCGTCGCGGCCGAGGTGGCCCGGCACGGCGGAACCGCCATCTGCGCCCCCATCGCCCCGTTTGCGGCCGGTCGGGCCGAGGTGCGGTCGATGGTGGAGCGCGCCGGGGGAGACCTGCTCCTGATCCACGTGGCCACCCCCCTGGCGGAGTGCGAGCGCCGTGATCGCAAGGGCATGTACGCCAAGGCCCGGCGGGGGGAGATCGCCGACTTCACCGGGATCAGCTCGCCCTACGAGGAGCCAACGGACGCCGATCTCCTACTTGACACATCGGAAACATCAATCGACGATGGCGTTCGCCTGATCTGGGGCATGCTTCAGGACCGCGGCTATCTGGTCGATTGACCTTCGTAGCGACGTCGTCGTGGTTCGTGGGAATCCGACTCGGCTCGAAGGGCAGCGCCCGTGGACGTACTGGTGGTTCTCGCCGGTCTGATCGTCGGCTTCGTGGTCGGATTGACCGGGATGGGCGGAGGCGCCCTGATGACCCCAGTGCTGGTCCTCCTGTTCGGCGTGACGCCGCTGGCCGCTGTGTCCAGCGATCTGGTGGCGGCGGCGGTGATGAAACCGGTGGGCAGTTGGGTGCACATGCGTCACGGGACCATCCAGTGGTCGCTGGTCACCTGGCTGATGGTCGGGTCCGTGCCCAGCGCCTTCGCCGGGGTTCTGGTGCTGCGGGCCCTCGGGAACACGGGTGACGTCCAATCAGTGGTCAAGACCTCGCTCGGGGTCGCCCTCCTGGTGGCCGCTGCGGCGATGGTCTACAAGGCGTACACGGCCATGATCGCTCGGGTGAATCGCGAGGCGGCTGCTCGGCGAGGGCTCGAGGTCGTCGAGCCGGAGGACGTGCCGATCGTCGTCCGGCCGGTGCCCACTCTCGTCATCGGGGCCGCGGGCGGACTGATCGTCGGAATGACGTCGGTCGGATCCGGCTCCCTGATCATCATCGCGCTGATCGCGCTCTACCCAACCCTCACCGCCAACCGCCTGGTCGGGACCGATCTGGTGCAGGCTGTGCCCCTGGTGGCCAGCGCGGCCCTGGGACATCTCTTGTTCGGGGATTTCCAGTTCGATCTGACCGCGTCACTGCTGGTCGGCTCGATCCCCGGCGTCTACCTGGGCGCTCAGATGTCGTCCCGAGCCCCGGGTTGGCTGATCCGTCGGGCTCTGGCCGTCGTCCTGCTGGCCTCGGGTCTGAAGCTGCTCGAGTTGCCCACCTTCCACTTGGGAGTCGTGATCCTGTCGACCCTCACGCTGGGTCCGTTGATCTGGGCTGGCGTCCGCCGCAGGCAGGGTGAGCTTGCCGACCGCGCGGCCGGTGAGGCCGGGCCCACCGTGGGGGAAGTGCCCGCCTGACCCCCGCACGGGTCATGGCTCGCCTCCCCCCGGGGGGCGGGCTCACCGCGTCTGTCCCTCGGGTCGACTTGCCCGATCACCGGGCCGATCACGAGACGCAACCCCCCGGGATGGGGGAGCATGGCGCTCGCCAGCGACGTGCCGACGCACGTGCCGTCCGGGGGGCCGAGGAGGAGAGTGCCCATGAGCGGTCAGAGCGCGCCCGCGAGCCATCAGCCGATGACCGTCGACCGCCTCCGGGAGGCCGTGGCCTCCGGCGTGGTGGACACCGTGCTCGTGGTCTTCACCGACATCCAGGGGCGCCTGGCCGGAAAGCGCATCCACGGCCGGTACTTCGTCGAGGAGGTGCTCGCCCACGGCACCGAGGGGTGCAACTACCTGCTCGCGGTGGACGTGGACATGAACACCGTCGGCGGGTACGAGATCAGCTCGTGGGAGAAGGGCTACGGCGACTTCGTCCTGCGGCCGGACCTGTCCACGCTGCGCCCGGTGACCTGGTTGCCGGCGACCGCGATGGTGCAGTGCGACGTGCTGTGGCTGGACGGCAAGCCGGTGCGCCAGTCGCCGCGCCAGATCCTGATGGCCCAGGCCGATCGGGCGGCCGACATGGGCTTCGTCGCCTACGCCGGTACCGAGTTGGAGTTCATCGTCTTCGACACCACCTACGAGCAGGCCTGGGACGGCGGGTACCGGGACCTGCCGCCGGCGAACCGGTACAACGTGGATTACTCGATCCTGGGCACCACACGGGTCGAGCCGTTGCTGCGCGACATCCGCAACCACATGGACAAGGCCGGCCTGGTGGTCGAATCGGCGAAGGGTGAGTGCAACTTCGGCCAGCACGAGATCGCGTTCAAGTACGCCGATGCGATCACCACGTGCGACCAGCACGTGGTCTACAAGACCGCTGCCAAGGAGATCGCCGCCCAGCACGGCAAGGCGCTGACGTTCATGGCGAAGTACAACGAGCGCGAGGGCAACTCCTGTCACATCCACCTGAGCCTGCGTGGGCTGGGTGGCGAGCCGGTGTTCGCGCTGGAACCCGACGGGTCGCCGTCCCCGACCGGGCGCAGCGCGATCTTCGAGTCCTTCGTTGCCGGAGTGCTCAGCACGATGCGCGAGTTCAGCCTGCTCTACGCGCCGAACATCAACTCCTACAAGCGGTTCCAGCCCGGTACCTTCGCCCCGACCGCAGTGGCCTGGGGTGAGGACAACCGGACCTGCGCTGTCCGGGTGGTCGGCCACGGTGCGGGCCTGCGGATGGAGAACCGGGTTCCCGGCGGGGACGTGAACCCCTACCTGGCGGTGGCCGGCATGCTGGCCGGCGGGCTGTGGGGAATCGAGATGGAGCTGACGTTGGAGGCCCCCTTGGTGGGCAACGCCTACGTCGCCGAGCGGGCGCGGGTTCCCACCACGCTGCGGGAGGCGCGCGACCTGTTCGCCACCTCGGTGCTGGCCCGCAACGCGTTCGGGGACGACGTGGTCGACCACTACGTCAACGCGGCGGACGTCGAGCTGGCGGCCTTCGAGGCAGCGGTCACCGACTGGGAACGGGTCCGCTGCTTCGAACGCTTCTGAGCACGGGCAGGTGGCCCCGGCAGGTCCCCCCGCACACCCCGCCCCGAACCTGCTCATACTCCGCGGGTGACGCGGGTAGTCGGGTGGATGTCCGGATTGCGGGTTATTCGCGGAGCATGAGCAGTCGGCCACGGAGCATGAGCAGGTTTGTCACGGGTGCGAGGAGAGTAAGGCGCAGATGAGCAGGTACCAGGTGATCAACCCGGCCACCGAGCAGGTGGCGGGGACCGTCGAGCAGGTGGACGCCGAGGCGACGGACGCCGCGATCGCGCGGGCGCACGCCGCGTGGCCGGGCTGGCGGGCGGTGGCCCCGGCAGACCGGGCGCGGCTGCTGCGCCGGTTCGCGGAGGCGGTGGACGCCCACGTCGAGGAGCTGGCCGCGCTGGAGGTGGCCGGCGCCGGGCACACCCTGGGCAACGCCCGCTGGGAGGCGGGCAACGTCCGCGACGTCCTGACCTACTACTCCGCCGCTCCGGAACGCCTGTTCGGCAAGCAGATCCCGGTGGCGGGTGGTCTCGACGTCACCTTCGCCGAGCCGATCGGCGTGGTCGGGGTGATCGTGCCCTGGAACTTCCCGATGCCGATCGCCGGCTGGGGATTCGCCCCGGCCCTGGCGGCCGGCTGCACGGTGGTGCTCAAGCCGGCCGAGCTGACCCCGCTGACCGCGATCCGGCTCGGCGAGTTGGCCCTGGAGGCCGGGATCCCGGCGGACGTGTTCCAGGTGCTGCCCGGTAAGGGCAGCGTGGTCGGGCAGCGCCTCGTCGACCACCCGCTGGTGCGCAAGATCGTGTTCACCGGGTCCACCGAGGTCGGCACCCGGCTGGCGGCCCAGGCCATGTCCCAGGTCAAGCGGGTCACCCTCGAACTGGGCGGCAAGAGCGCCAATGTCATCTTCGCGGACTCCGATCTCGAGAAGGCCGCGGCCACCGCGCCGTACGGGGTGTTCGACAACGCGGGCCAGGACTGCTGCGCGCGCTCGCGCATCCTGGTCGAGGCCTCGGTGTACGACAGGTTCCTGGAGTTGCTCGAGCCAGCGGTCCAGGGGGTCACCGTGACCTCCCCCGACCGGGCGGACGCCGAGATGGGTCCGCTGATCTCGGCCGCCCACCGTGAGAGCGTGCGCTCGTACGTCGAGGACGCCAACGAGCCGGTCGACATCGCCTTCCGCGGTTCGGCGCCCGAAGGGCCCGGGTTCTGGTACCCGCCGACCGTCGTCCTGCCCCGCTCGGCGCAGGACGCGGTCTGGCGCGAGGAGGTGTTCGGTCCGGTCGTCGCCGTGATGCCCTTCCGTGACGAGGCCGAGGCGATCGAGCTGGCCAACGACACCGAGTACGGGCTGTCCGGCTCGATCTGGACCCGGGACGTCGGCCGCGCGCTGCGCGTGGCACGAGGCATCGAGTCGGGCAACCTGTCGGTGAACTCGCACTCCTCGGTGCGCTACGCAACGCCGTTCGGCGGTTTCAAACAGTCGGGCCTCGGGCGTGAGCTCGGCCCGGATGCCCTGGCCGCCTTCACCGAGGTGAAGAACGTCTTCATCGCCACGGACTGAGCCAGCGCCGAGGAGGATCGTGAACCCCGTGCAGCACCCCGCTGATCGGCCCGCTGACAGGCCGGTTGACCGGCCCGTTGATCAGCTCGCTGATCAGGCCCCACCGAGCGGGCCGGCCCCCCTGATCGGGGTGAGCGCCTATGCGGTCTCGGCTCGGTGGGGGGTCTGGGACGCCGCCGCCGTCCTGGTGCCACGGGCGTACGTCGATGCGGTGGTCGAGGCGGGTGGGGTCCCCGTGCTGCTCCCCCCCCTGCCGGGGCTGATCGAGCAGGTCACCTCGCGCCTGGACGGGCTGTTGCTGATCGGCGGGCCGGACGTCGACCCGGCCCGGTACGGCGCCGAGCGTGGCCCGGACACCCAGCCGGCCCACCCCGACCGGGACGCCGCCGAGCTGGCCCTGCTGGCAGCGGCCACGTCCGGTCAGCAGCCGGTGCTGGCGATCTGCCGCGGGATGCAGTTGCTCAACGTCGCCCGCGGCGGCACCTTGCACCAGCACCTGCCCGACCTGCTCGGCGACCACGACGGTTCGCCCGGACCGGGCCTCTACGGGACGCACCCGATCAAGGTCGCGGACGGCACCCGGCTCGCCGATGCCCTGGGACGCACGGCGCTGGAAGGGGTTCCGGCCTACCACCATCAGGGAGTCGACCGGCTGGCGGACGGTCTGGTGGCCAGCGCCTGGACGCCGGACGGGCTGATCGAGGCGGTCGAGGACCCAGCCCTGCCGTTCTGCGTCGGGGTGCAGTGGCATCCCGAGGTCGGCGAAGACCTGAGCGTGTTCCGGGCGCTGGTGAGGGCGGCCCGTGATCGGCGGCCCTGAGGCGGACAGCAGCGAGCGCGGTGCCCTGGACCGACGTGGCACGCCGGCCCCCACCGCTGCCACCTCAGACCCGTCGGCACTCGAGGCCGACCTGGTGCGCCGGGCCGAGCGGGTGGCCGACCGGTTGGCCGTGGTCGGCCCGCGGCTGGCGGGGCGCGAGTCCGCCTCGGCGGCAACGGCTCTGGACGACATCCGGCAGGTCACCCAGAACCTCGCCGATCTGGGGGCGGACGCCGAGGGCCGCGCGCGCCGTCCGGTGCCGGTTCTGGCCGCCCACGCCCTGGGCGATCAGGTACGCGTGCTCGCGCACGACGTTGCCGCCACCCGGGACACCGCTGCCCTCTCCGAGGCCGTGCAGCTCCTGCGGGACCTGGCGGCTCGGATCTGACCGGGGCCGACGGAGCTGACCGGACCCCTCGGATGCGATCGGCTGTGATCTGAGGTTGTTGATTGCGGGGACCGATCCGGGGGGACCGACTGGTTCTGGTCAGTCCGGGTGCGGGTGCGCGGCCAGGTAGGCGGTGAGGATCTCGGGCCGGATGCGGCCGCGATCGGCCACCGGCCACCCCTGCTCGCGGGCCCAGGCCCGCACCACCGCGGTCGGCGGTCCCGCAGCGGCCGGAATCCGGCCTTCGACGAATCGTCGGGTCTGCGCTCCCTCCGGCACCGGGCCCGCAGTGACCAGGCCGTCGAGTCGATCCAGGGCCAGGGTGTCGGCGTCCTGTTCGGCGGCGCAGGCCACCAGGAACCGGTAGGTCCACTGCTGGGCCAGGGACCGGGTGTCGGTGAACACGATCGGCACCGAGGGAAAGCGCGCCTGGCACTCGGCGAGGGCATCGGCGACCACGGCGGGCCGGACCCGGGTCAGGGTGAAGACCCGGGAGTACCGGTCCTCGACCACGACGGCCGCTCGCGGCAGCGTGGCCAGTTCGGCGAGCAGATAGCGCATCTTGCCGGTGGTCAGGGTCGAGACCAGATCGGCCAGGGACTTGCGCTCCACAGCGGCCACCACGACGCCGTCGCGCTCGATGGCGTAGTCGCCCGCGGCGAGCGCGCGCCTGATCGTGGACACCTGCGCCTCGGTGAACTGCCAGGCATAGCGTTCGTGGACGTCGATCACGATCTCGACGTCGGTGTGCCCCCCGGCACGAGCGGACGGCGCCCGCACCCCCGGCCGGGCCTGCTTCGCGGTCCGGGCGGTCTGCCAGAAGATCGCCTCCCGGCCGCGGACGTGGGTGAGCACGAGTTGCGAGCGGTTCTCGCGACCCCGGTCCAACACCAGATCGATCGCGGCTCCCCGGCGCACGCAGGATCGCGTGCCCACCCGTTCGATCACCTCGGCGTCCGCCGGCCAGTCCTCGGCCCGGTGGCAGTACACCTTGGCCGTGCGCGGCCAGGTCTCCCGGGCCTTCAGCACGATGCCCTGTGGCCCGAGTGGGATCCGGACCAGGTAGGGCAGGCGCGAGTCGGGGTCCGGGTTTCGGGCGATCACGAAGTCGTCCGGCACGAACCCAGCGTAGGCGCACGACCGGCACACTGGCCCGCATGCCGACATCGCCGAGCCCTGCCGACGAACCCGCTGCCACGCCCACTGACCAGCCCACTGACCAGCCCACTGACCAGCCTGCTGGGGTGGTCCTTCCCCGGGACGAGTCCAGCGGGGGAGGGCGCAGCACATCTGCCTTCGGGCGCCGGGTGCTCGCGGCGGCGCTGGCGGGGGTCGACGAGGTCGGACGGCGCGCCGTCCTGGCCGAGACCACTTGGCGCAGCGGCTATCTGGGGCACTTCCGCCGCGTGCTGGAGGCGGGACTGACCTCGCCGGAGGCTGCTGTCGCCATCGCCGGCTCGGGCCTGGCTGCCTTCGGTGACGCGATGTGCTGGATCCACCCGGACGGCGGCGAGGTGGCCCTGGCCGAGGTGCTGGGCCCGGGTGCGCCGCCGCCGGACGGTTCCGCCGGCCAGGTGCACACCCACGAGATCGCCGGCGGCGGGCCGCGGGTGGAGGAGCTGGCCGTGCCCTACCGCGGTCGGCTGCTCGTGGGCGCCGACCTGCACGACCTGCTCACCGACTGGGCCGAACGTGGGATCGTCGAACCCGGTGTGACGCAGGCCGTCCGGGCAGTGGCCGATCACCCCGAGTGGCTCGCCCTGCCCGGGCACACCGTGATCGCCCTGGGCGCCGGCGCCGAGATCGGGCCGACCCCCACGCTGCTGCGCTGGGGCGCGCGGGTGATCGGCGTCGACCTGCCCCGAGCCGACATCTGGCGGCGGGTGCTCGATCAGGCCGAACAGGCCGCCGGCACGCTGGTCGTGCCGGTGCGCCCCGGTGAGGGTTCCCTGCCGGACCGGGCGGGGCTGGACCTGCTGACCGAGCTGCCGCTGCTGGCGACCTGGCTGGAAGGACACCTCGGCGGGGACGCCGCGGGCGGCGTCCCGGTGCTGGGCAACTACCTCTACGCGGACGGCGCCACCAACGTGCGGGTCAGTGCGGCCGGTGACGCTCTGCTCACGGCTCTGCGCCATACCCGGCCCGAGCTGGTGCCGGCGTTCCTGGCCACTCCGACCGATGTCTTCGCCGTCCCGGCCTCTGCGGTGCAGCGCTCGGCCGCGGCCTACTCCGAGGGGTCCTCGCGCTGGGTGGCTCGGGGGGTGCGCACGCTGAGTGCCGGGCGGCTGCTGCGCCGCGCCTACCTGCCGGACGCCGACCCGGGCATCAGCGATTCCCTGGTGGCCCAGCAGGGGCCGAACTACGCGCTGGCCAAGCGCGTCCAGCGCTGGCGGGCCACGGTCGAGCGGTCCGAGGGGCGTGCGGTGTCACTGAACGTGGCACCGCCCACCCGCACTCGCTCGGTGGTCAAGAACCGGGCGCTGGCCGCCGCCTACGCCGGGGCGCACCGGTTCGGGGTCGAGGTGTTCGACCCCTCGACCACCCGCGTGGTGATGGCGGCGCTGTTGGTGCACGACCTGATGGCCCCTGCCCCCGGGACGCCGACCGAGCACCCGTGGCAGGCCGAGGCGCGTCAGGCCGCCCATGGCGGGCTGTGGACCGGCCCGTTCGAGCCACGCAGCGCACTGGGCTTGGCCGCGCTGCTCGGCCTGGCCGGCGCCCGCTCCTGAGCGCCGACCACCCCGTGATCATGCGCTTTCGAATAGCCGAAAGTGCATGATCACGGGGTGGTCGTCACGAGGGGGCGGGGGCGGGCTCGGTGCTCTCCTGCGCGGGCTCCTGCTCGTCGGTGGCGGCCATCTCCGGTCGCCGGCGGCGCAGCAGCACCGCCCAGCGCCCCCGCGGACCACGGGTCGAGCCACCGATCTCGGTGCCCGAGACCTCCGTGCCCGGCGAGGCCGCTGCGCGGACGGCGGCGTGCGCGACGTCGTCCACGCCCTCGCCCTTGCGGACGTCGGGCCGCTGCCGGTCGCCGTCCGGCATCAGGCCCATGGCGGCACACACGCTGGGCAACAGCACCGCCGCCATCCGGGCGTAGCCGGCCTCGGAGGGGTGGAAGCGGTCGGCGGCGAACATCTCGTGGGGCCGGGTGGCCAGGTCGTCGGCCAGCAGATCGGCCAGCGACACCGAGCGGGCGCCGGCCTCGACCACCACGATGGTCTGCGCCGCGGCCAGCCTCCGGCTCCAGCGGCGGGCGATGTAGCGCAACGGCTGGGCCAGCGGCTCGACCGTTCCCAGATCGGGGCAGGTGCCGACCACCACCTCGGTGCCCAGTTCGCGCAACCGGCGCACGGCGCCGTCCAGGGCCCGGACCGACACCGCGGGTGCCAGGCGATGGGTCACGTCGTTGGCGCCCACCGTGATCACCGCGACATCGGGGGTCGCCCCGTCGGCAAGCAGGCGGTCGATCTGGGAGTCCAGCTCGCGGGACTCCGCGCCCACCACGCCCGCCACCCGCAGCCGGACCGGCCTGCCGGACAGCGCCGCCAACCCGGTGGCGATCACCGCTCCCGGGGTGGCCCGCGGGTCACTGGCCCCGAGCCCCACCGAACTGGAGTCGCCCAGCATGGCCAGCTCGATCGGCACCCCGGCGCCGGCGCCGTAGACGCCGTCCGAGTCCGGTCCGGCCTTGCCGTACGGGGTGCCGATCTGGCGCCGCGCCAGCTTCGCCTCGGCGATCAGGACGCCGAAGCCGGCGGCGCCCAGCCCGGCCAGGCTGCCGCCACCGAACGCCGCGGCACCGGCGATCCGGCGTGCGGCCCGGATGCGGCTCATGGATCACCTCCCTGCTCCACCCACCGTAACCTTGCTGCCCGCCGCCCTCGTGCCGGGCAGCGCCACGCCGCGAGGTTCGACGCGCTGGGTCGGTGGCCTGGGTGCCAGGATGACGGTATGTCGAGCCAGATGCGTTACGCCGATTCGGTGATCGCCCTGGTGGGGGACACCCCACTGGTCCGGCTGAACCGGGTCACCGAGGCCGACGAGGACGCCGGCCGGCCCGCGGTGGCCGGCCTGGTGCTGGCCAAGCTCGAGTACCTCAACCCCGGCGGGTCGATCAAGGACCGGATCGCGCTGCGGATGATCGAGGCCGCCGAGGCCGACGGCCGGCTGCGCCCGGGCGGCACGATCGTCGAACCGACGTCCGGCAACACCGGGGTCGGCCTGGCGCTGGTCGCCCAGCAGCGGGGCTACCGGTGCGTGTTCGTCTGCCCGGACAAGGTCAGCGAGGACAAGCGCAACGTCCTGAAGGCCTACGGCGCCGAGGTGGTGGTCTGCCCGACGGCGGTCGCCCCCGAGCACCCCGACTCCTACTACTCGGTCTCGGACCGGCTCACCCGTGAGCTCCCGGGGGCCTGGAAGCCCGATCAGTACTCCAACCCCGAGGGTCCGGCCAGCCATTACCTGAGCACCGGGCCGGAGATCTGGCGGGACACGGTGGGCCGGGTCACCCACCTGGTGGCCGGGGTCGGCACCGGTGGGACGATCACCGGCACCGGGCGCTACCTGAAGGAGGTCTCGGCCGGTCGATCGGCGAGCTCGGGGGGCCCGGTGCAGGTGATCGGGGTCGATCCCGAGGGGTCGGTCTACTCCGGTGGTACCGGCCGGCCCTACCTGGTCGAGGGGGTCGGCGAGGACTTCTGGCCCACCGCCTACGACCCGAGCGTCCCCGACCGGATCATCGCGGTCAGCGACGCCGACTCGTTCGCGATGACCCGCCGCCTGGCTCGCGAGGAGGGTCTGCTGGTGGGGGGATCCTGCGGCATGGCCGTGGTGGCCGCGCTGCAGGTGGCGCGGGAGGCCGGGCCGGAGGCCGTGGTCGTCGTCCTGCTGCCGGACGGTGGCCGCGGCTACCTGTCGAAGATCTTCAACGACTCCTGGATGGCCTCGTACGGGTTCCTGCACGGGGACGGCGAGGCGAGGGTCGGCGACGTCCTGCGGGCCAAGTCCGGTGACCTGCCCGCGCTGGTGCACACCCACCCCACCGAGACCGTGCGGGACGCGATCTCGATCCTGCGGGAGTACCACGTCTCGCAGATGCCGGTGGTCAAGGCCGAGCCACCGGTGACAGCCGGTGAGGTGGCCGGGTCGGTGAACGAGCGCGATCTGCTGGAGGCGGTGTTCACCGGCAAGGCGGGTCTGGCCGACCCGGTGGAGCGGCACATGGCGGCGCCCCTGCCGCTGGTCGGTGCCGGGGAGGGAGTCGGGGCCGCGCGGGAGGCGTTGCGGGTGGCCGACGCGTTGATGGTGGTGGACGACGGGAAACCGGTCGGCGTGCTGACCCGGCAGGACCTGCTCGGATTCGTCGCCGGCTGAGGCCGGTGCGGCACGTGGTCGTGATCGATCGGCTCGGGAGGGAGCTGGCGGGATGCCCATCAGGGCAGTGATCTTCGATGTGGGGACGGTGCTCGTGCACGAGGAGCCGGTCGAGAGGCTGCTCGAGCGCTGGCACGTGCGCGGCGGCGTCCCACTGGACGAACTGGCCGAGGCGGTGGCGACCCTCGACCCGGTGGCCACGGCGACCGGCGAGGTCAGCGAACGCCAGCTGGCCGGGGCCCTGGCCGCCCGCTTCGACCTGGACGAGCATCAGGTTGCCGGGTGGATGGCCGACTTCTGGGACTGGTACTGCGGCACGTCGAACGACATGGTGCGCGACTACGCCCGGGCCCTGCGGCCCCGGTACCGGGTCGCCCTGCTCAGCAACTCGATGGACGGCGCCCGGCGCGAGGAGTCTGTGCGGCTGCGCTTCGAGGACGACTTCGACCCGATCGTGTACTCCCACGAGGTGGGCATGGCCAAGCCGGATCCCCGGGTGTTCGAGCACACCCTGTCCCTGCTGGGCTGCGCGCCCCGCGAAGTGGTCTTCGTCGACGATCGGATCGAGAACGTCGAGGCGGCGCAGGCGCTGGGGATCCGGTCGCTGCGGCACATCGACTCGGTGAGCACGATGTCTGCCCTCGATCGTCTGCTCGATCGGTTCTGAGCGGTTCGCCCGACCCGGTCAAGGCGGCCGCCGGTCGTGTCGACCTGCAAGGGTGTGAGCGCAGGTCCGGAGTTCCTCGCGACGCCTGCTCGGTCGCCCGGCGGCCGGGGTGCGGGCAGCGACTTCACGGTGACCGGGCCGCTGCTCGGCCCGCTCTGGCTGACCTGCGGCATCACCTTCCTGTTCGGCGGGTTGATGCTCGCCGACCGGGGCCGGGGCCTGTGGATCGCCGGCGGCCTGATCGCGATGGTGTTCGGGATCGCGGTCTGGCGGGTCGCCTGGTCGCGGGTGCCCTGCGCGCTGCCGCGCAGCATGCCCTACCTCGCGGCCGTGGTGCTGACCCCGCTGGCGCTGGCCAGCCACGGCGTGGAGCTGATCGTCTGCATCACGGCAGCCCTGCTGTTCGTGTGGACCGGGCTGTCGGCGGAGCCGGTGGACATCACCGTGGTCAGCGTGCTGGGCTCCTTGGTGATCACCGCGGCGATGGTCAACGCCGTCGGGTGGCGGATCGGGATGCTGACCGCCGCAGCGGCGCTGCCCTTGCTCGCGGGGCTGGCAGGGTTGCTGCACCGGTTGCGCCGGCATCTCGACCAGGCGGTCCTGGACGCCGAGCTCCACCAGCAGGAGGCCGTGCGCCTCGAGCACGCTGCCGCCGAGGTGCGCGAGGCCGCCGAACGTGAGCACGCCGAACGCGCCGAACGCGAGCTGAGAACCCGCCAGGAGCGTCAGGCCGAACTGTCCGCGCACACGGCGGAGCTCAGCGAATCGGCCGTCGGGGTCAGCGACCAGACCCGCACCCTGGCCGCAGCCGTCGAGCAGATGGCGGCCAGCCTGCCCGAGGTCTCGCAGGCGGCTCAGCGCACGGACGGCATCACCGGGCACGTCGCCGATCTGGCCGACAACGCCACCGCGGTGATGACTCGCCTGGCCGGCGCCAGCAGCCAGATCATGGCGGCGTCCGAGGTGATCCAGGGCATTGCGGCGCAGACGAACCTGCTGGCGCTGAACGCGACCATCGAGTCGGCGCGAGCCGGGGAGCTGGGTAAGGGCTTCGCTGTGGTGGCGCAGGAGGTCAAGGGTCTGGCCCACGCCTCGGGCGAGAACGCCCAGGCGATCGGGGCCACCCTGGCCGAGGTCCGGCGCGAGGTGGACGAGGCCGTGGCCCGGGTGGAGGAGATCTCGACCAGCATGGGCCTTCTGCGGGAGCAGAACGGCTCGCTGGCCTCGACCGTGATGGAGCAGAACCAGACCGTGGCCGAGATCGCGCGCGGCATCCAGGAGGCCGCATCCGCTGCCGACCGGATGGCGGACGGCGTCCGAGGGCTGGACGACCTGTCCCGGGGCTGAGGCCCGGTGATCTCCTCAGAGCGCAGTGGCCAGCAGCACGGGGATGAGTCGTTCGGTGCGCTGCTGGTAGGCGGCGTACGGCGGGTAGACCGCGACCGAGCGCTCCCACCACACCTCACGCTCGGCGCCGTCCAGTTCGCGGACCTGGACGTCGAAGGGCTCCGGACCGTCCTGGATCATCACCTGGTCAGGTGCCGCCGTGACGTTCAGGTACCAGGTCGGGTGCTCAGGTGCCCCGCCCTTGGAGGCGACCAGGGCGTACTGGCCCTCGTGCTCGACCCGCATCAGCGCGAACGTGCGCAGCGCCCCGCTGCGGCGGCCCCGGCAGGTGACCAGGATGATCGGGATCCCGGTGTCCCGCAACGTGTTCGCCTCCCGGCCGCCACTGGCTCGGTAGGCCTCGACCTGCTCGCGGACCCAGTCGACGGGGTTCGGTTCTTCCTCACCTGTCAGCGGCATGGGCCGACTGTAGTCCGTTGAGAGGGCGGCGCCGTGGCACGTCCCACGTCGGTCACCGGTACGGCTGTCCGCGCCCTCAGGTCACCAGGAGCACGTCGACGTCCAATGCTCGGTAGGTGCGCAGCGCCCGGTGGTCGCGGGTGACCAGCGGGACCTGCTCCTGGACAGCGACCGCCCCCACCAGGGCGTCATAGACGGACCCGCCGGAGATGCCGAGCTCGGGCAGCCGTGCCAGCAGGTCCGCCGTGCCCGCCGCGGACAGGAACCGCGAGTGCGGGAAGTTCGTGACGAGCAGGCGGCCAATCGCCGCCGGTGTGCGCCGCGCCGGCGCGGGCAACCGCGTGAGAACGGAGAACGACTCGAACGCCGCATGTCCGGCCAATCCCAGACGGCGCCGGGCCACCGCGGCGCGCGAGGCGGCCAGGCCCTCGTGGTCTGCGACGCTCAGCGCGACCGCGACGCTGGTGTCGACCAGCAGTTCGGGTCGGCGATCACCGCTGGTCGGCATCACGCAGCGCCTGCACGTCGGCATCGGTCACCACAGAACCGACCGGCGGAACGATCAGCCAGCCGTCGTCGTCCGCCAGGTCGTCCACGGCGATCGGGCGGACTCTCAGGTCGGCGCCGTCCGACTCCACCTCGACCTCACCCGGGACCAACCCGAGCCGATCGCGCAGCTGCTTGGGGATGACCAGACGGCCGGCAGCATCGATGGTTGCCCTCATGCCATGACGTTACCATCTGCCTGGTCAGCACCCCAGCGCGGCGACCAGCCGGGCCAGCGTCGGAGCCAGCGCGGCGTCCACCCGGTGGGTGGCCTCGCCGTCACCGCGGGTGGGGCCGCGGGTGATGATCACGATCGGGACGCCGCGCGCGGCCGCTCGCCGGACGAACCGGTAGCCGGACATCACCGCCAATGAGGAACCGAGCACCACCAGCGCGTTCGCGGCGTCCGTGAGCGCGAAGCAGTACTCGACCCGGCCGGGTGGCACCGAGTCGCCGAAGAACACGACGTCCGGCTTGAGCGTGTCCTGCCCGCACGAGGTGCACAGCGGGACGACGAAGCGCTCGACGTCCACCTCGTCCAGCCGGACGTCGCCGTCCGGGCGGATCTCGTCGCCCCGGACGACGAAACCCGGGTTGTCCGAACGCATCCGGGCATCCAGCGCGGTCCGTGAGGAGCGCTCACCGCAGGTCAGGCAGACCACATCGCGCAGCGCACCGTGCAACTCGACCACATCGGGGCTGCCCGCGGCTTGGTGCAGCCCATCGACGTTCTGGGTGATCAGTGCGCCCAGGTGCCCGGCGCGCTGCAATCGGGCCACGGCACGGTGAGCCTCGTTGGGCTGCACCGTGGCCATGCGTTGCCAGCCGACGAACGAGCGCGCCCAGTAGCGACGTCGAGCGGCCGAGGAGGCCCGGAACTCGTTGTACTGCATGGGTTCCACGCGCCGGGTGCCGTCCGGGCCGCGATAGTCGGGGATGCCGCTGTCGGTGCTCATCCCGGCCCCGGTGAGCACCAGGGCAGAGGCCTCGCGCAACAGCTCGGCGATCGGCAGCAGGTCGCTGTCACCGGTCGCTGCGGCGAGCCGCGCGGCGTCCTGGCTCATGGGGTGATGCTACGTCGGTCAGCGGCGGGCGAAGCTGGTGCCGATGCCGCCGGTCATGTCGGCCCAGGTGGTCAGCGCCCCGACCTGGACGGGGGCGGTCTGGTCGGTGGTGTTGGACAGGCCGAGCTGACCGGTGTTGTTGTGGCCCCAGCACCACAGGCTGCCCGCCGTCCGGGTGGCGCAGGAATGTGTGCTTCCGACGAAGGCCGACGCCCACGTCGTCACGGCGCCGACCTGGGTGGGGCTGTACATGATCGAGGTGTTGCCGAGGCCGAGCCGGTAGTTGTTCCCGTTGCCCCAGCACCACAGGGTGCCGTCGGTGCGGGTGGCACAGGAGTGCGAGTACGCGCCCGCGACCCTGGCCCAGGTGGTGGCCGCGCCGACCTGGACGGGGCTCAACCGGTCGGTGGTGTCGCCCTGCCCCGGGCGTCCGTCCTGGCCCAGGCCCCAGCAGTACAGGGTGCCGTTGGTGCGGACGCCGCAGGAGTGCCAGTCGCCCAGCCCGAGGCTGCGCCAGGTGGTCGCGGTGCCGACCTGGACGGGGCTGGTGCGGTCAGTGGTATCGCCGAGCCCGAGGCGTCCGTACGCGCCCGTGCCCCAGCACCACAGCGTGCCGTCGGCCTTGATCGCGCAGGTGTGGTTGCGGCCGGTGGCAACGGTGGCCCAGGTGGTCGCGGTGCCGACCTGGGTGGGGTTGGTGCGGTCGGTGGTGTCGCCCTGGCCGAGTTGCCCATTGGCGTTGTCGCCCCAGCACCACAGGGTGGCGTCGGTGCGGGTGGCGCAGCTGTGCGCCTCGCCGGCGGCGACCGCGGCCCACGTCGTGGCGGAGCCGACCTGGGTGACGGCGCTGCGTGGCGTCGTGTCGCCGGTGCCGAGCTGCCCCGAGCCGTTGTTGCCCCAGCACCACAGGGTGCCGTCGCTGCGGGTGCCGCAGACGTGGTCGACCCGGGAGGAGACGGTGGTCCAGGTGGTCGCCGAGCCGATCTGGGCGAAGCCGGTGACGTCGGCCTGGACGGTGCGTCCGAGTTGGGTGTTGTTGTTGTTGCCCCAGCACCACAGCGTGGTGTCGGTGCGGAACGCGCAGAGATGGCCGTAGCTGATGCCGCCGCCGGCCTGGGCCCAGTCGGTGGAGGTGCCGATCTGGGTGGGGCTGGTGCGGTCGGTGGTGTCGCCGGTGCCGACCTGGCCGTAGGCGTTGTCGCCCCAGCACCACAGGGTGCCGTCCGAGGGGGTGGCGCAGGTGGCGTAACCGCTTGCGGCAAGGGTCGCCCAGGTGGTGGAAGTGCCGACCTGGGTGGGGCTGGTGCGCTGCGTGGTGTCGCCGACGCCGAGCTGGCCCTCGGCGTTCCAGCCCCAGCACCACAGGGTGCCATCGGTCTTGACGGCACAGCTGTGGTACTGCCCGACGGACAGTGTCGACCAAGTGGTGAGGGCTCCGACCTGGGTGGGGGTGGTGCGGGTGGTGGTGTCCCCGACGCCGACCTCGCCCTCGCCGTTGGCTCCCCAGCACCACAGGGTGCCCGTGGTGCGCCGGGCGCAGGTGTGCCGGTCGCCCATGTGCACGCTGGCCCAGGTGGTCGCGGCGCCGACCTGGACCGGCGTGGTCTGCTGGGTGTTGTTGCCCAGACCGAGCTGGTAGTAGAAGTTGTAGCCCCAGCACCACAGGGTGCCGTTCGTGCGCACGGCGCAGGTGCTGTAGGTGCTGGTGCTGACCTGGGACCACACGGCCGTGCCGACCTGGGCCGGAGTGGTCTGGGAGGTGTTGACGCCGAGCCCGACCTGATAGTTGCCGCTGCCGCCCCAGCACCAGAGCGTGTTGTCGGTGCGCACGGCGCAGGTGTGGTTGTTGCCCGCGCTGACCTGGCTCCACGTGGTGGCCGCACCGACCTGGGTGGGCGTGGATCGGGGGGTGGTATCGCCCAGACCGAGCTGGTAGAGGCTGTTCGCTCCCCAGCACCAGAGGGTGCCATCGGCCTTGATGCCGCAGGTGTGGTGTTGCCCGGATGAGGTCGAGGCCCAGCCGGTCGCCGTCCCGGTCTGCCCCGGGGCGTCGGCGGAGAAGGCGCCGTTGCCGCTCTGGCCCACTGAGTTGTCGCCGGCCCAGTACAGGCCGGTGGCCTGATAGGGGGTCGCGGTGGCGGCGGCCGAGGCCGGACCGGTGCCGGCGGCGTTGGTGGCGGTGACGCTGATCGAGTACACGGTGCCGTTGGTCAACCCGGTGATGGTGCAACTCGTGGATGGTGCGGTGGCGGTGCAGGTTTGGCCACCGGGGGCGGCAGTGGCGGTGTAGGACGTGACCGAGGCGCTGCCGTCCCACGATGGAGCCGGCCAGGACACGCTCGCCTGGGTGCTGCCAGCCGTGGCGGTGGGGGTGCCCGGTGCGCCGGGGGTGATGCTGGTACCCCACTTGCGGGCCAGGTACTCATCGATATGCCGACGTTCGGTGGTGGTCAGGGTGCTGGAGAAGACGATGATCTCGGGTACGGGCCCGGACCAGTAGCCCCCGCCCCAGCTGGCGCGGCCGATCTCGGCGGCGGTGGTTCCGGTGACGAAGTCGTAGCTCGTGGGACTCACGTAGGGGCGGCCGTTGGCGGCCGAGCGGGTTGCGGCCGAGGCGGCCTCGGCGACCACCTCGGTCAGCGTTCCGTTCACCCAGTTGACCCCTGGTGAGGTGTACCCGGATCCGCTGGTGTCAAAGGAGATCGCGGAGCCGGAGTTGAACAGCGTCCGCTTCGCGCCGGTCGAGTCGGTGCCCCACCACACCACATCGGCCAGGGTGCCGGCCGCTGTGGTGGCCGCGACGGCGAACAGCGTGCTGGTCGCGCGGGCCGTCGGCAGCTTGCTCACATCGAGGCTCAGGTAGCTGGAGCTGCCGTTGAGGTTGACCACCGAGTGTCCGGTGGCGGTCGTGAGCCCGGGTCGGTTGCCGCTGCTGGCCTGGGTGGCGTGGTTCGTGTTGCCGGACTTGTCCTTCCAGCAGCCGACGGTGGTGGTGGCCTGGGCGCCCGTGCAGGTGGAGGCGGCGTAGAGGGTGGTGGAGTCGGCGCCGTCCAGCCAGAGCTCCAACGCGCTGCCGGACATGACCGTCGCGGGGTAGGGGGTGACGGTGGTCGCCGATGAGGCGGCGCTGGTGCCGACGGCGTTGGTGGCGGTGACGGTGACCGAGTAGGTGATGCCGTCGGTCAGGCCGGTGAGGGTGCACGGTGAGGCAGCGGCGGTGCAGGTCACGGGCGAGAGCGAGCCGTACCCGGTGCCGGCGGCGGGGGTGGCGGTGACGGTGTAGCCGGTGACGGGGCTACCGCCGTCCCAGGCCGGAGCCGTCCAGGACACGCTGGCCTGAGTGCTCCCTGCAGTGACAGTGGGGGTTCCCGGTGCTCCGGGAGTGATGGAGACCAGCCACTTGCGGGCGAGGTACTCCTGCAGAGCTCGGAGGTTGTCGGCGGAGGGGACGGTGTCGAGCACGATGACCTCGTGCACGGGCCCCGTCCACGGGACCGCTGAGTAGCTGAGCTCCAGGTAGGTGCCGGTGGTGGTGTAGGAGTAAGCCTGGGCGGCGCGGGGTCGACCGTTGAACCGGGTGCCGTAGCTGGTTCCGGACGCGAAGTCGGAGACGACGACGAACGGGGTGCCCGAGGTGATCGGACCGTCAGCGGCGTCCGTGGTGGAGTAGGCCGAGGTTGCCACTTGCGCGGAACCAGCGGGCTTGTACAGGTAACGCGCCGATCCCGTGGTGGAGCCCGTCCCGAACCAGGTGAGTTGTTGCTCGCCTGCGGTCGCCGGAGTGGTGGCCGTGTTCGTCGCGACGATGAGGGTGGTGGTCGAGCTCGTGCCGGTGGGGATGGTGGTGGAGCCTCGGGCCAGGTAGTCGTTGGCCCCGTCGAAGCGGGGCAGCAGCCGCCCGGAGGTGGCGGTGGCGGTCGGTCGGGCGCCGGCAGTGGACTGGGTGAGGTGGTTGGCGTTGCCGGACTTGTCCTTCCAGCAGGCAACGGTGGTGCCGGCGGTGGCGGCGGTGGTGCAGGCGGTGTTGGTGAAGAGGGCAGCGGGGTCGGCGGCGTCCAGCCACACCTCGGCGGCAGTGCTGGTCATGATCGTGGCGGGGTAGGGGACGACGGTGGCCGCCGACGAGGCGGTGCCGGTGCCGATGGCGTTGGTGGCGGTGACGGTGACGGTGTAGGTGATGCCGTCGGTCAGGCCGGTCAAGGTGCACGGTGAGGAGCCGCTGGTGCAGGTGACGTCCGGCAGGGTGGCGTAGCCCGTGCCGGCGGTGGGGGTGGCGGTGGCGGTGTAGCCGGTGATGGGGCTGCCGCCGGTGTCGCTGGGGGCGGTCCAGGTGACCGACGCCTGCCCGGAGGTGGTGGTGCTGGCGGTGGCCGTGACGGCCGTGGGGGCCGCGGGTGCCGTGGCAGCCGGGGTGACGGAGTTGGAGGCCGTTGAGGCGGGGCCGGTTCCGATGGTGTTGGTGGCGGTGACGGTGATGGTGTAGGGGGTGGCGTTGGTCAGGCCGGTGATGGTGCAACTGGTGCCTGTGGTGGTGCAGGTGTTCCCGCCGGGGGAGGCGGTGGCGGTGTAGGAGGTGACGGGGGATCCGCCGTCCCAGGCGGGTGCGGTCCAGGATGCGCTGGCCTGGGCGTTGCCGGCGGTGGCGGTGGGGGTGCCCGGTGCGGCGGGGGTGAGGGTGGAGCCCCATTTGCGGGCAAGGTACTCCTCGAGTTGGCGGCGTTGGCCGGTGGTCAGGGTGGTGTCCAGCACGATGACCTCGGCGATGGGGCCGACCCAGTTGCGGGCTGCGTTCAGGTCCTGGCCGAGGGTGCCGGTGGTGGTGCCAGTGGTGAAGGACGTCGTGGCGGGGGTCGAGCCGGGTCGGCCGTTGAGCCAGCCTGTGATGGTGGCTGTGGCGTGTTCGGCCAACACGATGTCGGTGTTCGATGTCCAGCTGCCGGGGCTGGTGGTGGGGCTGCCCCAGGCGCCGATGGAGATGGTCGGGGCGGTGGTGGTCTTGCTGATCTCGCGGGCGGCGCCGTTACTGGCGGTGCCCCAGCCGAGGGCGGTGCGGCCGCCGCTGGTGGCGGGTGTGGGGTCGGTCAGCTTGGCGACCAGGGCAGTGGTGGAGGCGGTGGTGCCGGTGGGCAGGGTGGCCGCCGACATCGTCAGGCTGTCGCCGCCGAAGGACGGCACGGGGCGGGTGTTGACCGTAGCCAGGTCGGGTCGGTTGATGGAGACGGTTTGGGTGGCGTGGTTGGCGTTGGGGGATTTGTCCTTCCAGCAGCCGACGGCGGTGGTGGCGGCGCTGGTGCAGGTGGAGGTGGCGTACATCGTGGTGGGGTCGGCGCCGTCGAGCCAGAGTGCCAGGTGGGGAGCGGCCATGATCGTGGCGGGGTAGGGGATCGCGGTGGTGGTGGCGGTGGTGGTGCCGTTGGTGTTGGTGGCGGTGACCGTGACGGTGTAGGTGGTGCCGTTGGTCAGGGCGGTGAAGGTGCAGGTGAGGGGGTCGGTGGGGGTCAG
>JAEUJN010000016.1 GCA_016794595.1 Kineosporiaceae bacterium
GACTGGGACAAGGCCATCGGTGGGCTCCTCTTCAGTGTGTGCTTGGTCGTTCACACCGAAGATCCCGCCGATGGCCACCCCGCCTCAGCAGGCCACGCCGTCCATCACCCCAAACCCCACCACACCAGGGGACTCATACGAGCCGGCTGCGCGCGTCGGCGAGAGGGATCGCGCACAGGCTCGCCGCCGAGGCCGCGCTCACCTGCGGACCGGGATGCAGTCCGAGCAGGCAGAACAGTCGGGCTGCATCGGGATCGAGTGCTCGCACGGACCAGGAGAACACCGCCGCCACATCACCGCTGGGCTCCCCCGTGCTCAGTGCCGTGAGACCGGGTGCCTCACCGAGCTGGGTGGCGACGGTGCCCAGGGACAGCCGAGGCTCCATCAGCAGGCGGGCGGCGACGACCGCGAGGGCGAGGGGCAGGCCACCGCACCGTCGGACAACGGTCGCCAGTGCTGCCGGCTCGGCGGCCAGCCGACGGCTCCCCAACCGCCGGTCCAGCAGGCGGCGCGCATCGGCGTCATCGAGCAGGCCGAGCCGCAGCGGCCGCGCCCCGTCACGGGCGACCAGGCTGCCGAGTTCGTTCCGGCTGGTCACCAAGGTCACGGTCCCGGCCGCCCCCGGCAACAGCATCCGCAGCTGATCGGCGTCCACCGCATTGTCCAGGACGACGAGCTGCCGCCGTCCGACGAGCAGGCTGCGGTACAGACCGACCTGAGCGGAGAGCTGACCCGCCATCCGGTGCTCGGAGACTCCGAGTGCCGCCAACAGCCCGCGGACCGCCTCGGCCACCGTCATCGGCCGAGCGTGCGCCTCGAACCCCCGCAGGTCGAGGTACAGCTGCCCGTCGGGGAACAGCTCCGCCACACGATGGGCCCAGTGCACCGCGAGGGCGGACTTGCCGATCCCCGCCGCCCCGCAGATCGTTGCGACCTGGGCACCCGTCGGCGACCCGCTCGGTCTGACCAGGGCGTCGAGGCCGGCCAGTTCGGGGCCTCGGGCCACGAAGTCCGTCAGCCCTGCCGGCAACTGGGCCGGGACCACACGACGTAGCAGCCGCTGCGACGCCGGACGCCCGAGTGCCTCGGCGTGGGCTCGTCGCAAGTCCTCGCCCGGTTCGATGCCCAGTTCGTCCCGCAACACCTGCCGAGCACGACGGAACTCGGCGAGTGCGTCGGCGGAGCGCCCGCACGCGTGCAGGGCACGGATCATCAGAGCGCGAGCAGACTCCCGCATGGGCCAGCGCTGGGTCAGATCAGCCAGGGCCTCGAGGCCGCGGGCGGCATGCCCTGCGGAGATCTCGACCTCGGCCCACTCCTCCGTCGCCGTGGCCTGAAGGTCGATCAATCGATCGAGCTCGGTCCGGAGCCAGCCGGAGGTCACCAGGTCGGCCAGGGGTTCCCCCCGCCACTCGGCCAGGGCCAACCGATAGGCGGGTTCGGCGTCCGGCAATCGACCACGGTCTCGCGCCACCCGTGCCCTGGCGAGGTGGGCGTGAAAGCGCACCAGGTCCAGGCACTGCCCATCCAGGTGCAGGACATAGCCATCCGGCGTGGTGCCGATCACCGACTCGCGCACTGGGACATCCGCGGCATCGAGCACCGTCCGCAGGCGGCGGACGTAGTTCTGCACGGTCACCCGCGCCGTCCGCGGCTCGGACCCACCCCAGAGCGCGTCGATCAGCCGGCTCAGGCTGACCGGGCGTCCCCTTGCCACGAGCAGCGCCCCGAGCAGGACCCGCTGACGGGGCGCGCCGATGGTGATCGCCTGCCCACCGCGCCGGATCTCCAGGGGACCGAGCAGGCGGACGTCGAGCGCGGTCGTGGCGAGGTCGGTCACCGCTGGCCTCCCGAGGCGATCCCCGCCGGCGCTAGCAGCGCGCTAGCCCAGGTCCGGATCATCCCTTTCGACCAGTACCCGGTCAACAGGCAGGTGCGGGCGCCGCAGGCACGGTCGTGCTGCCGAAGGGGTGCCCGCCGAGGAAGGGAGCATCGACGGTGGAGGATCAACCGCGGGGCACCTCGCCCCACCACGAGCCGGTGACCACGAGATGGCCTCTCCCCCGGGCTCGCCAGGACCGCGGACGAGGGTCACCCCGATCGGGACGCCTTCGGTCCCTCCTGCTGGCCGCGTGCCTCGTCGCCCCGGTCGTCGTCGCCACCGCACCTGCGGCGTCCGCGGTGGAGACCCGGCACAGCAACATCCAGCTGCGCGGGGCCGGCGGCAACTGCCTCACCGCGGACGCGCTGGGCAGCCTGGCCTCCGTCACGATGCGCCCCTGTGGCAGCGTGCCGAGCTCGCGGCAGAACTGGAACGTCATTCGCTGGGGGACGGGACTGTCGATCCAGGGCGGCCTCGCCCTGTCGTCCAGGACCGATCTGTGCCTCGGGACGGCGGGGAACTCGAGCAACTCCGGAACGAAGGCCGTCCTGCAGTCGTGCAGCCAGGGCACCAACCCCTCGGTGCAATGGAATCCGGCGAGCCTGGTGCTCGGGACGCCGGGCGATGTGCGGGACTACCGGGCCAACCGCTGCCTGGACGTCGCCTACGCCGCCACCGCTCCGGGCACCCCGGTCTGGCTCTACAACTGCAACAGCGACAGCGACGCCCAGACCTGGATGATCGGCGCACCCACGTACATCGGCCCCATGATCAACAACCGGGTGGACAAGGGCGCGGGTTCCATGTGCCTGGCAGCGCCCAGCCCTCTGCCGGGCAGCGGCGACCGGCTGGGCATCATGCCGTGTGACGGATCCGACCGGCAACGCTGGGTGGAGCTCAACGGGTACTTCATGCTCGGCGGCAAGTGCCTCGACATTCGCGGTCCGAGCAGCGCCAACCAGACCCCCGTCCAGATGTTCCGTTGTGTCAATGTCCCGCAGCAGCGGTGGCGCGAGCAGAACACCGGGGTGCTGAAGAGCGACTACGCCACCGTGTGCCTGGATGTGGCCAACGGAGCGACCGCGCCGGGCAGCCAGGTCTGGAGCTACGCCTGCAACGCCTCGCATGCGCAGGGCTGGTATCACGGGGCGCTGCCGACGCAGTTCGTCACGACCGGTGCCCTGGCAGCCAAGCTCAACGGCGCCATGGCAGCACGCCTGGCCTCGTGCGCGGCCATGCTGCACCACACCGCCGACGAGGTGCACTTCGTCGCAGCCAACAGGCCGGCCGCCCAGGTCTTCTACCGGTCCAGCGGAAAGTTCTCCGAGGCGGCTCGCGCCATCGGTGCCGGCGTCTTCGGCAACCGGGCAGCGATCAACGGGCAGTGGTTCGACCCGGCGGGCGGCCAGCACCCGTTCACGCCTCAGGGTGACATCTGGGTCGCCGGGCACCGGGTGAACACCAACCCCTACGACGCCGCGTATCACGGGTACAACATCACCGTCCCGGCCACCGGGAAGTGCGGCCACCAGTGGAGCATCGGGCCGCAGAACAACGCCGTGCTCGGTGAACGGCCCTACCTTCAGGGCGCCCCCTCGGACGGCTTCGCCATGGGAGGCGCCCGACCGTTGATCATCGCCGGCTCCGGCTGGGGCCCGGGAACCGGTAAGGACTGGCCGACCCGCGAGAAGTGGGCCTACTACAACGGGACGAACACGGGAAAGACCAGCGTCGGCGTCCGGGGTGACGGCATGGTCGCCTTCATGGTCCAACGGGACATGACCCTGTCCCCGCTGGGAAGTGGTCGATCGCTGACCGACGTTCGCACTGCCTATTCGCTACTCGGCTTCAAGGACGCCGTCCTGTTCGACTCGGGGGCGTCGGCCACCCTGGCCCACAACGGCCAGGTTCTGGCCAAGGCCATCGACGTGCCAGGGGGACGACGCGATGACGAGATCCCCAACGGGCTGGTGATGGGCAACAACTGACCGCCGGCGCGGGCGAGAGCCGACGTTGTTCTCGCCCGCGCAGGTCGCCCTGTCGCCCCGCGGGTCAGTACTCGCCCTTGATCACGAAATAGGTGCCGCGGATACTGCCCGCGAGCTTGGACCTCTGCGTGGCGAACTTGAACCGCGACGCGAGTTCGTCCGGCACCGGCATACCGTCCGAGAGCTTGAACCCCACGGCCCGTTTGCCGCCGTCCGCCAGGGTGTACATGACGTTGATCGACAGGCCCGACTCGTAGAACACGTAAGCGAACCTGATGCCCCCGGCCTCGAACTCGCAGGCCTGCAGCGGCGTCGAGGCGATCACCAGGTCACGCTCCCTCTCGAGGATCGTGTGCACCCACTCGATCGTCGAGGACGCCTCACTGGCGGCCTGGACCGTGAACACGTGGTCGTACTTGTTCCGGAAGTACCGCGCCTCGTTGGCCCGCAGCCCGGCCAGGGCCTCCGCCACCGGCGAGGACTCCACGCCGGTGGTGGACACGGTGACGAAATCGACGACAGCTGACATCGGATACCTCCGGACGACGAAACCCCCACGGCCCGAGAACCTCGGGGACCCTGACCCCACGACCCGCGAGACCGGGCGATCGGGCGATCGGGCGACCCCCGACCGCGCCACCGGCCTGGCCGCAGCATAGAGCGACGGTGATCTCGATGTTGACGGCCCCGGGCGAGCGGCGGCGTCACGCACGATCGGCGGGATTCCTCCCGGGCCCGGCGAATGGGCACCGAGCCGGTGGGTAGCACGGCACCACCGAACCCCACCGAGCCCGCGAAGGGAGAACACCCCTGGGCAGGAGAAGCGAACACGGCCAGGTGACCGGAACCAAGGACCCGATCTACAACCTGTTGTGGTTCACCGAGAACTGCCTGCACAACGTGCTTCGGCTCGAGACCTACATCGAGGACGCGCGCGGCCACGGCGACGTGGAGCTGGAGAGGTTCCTGACCAAGGCCCAGGCCGACAGCCGCAAGGGCGCCGAGGAGGGCAAGCGGCTGCTCCGGCAGCGGATGACCGCCGGTCGCTGACGGTCGGTGGCCGACGGTCGGGAGCTGACGGTCGGACCGCTCGGGGCGCCGTCGAGACCGCCCGCCGGGTCGCCGCCCACGGCGTCACAGCGTCACAGCGTGGCGGCCAGGCGGGTGAGCGCCTCGGCGGCGCCCTCGGTCAACGGGTCCCCGTGGCCGGGCAGGATCACCCGAACCGGCAGTGTCGCAAGGCGTTTGACCGATGCGGCGGCCCCCGCGGCGTCCTCGGTGAACTGAGGATCCGAGGGGGCCAGCCCGGCCGTCGTGCGCAGCGCGTCCCCGGCAACCAGGACGCCGGTCGCCGGGTCGAAGATGCAGATGTGCCCGGCAGTGTGGCCGGGCGAGGCGATCACCTGGAGACCGAACACCTCCTGGCCATCGCGCACTCCGGCGATCGGGACAGGCGAGTCGATGGCCGCGACGTCCTGGGCTCCCGCGTACACCGTGGCCCTCACCTGCGGCGCCACCGCGGCCAGCCCGCCGACGTGATCGCCGTGGCGATGGGTGAGAACGATGTGCCGGACGGCGTCCCACCCCAGACCGATCGAGGCCAGCACCTGCCGGATCGCGCCGTCCGATCCCGCCGTGCCCAGGTCGACGATGGCGACCTCGGACCCGCGAACCAGCAGGTAGGCCGAGACGAAGGACAGATCGGCCCGTTCCCACCTGAGCCCTGCCGCCGCCGCCGGGCCGGCCGCTCCCGAGGGCGAGGCCACGGGAGATCCGGCGGGCGAGGCGGGCCCCGACGGCGTCCCGGACGGGCTCGGGCCAGTCGGACCAGCAGGGTCGCCCGCGGCGCTGCACCCCGTGCCCAGCAGGGCGACCCCCAGCACGCCCGTGGCGGAGACGACGAGCTGGCGCCGGGTGAGATGGACGGTCATGCCCTCATGATGGCTGCCGCGTCAGGAAGGCGCCTGCCGGTGCCACCCTCTGCAGCAGACCGGGCCCCACCCGCTCCGCAGGCAGGGCCCGTACCCGAGCGGCCTCTGCCGGCCGCAACCCTCAGCCGCCGAAGGCGCGCAGGTGGTTGCGGGACCCCGCCAGCAAGGAGGAGTAGACCTGCTGGACGTCGGGCGCGTTCAGCCCGGACAACGCCCGGTTCAGGTCGGCGATGTCCATCGTCTCGACGGTCCGGCCCACCTCGAGCGCCGCGGTCAGCGATGCCCGGCCCTGCGCGACCAGTTTGGTGTACAGCGCGGCGGTGTCGCGATCGGCGAAGCGGCCGTCGGCCAGGCCCGCGGTGGGATCGGTGATCCCGTACCGCTGGAGCACGGTGCGAACGGCGGACAGGTGGCGGCTCTCGGAGGAGGCGATCCGGGTGAACCGCTGATCGCCGGTGCTGGCTGCCAGCGCGACGTAGACGTCGTGGGCCAGCTTCTCCTCCTCGGCCATCGCGGCCAGGTCCACCTTCTGCTGCGCCGTCAGGGTCCCCGAGGCCGGCAGCATCGCGTGCGTCCCGGCGTCCGGGCCCTGCTGCATCCCCCGGCCCTGCCGAGCGCCTTGCCCCTGACCCTGGCCTTGGCCGTTGCCCCGCCCGTTGCCCTGGGCATTCCCGTTGCCGTTCCCGTTGCCGTTCCCGTTGTTGCCGTTGCCGTTGCTGTTGCCCTGGCGCAGTTGCTGTCCCGGTTCGGTGCACCCCCCGGTCCCGTAGGGGCAGGTGGTCCCCGTGGCGGTACCGGCTGCGGCCGACGCTGTCGCTGTCGCGACCCCGGACGTCGACCCGGAGCCGGCTGCGGCAGAGGTGCCGGCGAGGACGGCGGCCAGGGCGCCCCCGGCCAGGACGGTGGCTGCGGTGACGGTGAACGGGCGAGGCATCTGGGGCTCCTGAGGTCGGCCGGCTCGGCGCCGGCGTCGGTGAGTGGGTCGAACACCTCCACCATCGGCCCCGTCCTCGAGGACACTGCGTCGCCGATGTGGAGACCGTGTGGAGTTCCGCGCCGCGCTCCCCCGATTCGCCCCGGCGATGGCCGAGGATGACCCCATGGCCACGGTGCTCGTCGTCGAGGACGACCGCGACATCCGCGACGTCTTGCGCCGGTACCTGGAGCGCGCCGACCACGCCGTCCTGACCACCGCCTCGGGAGCCGAGGGCCTGCAGCTGATCGAGGACGGCGCCTGCGACCTCGTCGTGCTCGACCTCGGCCTGCCGGACGTCGACGGACTCGAGTTGCTGCGTGCCGCCCACCGGCGCGGGCACCCGCCGATCCTGGTGCTCACCGCCCGCAACGACATCGACGACCGGATCAAGGGACTGTCCCTGGGTGCGGACGACTACGTGGCCAAGCCCTTCAGCCCGACCGAGGTGGTGCTGCGGGTCGGCGCGATCCTGAGTCGCACGCATGCGGGTGGCGGGACCGCCGACGCCGAGCGGGCCTCCTACGGTCAGGGCCGGTTGGTGCTGGACCACCAGCGCCGCGAGGCGATCGCCGGGGGGAGGGTGCTGGACCTGACCGCCTCGGAGTGGGGGGTGCTGGACGCCCTGGCCTCGGTGCCCGGCCGGCCGTTCTCCCGCTACGAGCTGGTCAACCGCGTGCGGGGGTATGAGTTCGCCGGCTACGAGCGCAGCATCGACTCGCACGTGAAGAACCTGCGGCACAAGCTCGGGGCCGAGGCCGACATCGTCCAGACCGTGGTCGGGGTCGGCTATCGACTGGGACTGAACCGTGACCACTGACCCGACC
>JAEUJN010000042.1 GCA_016794595.1 Kineosporiaceae bacterium
CGGTAACCGTTCTGGTAGGGGTCGCTGGGGTCGAGGACCAGGGTGGTCAGGTCGGTGATCCACGCCTGGCCGGCGATGGAGGGCACGACCGCGGGGACGCCGCCGACCGTGGTGGTCGACTCGATCCGGCACTCGAAGCGGGAGTCGATGATCGAGGTGTGCACGAACGGCTCGCCGACGGCGAGTTCGCCGCGGGCGTGCATGAGGGCCATCCGGGCGGAGGTGCCGGTGCCGCAGGGGGAGCGGTCGCAGCGACCGGGGGAGACCACGACGGTGTTCTTGGCGGTCAGGACGCCGTCGATGCGTTCGGGCGGCAGGGTGAGGGCGCAGATGGTGATTCCGGGGAAGTCGGGATTGACGGGGTGGACGGCGGTCAGCTGCTCGGCGGCGGCGATCTTGACGCGTTCACCGGTGGCGCAGATGTCGCGGGCCTCGTCCGGGGTGATCCGGAATCCGAGAGCCCGCGCATCCAGCAGCACGTAGGCCATGCCGCCCCAGGCGACGTCGACGGTCACCGTGCCGATGCCCTCGACCTCGACCGGTGCGTCGAGGTGATGGACGAAGGCCGGCTGGTTGGTGAACCGGACGCTGGTCACCTTGCCGTCGCGGACCTGGCACTCGACCGGGATGAGCCCGGCCGGGGATTCCAGGGTCAGGCGCGTGACCGGTTCGACGGCCTCCAGCATGCCGGTCTCGAGCAGCACGGTGGCGACGCAGATCGTGTTGCTGCCGGACATCACCGGGTACTCGATCGACTCCATGATCACGTAACCGGCGTCGGCGTCCGGGTGGTTGCTCGCCAGGATGATGTTCGCGTTGCGGGCGACCTGGCCGCGCGGCTCACCGAGGATCAGGGTTCGGATCCAATCCCGTTCCCGGGCAAGGTGATTGCGCTTGTCGAGCATCGTCGCTCCCGGCACCTGGCCGACGCCGCCGACGATGACGTTGCCGACCTCCCCTTCGGCGTGCACTCCGACCACCTGCAGCGATCGGGAGAAGCGCATGGTTGTCCTCGCTCTCGGTGGTGGCCCGGGAGGCCTATTCGGCCGGGTGATCGGCCTCGGCGGCGGCGTCCTCGACGGCGTCCGCGAAGGCCGCCATCGTGGGGAAGGTCCAGTCGGGGGTGACCGGCGCCGACGGCTCCGGGGTCGCGCCCCAGCCTCCCGTGGCGTGCCGGCGGTTGATCCACACCGTGGGCAGGCCCGCGGCCTTGGCCGGGACGTGGTCGTGGAACAGGCTCTGCGCCACGTGCAGCAGTCGGCCGGGGCGGATCCCGAGGCGGTCGACCTCGGCGGCGAGGGCCTCGAAGTTGCGCGGGTCGGGCTTGTAGGAGCCGACGTCCTGTGCGGTGATGATGCTGGTGAACCGCACCCCCAGCCGGGCGTTGGAGCCGGCGAACGAGGTCCGGTCGACGTTGGACAGGATGATCAGCCGGTAACGCCGGGCCAGCCGGGCCAGCGCCTCTGCGGAGTCCTCGAACGCCGGCCAGTCCGGCACGGAGGCGCCGAACTCCTCGGCCTCGGCATCGGTCACCGGGACGCCGAGCTGCTCGCCGAGCGCTCGCAGGGACCGGGCGAGGATCACCGGGTAGGGCTCGCTCGGGTACTCGTGTTCGGCCCGGGCCTCGTGGTCGGAATGGCCCGCCAGCAGCTCCTCGTCGCCGAGGGCGAGGCCGTTGCGGTCGGCCCAGCGGCGCAGGACGGCGGCGATCCCCGCCTCCCAGTCGATCAAGGTCCCATAGCAGTCGAAGCTGAGGGCGTCGAAGTCGTGCAGGTTCACAGGTCACGCTCCTGGAGGAGGCCGAGGAAGAACTGCTCGGAGTGGTCGAAGTGCTCGGTCCAGGCAGCCCGGGCGCGATCGGGGTCTCCGGTTCGCGCCGCGGCCACCAGCAGGTCGTGCTCGCAGGCCAGGTCGGCCACGCTCGCGTAGGAGGGTCGCAGCTGCGCGATGAACAGCCGCAGTTCGGTGCCGATCTCGTCGAAGGCGCGCAGCAGCCGGGGGGAGCCGGCGGCCAGGAACACCTCGCGGTGGACCGCGATGTCGTGGGCCGCGACCACGTCCCAGCTGATCGTCCCGGCGCGGCCTGCCTCGCTCGCGCCGAGGTCGGTGAACGCCCGGGCGGCCGCCTCCACACCGGCCAGGGCGCGGCGTCCACTGATGACCAGGTCGAGCGCGGTCAGCTCGATCGGCCGGCGCACCCGGTACAGGTCGACGGCGTCCTCGGCGGTGAACGAGCGCACGCACGCGCTGCGCCCGCGGCCTCGCTCCAGCAACCCATCGGCGACGAGCATCTGGACGGCGGCCCGCAGGGTCGGCCGGGCGACGCCGAACTCGGCGGCCAGTTCGGTGTCCGGCAGGTGTTCGCCCCCGCGGTAGCGGCCGGCGAGCAGGCGCCGGCGCAGCTCGTTCGCCACGGCATCGGCGACGGAGACGGCCTGCACCTGCATGGCTACCTGTATACCAGGTAGCCAATGGCTCACACGATCGGGCGGACCGTCAACCGGATCCGTCCGCCGGGTCCCCCTGACGGTTGTCGCTGGGGGTGCCGTCCTCGGCCGAGGCCCAGGCCAGGTACGCCTCCTCGGCCACCGGCAGGGTCGGGAACAGCATGTCCTCGCCGATGAGCTCGACCAGACCCGCCCGGGACAGGGGCAGGCGCAGGTCCCGCTTGACCCGGGCCAGCCCCAGCCGGACGCCGAGTCCGGCGAGGTCCTCGTGCAGCTCGCGCAACCCGTCCGCGGCGGTCACGTCGATCTCGACGTTCGCCTCGACATTGAGCACGAACCAGCGCACGGGGTGCTCGGGGAAGGCGGCGTTCTCCTGCTGGACGACGAGCAGCGCCCGGCGCCGCAGGTCGCTGACATTGGCGAAGAACAGCGGGGCGTCGTACCGGTAGACCACCAGCCCGGGGATCGTGGTGGCGTCGGGATAGTCGTCCACGTCGTGCATCCCGGCGAGCCCGTCCACCCGCCCGAGCACGCCCTCGTGGGGCCGGGCCAGACGCTGGGTCATCTCCAGGATGCCCAGTCCGATCGCCACCCCGACCCCGGCCAGGATGCCGAAGACGACAGTGCCGATCAGGGCGATCAGGGCCAGCACCAGCTCGGTCCAGCGGAAGCGCGCCAGCCGGACGAACTCGGGGATCGAGACCAGCTTGCCCGCGGCGTAGAGCACCACCGCGCCGAGCGCGGCCGCCGGCATGGGGGCGATCAGCGGGCCGGCCACGAACAGCACCAGGACGACGCACCCGGCCGCCACCAGGGAGTACAGCTGAGTGCGCGCGCCACTGGCGATCGCCAGGGCCGTGCGAGACCCGGAGGAGGAGATCGGGAAGCCGCCGACCAGGCCGGTGGCGATGTGCACCCCGCCCAGGGCCACGAGCTCCTGCTGGGCATCGACCTCGGGGACGTCGTCCGGGTCGTCGGGGTCCTCGGCCGGCACGAAGGCGCGCCCGATCAGGGTGTTGTCGCTGTAGGCGACCACGGCGACGCCGAGCCCGGCGAGGACCAACGAGGCCAGGTCGCCCAGGCCGACCGCGGGAACGTGCAGCCCGGGCAGCCCGGACGGCACCTCACCCACGGCGCGCACCCCCGTGTCGGCCAGGTCCCACACGACGGCGGCCGTGGTGGCCACGGCCACCGCGATCAGCGGGGCAGGCCAGCGCGGCCGGCTCCAGACGATCGCCAGCAGCAGGGCCAGGGTCCCCGCCGTGACCGCCAGGGTCGGCCAGTGCACCTGGTCGACCACTGCCAGGAACGAGCGCACCTGCGCCACGATGCTCTCGCCCTCGACCTGGGTGCCGGTGATCCGGCCGAGCTGACCGACGACCATCAGGACGGCGCCCCCGGCCAGGTAGCCGACCAGCAGGGGCTGGGACAACAGGTCGGCGATCACCCCCAGCCTGGCCAGCCGGGCGAGCAGCACCCAGCCGGCGACGATCAGCGACAGTGCGGCGGCCAGGGTGGCCGCTCGGGCGGGGTCACCGGCGGCGAGCGGGGCCACCGCGGCGCCCGCCATCAGGGCCACCGTCGACTCCGGTCCGGCCGAGAGCACCCGCGAGCCCCCGATCAGGGCGTAGACGACGCAGGCCGCGAGCGCCGTCCAGAGTCCGGTGACCGGTGGCACGTTCAGGATCGAGGCGTAGGCCATGACCTGCGGCACCAGGTAGGCGGAGACCGCCACCCCGGCGAAGATGTCCGCCCGCAGCCAGCGCCGCTGGTAGGTCCGCAGGACGTGCGCCCCGGGAGCCAGGGCGGCCAGGCGCTGGCCCAGGGTCTGGGACGGCTCGGCGTCCAGATCGAAGACCGCTGCCCGGCGGCGGCCGAACCGGGCGCGTCCGTGCTTGTCGACGGTGAGTGGTCGGGGCCCGGGATCTGATCCGGTCATCGTCGACGGCCCGCGCGCATCGCGGGGATCGATCCGACGGGGTGGCCGGTGGCGCGGTCGAGGGGCAACACGAGCAGCTGGCCGTCCCCCTGTCCCATGACCCGGACCCGGTGCCCGGGGAGCAGGACCGCATCCCGGGGGTAGAGGATCTGCCAGATGTCGCCGTTGACCACGGCGCGGCCGAGGCCGCCCGCGGCGAAGATCACTGTGGCGCTCGCGCCGACCACGCGGGGGGTGGCGGCAGGGCGTGACGAGGTACGCATGACTGTTCGGCTCTCGACGAGAAGGGGTCGTGCAGGGGTGTTCGCACAGGCCACCGGCAGATCACGGGTCGTGCACGGGGTGTACACATCTCAGGCGCGGGTCGCGCGGTGAGATCGTGGTGGGGGTGGCCCGGAGAGGTGACGCAGGCAGCCGGCCGGCCGAGACGGTTCAGGCGGTCCGGACGGCTCGGGCGGCGTCCATCGGGGGACCTCGCCGGGGGTTCCCCGGGTGCACGCCCGGGCAGGCTCGATCAGAGTCGGAACGGCGGTCCACCGCGCTGAGGGCGGCATCGGAGCCCGGGAGCCCGGCCGAGCCGACCACGGCGCCGACCTCGAACCAGCCCGACTGGCGCTTCGCCGTCCGGGCGCTGGCCCGCTTCACCTTGGCCGAGTGTCCCCAGGTTCCCCGCTCGTGGGATCTGGAGCGCAGCGGCCCGCAGAGGACCACATCCTGCTCGCCGGCACTCGCGCTGGCCGAGAGGCTCAGCGTCCTGGACGCGTGCGCGCGCGCCGTCCCCGAGGAGACCTGGGAGACCAGGGACGCGGTCAGCGCTGCCAGCAGGACGGCGGCCAGCACGCCCAGCAGTGCCCCCGCCCCGCGCCACAATCGCCGAGGCGCGGGCGGGCGCCAGGGCGGGCGGGCGGGGCGGGCAGCCACGGTGTCCTCCGGCTCGCCTGTGCTGGGCAGGGCGATGATTGGCATCATGACCGTCCCCCGGGCGCGCGACCACGACCAAAGGCCGTGATCTGAGTCGGCGGCGCCGATCAGCGATGAACGCGCTCGATCCCGGCGACCAGGACGGCCACGTCGTCGTCCAGCGGCCGGAAGTGGTTCATCAGGGCGTCGGGCAGGTGCTCCGTGTCCTCGGGCCCCACCAGCGCGAGCGCCTCGATCAACCGGTCGAGCTGCTCATCGGGGGTCAGGGTGCGGCGTTCGATCAGCCCGTCGGTGTACATCACCAGCACGTCGCCGGGCACCAGCCGCAGGCTCTGCTCGGCAAAGGGTCCGGCGGCCAGGCCGATCGCCGAGCCGTCCGGTTCCAGCACCCGGGTGGTCCGGCCAGGGTGGACCAGCAGGGTCGGGGTGTGCCCGGCGCGGGCCAGGTGCACCTGCCCCGTGGCGGGGTCGAGCACGGCGTAGGTCACCGTCGCGATCATGGCCAGGCCCTCCCGCGACTCCAGGTCGTCCAACCGCCGCAGCACCGTCGCGGGGGAGGGATCCGTGGCAGCCAGGGCGCGCATCGCGGCCCGCAACCGCCCGCTGGTCGCGGCCGCGACCAGGCCCTTGCCGTTGACGTCCCCGATGGCCAGGGCGACCCGACGGTCGGGCAGGGTCCACACGTCGTACCAGTCACCCCCCACGTGGGTGCCCAGCTCGGCCGGCCGGTACACGGCGGCCAGCGTCGCCTCGGGGACGTGGGGTAGTTCGCGGGGCAGCAGCGAGCGCTGCAGGGTCTGGGCCGCCTCGGACTCGCGTTCGGCCAGGCGCGCGCGAGAGAGCGCCGGCCCGGCCTGGTCGGCCAGACCCTGCAACAGTTCCTGTTCGGCGGTGGTCCAGGTCCGCGGTTGCCGGTGGGCGACCTCCAGCACGCCGACCACCAGGTCGCGCACCCGCAGCGGCAGGACGGCGAGCGCTGCGACCTCCGCGCCGCCCTCGCGCCCGGCGAGCAGGGCCTGGATGCGTCCCCGGTCGGTCAGGAACAGGGGTGGATCGCCCGAGCGCCACGATCCGGACGGCGTCAGCGCCTCGCCGCTCGGGCGCAGCCAACCGCCGGCGGCGGCCAGCCGGACGACCGCCGGCGGGTGTTCGACGAGGTGGCTGACCAGGGCGGCGTCGGCCTCGCTGATCTGCTGGGCGGTGTCGGCCAGGATCCGGGCGACGTCCGCGGGGGTCCGGCTGGTGGCCAGCCGTCGAGCGTGCACCAGCAGCTGATCGATCACCGCGGCGCGGGTGGACAGCTCCGTGTCGCTGCGCACCAATTCGGCGTCGGTGTACCGCTCGATCCGGCTCAGTTGGCGCAGCACGTAGAACAGGCACCCGAAGCCCAGGGCGGCGAACGTGGCCACCCGCAGTGACAGGCTCGACCACCACAGGGCCGAGTAGCGCCGTCCGGCCAGGGCGTTGAGGGCGATCTCGTAGGTGAACAGCATCAGCGCGACCCCGCACCAGCCGATCAGCGGGGTGGGGGACGGGCCGCTGACGGCGACCCAGCGCCACACCGCCAGCGCGCCCAGCACGGTCAGCAACCACTGGGTCGCCAGCACCGGTGTGGTGAACGTCTGATCCGGGGTGAGCAGGGTCGGGGCCGGGACGAGGTTGACCGCGCAGGCGATCGAGATCAGGACACCGAGCACGACCAGGCGCGGCCGCCAGCGGTCCGCCGTCCGCATGGTTCCGAGCAGTGCAGCCCCGAAGATCGCGGCGTGGGCACTCAGGTACAGCTGGACGCTGCTGGTGCCGTTCGTGCGCAGCGGACCGCCACCGGGGCTGATGGTGGGGAAGGAGATCAACTGCAGCGTCAGCGCAACCCACGACACCGCCACGCCCGCACCGAGCCAGCGCACGGCGGGCAGGTTCTCCACCCGGCCGCGGACCACGAGAACCGGGAGGGCCATCGCCGCGCAGAGGGGAGCGGCCGCGAAGAGCGTGATCGACAGCAGGGGCTCGGGCCGCCAGGTGCCCGCTGCCAGCGCGGCCACCAGCACCGCCCCGGCCAGCACGGTGGCGGACAGCGCGGCGGCGACGTTGAACGACAACGCCGACAGCGGCGCCCGGCGCGGGAGGCTCCGGACGCCCTCCTCCACCGGGGCGCTCATCCGCTGAGTCTCCTCGCCCGTACCCCCGGGATCAACGCCACCCCTGGTCCGACGCGCCATCATGGGGGCCATGACGGCTCAGGCACCGGACTTCGTCACCGTCGAGGGAGTGGAGTACGCGATCTGCGGCATCGATGGCCAGGGACTGTTCAACCCGTGGTCGATCTCGCTGGCCGCCCCGATGATCAGCACCGCCTGCCGGCGGGGTCACATCGACCGCTACACCGTGGCCGACGGCCGGCTGAGGCTCTCCGCGGTGGCCGTGGGGTCGATGGCGACCCACGAGGGACGGGCGCTGGAGGAGGGCATGTCCGTGGCCGGCGGCCGGGTGGTGCCCGTCGAGGGTTGGTGGGGCGCGACCTGGCAGATCATCGGGTGGGATCTCGCCGTCCCTTTCACCGGGACCCTGCTCGCGGGTCGTGACCTCGTGCCGGATCCTGCCGTGCCCCCGAGATCCCATCCGGCCGTGCGCTACCGGACGGTGTGGGAGTTCGCCTTCGACGAGGGACGCCTCTCGGCCGCGCTCGATCGCTCGGACGCCGGCCGATGACGCCCCCCTCGTGATCATGCACTTTCGAATAGTCGAAAGTGCATGATCACGAGGGGGGGTGGGTCAGGTGACCGGGGTGGTGTGCCACACCCGCTCGATGTAGTCCCGCATGGAGCGGTCGGAGGAGAAGAACCCGCAGCGGGCGACGTTCAGGATCGCCGAGCGGCTCCAGGCCTCCTGGTCGCCGTAGGCCTTCTCGACCATCGCCTGGGCGTCGAGGTAGGCGCGATAGTCGGCCAGGGCCATGAACCGGTCCTCGTGCAGCAGGTTCGAGACCAGCGGCTCGAACGCCGTGCGGTCGCCGTCCGAGAACACCCCGGAGGAGATCAGGTCGATCGCCCGCTTCAGGTCCTCGTCGGCCTCGTAGAAGCTGCTGGGCACGTAGCCTCGCTCGCCCAGCTCCGCGACCTCCGGCTCGGCCATGCCGAACAGGAAGAAGTTGTCGTCGCCCACCAGCTGGCGGATCTCCACGTTGGCGCCGTCGTCGGTGCCGATGGTGAGCGCCCCGTTGAGGGCGAACTTCATGTTGCCGGTGCCGGAGGCCTCCTTGCCGGCGAGCGAGATCTGTTCCGACAGGTCGGCGGCCGGGATCAGGGTCTCGGCCAGGGTGACGTTGTAGTTGGCCGGGAAGGCCACGGTGAGCACGCCCTCGACCGCCGGGTCCTCGTTGACCACCGCGGCCACCGCGTTGACCAGGTAGATGGTCTCCTTGGCCATCCGGTACCCGGGGGCCGCCTTGGCGCCGAAGACGACCGTGCGGGGCAGGATCGTGGCCGGGTCCACCCGACCGGAGACGATCTGGTCGTACAGGGTCACGATGTGCAGCAGCTTCAGGGACTGCCGCTTGTACTCATGCAGCCGCTTGACCATGACGTCGAGCAGGTGACCGTTGGACAGCTCGTAGCCGTCCCGCCGGCGCAGCAGGTCGAACAGCCGGGTCTTGTTGGCCAGCTTCACCTCCCGGAACCGGGCCCGGAACGCGGCGTCGTCCGCCAGCGGTTCCAGCTCGCGCAGCCGCTCGAGGTCGGTCACCCAGCCGTCGCCGATCGCCTCGGTGATCAGCCCGGACAGGCCCGGGTTGGCCTGGCGCAGGAACCGGCGCGGGGTGATGCCGTTGGTGACGTTGATGAACTTCTCCGGCCACAGCTCGGAGAAGTCCGGCAACACCTTGTCGCGCAACAGTTCCGAGTGCAGTGCGGCGACCCCGTTGACCTTGGCCGCGGCGACGGTCGCCAGGTGGGCCATCCGGACGCCGCGCTCGGGGTAGTCGGAGATGATCGACATCCGCCGCACGCGCATCTCGTCGCCCGGCCACTTCGCACGCACCTCGGCCAGGAACTCGGCGTTGATCCGGTCGATGATCTCCAGGTGGCGAGGCAGCAGCCGGCCGATCAGCTCGACCGGCCAGACCTCGAGCGCCTCGGGCAGCAGGGTGTGGCAGGTGTAGGCGAAGCACTGCTGCGTGATCTGCCAGGCCTGGTCCCAGTCCATGCCCTTGACATCCACCAGCAACCGCATCAGCTCGGGGACGGCGATCACCGGGTGAGTGTCGTTGAGCTGGAAGATGATCCGCTCGGGCAGGCGGGTGAGGTCGAAGTCGTTGTGCAGGATCTCGAACACGAAGTCGGCCAGCGAGCACGCGACGAAGAAGTACTGCTGCTGCAGGCGCAGCTCCTTGCCCTGGGGCGTGGAGTCCTCGGGGTAGAGCACCTTGGAGATGTTCTCGGCGAAGGTCTGCGCGCGGACGGCGTCCGCGTAGTCACCCGAGTTGAAGATCTCCAGGTCGAAGGCCTTGGTGGCCCGCGCGCTCCACAGGCGCAGGGTGTTCACCCGGCCGTTCTGGTAGCCGGGGACCATGTAGTTGTACGGGACGCCGAGCACGCTCCACTCGGGCACCCAGGTGGTGCGCTCGACGCCGTCGGCATCGACGTGACGCTCGGTGGTGCCGGCGAACCCGACCAGTTGCGCCGACTCGGGGTGGGGGAACTCCCAGGGCGCGCCCAGGGTGAGCCAGGTGTCGGGCTGCTCGACCTGGCGTCCCTCGACGAAGGTCTGCCGGAAGATGCCGTACTCGTACCGGATGCCGTACCCGATGCACGGCACGCTCAGCGTGGCCAGGGAGTCGATGAAGCAGGCGGCGAGCCGGCCCAGGCCGCCGTTGCCCAGGCCGGGCTCGACCTCTTGGTCGCGCAGCGTGTCCAGGCTCAGGCCACACTGGGCCAGACCCTCGCGGACGACGTCCACCAGGCCGGTGGCCAGCAGCGCGTTGTCGAGTTGCCGCCCGAGCAGGTACTCGGCCGACAGGTACCCGACCGCCTTGACCGGCTGCCGTCGCTGCTGGGCCAGGGCCTCCAGCCAGCGCGCCATCAGGTACCGGCGCACCGTCCGGGCCAGCGCCAGATGCTGGTCGTTGACCGAGGCGCGGGCCAGGGAGACACCCTGGCCGTAGTTCAGCTCGTGGAGGAACGCCTCCACGAAGCCGTCCACGCTCAGCGGGGGGGACTGGACCGGCGCCAGGGCCAGCTCGTGGGTGGGGACCACGCGGGGCCCCTTGACGGGATCGATGGTGTAAGCGCTGTCGGACACCGCGCCACCGTAGCGGCCCGGTGTTACAGCCAGGTCGCAGACGCCCCGGGCCACGGCCGCCGTGTCGGCCGGCGGCCCGGTCGGTTCGGGGCGCGGTCAGCGGCACCTTCCGCGTCGGGAGAGACTGGCCCGGCACCCGTCCGTCCACGTCCCGGAGAGAATCGATGCAGCAGTACGTCCTGACCCTGACCTGTCCCGACCGGCCGGGGATCGTCCGGGCGCTGGCCGACGGCATCGTGCGCGCCGAGGGCAACATCCTGGAGAACGCCCAGTTCTCCGACCCGGTGACCGGCACGTTCTGCGTGCGCACCCAGTTCGAGACCACGCTGGAGGACGAGGACGCCGTGCGCGACCGGGTCGGCGCCGGCCTGTCCTCCTTCGATCCCGTGCTGAGCATCCGCCCGGCCGGCCGGCGGCCCCGCGTCCTGCTGATGGTCTCCCGGTTCGACCACTGCCTGGTCGACCTGCTCTACCGGTGGGAGATCGGCGAGCTGCCGGTCGACATCCCGGTCGTGGTGTCCAACCACAAGGACGCCCGCCCCCTCGTCGAACGGCACGGGATCCCGTTCGGGTGGATCCCGGTGGGCAGGGACCCGAGCGGTCCGAACAGCAAGGCGGCGGCCGAGGCCCGGCTGTTCGACCTGATCGAGGAGCACGCCGTCGACGTGGTCGTGCTGGCCCGCTACATGCAGGTGCTCTCGGACGACGCCTGCCGCCGGCTCGCCGGGCGGGCGATCAACATCCACCACTCGTTCCTGCCGGGGTTCAAGGGCGCCAAGCCCTATCACCAGGCCTACGCGCGCGGGGTGAAGCTGATCGGGGCCACCGCGCACTACGTCACCGCCGATCTCGACGAAGGTCCGATCATCGAGCAGGACGTCGTGCGGGTCACCCACGCCCAGGACGCCGAGGCCCTGGTGGCGATCGGCCGCGACGTCGAGCGCGTCGTCCTCGCCCGGGCGTTGAAGCTGCATGCCGACAACCGGGTGATCCTCACCGGTCACCGGACAGTGGTCTTCGGCTGATGACCCGGCGGACCGCTCCCTACGTGGTGGTCGGCGGGGGACCCGCCGCAGCCGCGGCCACCCGGGTGATCGCCCAGGCCGGCGGCCAGGTGGTCCTGATCACCGAGGAGCCGGAGCAGCCCTACGACCGCACGTCCCTGTCCAAGCAGGTGCTGCTCGATCCGGACGCCGAGCCGCCGCCGCTGTGGGACCCGTCGGAACGCCGGCCGGACCGGGTCGAGATCCTGACCGGGACCAGCGTCGTCCGGATCGACCCGGGGGCGCGCACGGTGCACACCTCGGACGGCGACACCGTGGGCTACGACCGGCTGCTGCTCGCCACGGGCGCCCGCCCGCGCACCCTCGACCTGCCGGGCCTGCCCGGCTCGGGCGTTCACCACCTGCGAGTGTCGGCTGACGCCCGGGCGTTGCGCGCGGACCTGCACCGGGCCGGGCCGCTGGTGGTCATCGGCGGTGGCGTCCTCGGCCTGGAGGTCGCGGCGGCCGCGATCGGTGGGCGTCAGGTGAGGGTGGTCGAGGCCGGATCGCGCATCCTCGGCCGCGGGATCCCCGCGCCGGTGGCGACCCGGCTCGCCCAGGTTCACCGCGAGCACGGGGTGAACCTGCTGACCGGCGTGGCGCCGGTCTCGATCGAGCGCTCGACCGAGCACGTGGCCGGGCACGCGACCGGGCACTCGACCGGGCGCTCGGCCCCGCGCTCGGCCGGGCGACCTGGCGATGCCGGCGCGGCCGGCGGGTTCGTGAGCGGGGTGCGGCTGTCGGACGGCGAGCGGCTGCCTGCCGCCGTGGTGGTGGTGGCCGTGGGCATCGCCCCGCGCGAGGAGCTGGCCCGCGACAGTGGGATCGCCACCGCGGACGGCATTCTGGTCGATTCCTCCTGCCGCACCGATGTCCCGGGGGTCTGGGCGGCCGGGGACGTGGCCCGGATGCGGGTTCCCGGTCACCCCGGCGGCCTGCGGTTCGAGGCCTTCACCGTGGCCCAGAACCAGGGTGTGGTGGCTGCCCGCTCGATGCTGGGTGAGCAGGTCGGTGACGACCAGGTGCCTTTCACGTGGTCGGATCAGTACGGCCTCACCCTGCAGCATGTGGGGCTGGGAACCCCTGGCGCCGAACAGGTCTCGCTGATCGACGGTGAGGGCGAAGGCGAGGCCGTGCTGGTGCTGGAGCTGGAGGGCGACCGCCTGGTCGCCGCGTGCGGCCTGGGGCGGGGGTCGCTGGTCCCCCGGGCGATCCGGGCGGCTCAGCGGCTGATCGGCCGGGGAGGGCGGATCGAGGTGGAGGCGCTCCGGGAACAGCAGGGAGACCTGGACGCGGTGGTGCGACTCCTGCGATCGCCGGCCTCGCCCGGCTGAGGACGCTCACACCTCAGTGGGTCACCACGATTCCGCTGCCGGTGCGCAGGCGTCACGCCGGTGTATCAGCACGGGTGTTTCGTCCCTCATAGCCGGTGTGTCCCCGCGTGAGTCGAGTGTGCTGCGCGCGCGCGGCGTGCCGGCTCTGGCCGGCCCGCTGGCCGCGGCCGAGCGAGCCCTGCACGTGGACGGCGCGCTGGCCCGGGCGCGACTCGCCTTCGCCGAGGCGTTCGCGGTGGCCGAGGACCGAGGGGACGGCGAGGCGCTGGCCCGGGCGGCCCTCGGCATGGGTGGCCTCTGGGTGCACGAACGCCGCTCGGCGGTGGACGCCGCCACGGTCGAGTCCTGCCAGCGCCGGGCACTGGACGCGGTGGACTGCGACTCGGTGCTCGCTCTGCGGCTGCGCATCCGGTTGGGGGCCGAGTCCGATTACCGGGAGGGCCGGGTGCGCGAGGTCCTGCGCGGGCTGCACCAGGCTCGCCGGGCCGATGACCCGACCGCCTTGGCCGAGGCGCTCAGCCTTGCCCACCACTGCGTCCTCGGCCCCGAGCACCCGCGGCTGCGCCTGGCGCTGGCCGAGGAACTGATCCGGGTCGGGGCGCGGACCGGACGGCCCAGTGACACCGTGATGGGCCTGCTGTGGCGAACGGTCGACCTGTTCCTGGCAGGCGATCGCCGGGCCGAACGCGCCCTCGCCGACCTGGTGGGGCACCCGGCGACGGTGGCCAACGCCGCGGCGTCCTACGCCGTCGACTCCCTGCGCGTGATGCTCACCATCCGCTCCGGTCGCCTGGCCGAGGCCGAGGCGCTGGCCGAGAGCACCGCACGCGCCGGGGCCGCTGCCGGGGACACCGACTGGATGGGGTGGTACTGCGCGCAGCTGTTGACGATCCGCTGGTTCCAGGGCCGGCTCGCCGAGCTGACCGACACCGTCGCGGGCATCGTCGACTCGCCCACCCTCAGCGTCGTCGACCACTCCTTCGTGGCGGCTCAGGCGGCGGTCTGCGCCGCCGCCGGGCAGCCGCGCCAGGCCCGTGGAGCCCTGGCCCGGCTGACCGGGCGCGACCTGGCCGAGCTGCCGTCGTCCAGTTCCTGGCTCGCGGCCATGACCGCCGTGGTCGAGGCCTGCGCGATGCTGGACGACGCGGCGACCGCCGCGCGGGTCCGAGACCTGCTCGCCCCCCACGCCGAGCTGCCGGTGATGGCGAGCCTGGCGGTCAGCTGCCTAGGGTCGGTGCAGCACCCGCTCGGCGTGGCCAGCCTGGTCTGCGGCGACCACGACCGCGCCGTCGACCACCTGCAGGCCGCCGTCGAGCACAACTCGGCACTGGGTCACTGGCCGGCCTTGACCCTGTCCCGGCACCGTCTGGCGCAGGCACTGCTGGCGCGCCACCTGCCCGGGGACGCGCGGGCAGGGACCCGCCTGCTGGCCGAGGCGGCCGCCGAGGCGGCCGAGTGGGGCATGCGCCTGCCGGACGCCACGACGCCCCGGGCGCGATCGACGCCCCCGGCCGCCGTGTGCTGCCGACGGGGTCGCCGATGGCGGGTCGAGCTGGCCGGCCGCAGCGCGGTGATCGAGGACATGGTCGGGTTGCACCACCTGGCGCGCCTGCTGGCCAACCCGGACGTCGACATCCCGGCCCTGGACCTGGCCGCCCCGCAGCACCCACCGACGGGTGGCAGCCGGCAACCGGTGCTGGACGAGGAGGCGAAGGCCCGGTACCGGTCCCGGCTCGCGTCCCTGGCCGAGGAGCTGGGTGAGGCCACCCGTCGTGGTGACCGGCAGCGCGCGCAGGCAGCGCGCACCGAATCCGACTGGATCACCCGGGAGCTGCGCGCGGCCACCGGACCGGGCGGCCGGTCCCGACCCTTCGCGGACGACGCCGAGCGTGCCCGGGTGGCGGTGGGCAAGGCCATCCGCCGGGCCCTGGACCGGATCGGTCAGGCGGACGCCGTCCTGGGGGAGCAGTTGCGGGCCGGCGTGCAGACCGGCACCACCTGCTGCTACCGGCCGGGCGGCTGACGTCGGTCCGACCACCACTGGCGCAGCCTGGCCGGGATCGATGCGCTGGGGAATGTGGGGCGCGAGGCGGGGATCGAGACGGGGATCGAGGCGCGGGACGGAGGTACGGGTGGTCGGGTGAGCCGGATGGCGAACACCCGCGCCACGGCATCGGCGATCGCCTCACCGAACTGCTCCCGTGCTCGCATGCCCTGCTCGAGCTGCACTCCGGAGCGGCCGTTCGCGGTCAGCCGGTTCACCACGTTGGACGGGTTCGACCCGCCCAGCACGTCGTCGGGGCCGGCGATCCGCACGGGCTGCCCGGTGCCGTCCAGCACCTCCTCGAGCGCGGCCGCGATCGCCGCCCGCAGCCGGAACGGGGCGGCTCCGCCGACCAGCACCCCCTCGCCGCGGAACCCGTGAAAGGCCACCGCGTACCGGAACCCCCGTCCGATCACGGCGCCCAACTCGGGAAAGCTGGCCGCGTGCAGGTCATTCGAGGTGATGTGGAATCGGCGGTAGGCGTCCCCCGGCTCCTGGTCGAACCCGAGGCAGGACCAGCTGGACACCGCGTGGTCCGCCAGCCGGTCGGCGACCTGCCGGGCCTGGGCGTCGGTGTGCCGTTCGATGTCCCCGCCGTGAGGGGCGATGACGATCAGCCCGCGGTGGGATCCGTCGTCCCGCAACCGTTCGACGAACTCTCCCAGCCGGGCGGCGGTGGCATCGTCGAGATGGCGGCGCGCGACCACCGACTCGACGCTCACCTCGAACGGTGGTGACGGCACCTGCGGTGAGATCCGGTGCCGCCCAGCTGATCCCATGCGGACGACGCCGGCCGGGGTCTCGGTGCGCAGCTCGCTGATCGTGTACAGCGCCACTGCCGACCGCCCTGCCTGCCCGGGTGGCTCCCACTGGAGGCGCACCTGGTGACCGAGAGTGCGTCCGATCGGCGCCAGCGCCTCGCCGTCCGCCGAACAGTGCTCTGCACGATCGAGCAGGTCGGGCTGTTCGGCGGCCACGGCCCGCCGCACGGCCGCCTGATACCGGGCCACCGCGGTCCTCCGATCAGGCAGGGATGGTGCCGGCCACCAGCACGGGCTCGGGTCGGCGCTCGAGGTGACGGCAGGCCTGGTCGAGCAGCCGGCGCGCCGCCTGCTCACCCGAGCGGATCGCGCCCTCCATGTACCCGAAGTGGTCCAGCTGGGTGTGCTCACCCGCGAAGAACAACCGGCCACCGAACGGCTCGTTGAGTTCCCTGCCGATGGTGAACACCTGCCCAACCCGCGGGGAGGCATACCCGGTGCGGATGAACGGCTGCCGGGACCAGTCGACCAGCTTGGTGTCGCGCGTGACGTCCTTCAGGCTGGCCCGATACCCGGATCGGGCCACCCCTGGGGTGGGCGGGTAGAGCTCGGCCAGCCCCTCGACGTACTCGGTCGCAGTGGGGGTGCGGGCGCCGGTGAACACGTTGAGCACGATCGGTTGCGCGCCCGCCTGCATCTGGTTGTCCGTCCCCTCCCAGACCTGGCCGATCCGCAACGAGCCGCCCAGCGGGGCCCAGCCCTGCTCGATCCAGAACCGGCGCGGCAGGCGGCTGAAGAACTTCACCGCCGGGCCCGATCCCAAGATGCCGATCACGTCCTTGGGGTGGGTCGGCACGATCTCGAGGTCGCCCCAGACGGTCGGTGGCACAGCGAGCACCACGTGGTCGTACCGTCGCGTGTCCATCAACGGGTTGTCGGGGATCCTCTCGCGCAGCCACCGGTCGAAGGGCGTGTCCTTGGTGCTGCGCGAGGTCACGAAGACCCCGCCCCCGGCGCGCGGCAGGTCGATCTTGCGCACCCCCAGTTGCCGGACCACCCGGGATCCCTTGCGCGAGTTGATCTCCGCCGCCATCGCCAGGGCGAGCCGCTGGCTGCCGACCGCGCAACGGTAGATCTCGAGCTCGTCCCAGTACCCCATCAGCGAGTCCTCGGCGATGGTGGCCCGCGAGCCGTCCGGCCGGCGCGAGGTCTGGCCCCCGCGCACCAGGCAGAGCAGCGCGAGGTAGCTCATCTGCTCGAGCCGGGCCACGTTGTTGTTGACCAGGAACAGCTCGAGGGCCTGCCAGAGCCGGGTACCTCGCCGCACCCCGAACGTCTCGAGCGCCTCGGCCACCGAGCGGCGGTCGTGCTCTCGCAGCCGGGGTAGGTCCCAGGGGTGGCTCTCCATCCCGGCCGGGATGGTGTCCCGGGCGAACTCCGCGATCCGGCGCAGGACCGCGTCCAGCTCTCGGGCGAGGGTGTCTGCTTCGTGCGGGGTCAGCAGCCGGTCGAGGATCACTCGTTCCTCCAGCTGCGCCCCGCGCACCAGGCCGCTGTCCGTGCGGCTGATCAGCCCGATCCCGTAGCGTTTCGCCAGCGCACACCAGCGGGTGTGGATCGATCCGATCAGTTCGGCGCCGAGCTCGACCACCCGGCCCTTGACGAAGGTGGTGTCACTGAGCACCCGCCCGCCCACCTGGGTGCGGGCCTCGTACACGGTGACCGAGGCCCCCCAGGCGGACAGTTGCAGGGCGGCCGCCAGCCCTGCCAGGCCGCCGCCGACCACCGCCACGGAGAGGGTCCGGGCGCGGGCCAGGCACTGGGCCGAGGGTTGGACCGACGGACGGGCCGGCGCGGCCTCCTCCGTGACCAGGTGCCCAGGTTCGGGCAGCACGTCGTGCACGTGCTCGTCCATCACTCCTCCTCCAGCCCGTGGGTGGCGCTGAGGTCCGGGTCGAGTTCGGCGTCCTCGGTCTCGGGTGCGCGGCCGGTGGGCTGGCGGGCCGGGGGAGTGGCCGGCGGTAGCAGCTGCGCCAACCGGGTCAGTGGCACGGCGCAGTGGCCCTCGCTCACCTGGGTGACGTGCAACTGGCCACCCTGGCGGGCCAGGAAGCGGTCCCCGACCGTTCCGGTGTCGCGCCCGCGCCGGCGGTCGGCTCGGTAGAACACGTGCAGCTGCCGGGCCGGATCGGCGGCCAGCCAGTCGATCCAGGCCGCGACGTCGCCGGCGTAGGTGGTGTCGAAGGCCCACACCTGGCGCAGGCGCGAGAGCGTGGGGCGGCTCATCGCCGGGTCGGACCTGGTCGCCACGAACGGTTCCAGCACGTCGTAGGCCCGCGAGTGACCGGCCAGCACGAGTTCACCGAGCGCCGGCGGCGGCTGGGACTGAACCCGGCCCACCTCGGTCAGCACCTCGCCCACCAGGGATTCGAGGATTGCCGGATGACCCAGCGGGTTCCGGCGCCCCTGGCCGCGGCCGAAGACCACCTCGCCGCAGGGATTCGCCCAGTCCAGCAACGGGACCACGAGCACCATCGGGCGGCCGGACGCGTCCACCACCGAACCCAGGCGGAACGGGGCGTCGGTGATGAACCCGGACGGCAGGGTCCTCGGCCGGCGGCAGCCACCGAGCAGACCGTGGGCGAACACCAGGACGTCGACGTCGCGCCGGCCGAGGGCCGCCCTGGGGCAGAACACCGCGACCGGGTGCGGCATCGCGGCCGAGGCGAAGGTCCACATCCGCCCGCCGAGGTGGTCGCTCAGTTGCGGCGTCGATGGCGGCGTCGATGCCCCGGTGGCCGGCCGGTACTCCCAGTGCCATTCCTCGGTGCGCAGCGGGTGGAAGCCGAACGCGGCGGCGTGGGTTCGCAGCCAGCCGTGAAACCAGGTGTGCCGCCACCGGCACCGGGCCCGCGGGCCGGAGTCGTTGGCGATCGCATTGCCCCGGGTGCGCTCCTGCCACAGGTCGATCGCGATGCCGCCCTGGTGGTTGCTGTACCCGGGGGCGGCGATCCGGCCACCGATGCCGTACCCACCGCTCGAGGTCGGACGCAACATGAGCTCGACCGCAGCCCTCGAGTGTGGTCCGTCGGCGAGCGCGGCCCGGGCGGCCCGGGACTCGTTGTAGTACTTGGTCTCGAAATAGCCCAGCCACAGCCGCCGTTGGTGGTCGCTGCCCCGGTAGCCACTGGTCGCCGTGAGCCGGACAGTCCGCAGGGCATCGGGGTGCCCCGCAGCCCGTGCCGTGGCGAGGTCGGCGGTGGCGGCGGCCAGCATCCGGCCGGCAGCCGCCGCGGTCGCGCTCGCGGTGCGCACGCAGGTGGTGCTGCCCCGGGTCGTCGTGCACGTGCCGGGCACATCGGCCAGTTGGTCCTCGCGCAGGTCCGGCAGGGGATCACCCTTGGCGGCCCGACTGCGGGCGAGATGGGCCGCGAGCACCCTGGCCCGGAAGTCCTCCTGCTCGGGGGTGCCACTCCACCGGGCCGGCTCGTCCTCGGCCCAGGACGCCGGGTCCGGCCCGGCCAGGGGCGCCTCGGTCGGTTCGGATCCCCGTGGACGCACCACGAGTTGGCCGGGTGGCACCCGGCCGGTGTGGTCGAGTACCCGCACTCCGTCGGCACCGGATCCGGACACCGCGGCGTACCAGCCGGACCGGGCGTCGACAGCGTTGGTGTACCGGCGGGTGAGCCCGGCCTCGGTCAGCCTCAGCTGTCGCCCGGGGTCGTCGCGGCGGCCGAGAACGACCTGCAGCACGACGTCGCCGGCCTCCAGCTCGACCTGGGGGCGCTCCCCGGGCCGGGCCAGGACCTGCACGGAGCCGGTGAGCCGGGAGGCGACCCGACCCCTCGGGTGGTGCAGCAGTTCGCGGAAGGCGATCCCGGGGGCGGGCAGGGGCGCAGGGGCCGGCTCCGGGCACATGTCCGGGCACATTTCCCGACACGTCCCGGGGCACGTCTCGGGGCACGTCTCTGCGTTCATCTCCGGGTTCATCTCTGTGCTCATCTCTGGGCCCTCCGTGGGGGTTCGGGTGCCGGCGGCGGCCGTCAGCAGGGCGGGCAGGTTCAGGTTTCCGGCACCCAGTCGGGACGCCGTCCCGGCGGTCGTCACCGGTTCGGCAGTGGTCTGCACCAGCCGCCGGATCGTGCGTGCGTCCAGCGCGCCGCCGGTGACCTCGAGGCACAGGGCAACGGCACCGGTCACGTGCGGGGCGGCCATGCTGGTGCCGGTCTTGAGCGACAGCAGGCCGGGACTGCGGGCCGCCCCCGCGGGGGCGGAGCGGGCCGCGCGGACGGCGACGCCGGGGGCGCCGACGTCCGGCTTGCGCCGCCCGTCCCGGGTCGGCCCCTGGCTGCTGGTCCGTGACGGGGGACGCGCGGCGGACCGGGCGTCGTAGGCGCCGGTGACCAGCGGGAGGCGGCCGTTGGCGATGGTCCCGGTCGTCCGGTCGGAGGCCGCGTCATCCGGACTGAAGCGCATCTGGCACCGGCCGCAGGACTCGTCCCGCTCCACCCAGGCATCGAAGCGTCCCTCGGTGATCCGGCGGCCCTCGAGCAGCACCTGCCAGGTCCCGGCCGGGGCCGTGGGGGCGAGGAACGCATCGATGTGGTGATCGCCGTTGTTGGGGTCGTGGGCGCGGTGGTAGACGTGTCCCACGGTGCGTCCCCCGGCGCGGACCGCCCGGTCCTCGCCCAGCCGAACCCATTGCGGTGCAGCATCTCTCGAGGCGCCCGGGGGTGTCAGGGCGACCGCCAGCTCGTCCTCGCCGGGGTACCAGATCTCCAGTTCGTTGGCTGTGCTGTCGGCCGGGTCGGTGACCAGGTGCAGGGTGCGCCGCCCACCGCCGGCGATGGTCCCGCCGGCGTGGGCGCGCGCCTGGTGATAGTTGCCGCCACTCTGGGCGATGAAGCGGCCCGGCGCCGCCGAGATCAGTTCGTCCAGTGCCAGTTCGGTCAGCGTCGTGCCGTCGTGCGGGCCGCCGTGCCGCCCCATGCTGAGATTGATCACCCAGGGACGGCGACCCGCCGTGCGGGCGATGAAGTCCACCGCCTCCAGCAGGCGCACCGAGTCGCCCATGGTCGACAGGCCACCCGTTCCGCGGTCGGCCAGGTGCACGAACACCAGCTCGGCACCCGGCGCGACGCCGCCCTCGCCCACGGCGCCACGGCCGGCAGCGATGTCGGCCACATGGGTGCCGTGCGCACCTGATCCGCGATCGGCGTCCGCGGGGTGATACCCCAACGTGGCGAACGGGTTCGGCGTGCGCAGGGCGGCGTCGATCCGGGCCCGCGAGTGGACGACGCCGTATCCGTAAGGGCGGGGAGAGCGCCCTCGATCGGATCGGGGCGGCGCGCTGCGCTGGTCCCACAGGGCGATCACCCGGGTGCTGCCGTCGGCGTGGCGCAGGTTGGGGTGATCGACGTCGAACCCCCAGTCGACCACGCCGATCACCACCCCGGCTCCGGTGGGCCGCACGCCGGGCGGTCGCCGGGGAGGGGCCGGCTCACCCCGCCCGACGTGCGGGATCGGGGAGTCCACCTCGGGACCGAGTCGCCGGGCGGCCTTGAGACTGGCCACATCGGGGTGGGACCAGACCCGGCGGACCGCTCCGACGCGCAACCGGCAGGTGGCGATCCGGGCGAACCGGGCCACGATCCGGACGCCGGGCACCACCACGCGAGGGTGCCGGAGCCGGATGATCGCCTCGATCACCCGGTCCGCAGCCTCCTCGCGCAGCAGGTGCTGCAGCGCCGGATCCATGGTGTCCGACCGGCTACTTCGACACGACGGTGCCGGAGACCTGCAAGCCGATCCGGCGGACGACCTCGCCCGCGGTCGCGCTGATCACCGTGAACCCCGCCCCCACCGCCGTGACCACCCCGGTGGCATCGACGGTGGCGACGCTGGTGTCGCTGGAGGCCCAGGTGATGGTGGCCGTGGACGGACGTCCCGAGGCGTCGGTGACATCGGCGACGAACAACTGCCGCGTTCCGCTGGACATCTGGCCCGGGCCCACCACGTCGATGGTGCGCACGGACGAGCCACGGTTGCGCTGGTCGCCGACCAGCGCCAGTCCCAGCGCACCCACCCCGCCCAGGAACGCCGGGTGCCGGACGACGCCCTCCACCCCGGGGTAGCGACGTCCGGGGCTGAGCAACAACAGGGGCGAGGCCTGCAGGCCGGCCCGCACGAAGCTGTTGTCCGGGGTGCCGAACGCGCGGAAGGCCTCGCCGATCAGCAGGGTGGCCACGGTGGCCAGGTTGGACCGGTCGAGCTTGCGATTGCCGGCGGCCACCACCGATCGCAGGTCGTCCTGTTGCACCTTGGTCTGCAGGTCGATCTGCTTGACGGCGCTGACCACCGCACGCGGGCTGCTCGGGGTGGGCATGGGCCGGCGGGCCGCCACTCGGCGCTGCTGCGCCCGCTGCCGGGCAGCCTGCACCTGACTGCGCCGGCGACGGCGGGCCTCGGCGTCGTCGTAATCCTCGGCATCGTCGAACAGTTCGGCGTCGTCGTAGTCCTCGACCTCGTCGAGGTCGTCCAGGAATCCGTTGCTCATGAGTGGTCTTCTCCTTCGACGGGATGGGGTGAATCGGGTGAGTCGGGTGAGTCGGTGGTGCGTCGCACGGCCGGCGCGACGTACTCGACGTACAGCTCCGGATCCGGCGGGACCCAGCCGGCCGATCCCTGCCCGCCGCAACTGCGGCAGAGCCGGTCCTCGCCCCAGCACTCGCAGGCCCCCAGGGCAGCGGCCAGCAGCATCGACCGATCGATCAGGACCTGTTGGGGTTCAGCCGGTTCCGGATCTGCGACGGTCGGCGAGGGGATGACGGTCCCGGTTCCGGCGGGGGTGGCCAGCCGCTCGAGCAACTCACCGAGCACTCGCTCGGCAAAGCCCATCGGATCGGGCAGCACCCGGATCAGCAGGTCCTCGACTGCCGCCAGCTCGGCGGCGGACTCGGTGGTCATGACGAGAGCTCCTCGTTGTCGGCATCGAGCAGGGCGGTGTAGAGCGAGCGGGGGTTCGCGGACCCCAGGTCGTCCGGCGGCCAGCCGGCCTCCAGGTGGCTGCCCTCCAGATAGCCGCCCTCGGCATCGGCGGCCCAGCCCCCCGGGTGGGCCAGCTCGTCCGCGTCCGCGGCGGCCTGGCCGAAGACCTGGCTGAGCATGTTCATCACCGAGGTCACCGGCACCCCGCCCACCTGCCGGGATCCGTTGCCTCCCAGAGCAAGCGCGAGCAGTGCTTTCAGCACGTCGGGCTGCTGGGTGAGCACGAGTCCCTGGGCCGCGGCCGCCGAGCCACCCGCCACCGGAGTGGCAGCGGGCGAGGCCGTGGCCGTGGTGATCGGAGCGGCCGGGCGAGGTGCACCCTGCCGGGTGAGGGCACCGGCGGCCAGGCTGCCGAGCCGGGTCCCGAGGGCGGTGCCGACCGGGCCGCCGATGACCGTGCCCAGGGCGCCCGTCGCGGTCGGCAGCGCCGTCCGGGCGATCTGGGACACGGCCGGGTTGGCCAGGACCTGACCCGCTCCACCGCCGATCTGGCGCAGCGCCTTGGCGATGTTGAACGCCTCGGCCGCGCTGACCGACCCGAGCACCGCCTCCATGGCGTCGTCGTAGTCCTGGGCGTCGAGACCGCCGGCCAGCTCGGGGTGGATCACCTCCTGCAGGACGCCGCCGAGCCCGGGCCATCCCTCGCTGTCGCCCCAACTCAGCGCCGAGTCCTCCAGTGCGTTCTCGGACCACGGCTCCTCGGACCACGGTTCCTCGGACCACGGTTCCTCGAGTCCCAGCTCCTCGGACCACAGCTGCTCGGGCCACAGTTCCTCGAGTCCCAGCCCCTCGGACCATCGATCCACGCCCCTCACCTCCACGCACGCTTGCGGGCACGTTCGCTCACCCATCAGGCGTTCCCGGGCGTTCCGGGCCGGGGCGTGCGGGTCCAGGTGGGTCCCTGCCGGTCTCTGCCGTTCCCCACCGGGACAGGGTGTTCCGCGGCGTTCCGCCTTCACAGGTCCCGACGGATGGGTCCGCGCCGGTGACGACGAGCGGCAGTGGTGGCCGTGTCGGTGTCGGTGGCGGGGTGCGGCGGCGGTGACCCGGTGAGGTCAGTGCTGGTCGGTGAGGCGGTGAGGTCAGCGCTGATCGGTGAGGCGGCGGGCTGCGTCGGCCGGCAACCGGACGCCGCGCAACCCGGTCGGCTCGCCGTCGTGGGCCCCGGTCCGGCTCAGCTCCATCGGGGTGGACCACCGGCGGACGCCGTCGACCTCGATCAGCTCGCCGGTCGCGAGGGTCATCGATGCCTCCCCTCGGTGCTCAGCAGCACGATCACGCCGTCATCCAGGGACCGGGCGCGCCGTGGGGTCAAGCCGGACCGTCGGGCGGCGGACGCCGACCCGTCCAGCGCCGCCCGGACCCCGGCGAGCGCCGAGGCGCCGCTCGGCCCCGAGGAGATGCCCGCGGCGGCAAGGTCGCTCACCGCGCGGCGTGCCTCGCCGTCCGTCACCGCGACAGCGGCGTCCAGCCCGCCGGCCAGGACCGGCCAGGCCAGGGCGGACACCGTCCCGCAGTTCAGCCCGGCCATGATCGTCTCGGCGGTGGGGACGCTCACCGAGTGCCCTGCCTGCAGGCTGGCCAGCACGCACGCTGCCGTGTCGGGTTCGACCGACAGCACGATCGGGCGTCGGGCAGGGTCCCGGTCCGCGCTGCGATGGTGGGCGACCACGGTCTGGGCGAGCGATCCGACCCCCACCGGGACCGCGATCAGGTCGCAGCCCCCGGCGCCGGCCGCGTCCAGCTGGTCGTCGATCTCGGTCAGCAGGGTCGAGTACCCCTGCACGATCCAGGCCGGGACCCGGTCGTAGCCGGGCCAGGCGGTGTCCTGGATCAGCAGCCCGTCGGGGGTCCGGTCGGCCACGGTGCGGGCCCGGTCGACGGCCTCGTCGTAGGAGCCCGCGACCACGCTGACCGTGGCGCCCTCGGCGGCGATCCGCTCCACGGCATCCGGGGCGACCACGTCCGGCACGACAATGTGCGCCGCCGCCCCCACCAGGCGGGCCATCCGCGCAACGGCCCGGCCGTGGTTGCCGTCGGTGGCCGTGACCAGGGTGGCCGGACGATCGGCCACCAGCTGGTGCAGGTCCGCGAGCCCGGTCCCGCCCGGGGGAGCCTGCTCCCGTTCGATCAGGGCACGGGCGGCCGCCCAGGAGGCGCCGAGGATCTTGAACGCGCCCAGGTCGAATCGCTGGGACTCGTCCTTGACGAACACCCGGCCGACGCCCAGCTCGGCCGCGAACTCGGCGCGCTCGAGCAACGGGGTGGGGCGGTAGCCGGGCAGCTCCCGGTGGAAGCGAGCGGCGTCCCGGTGGGGATCGAGGGCCGAACAGGACCAGTCGCGGGCGGCGGGTCGGGTGAACCAGGTGGGGTCGGGGTTCTCGGCTGGGCTCACCGCATCACTCTGGCGGGCCGGAGTCGACGGGTCCAGCAGGGGCCGCTTGCCCAGGGCTTGTGATCGAACATCTGTTCGACTACAGTGAAGACATGTCAGCGAGTCCGGTGGGGGTGGCACCCGATCCCATGGGGGATTCGGAGGTGGTCGCCTGCCTGCGAGCCGAGATCGTCGCGTTGTCCGCCAGGGTCCGGGACGCCGAAGCAGCCCGGGTGCGGGCGCCCCGTCATCTGCGGCGAGTGTCCGAGGAGCTGACATGGGCCGAGCAGCGGGTGCGCCGGTTGACCGACCGCTGCACGAGGTTGGCCGAACGGGTGCCGGTCGGGGTGGCCGTGCCACTGGGTGGTGCGGGCCCCCGGATCGATGGGCCGGCCGGAGGACCCGGGGAGGGGCTGGCGGGGGTGCTGGCCGCCGGCCCGGTGGGGGCGCGTTTGGCAGCGGCGGTGCAGGTCGCTGTCGGTGAGCCGGCAGCCCGCTCGTGCGGTGAACCGGACGGCGACCCCGGCCCGCGTCCGGGGCTGCTGGGCGAGCTGCCCGATGCGACGTTGATCGACGTGGCGGCGGCGGGGCAGCGAGTGTCCGCGTGGGCACAGTTGGCCGCTGCCCTGGCCACCGAGGAGTTGGCCGGCCGCTGGGAACACACCGGGGCCGACGAGGTGGCCCACTCGGTCAACACGTCCCGCGACCTGGGGTTCAGGGCAGCGGTGGCCGAGGCGGCCACCGCGTGTGTGATCCCCGAAGGGACTCTCGCGGCCCGGGTCGAGGCCATCCGGGAGCTGCCCATCCGATTTCCCCGACTGTGGCGCCAGGTGACCAGCGGTGCCCTCGACCTGGATCGGGCACGGCTGATTCACGGCAAGACCCTGCACCTGCCCACCGACACCCTCGCCGGCCTCGAACCGCGCATTCTGGACAAGGCCAGCCTCTTGACCTGGGGTCAGCTCTCGGCCTGGCTGGAGCGGCTCGTGGCCGCGGCCGACCCGAGAGGGCTGTCCGCGCAGATTGCCGACAACATCAACGGGCGGTCCCTGGTGTTCCGTCCCGCAGGGGCCGGCATCGGCCGGATGAGCCTGACCGCCTCCGTCGCCGACATCGAGGCGATCCGGACTGCGGTCGCCGTCCTCGCGGCGGGTGTTCAGGACGAGGTGGGTGATCAGCGAACCGGGGCCGCCATCCGCGCCGATGTCGTCACCGATGCGATCACCAGCGCCGCCACCGGCGATCGTCCTCTCGTGACCCCGGCGAACGTTCGGCCGAACCCCGGTCCACTGTCCGAGACCGAAACCCAGACCGCGCCCCACACCGAGACCGGGTGCGAGCCGGCGACCGGGTCAGGGTGGACGCCTGCCGCGCCAACCGGTGCCGCCAACGGGGCCACGGCCCAGGCTCCGGCGCTCGATCGGAACTCGCCGCGAACGGGTGCGATGGTGCACGTCACGGTGCCGTTGTCACTGGTCCTGGGCGGTGAGGGCATCGGGGAGGTGGGCGAGTACGGACCGCTGGATGCCGACGCTGTCCGCGGGGGTTCTGGCCGCGCTCGAACGCCTGGGCGCCACGGCGACCTGGCGGTGCGTGATCACCGATGATCATCCCGACTCCCCGACTCACGGAACCGTGCTGGGCATCGGCCGAGCACCCCACACCCTGGTTCGCACCGCCACGGGGATGCTGCGAGAACTGGTCGCGGTTCGTACCCCGAGGTGCTGCTTCCCCGGGTGCCGTCGCCGGGCACACGGCTGCCAGATCGACCACCGAACGCCCTACAGCGAGGGCGGCGCGACGTGTGAGTGCACCAGTCAGCCTCTGTGCCTCCACCACCACCGCCTGCGGGAGAGGGGGTTCGCCCCTCGGCTGCTCGAGCCCCACACCGGCCGCGTGAGCACCCAGTGGGTCACCCCGACCGGCCGCACCATCCACACCGAGAGCGAACACCCACCGTTCTGACGGTGCGCGCCACGCTCGAGCCGCCGGTCGCCCACGCCGATGCCCTGCCAGGAGCCGGGGACGGGTGGGACGTGAAAGGGTGACACATGCGCTGGGTTCGGCCGGGCACAGGACGACGGGGTGAGCGGCGGCGCGGCCCCGTGGCCCTCGCGGTGACACTCCTGGCGCTGGTCGTCGTCCCGGTCGAGGCGGCCCACGGCGCACGGCTGGCCGAATCCTCGCCGGTGGCACCGGCGGGCCGTCCGGCCGCCGGGTCCGGCGTCTCCGAACCGATCACCGTCGCGCAGGGCGTCACCTGTTCGGGACCCGACCAGCGCACCGTCGCCCGGCTGCGCGCGGCGATCGTCGCCCGGCGCCAGGCGGGAACGGCGATCACGGTGCACGACCTGCGAACCCAGACCTGGTGCGGGTACCGCGAGACCGAGATGTTCGTCACCGCCTCCATCGTGAAGGCCTCCACCGTGGCGGCGCTGATGTGGAAGCGGCAGAAGCAGGGCCGCAGCCTGTCCGCCGACGAACGATCCTGGGCGGCCTCGGCGATCCGGGTGTCCAGCAACGCGGCCCAGACCTCCCTGTGGAACGCCCTGGGCCGCGGCCCGGAGTACCTGCGGTTCGCCCGGGCCATCGGCATGACCTCGACCACCACCGACCCGGGTGGTCGGTGGGGCCTGACCCGGACCACCACCCGCGATCAGGTGCGGTTCCTCGACGAACTGGCCACCGGGACCACGCTGACAGCGGCCAACCGCGGCCACCTGCTCGCCCTGATGCGTTCGGTGACCGCCTCCCAGCGGTGGGGTGTGCCCCGCCACGCGCCGTCCGGTGACCTGGTCGCGGTGAAGAACGGCTGGCTCCCGTACGGCGGGTCCTGGCGGGTGAACAGCATCGGGTACGTCACCGGGGCCAAGGGCTCCACCGCCACCCAGCACTACACCGTGGCGGTGCTCTCCACCGGGAGCGGTTCGATGTCGACCGGCGTCGCCCGGGTCTCCGCCGCGGCCCGCGCCGCGCACGACGCGCTCTGAACCCGGGCATCATGGCCCGGGTGAGCGCACCTGCCGTGACCCCGGACGACGTCGAGGCGGCGGCCGCGCGGATCGGCCCGTTGATCCGCCGGACCCCGGTGATCGAGGACGGCGGCGTCCTGCTCAAACTCGAACTCCTGCAACATGCCGGGTCGTTCAAGCCGCGCGGCGCCGCCAACCGGGTGCTGCTCGCCCGCGAGCGGGGGGAGCTGCCCCGCGCCGGCCTGGTCACCGCCAGCGGCGGCAACCACGGGGCAGCCCTGGCCCACGTCGGTCGAGCCTTGGGCCTGGACGTCGAGGTCTTCGTGCCGTCCACCTCGCCCGAACTCAAGCACCGCCGGATCCGGGACCTGGGCGCGAGCGTGCACACCGTCGAGGGCTACTACAACCAGGCCCAGGCCGCCGCCGAGTTGCGCCGGCAGGAGAGCGGGGCCCTGCTCGTGCACGCCTTCGACCACCCCGACACCGTCGCCGGGCAGGGCACCATGGCCCGCGAACTCGACCGCCAGGCCGGCGGCTACGACACACTGGTGATCGCTGTCGGCGGCGGCGGGTTCATCGCCGGTCAGGCGGCCTGGGTCCGTGACCGGATCCGGGTGGTCGCGGTCGAGCCGGAGTCCACCGACTGCCTCGGCGCCGCGCTGCGGGCCGGCCACCCGATCGACGTCCAGGTCGGGGGACTGGCCGCGGACTCCCTCGGGGCCCGCCGGATCGGCGAGGTCCCCTGGGGGGTCGTGCGCCGCTTCGTCGACCAGGCGGTGACCGTCCCGGACGAGGAGATCCGGGGGGCCCAGCGCTACCTGTGGGACGCACTGCGGCTGATCGTCGAACCCGGCGGCGCGGCCGCGCTGGCCGCCGTCCGGACCGGCGCCTACCGCCCGGCCCCCGGTGAGCGGGTGGTCGTCGCGGTGTGCGGGTCCAACGCCGACCCCTCGACGATCGTGGACTGAGCGCCGGCCCGCTCGCGCAGGAGCGCCTTGGCGATCTTCTGGGTGGGTGTACGGGGCAGCGCGTCCAGGAACTCCACGAACCGGGGGATCATGTGCCCGGCGAGCCGGTCGGTGAGCCAGCCGGTCAGGTCGGCGGCGTCCAGGGCCGCACCCTGCCTGCGGACGACGAACACCATCACCTCCTCCTCGCTGAGCTCGCTGGGGACGCCGATCGCGGCCGCCTCGACCACGTCCGGGTGGGCCTGCACCGAGGCCTCGACGTCCAGGGCGGAGATGTTCTCGCCCCGGCGCCGGATCACCTCACCGGAGCGGCCGAGGAAGGCCAACCACCCGTCGTCCGACAGCCGCCCGAGATCGCCGGTGTGCACCCAGCCGTCGCGCAACGCCCGCTCCGTCGCCTCGGGCATGGCGAAGTAGCCGTTCATCACCAGCCCGGGCTCGCGTCCGCGGACCAGGATCTGCCCGACCTGTCCCGCCGGCAGGTGCCGGCCCCGCTCGTCGGCGATCGCCACCTCGAACTCGTTCAGCACCCGGCCGGCGAACCCGGGGCGGTGCGCGACGTCGAGCGGGTCGTAGACCGGCACCCCGGCATCGGTGAGCCCGTAGACCTCGATCAGCGGAATCCCGAACCGCTCCTCGAAATCCGCCTTCCACGGCGGCATCGGCACCCCCCAGGCCACCCGCACCCGGTGTTCACGGTCGCGGGTGCTCGGCTCGGCCTGCCACAGCATGGCCAGGGTCGCCCCCATGAAACTGATCACCGAGGCGTCGAACCGGCGCACGTCGTCCCAGAACCGGGTGGTGCTGTAGCGCGGGGCCACGGCCGCCGTCCCCCCGGCGGCCAGCGCGGCCACCACGGTCAGCGTGGCGGCGTCGATGTGGAACAGGGGGAACGGCGTGTAGAGGACGTCCTCACCGCTCAGCGCCAGGGCCCGGCCGTGCAGCTGTCCCTGGCGCAGGACGTAGGTGTGGCTGAGCACGCAGGCCTTCGAGACCCCGGTGGTGCCCGAGGTGAACAGCATGACGGCCGGTTCGAGCGGGTCCACCGCGACCGGATCGGGAGTGAGAACCCTTGTCCCTGAACGGGTCTCGGAGGACAGGTGATCGAACTCGGACGACGGCACGCACACCACGTGCTCCAGGCTCTCCAGCCCGGGCCGCAGCGCCTCCAGGTGGTCCCACCGGGCCTGGTCCACGAAGGCGATGCGTGCCCGGGTGAGCCGCAGAGCGTGGCGCAGCCCCTCACCGACCAGCGCCGGGTTGAGCGGGACGTGGACCGCCCCCACCCGGGCGAGGGCGAACCAGAGCAGCACGAGCTCCACGCTGTTGGCCATCACCGCGACCACCGGTTCGCCGCGGCGCACCCCCAGGCGGGCCAGTCCTGCGGCCAGCGCGCCCACCCGCCGGTCGGCCGCGGCGTAGGTCAACCGGGTGGTGTGGGCGCGCACCAGGTCGCGGTCTGCGCAGCCGGCCTCGCTGGCCCGCTGGGCGAGCAGGGCGGCGATCACGCGTGTCCGAACCAGTCGTCCGCACCGGCCAGTCTGGGACGATCGAGCCCGAACAGTGTGGCGGCGTTGCCGCCCAGCAGGGCGTCCAGGGTCGCGACATCGAGGCCGGCCGCGCGCCACTCGGCCAGCGCGCGCCCGGGCTCGATCACGGGCCAGTCGGTGGCGTGGAGCACCTGGGAGCGCAGCAGGTTGGGCATCATCGCGAAGACCACGTCCCACCCGGTGCCGGCACGGGTGACGTACTTCGGGGCCAGGCCGCCGAACTCGAGGTAGACCGTGGGATGCCGGCGGGCGACGGCGGCGAACTCGGTGGCCCAGGGCCAGCCGGCATGGGCGGCGATCAGCCGCAGGTCGGGGAAGTCGACCGCGACCTGGTCGAGCAGTTCGGGGCGCTCGTGCCGGATCGGGTGCGTGCGGGCGTAGTTGATGCCGGTGTGGACGGCGACCACCAGGCCCTGCTCCTCGGCCCGGGCGTAGACCGGGTACAGCAACCGGTCGTCGATGTCCAGGCCGAAGAACGCCGGCTCCAGGCAGATGCCCAGCAACCCCTCGCGGGCTGCGGCGTCCACCTGGGCGCAGGCCCGCCGGGGACGCGCCGGCGCCAGGTCGACCGTGCCCACCCCGACGAGCCGGTCGGGGTGCTCGGCGATCACCCGCACCAGGGCGGCGTTCAGCGCGTCCGCGCTCTCCCCGCCCTCGCTCTCGGCATGCATGACCGCCTGCCGCACGCCGGCGCCGTCCAGTGCGGCCAGCAGCGCGGCCAGGGTGCCGGTGTTCATCTTCTCGGTCAGGTTCAGGACCCGGTCGTAAGACTCGGCCGCCCGTCCGGTCATCGTGTAGGTCGCATCCGGACGGCGGTCCTGGGGCAGCCGGACCCGGGCATCGATCAGCGGCATGGGTTCCTCCTCGAGCGACCCGGCACCACACGACGACGGCGCGCTCAGTGTGCCCGACAGGACGCCGTCGCGCCGCCGTGAACCGGCCGTGCACCGGCCGCCGCTGCGCTGCAGGAGACGTACCTGACGGTGTGGCGGATGGCGTCCCCGTGCGGCGCCGGGCCGGGCACACGGAGGGTCAGGGGATCGGGCAGCACAACAACCCGGACCTGTCCGACACGGCACGTCACGCAGTGCGGCAGGGAGGGCGGCGAGGAGCCGACCGGCTTCTTCACCGACCTCGGTCTGACCGTCCTCGGCCGTGACACGGTCAGTGGCGAATGGGCCGACACCGCGGTCGGTCTCGACGGCAACCACGCCAAGATCGCCATGCTCCAGACGCCGGACGGCAACGGGCGTCTCGAGCTCTTCGAGTACATCCACCCGGAGGCGATCGAGACCGAGCCCACGCTGCCCCACGAGATCGGCATGCACCGCGTCGCCTTCTCGGTCGATGACATCGACGAGGCCCTCGTGATCGCTGCGCGACACGGGTGCCGGCCGCTGCGCGGTGTGGCGACCTACGAGGACAGCGACAAGCTGACCTCCGTTCGCGGCCCCAGCGGCATCATCGTCATGTTCGCTCAGGACCTGACGAAGCGTTGATGCGTGGGTGGGAATCGAGTTGCTCGGTCGTGCAGGGGAGCTGCCTGGACAACGTTGTCGCTGCGCTGCCATCGGCAATGTCGGTCGGTTACGGGCTCTCGCCTGGGTGCCCGGCGATGGGTCAGATCCAGCTGAACTGGTGATCGTCCCCACCCAGCGGATCACGGCGGTGACCGCTGTCGTGGTAGGCGAGCGCGGCGCTGACCACCTGCCAGGGCGGCAGGTGTGTGGGTGTCTCGCTCAGGTACTCCTGGCAGACACGACACTGGGCGATGTGCGGGTAGTCCCGCACCTGCGGGCGCACGAGGCTCACCGTCGGTGGGACGTCGTCCGGCTGCATGGATCCTGGTGATTCGGCAAGCAGCGACATGCCTCATTGTGTCGTGGGTAACACTGCCGAACCGAAGGACCAAAGGTCCGTGTTCGTCAGGGCTTTTCCGCGCGTTCAGCCGGCTGGGGGGCGGCGGCGATCTGCTGCGCGGAACATGCCCTCCGCCGCTGGGGAGGGCCTCCTAGCCTGCGCAGCATGACCAACAGCATCGACCCTGCTCGGCTGACCCCGCAGTTGCTGGATGTCGCCGGCGTGGTCACCGCCGTGATCGACACCGGCGATCCCGAGGCGGGGGCCCACACGGCGGCCGATTCGCCGCTGCCCCTGCTGCTGCTGCACGGTTCGGGGCCGGGGGTCACGGCCACGGCCAACTGGCGCCTGGTGGCGCCGGACTTCGCCAGCAGCCGCCGGGTGGTCGCCCACGACCAGCTCGGCTTCGGGGCCACCGCCACCGGTGAGGACCGCCGCTTCGGACGGCGTGCGTGGACCGACCACGCGATCGCCGTCCTCGACACGCTGGGAATCGACCGGGTCGACGTCGTGGGCAACTCGATGGGCGGCGCCGTCGCGCTGTCGCTGGCCGCTGCCGTCCCCGACCGAGTCCGCCGGGTGGTCGCCATGGGCAGCGTGGGGGTTCAGATGCCGTTGCCGGACGGACTCGACCAGGTCTGGGGCTACACGCCGTCCGCGGAGAACATGGAACGCATCATGCGGCTGTTCACCGACGACGAGCGGTTGATCACCGGTGACCTGATCGAGATGCGACTCGAGGCGAGTCGCCAGCCCACCGTGCGAGCCTCCTGGGAGGCGATGTTCCCCGCTCCCCGTCAGCGCTGGCTGGACGACCTCGCGCTGAGCACGCAGGAGCTCACCGGGCTGCGTCAGCCCGTGCTGCTGATCCACGGTCGCGACGACCGGGTGATCCCGTTGGCCACCTCGGCGATTCCCTTGCTGGGGCTGCTCGCCGATGTGGAGTTGCACGTCTTCGGTGGCTGCGGACACTGGACGATGATCGAGCGCGCGCCGCAGTTCGTCTCCCTGGTGTCCGATTTCCTGACCGCCTGAACGGCCGTCGGCACCAGGCCCTCGTCGTTACCTGACGTGACGTCGACTCCGAAAGTCAGCGAGCGCACTTGCGTGAATCTTGCGGAGTCACGTGCGCCTCTCCTGACGTTGGGCCAGGCGTCCCGAGGACCGTCGGGGCGCCGTCGTCGAACCGCGGACAACCAGCTCGGGGCGGAAGACATACTCGGCTCGGGGCACCCGCTCGCCCGCGATCTCGGCGAGCAGCGCGCGCGCCGCGGCCTCGGCCATGTCCTCGATCGGTGAGGACAGGGTGGTCAGCGCGGGGGAGAAGAACTCGGCGTTGGGGATCCCGTCGCTGCCCACGATCGAGAGGTCCTCGGGCAGGCGCAGGCCGCGGGAGCGTCCCTCCCGGATCGCGCCGAGGGCCATGACGTCGGATCCGCAGACCACCGCGGTGACACCGCGGTCGAGCAGTGCCGCGGTGGCCTCGGCGCCGCCGTCCACCGAGAACACCGAGTACTCGACCAGGGAGGCCCGCTCGGCGGGGGCCAGGTCGGCCGAGACATGCCGGCGCATGGCGACGTCGAAGGCCGCGACCTTGCGCTGCACCGGCAGGTAGCGCTCCGGGCCCATGGCCAGGCCGATCGAGCGGTGGCCCAGCTCCGCGAGGTGCTGAACGGCCATGTCGACCGCCGCACGGTCGTCTGCCGACAGGAACGGTGCGTCGACCCCGGCGACGTACCCGTTGACCAGCACGATGGGCAGCCCCTGCTCGCGCAGCTGGACATACCGGGCCGGGTCGGTGTCGGTGTTGGCGTGCATCCCGGAGACGAAGATGATCCCGGACACGCGCCGGTCGAGCAGCATCCGGACGTACTCGTCCTCGTGCACCCCGCCCGGGGCCTGGGTGCACAGCACCGGGGTGAAGCCCTGACGGGCCAGCGCCGTCTCGATGCCCTGGGCGAAGGTGGGAAAGACCGGGTTGTCGAGCTCCGGCACGATCAGGCCGACCAGCCCGGAGGTGCGCGGTCGGCTGGGGCGTTCGTAGCCGAGGCGTTCCATCGTGGCCAGGATCGCGCGGCGGTTCTCGGCCGAGACTCCCGGCTTGTCGTTCAGCACCCGGCTCACGGTGGCCTCGCTGACGCCCGCTCGCGCCGCAATGTCGGACAGCCGTACCCGCATGACTTGCATGGTACGTACGTCATCCTGGCGCAAGGACAGCCGTGTTACCTGATTGTTGCCATCAGGTGTCACGCAAGCCCTTCCGGCCGCTTGCAGCGCTTGCTAGCGTCCGAACTGGCCACGGGAACCCCGTTGTCACGCTGTGTAGTCCTCGTGGCTCGTACCTTCGAGACTAGGGAGCACTATGCGCATGTCCCCCCGGGTACTGGTCCTCGTGGCCGGTGCTGCTCTGCTCACCACAGCGTGCGGAGGTGGCGACACCACCACCCCCGCAGCGTCCGGCTCCAGCGCCCCCGCCTCGTCGGCGGCCGCCGAGCCCAGCCCCTCGGGCAGCGCTGCGCCGGTGCGCAGCAACGCCGACCTGGTGATCTGGACCGACGAGCTCAAGGCCGCCGCGGTCAAGCCGATCGCGGCCAAGTTCGCCACGGACAACGGCATCACGGTCGACGTCCAGGTGATCTCGGCGGACCTGCAGGCCAACTTCGTCACCGCCAACGCCGCCGGCAACGGCCCCGACGTGTTCACCGGCGCCCACGACTGGATCGGCAACCTGGTGCAGAACGGCGCGATCTCGCCGCTGCAGATCACCGCCGACAAGCTGTCCGGCTACGCGCCGATCTCGGTGGCCGCGACCACCTACCAGAGCAAGCTCTACGCCCTGCCGTTCGGGTTCGAGGCGATCGCGCTCTACCGCAACACCGCGATCGCGCCGGACGAACCCAAGACCCTGGACGACGCGATCAAGGTCGGTCAGGCTGCCGTCACCGCCGGCAAGGTCGAGTCGGCACTGAACCTGCAGCAGGGTGACAACGGCGACGCCTACCACATGGAGCCGGTGCTCACCTCCATGGGCGGCTACCTGTTCGGCAAGACCTCCGCAGGGGACTACGACCCGAAGGACCTCGGCGTCGGCAAGGAGGGCTCGCTGGCCGCGGCGAAGAAGATTGCCGAGCTGGGCGAGAAGGGCAGCAAGGTGCTGCGCCGCTCGATCAGTGGTGACAACTCGATCGCCCTGTTCGCCAGCGGCAAGGCCGCGTTCCTGGTCTCCGGACCGTGGGCGCTGCCCGACATCCAGAAGGCGGGCGTGAAGTACGCGATCTCCCCGGTTCCCGGATTCGCCGGCCAGAAGGCGGCCAAGCCGTTCTCCGGCGTCCAGGGCTTCTACGTCGCCTCAAAGGGCAAGAACCAGGCCTTCGCCCAGGAGTTCGTCGCCAACGCGATGAACACCGAGGCCTCGATGCAGGCCATGTACGACGGGGCGAAGATCCCGCCGGCGATGAACGCCGTCGCCGACAAGGTCGGGGCGGACAACCCCGACGTCAAGGTCTTCGTCGAGGCAGCCAAGGGCGGTGACCCGATGCCGGCCATCCCGGCCATGCAGAAGGTCTGGGAGCCCCTGGGCAAGGCCTACTCGGCAATCATCGGTGGAGCCGACCCGGCCGCCACGATGACCGCCACCGGCAAGACCATCGCTGCGGCGATCGCCGCCGCGGGCTGATCCCACCAGCGTGGTCCGGGGCCCGGTGACACCGGGCCCCGGACCCCGCCGTCCCGTCTGGCCCCTGGACCCATCCCCCACTCGACCCCTGACTTCCTCGACGACCGGGAGCGCATGGTGGCAACGACGACTCCGACCAGACCCGCGGCCCAGGGTCCCGACCCCCACCCCACTCCGGTCCGCCGCGCTGGGACGACCACCGCACTGATCGCCAAGGTGCTCGGCCTGGGCCTGGTGCTCGGTCTGGCGATCGCCATCTCGCCCACGTTGATCGGTCAGAGCCGGTGGGGCTTCCTCGCCATCGTCTGGGCGATCGCCGTCCTGGCCCTGGCCACCTATGCGGGCCGGCGGGCGCTGCCGGCGAAGTACATCCTGCCCGGCACCTTGCTGCTCCTGTTGTTCGTGATCTACCCCGTGGTGATGACGGCCAAGGCGTCCACCACCAACTTCGGTGACGGCACCCGGCAGTCCAAGGAGGAGACGATCGCCCAGATCGTGGCCTCCTCCGTGGTGCAGAGTCCCGACGCTCCCCGCTACACCATGACGGTGGCGACCGAGGGTTCGGTCACCGAGGGGCCCTTCACCCTGTTCCTGGTCAGCCAGCAGGACCAGTCGCTCTACAAGGGCACCGTCGACGGGCTGGAGCCGATCGCTGCCGGCGACGTGACCGTGACCAACAACGCGGTGACCGCGGCACCCGGCTACACCATCCTCACCCCGCAGCAGGTGAACGCGGCCAACGCCACAATCAAGGATCTCGCGGTGCCCACCGAGACCGGGGCGATCCGCCCGCTGGGCATCCGGCAGGCCTTCGAGGGCACCACGACCCTGAGGTACGACGAGGCAACGGACACCATCACCGACACCCGGGACGGCACCCAGTACACGCCGGTCACGTCCGGTGATCGGGAGTTCTTCACCTCGGCGGACGGCCGGCGGGTCTCCGACCAGTCCTGGCTGGCGAACGTGGGCCTGGACAACTACCAGCGGGCGTTGACGGATTCGACCATCCGTCAGGACTTCATCCGGATCTTCATCTGGACGGTGCTGTTCGCCACCCTGTCGGTCGGGACGACGTTCCTGGTCGGCCTGCTGCTGGCCACCACGCTCAACGACAGCCGGATGAAGGGGCAGCGGCTCTACCGCTCCCTGCTGCTGCTGCCGTATGCGATGCCGGGGTTCATCTCGCTGCTGGTCTGGTCGGGGTTCTTCAACAAGGACTTCGGCCTGATCAACAGCCTCACCGGGCTGGACATCGGGTGGTTCACCTCGACCTTCTGGGCCCGCACGGCCGTGGTGCTGACCAATCTCTGGATGGGCTTCCCGTACATGTTCATCGTCTGCACCGGTGCCCTCCAGGCGATCCCGAGTGACCTGAAGGAGGCGGCGGCGATCGACGGGGCGAGCGGCTTCACCCAGTTCCGGAAGATCACCTTCCCGCTGTTGCTGGTGACCGTGGCGCCGTTGCTGGTGGCCTCCTTCGCCTTCAACTTCAACAACTTCAACGCGATCGCCCTGCTCACCGAGGGGGCGCCGTTTGCCCCGGACAACCCGGAGGCCGGCGGCACCGACATCCTGATCAGTTACACGATCCGGCTGGCCTTCGGCGCCGGCGGGGCTCAACTCGGCTTCGCCTCGGCGATCAGCGTGTTGCTGTTCGTCCTGACCGGCGTGATCGCCGCCATCCAGTTCCGTGCCACCCGGACGCTCGAGGATGTGAACTGACATGACCGACAAGACCGACCTCACGGTCGAGCCGGGGGCCGGCACGCCGACCAGCCGGGCGGCGCGTCCCTCCACCGAGCCGATCCCCGAGGTCAAACTGACCGGTGCGCGCTGGTGGCGGGAGGTGGGCTGGAGGCACCTGGTCGGCCTGGTCGCCGTCCTGTTCGCGCTCTTTCCCGTGGTCTACATCATCTCGGCGGCGTTCAACCCGCTCGGCACCGTGGTGGCCACCGGGCTGATCCCGACCGCGTTCAGCCTGGAGAACTTCGACAAGCTGCTGACCGACCCCGGCCGTCCCTACCTGCGCTGGCTGGGCAACACCCTGCTGGTCGCCCTCGTGGTCACCGTGGTCCAGGTGTTCTGCAGCGCTCTGGCTGCGTACGCCTTCTCGCGCTTCCGGTTCTGGGGACGCCGTGGCGGACTGCTCACCCTGCTGCTGATCCAGCTGTTCCCGCAGTTCCTGGCCGCGATCGCGATCTTCTCGATGTTCACCACGATCGGGGAGGTGATCCCGCGGCTGGGGCTGAACACCCTGGCGGCCTACACCCTGGTGTTGTTCGGCGGCGCCCTGGGCCAGGTGTGGTTGATCAAGGGGTTCTTCGACTCGGTACCCAAGGATCTCGACGAGGCGGCGGTGATGGACGGCGCCGGGCACGCGACGGTCTTCTTCAAGATCATCCTGCCACTGGTCCGGCCGATCCTGGCCGTCACCGGGCTGCTGGCCTTCGTCGGCGCGTTCAACGAGTTCCTGCTCGCCTCGATCTTCCTGCGCGGCGAGAGGGTGAAGACGGTCGCCGTCGGGCTCTACGGCCTGATCGACCAGGACCGGTCGAACAACCTCGGCGTCTTCGCGGCCGGGGCACTGATCACCGCGATCCCGGTGGTGGTCCTGTTCCAGTACCTGCAGCGGTTCATCGCCGGCGGCATCACGGCCGGTGCGGTCAAGGGCTGACCGGCGCGCTGGATCAAACCCGCGGGGATCGAACCCTCCGGATCAGGTGGGGCGTCGCACCATGGCGATCAGCGGGATCGCGGTGACCACGGCGACACCGGCGAAGAGGTAGGCGCCGCCCATGGTGGCGACCGTCGAGGCCGGGTCGGCCGTGGCGCCGAACCACTGGTCGCTGGCGACGCTGATGGCCTCGAGCAGCCAGTAGACGAGGTAGGCGATGGCCAGCACCAACCCGATCGGGCGGCGCTGCCACAGCCAGGTGGCGATGAGCAGCGCGACCGGAATCCAGAAGGCGAGGTCCTGGTTGTGGACCGGATTGGTGATCAGGCCGGTACCGACCAGGAATGCGGGGTCCGCCTGGGTCAGGGCCGGCACGATCAGGCGTAGCCATGCCGCCAGGTTGGCGAGCGCGACGATGGCGATGAAGACCGCCACCGGTCGTGCCGAGCGGGCGTTCACCCGCCTGGCGAGCGCCGTCACATCGAGGCGGCGCAGCAGCACGACGACCCCGGCGATCGACAGTCCGAGCATGGTCTCGTAGGCGAGGTAGAGCGCGTTGAACGGTGTCGCGAAGACCAGCAGCACGCTGTTGTACATCAGGTAGCCGGTGACGCCGAGCCACCACAGGATGGCGCTGTCGGCTTTCCCGCCGCCGCGCCGGGTGGACACCATGGCTGCCAGGAGTGCGGGGGTCGCCAGGAGCAGCATCACCGCGGCGGTGCCGCGGACCGAGCCCTGCATGACCGCGGGGCCGTCGAGCAGGCCGTCTCGCAGCAGCGTGACCGCGGTGGTGGGTGCCGTGACGGCCGCCAGGGCCAGGCCCATGCCATAGGGCGGGTCTGGACGCCGGCCCGCAGCGAGCCGGGTCGGGCCGGTGGCGTCCGGGTGGCCGGCCAGGTGGGTGGTGTTCGGATCGAGGTGGGTCACGGCGCTCATCACGAGCGCTCCTTTCCGGCGTGGGTTCGGTGGCCCTCGACGGGTCGGCGTCCAGGGGCCGTGGGTTCGAGGGGTGTGGTGGACGGCGAGGGCGAGCTGAGCGCCCGGCTCGCGGGGACGAGGTGGTCCAGGCACCGGACGACGAGATTGCGCATGGTGCGCACGTCGTCCTCGGCCAGGCCGGCAAAGACCTCGGTGAGCAGCGCGGACTGTTGCGCCCGGACCGCCGCGGTGTCGAACACCGTGACGGCATCGGTCAGGTGAAGCCGGACGGCCCGCCGATCCGTGGCGTCCGGGATGAGTTCGAGATAACCGAGCTGGGCGAGCTGCCCGGCGAGCTGCTTGACGTTCTGCCGCGAGCTTCCGTACACGGCGGCCGCCTCGCTGAGAGTCGGCGGCTGGTCGAACCCCCGGGTCAGGACGGCGAGCAGCAGCCATTGCCGGCTGCTGAGTCCGTGGGCGGCCAGACCGTCGTCGATCCGGCGGGAGAGGTTCTGCAACAACACGAACAACAGCCCGAACAGCTCGGCGCGCACGGCGATGTCATCGCGAGGGGCGGCGGGGGGTTCGAACCGGTCCACCATATGCGTAACTTATTACGCATCGAATGGTGACGGACGGGCCGTACGTCCTGTCGGTGACCACCACCCACCCACCCAGACCGGCATGGGCGGCATGGGCGGGTTGGGTGGGTGGGTTTGGGTGGGGCGGGTTGGGCTGGGGTCAGGCGGCGGGGGTGGCGATGTTGAACATCCAGGGGGTGCCGAACCGGTCGATGAACATGCCGTACTCATCGCCCCACATCTGCTTCTCCAGGGGGGTGACGATGGTGGCGCCCTCGGAGAGTCGGTCCCAGTAGCCGCGCAGCCTGTCCGGTTCGTCGCCGGTCAGGGCGACGGTCATCGACGAGCCGTCCCGGCGCTCCATCCCGGGCGGGGTGTCGGCGCCCATGAGGGTCAGGCCGTCCGGGGTCTCCAACTGGGAGTGCATGACGAGGTTACCGATCCCTCCCTCCGACATGCCGAATTCCTCGAAGGTGCTGATGGTGAGCTCGCCGCCGAGGGCGTCCCGGTAGAACTCCATGGCCTGCCGGGCGGTGTCACCGAAGCTGAGATAGGGGTTCAGTCGTGTGGACATGCGCCGCACTCTAGGCCCGCCCTCCCCGGTTGGCGCAAGGATCACGCCCCGGGGGTGATGGCCACCTTCATCGACTCCGGGCTCATGCTGGTGCGCATCGCGGTGTCCACCTCGTCCAGGCCGAAGGTGTGGGTGACCATCTCCTCGAACGGGTACCGGTCGGCGTAGCGCTCGAGCAGCCGGAGCGCCGGGTGGTAGCCGGTGCTCGGGTGATTGGTCAGGCCCACCAGGCGGATGTTCTTGCTGCACACGTGCCGGTGGATGTTCATCGACACCTCACCGGTGTCGGCGAAGTTGCCCATCTCGAGCATCAGCCCGCCGCGTTTGAGCATCTCGATGCCCTCGATGAAGGAGGCGGGGGAGTTGGCCATGTGCAGCACGACGTCCGCGCCCCGCCCGCCGGTGGCCGCGCGGACGGCGGCGATCCGCTCCTCGGGAGTCGTGGCCGTGACGTCCAGGGTGATCTCGGCGCCACAGCGCCGGGCCCACTCCAGCCGGTAGGCGGACAGATCCGTCGCGATGATCTGGCCGGCGCCCATCATGTCGGCCTTGGCCACGTGCAACAGCCCGAGCGGTCCGGTGCCGATCACCACCACCGTGTCGCCGGAGTTGAAGCCCTCCAGGGCGTAGGAGCTGAACTCCTTGACCTTGTCCAGGCTCGCTGTGCAGGCCATCAGTTCGGCCAGGACGGCGACCCGCGGCGACAGCCCGTCGGGGACCTTGTAGACGAAGGTGTCCGGGCGCACGTACAGGTACTCGGCCCAGCCGCCGAGCAGGTGCGGAGCCGTCGCCGAGGTGAACGAGTTGCCGTAGCACTCGGAGTTCTCACACCACACGTAGCCCATCACGTGCCGGCACTCATGGCAGTGGCCACAGACGACGTCGGGGCACATGGTGATCCGGTCGCCCACCGACAGCTTCCGGCCCGAGAACTCGATCCGCTCGGCGGCGGCCGGGGTGATCTCGGCCACGATGCCCACATTCTCGTGGCCCTGGATGATCGGGAACGGGGTGTCGGTCTCGGCCGGCGTCCCGGCGTACTGCTTGGTCTCGCCCAGGTAGGTGTGCTTGTCCGTCCCGCAGATGCCGGACAGCTCGACCTGCATCAGCAGGGCGCCGTCCGGCAGTTCGGGTCGGGGGAAGCGCTGCACCTCGTAGCGACCCGGCGCGACCAGGACGGCGCCCCGGACGGTGTCCGCTGGGGAAGGGTTCATGGCGGCGACCGTAGGACACCGCCCCGCCCGTGGATATACCCCTAGGGGTATCTGCTACAGTCCGTTCATGCCTCGACGCCCGACCGCCTCGCTGGTGGCTGCCCTTGCCCTGGCCTTGCCCATCGGACTGGCCGGGTGCTCCGGAGACCAGACCGGCGCTCCGCTGCCGGCGGCCTCCAGCGCCGCCTATGCGGCCATCATCGACGTCCGTACGCCGGCCGAGTACGCCTCCGGTCACGTGGCCGGGGCACGTAACATCGATGTGCAGTCCGCCGCGTTCGCCACCGAGATCGCCGCCCTGCCCGAGACGGGCACCTACCTGGTGTACTGCCGCAGCGGCAACCGATCCGCTCAGGCGAGCGAGACCATGCGCAAGGCCGGGCTGACCGTCGTGGACGGCGGTGGCCTGAGCGACATGAGCAAACTCGGTTACCCCTTCGGCGCCTGACCTGCAGGCTGCGCCGGAGCCTGCCCGTCCCGCTCCCGCCCCATCCACCCGACTGGCACCCCCGGCACCCCGTTCACAGACCCAGCCCCCGACCTCGAGGAGTCCCAGCATGTGCAGCCCTGCCACCTGCCGTACCTGCGGCAAGGCCACCTACTCCGGATGCGGCCAGCACGTCGAGCAGGTGCTGCGCGGCGTGGCCAAGAAGGACCGCTGTTCCTGCCCGCCCGAGCTGCGCAAGACCGGAGGGTTCCTGTCGCGGCTGCTCGGGCGCTGACCTCCCGGGCACAGGTTCTCCGCGCGTGTGCACTGCTCCCTGGGTGGAGCAGCGCACACGCGCGAGGACCCACTGTCCCCGGCCCGCGCCGGTGGTCACCGGCCGCTGCCGGGTGGTGATGATGGGTGATGGTGGGTGGCGATCAGGGCGTGACCCCGAACCCGGCCAGCCAGCCCTGCACCACCGGGATGTCCACCCGCTGCAGGCCACCCAGGTAACGGCAGTTGTTCGTGTAGCCGTAGCTGGTCACCGTCACCACGCGCCCGTCCTTGAAGGACGGCCCCCCGGAGTCACCGAAGCAGCTGCCGCCTCCGCCGCGGTTGTCCTTGTCGTTGCCGTTGGTCTGGAGGATCTGCGGGGTGAGCTTCTGACCCACCTCGTCGGTGTAGCGACGCACGATCGGGAAGGACTGCGGAGTCGGGGTCTGCGGGCCGGAGTCGGCCTTGCGCACCTCGGTGCCGTACCCGACCAGCGTGACCAGGGTCTTGTTCAGTGCCGGCTGGGCGAACCGGTCCAGATAGCCACCCGGTGCCAGGCGGGAGGTCGCGACCCCGGTGACGGGCGAGTCCAGCACGACCACCCCGACGTCGTTCCAGTTGCGGGTGTCGGTGAAGTTGCTGTAGTTCGGGTGCGTGTGTGCGGTGCCGGCCAGCCAGGTGCGGTTCTGGGCGTCGACCACCGACCCGGTGTACCCGACGGCCGGGTCGGCCACCGGCAACCCGGACGGCGCCTGGCGGGCGATCTCCCAGGAGAAGTTGACGATGGTCTTGCCGACCGTGCCGTCCGTGCAGTGGGCGGCGGTGAGCAGGACGGTGGGCGTCATCAGGGTGGCCGAGCAGCGGAAGCGTCCGCCCGTCCCGTCGTAGAAGACGATCATGCCCACGGTGGAGTAGCGGTTCTGGGTGTCCTCGGTACCGCCGGTGATGGCGGCGGCGGGAGAGGCACCGCTGAGCCCGGTGATGGCGGCGAGGGCAGCAGCGGCCAGGGTCGTGAACAGGCGCGGACGGCGCATGGGTCCTCCAGGTGTTGGGTCGACCAGGTGACTCGACGAGTGGACCCCTCACCCGCACGGCCTACCCCAGGTTAGTTGCTCAATGTCCGAACCGGACCGGCCGATCAACCCTTTGGCCCAGCACTGCGCCGTCCGGCGGACGGCGGGTGGAGGGTCGCCGGTCACGGTACGTACACCCCGAAGGAGCCCTCCATGGCCTCGATCCTCGTCGTGGACGACGATCCCGACATCTGCGCCCTGCTCGAGTTCAAGCTGACCAGCGGCGGCCACGCGGTGACGGTCGAGCACGACGGTGAGGCGGCCCTGGCGGCGCTCGAGCAGCAGAAGGTCGACCTGGTCCTGCTGGACTGGATGATGCCGCGGATGGGCGGTCTCGAGGTCTGCCTGGCCATGCGCGCCGACGGCCGGTACGCCAGCATCCCGGTGCTGATGCTGACCGCCAAGGCGCAGGAGTCCGACGTCCAGCGCGGCCTGGCCGCCGGGGCGGACGACTACATCCTCAAGCCGTTCAGCCCGCGTGAGGTGGCGGCCCGGATCGACGCCTCGCTGGCCCGCGCGGTGCGCTGACCCATGGTCGACGCCAACGGCGGGCTGGTCCTGCGCCTCACCGTGGCGCTCACCGCTCTCGTCGTCCTGCTGGTGTGCACCACCGTCGTCACCCGGGGGTGGCGCCGCCGGCGCGAGCGTGCCCGCACTGCGGCCGAGGCAGTGGCCCGGCCACTGATCCTGGCCGCTCTGGACGCCGAGAACTCCGCCGCCGAGTCAGAATCAGCATCAGCATCCGAATCCGGATCCGGATCCGGATCCGGGAACGCCCTTGCCCCGAACCCGCCCCAGGTCAGTCCACGGGTGGGCCGGTACCTGGACTCCATGGCCTCGGCCATGGCCGGCAAGCTGCGTGGTGGGGACCGGGCCGCGCTGGTGGAGTTGCTGCGCCGCCGGGGCTCGGTGGATCGGGCGCTGCGCCACTGTCGCTCGGTGTTCACCGGGCGCCGGCTGCGTGCGGTCGAGCTCGTGGGCAGTCTCGGGCTGGTCGAGGCCGTTCCCGAGCTCGCCGCCCGGCTGGACGATCCGGACGACGAGGTCCGCCGGGCCGCGGTTCGTGCCCTCGGGCGCACGGCGGCGCCGGACGCCGTCCCGGCCCTGCTGGCCCTGCTCGACGCCCCGCAACGGCGCGAGTCCGAGCACTACATCACCCTGGCCCTGCTGCGGATGGGGCCACCGGCGGTGGAGCAGCTGACCGCAGCCCTGCGCACGCACGGTCCGAACGGGCGGCGGGCGGCCGCCAAGGTGCTGGGCTGGCTGGGTGAGCCGCACGCCGCCGGGCCGCTGCAGGCAGCGCTGGACGACGCGGAGCCGGCGGTGCGCTCGGCGGTGGTCGAGGCGCTGGGCCGGATCGGGCTGCCGGCGCCGGCGCCGGCGATGCGCGAACTGCTGCGCTCCGACCAGCCGTCCCCTGTCCGAGTGGCCGCCGCGGTGGCCTTGGGCCGTCTGGGAGATCCACGCAGCGCCGAGGCCCTCGCCGGACTGCTCACCGAGCCGCACCTGCTGGCGCGGTCGGCAGCCTCGGCCCTGGCCCTGCTGGGCCCGGCTGGACTCACGGTGCTGCGCGCCCACGCTCACGTGCCGGAAGTGGGTGAGGTGCTGATCGGGCGCGCCGACGCCGAACTGCCGGATCTGGTCACGACAGCGGGGGGACGATCGTGAAGGGCTTCCTGGTCACCTCGGTGATCGCGTTCAACATCCTGGTGATGACCTACGCCGTCGCCGTGGCGTTCGCCCAGCTGGCCCTGGTCGGCGGGGCGGTGATGAACCTGCGGCGCGAGCTGCGCCGCAACCTGGCCAGCCGCAAGGACGATCTGTTCGCCCATCCCGACACCCCCGGGTTGTCGGTGCTCGTGCCGGCGTTCAACGAGTCGCCCATGGTCGCCGAGTGCCTGCGCTCGGTGGTGGACCAGCGCTACCCGGAGTTCGAGGTCATCGTGGTCGACGACGGCTCGACCGATGACACCTTCGACCTGCTGCGCGAGGCCTTCGACCTGGTACCGACCACGCGGGTGATCCCGCAGGACGTCCCGACGATTGGGCGGATCCTCGAACTGCACGCGCCGAGGGGCGGCGGCAATCTGCTGGTGATCCGCAAGGAGAACGCCGGCCGGTGCGCCGACGCGCTGAACACGGCGCTCAACGCTGCCCGCCACCCGCTGGTCTGCACCCTGGACGCCGACTCCGTGCTCGAGCCGGACGCGTTGCTGCACATCGTGCGTCCACTGGTCGAGCAGCCGGAGGAGGTGGTCGCGGCCGGGGGCGTCGTCCGCCCCAGCAACGGCATGGTGCTGCGGCGTGGAACCATCGAGTCGGTCACCCTGCCCCGGCGCCTGATCGTGCAGGCGCAGATCGTGGAGTACCTGCGCGCGTTCATGTTGGGCCGGATCGGGTGGAGCTGGCTGAACAGCGTGCTGATCATCTCGGGCGCCTTCGGCGCCTTCCGCCGCGAGGATGTGGTGTCCCTGGGCGGCCTGCACCCGGACAGCCTCGGCCAGGACGCCGACCTGGTGGCCTCGTTGCACCGGCGGCTGAGGCTGGAACGGGGCAAGGACTACCGGGTGGTGATCGTGCCGCAGGCGGTCTGCTGGACCGAGGCCCCGCAACACCGCCGGGATCTGCGTCGCCAGCGCCGGCGCTGGGCCCACGGCCTGGGCCAGGTGCTCTGGCGGCAGCGGACGGCGATGCTGCGCCCTCGCTACGGGCGCTTCGGCATGCTCGTCCTGCCCTACCACGTGGTCTTCGAGATGCTCGGCCCGGTGGTGGAGATGCTCGGCCTGCCCGCGGTGATCGCGGCCTGGTGGCTGGGGTTGCTCAACCCCTGGTACGCCCTGACCGTGTTCGCCCTGGCGATCGGGTTCGGCATGGTCGTGTCCGTGGCTGCCGTGCTGGCGGACGAGGTGTCCGAACGCCACTACGACCGGTGGCGTGACCTCGGGTCGCTGCTGCTGGCCGCCCTGTTCGAGACCACCCTGCTGCGGGTGATGATGGCCTGGTGGCGGGTGCACGGCCTGAGCGACGCCCTGCGCCGGCGCCGGTCGGCGTGGGCGTCGATGCCCCGGATCGGGTTCTCCCGAGCGCACTGATGCCGCTCCTGGGCCCACCGGACCCACCCCGGATTCACCCTGGGCGCACCACGTCGATCATCCGGGTGATTCGCGCCTGCTGAGCACGCTGTCCACCGATCGACGCATCACGCCGGTGCGGTCGCGGACGACAGGTCCGGCGTGAGCGACATCGGGGGGCGGTCCGCGCCGCAGGGCGGACGAGAGCAGGCACTGGCCGCTCTGGTCGAGCAGGTTCCGGCTGCCCTGGGGGCCTACGGCCTCGACGGGGAGGAACTGATCACCAACACCCGGTATCGCGAGCTCGTGGCGCGCGGCCTGGCCGCCGTCCCGCTCGAGGCCGGTGAGCGTGAGGTGTCCCTGGGCGCCGAGACCTACCTGGCCGTGGCCTTCCCGATCGTGCGCCCGAGGTCGGCCGGGGACGCCGGTCCGGACGCCCATCCGGACGCCCATCCGGACGCCGGTGCGCCCACGGTCGGTCACGGCGAGGTGCTGATCGATGTCACCCGGCGCCGGCTGCGCGCGATCAGCGCGGCCATGCTCGAACTGGACCAGCTCAAGAGCGACCTGGTCACCACGGTCAGCCACGAGCTGCGCACCCCTCTGAGCAGCATCCTGGGGTACTGCGAGCTGCTGGCCGACGGGGAGTTCGGGGAGCTGGACCCCACCGCTCGCGGCATGATCGACGTGATCGCCCGCAACAGCCGGCGGCTGTCCCGGTTGCTGGCCGATCTGTTGCTGCTGGCCCAACTCGACTCGGCCGCCGCCGACGGTGCCTGGGATCGCCTGGACCTGGTGGAGCTGCTGCGTGAGGTGAGCGAGGTGACCGCCGGGCAGGCCGAGGCGGCCGGGCTGCGGGTCGGTCTCGACGTGCCCCCGCAGGCCGATCCGCTCTGGCTGCAGGGCGATCGGGCCCAGTTGCGCCATGCCCTGCTCAACCTCGCCTCGAATGCGATCAAGTTCTCCCGCGCGTCGGGATCGGTGAGATTCCACCTCGCCGTGGACGGCACGGATGCCCTCCTGGAGGTGATCGATGATGGAGTGGGGATCCATTCCGAGGATCTGCCGAGACTGGCCGACCGGTTCTACCGGACGACGGCCGCGCGGATCGAGCACGTCCAGGGAGCGGGGGTCGGTCTGTCGGTGGTGCAGGCGATCGCGGCCCGACACCACGGTGAGCTCCAGTTGGACTCGCGCCATGGTGAGGGGACCACAGCGCGGATGCGCCTACCGCTGACGACCAGCGGTCCCCGGGCCGCTGCCGGGGCGGGTGCATGAGCCAGGGCCCGCAAGGGTCCGAGGCCCTCGCGGGGCACCGGGTGGTCAAGACCGGTGCCCGGGGGGCCGATCTGTTCGGGGTGAGGATGTCGGCCGTCGTCCCCCGCAGACTGCACGGCGTCGTCCAGGTGGTGAGCTTCGTCCTGGGCTACGCGCTGCTGGCCATGGTCAGCCGGATGATGGCCTTCCCGAGCGGGGCGATCGCCTACGCGCCGGAATCCGGCCTGGCGATCGGGGTCCTGCGCCGCACCGGTACCCGACGCTGGCCGGTGTACCTCACCCTGCAGGCCGGGGTCGACGTGGCCGTGGCCCGATGGTCGGGCCTCCCGCTGGCCGCCGCCCTGGCCATCGCCGCCGCCCGAGGCCTGCAGGCCTGGATGGGCGCGATGATGCTCCGCCGGCTGGTCGCCCCGGACCTGACCTCCGGTTCGCCCCGCTGGGTGCTGCGCGGCCTGATCCCCATCGCCGTCCTCACTGCTGGGCTGGGCGGTGCCGTGGTGGGCTCGGCCCTGACCCTGGGCGGGACGTCGTCGCTGGGCCCGGGTGCCCTGTGGTGGTCCTGGACCTCCGCCGAGGCGCTCGGAATCGTCAGCGTGCTGCCGGTCGTCGAGGTGCTCCACCTGTGGCACCTGCGCCGCGCCGTCCCCTCGCACCGGGAGTTCAGCGAGGGGTTCTCGGTGGTGGTCGCGCAGATCGTCCTGGCCACGGTCTGCCTGGGACTGTGGGGGGAGGAGCAGGTCATCCAGCAGCCGGTGCTGCTGGTCACGCCGGTGTTCTGGGCGGCCGTGAGGTTGGGGCCACGCTGGACGGTGTTCCACCTGGTGTGCCTGAACACGGCGGCCGTGTGGGCGACCGCGAGCGGTAACGGGGCCTTCACCCGCGAGGCCTCCGAACACCTGCAACGCTCCTCGGTGCAGGTGTTCGGCCTGTTCACCATCGTCGCCTGCCTGGTGATCGCCGAGATCCTGGCCAGCCGCGACCGAGCCGAGATCCAGGCCCGGCGCGAGGCCTGGGCGCTCGAGCATGCCATGGAGGGCATCGCCCTGTTGCGGGCGGACGGGGCGTTCCTGCGGGTGAATGCCGCCTACGCGGCCCTGCTGCGAGCGGACGCCGACGCCCTGATCGGCACGGACTGGCGTCAGTGGGCGGACCGGTCCGACCGGCACCTGCTGGACGGGTTGATCGGCCAGGCCCGCCGGGAGGGCAAGGCGCACGGGCCGGTACGGACCCGCAGATCCGACGGCACCACGCTGCCGGTGGAGATCACCCTGGTGGCGCCCGCCGAGGCGGACGCCCAGAACGCCCTGCACTGCTTCGTGCGTGATGTGAGCGAGCGCCAGGCGGCGATCGACCACCTCGACCAACTGTTCCGGCTCTCCCCGGAGCTGTTGTGCCTGATCGGTGCCGACGGACGGTTCGTGCGGCTGAACCCGGCCTGGTCCCGCCTGCTCGGTCACCCGACCGGTGACCTGCTGGGGCGGCACCTGGCCGAGGTGGTGCACCCCGAGGACGCCGAGCGCACGGTGGCCGAGATCATGGGCACCCTGACCGGTTCGGCGCCGCACAGCTTCCAGAACCGCTGTCGGACGGCGGCCGGTGCCGACGTCTGGTTGCACTGGCACTGTGCCGTGGACGAGGAACGCGCTCTGGTCTATGCGGTGGCCCACGACATCACGGCCAGCAAGCTGACCGAGCAGGCGCTCGGCCACGCCCGCGACCAGGCGGTCGAGGCGTCCCGGTTGAAGTCGCAGTTCCTGGCCACCATGAGCCATGAGATCCGCACGCCGATGAACGGGGTGATCGGGCTGGCCGAGCTGCTGGCGACGACCCCGCTGGACGACGGTCAGCGGCAGTACCTCCAGGGCATCCAGGCGGCAGGGACGGCCCTGCTCGGGGTGATCAACGACATCCTCGACTTCTCCAAGATCGAGGCCGGCCGGCTGGTGCTGGAGGAGGTCGCCTTCGACCTGCCCACGATGGTGCGGGAGGTGGCCGCCCTGACCGGTCAGTCTGCGGTCGGCAAGGGGCTCCAGCTCACGGTCGATCTCGATCCCCATCTGCCGGACTGGGTCAGCGGTGATCCGCAACGACTGCGGCAGGTGCTGATCAATCTGGTGGGCAACGCGATCAAGTTCACCCACGAGGGTTCGGTGACCATTCGGCTGGACCTGCTCGACCCCGAGGAGTCCGGCCTGCCCGCCCTCCGGGCGGCGCTGCAGGGCGGCGGCCCGTCCCGGGTGGCGGTGCGGTTCGAGGTCAACGACACCGGTGTGGGCATGACGGCGGCCACCGTCGGCAAGCTCTTCCGCCCCTTCACCCAGGCCGACGCCTCGACCACCCGCACGTACGGCGGTACCGGCCTCGGCCTGGCGATCAGCCGCCAGCTGGTCGAGGGCATGGGCGGGTGGATCTCGGTGCAGAGTGCCCCGGGGGTGGGTACCACCTTCCGGGCCGATGTGCCGCTGACGATGGCGGCCGAACCCACGCCCGAGGCGACGACCGCGATGGTCGCCGTGCCGGCCGACGCGGTCACGGGGTCCTCGGGCCTGCCGGTGGAACGAGCCGGTGGACCCGCCGATGAGTGCGTCGGTGATCCTGCCGGTGATCCCGTCGCTGGTCGCGCGGTGGGTGGGGGTGGCGCCGGCACCACACCGCAGGCCCCGGATCGGGGCCGGCTGCTGCTGGTGGAGGACAACGAGATCAACCAGACCGTTGCCGTCGGCCTGGTGCGGAGGCTGGGCTACAGCGTCGAGGTCGCCGGGGACGGGGTGGAGGCGTTGCGGATGGTCGGGGAGGGCGACTACCGGGCGATCCTGATGGACTGCCACATGCCGCGCCTGGACGGCTACGCCACCACCGGGCAGCTGCGCCGACGACCTGATGCCGCGCACCTGCCGATCATCGCGATGACCGCCAGCGCGATGACGGAGGACCGGGACCGCTGCCTGGACGCCGGCATGGACGACTACCTGACCAAGCCGATCCGGGTCCAGGACCTCGCGGAGGTGCTCGAGCGCTGGGTCGGCGGCGACCCGGACGCCGTCCGGGAGGCGGCTCGACAGCCGGCTCGACAGCCGGCGGAGCCCTCGGCGGTGGCGGCGCGGTTGGAGGAGCTGACCGGCGACGGATCACCCGAGGAGGTCGAGCTGGTCCGGCGGATCGCGCGCTCGTTCCTGGACCGGGCCCCCGCGATGATCGAGGACCTCGACCGGGCGCTCGCCGAGCGGGACGACGACCTGGGGCACCGGATGGCGCACTCGCTCAAGGGGGCGGCCGCGAACCTGGGCGCCGCGCGGGTTGCCGAGGTGTGCCAGCTGATCGAGGACCTGGCCGAGCAGGGGCGCCACGAGCAGGCCCGGGTGGAGCGGGATCGGCTGGGACCGGTGCTGGACGGCGCGTGCGCCGAACTCGCGGGCTACCTGGGCGGCTGACCCGGCCCGACCGCGGCGTCCGCGCGGTCCGGGCCACCCGCGTCGGCCGACCGCCGTTCGATGGCGCGGGCCACCCGGGCCAGCAGGTCGGCGGCGACGAACGGCTTGACCACGTAATCGTCCACCCCGCAGGCGTACCCCCACTCGAGGTCCGTCTCGGTGTCCCGAGCGGTGACCAGGACGACCGCTGTTCCCTCCAGCGAGGGCTGCTCCCGGACGGCGCGGCACACCTCGACCCCGGACCGCTGGGGGAGCAGCCAGTCGAGCAGGGCCACCTGCGGTCGGAACTCCAGCACGGCGCGCAGCCCCGACTCACCGTCCGCCGCGGTCCGGACCTGGTAGCCGGCGCGTTGCAGGACGGCCGTCAGCAGGGTCCGCAGGTCAGGGTCGTCGTCCACCACCAGGGCAGTCGTCATGACCGAGGTATCGGCGTCCGGGGCCCGGTACTGGACCGGGCCTGGCCGGGGCTGGGGCTGGGCTGGGCTTCAGCTCATCGCGGCGTACGCCTGGCTGACCGTGGCCACCCGGACCCCGGACGCCTTGACCGCGGCCATGTGCGCGGCGAAGGTCGACGGGGTGACCGAGTACTGGTCACCGCCCTCGGTGACGCCGTGGTAGACGAGGATCACCCAGCCGCCGGTGTTCGTGGCCTGCTGCACCCAGCTCGCGACGTCCGCCGCAGTGTGTCCGGTGGTCACGTAGTGCATCCGCAGCGCCGTGCGATCGATCGACCCGCGCTGGTTCACCCCACCGGCGGTGGTCCGGGCGGTCTGGTAGTACTTGCCCGCCTCGGCAGCCACCCTGGCGTCCATCTCGCCGTACGGGTAGGCCAGGGAGGTGATCGACCCTCCGAGCACCGACTCGAGGCGTGCCTTGCTGCCCGCGAGTTCGGCGGTCAGGGTCGCGTCGTCGATCTGGGTCAGGTGCGCGTGCGAGGCGCTGTGCGACCCGAGCTCGTGCCCGGCGCCCCGCAGCGAGCCGGCCTGGCCGGCCGACATGTACCCGCTGGCGCCCAGGTAGTTCGAGATCAGGTAGAACGTTGCCGGCAGGCCGTTGGCGGCGAGCACCGGGGCGGCGTTGTCCAGCTGCGAGGTGAGCCCGTCGTCGAAGGTGATCGAGACGATGCCCTTGGTCGCGGGAGCCGGCGCGGGAGCCGGAGCCGGCGCCGGGGCGGGAGCCGGAGCCGGAGCGGGGGCGGGGGCGGGGGCCGGGGTTCTCGGCAGGCTGCGCAGCGTCAGGCGCACGTCGTCCACGTCCAGGGTGCCCGCCCTCATCAGCAGCCGCTCCATGCTGAGCTGCTTGACCGTGGTCGGCAGGGTGAAGGTGACGCCGCCCGCCGTCCAGGCGCGAGTGGTGGCCGAGGCGGGGAACGCGCGGTAGGTCACCGCACCGTTGGTGTGGACCATGCGGGCGCGCAGCAGGCTCGGCCCGCCCCGGTAGTGGTCGCGGTAGGAGTAGCTCGCCCCCGCGCGCACGGTCACGGCGGCGAAGGTCCAGCCGGCGAAGCCCGACGTCCGGCGGGTCATCGTGGTGCGCACCAGGTACCGGCCGGCGTGCGCCCCACCGCGCACGTGGGTGAAGCTGCGCGTGTTGCGCCCGGTGCCCACCTGGAGCCAGGACGACGGCCGGGTGCCGGTGCGCCGTTCCACGGAGGGGTTCGGCGCCAGGTTCGGCACCGAGACGGCCGTGGGCGCTGCGTGGGCAGCTGTCGGAACGGCCAGTGGCGCCAGCGGCGCGATCAGGATGCCGAGCGCGGCGACGATGCCGCGCCTCCCGAGTCGGCGAATCACGGTGTCCCCCAAGCAGTTGAGTGGTCGCTGGCACCCGAACGCGTTGCCGCCCAGCGGATCACCAGCATGGTGTCGTCCGATCCGAGCCAGGGACGTCGGCTCCGATCGGGGCGACAGGTACTTTCGAGGCTATTCCAGTCGGACCGGGCGGCGGGCGGGAATCGAGGGAATCGGCGCGGTGAGCGTGGGTGGACGACGACCCTGCGATCTGGCTCTAGGCTGGGACCCGTTCGACCGGGCGCGACAAGGATGGTGTTGCAGGTAGTGGCTGAGATGTGGCGGCGGTGCGACAGGTGCCGCAAGGTCAAGCCGGTCGACGATTTCACGGGTGCCGAGCCCAGCTGTGGCAGCTGCCTCGCGCCGGTCACTGCGGGGAGTGCGCGGTCGACGACCCGTGCGTCCGCAGTGACCACGACCCGGGTGTCGTCGACCGCGGCGTCGGGCGTCGGGGTGTTGCTGGGAACCCCGTCCCGGGACCTGCGCGGCAAGGGGGATCCCGAGGTGCGCGCCCGGCGGGCGCGGGTGCGAGCGCTCGACCGGCTCGCCGAGCGCTACCAGGAGGACTTCGACCTGTTGCTGGCCGAGGAACGCCGGGCCGAGGGCTTCTAGCCCCTCGGGAGCCGAGCGCCGGGAGCTGATCACACGAGTCCGTGCTGCTCCCGGCTGCGCTGCTCCTGGGCTCGGAACTGACCGAACCGGGGCAGGAACTTGTCCCAGTCGATGATGTGCGCGTCGATCTCCGGGCCGTCGATGCAGGCGTGCTTGCGGACCATCTTGCCGTCGATCACGACCGGCACCATGCAGGCCCCGCACATCCCGGTGGCGTCCACCATGATCGAGTTCAGGCTCGCCACGCACGGCGTGCCGAATCGCCGGCTCAGGTCGCTCACCGCGCGCATCATCAGCGGCGGGCCGATGGTGATCACCTCGGCGACCGTGCGGCCCTCGCCGCGCTGGTTCGCCTCGAGCAGCTGCTCGAGTGGCCCGGTGACGAACCCGGGCACGCCGTACGAGCCGTCGTTGGTCGTGATGATCACGTCGAGCTGATCGCCGAACTCGGCCTGGAGCCGGCCCACCCGCTCGTCGGGACCGGTCCAGAACATCAGGTCGCCGCTGCGGAACCCGGAGATCAGCGTGACGTGGTTCCCGATGCGCAGGTGCTCGCGCATGATCGGGTACACCGGCGGCAACCCGAGACCGCCCGCGGTGAACACCACGGTCGTTCCCGGCTCGTAGCGGTGAACCTCACTCGGCCGGCCGAGCGGCCCGGCGATCCCGGAGAAGGAGTGCCCCACCTCCATCTGGTTGATCTCGATGCTGCTGGTGCCCACCCCCTGGACGACGAGGCAGATGGTGCCGGCGTCGGTGTCCCAGTCGGCCAGGGTCAGCGGGATCAGCTCGCCGTGCTCCCAGGGCAGTACGCGGACGAACTGCCCGGCCTGGGCGGCATGGGCGATCAGGGGTGAGTGGACGATGAACTCCTCGATCCCGTCGGACAGTTCGGCCTTGTGCACGATCCGCTGGGCAGCGGCCGCGACGTCGGAGTACTCGCGGGCCCGGGAGACCATGTCGGTCACCACGTTCGGGGCGAGGTCCATCGAGCCGAGGATCTCCCTCGCAGCGGCCTGCCCGTCGCCGGCCGCACGGATCGCGGTCGAGCCACCGCGGGCCGCATCCCCGCCGGTGTACACCCCGGGCAGCGTGGTCTCCTGCGACCCGTCGTGGTCCAGGTCGATGGTGCCCCACTTGGAGGTGTGCAGGCGCGGCTCGGAGTCCTTGATGATCGGGTTGGCCGAGTTGCCGAGTGCCATGATCACCAGATCGGCGGGCACGGTCTCGGTGCGACCGGTGACCCCGGGGCTGCGCCGGCCGGAGGCATCCGGTGCGCCGAGTTCCATCACGTCCAGCACGGCCTCGGTGACGAAGTTGGTCTGCGGATCGCCGATGAACTCCCGCGGCGAGCGCAGCACTGCGAGCGCGATGTCCTCCTCGAGCGCGTGGTGCAGCTCCTCGACCCGCGCCGGCATCTCCTTCTGCGTGCGGCGGTAGACGATGGTGACGTTGCCACCCAGGCGACGAGCGGTCCGCGCGGCGTCCATCGCGGTGTTGCCGCCGCCGATCACCAGGATCTGCCGGCCCTCGACGTCGGGCAGTGGGGTCTCGTAGTCCGAGCGCAGACCCTGCATCAGGTTCACCCGGGTGAGGAACTCGTTGGCCGACATGACGTTCAGCAGGTGCTCACCCGGCACGTTCATGAACCGCGGCAGCCCGGCGCCGGATCCGACGAAGATCTTCCAGAAGCCGGCCTCCCTCAGCTCCTCCAGCGAGGCCGTCTTGCCCACCACGAAGTTCGGCACGAACTTGCCGCCCAGCAGCTTGATCTTCCCGACCACGTCGTCGATCAGGTCGTTCGGCAGCCGGAACTCCGGGATGCCGTAGCGCAGCACGCCGCCCAGGGCGTGGAACGCCTCGAACACCGTGACCGGGAAGCCCTCTGCGCCGAGCAGGTAGGCGTTGATCAAGCCGGACGGTCCGGACCCGACGATCGCCACCGGCGGCTTGGCGGCGGCGTCCCAGGGGTCACGTCGGCCGGCGAACCGGGCCGCCGTCCCCCCGGGGTTGACCAGCTTCTCGCGCTCCGGCAGGAACCACTCCAGCTGGCCGATCGCGATCGGCATCTTGTTCTGGATGCACACGCCCTGGCACTGCAACTCCTGCGGGCAGACCCGGCCGGTGACGTCCGGCAGCGGGTTGGCCGACTCGATCAGCTCCATGGCCTCGCGGAAGTGCCCGGTGCCGACCAGTTCCAGCACCCGGGGAATGTGGATCTTGACCGGGCAGCCGCCCTTGGGCTCCTTCTTGCCCTTCAGGAAGATGCCGATCTCGCAGGGCTTCTCCTCACACTGCTTGTCGCGCAACGCCTCCAGCCAGACGAACAGGTCCACCTCGGCTGCCGAGTAGCCGATCGACAGGTAGCCCAGGTAGCCCTGGTTGACCAGGCCGAAATCGTGTGATCGGGGCTCGGCCTCACGGATGTAGGGCGGGATGCTGTTGCCCGCCGGCCAGTCCCGCGACAGCCCGTCCAGCATCGGGTAACGCTCCCCGAGCACCCGGTCGATGCCGCGGATGAACTTGCGCTTCATGCCCAGGTTCAGGCCCCAGATGAACCGCATGATCACCTTGGCGGCGTCGTCCCCACGCAGCAGGGTCGCCCACAGCGTCCGCACGAACTCGTCGCCCAGCTCCGGCTGGCGGAACTCGAACGCGACGGCCTGCATGCCGTCCGAGATGAACATCTCCCGGAACGCCCGCGGTTCGCTGAGCAGTCGCCGTTTCAGCAGGTCGAGCTGGCGGTTGAACGTCTCGACCGGCGCCGAGTGTTCGAGCACCTCGACCTGCGCCCGGCTGGCCTCGAGCGTGCTGCGGGCGTCGAGGTAGCGTTGCAGGTCCCGCGGATCGAGGCTGGACGAGGCAGCATCCGCCGGTCGCCCGGACTCGGGGCTCATCGGATGATCTCCGCATCGCACGTGGCCCGCACCCGGTCGATCCGCTTGCTGATCTCGGGGGTGACCTCCACCGACTCGGCCGCGCCGGGGATCATCCGGGCCACCGTCCGGGCCTCGCCGTCGATGACCACCGTGGCCTTGGTGAAGAACTGTGGCAGCTCCTGATAGCAGGTGCCGCAGTCGTTGCACTTGGGCTCGTCCGCGGGATCGAGGTACACCGGTCCGGTGGCCACCCCCACCGCGGTTGACGTCGCGGCGGGTGCCGCCGTGGCCGCCGCCGAACCCGCTCCGCCGGAGAGGCCGAGCGGGATGGACAGGCCGGACGGCGCGGACGTCGAGGAGGCGAGTTCCGTCATGGCCCGCGCGATCTCGTCCAGCGAGGCCTCGCGCAGCTGCGTCGCCTCCTCGTAACGGGCTCGCAGCGCCTGGAGTTCGGCCGTGTGCGAGGCGGTCAGGACGCGCTCGTGCTGACCGGAGAGAAACTGCAGGGTCTGCCAGTACCGGCGGCGTTCCTCGACCAGGGCGACCATCGAGGCCGAGCAGGCCACCTTCGTCAGGTGCCGGTCCTCGTCCGTGGCATAGATGAACGGGACCGTGGCCGCGCGTTGCGCCGGGGGCAGATCGATGTAGGCGTGAATCGGGACGGCGACCTCCTCCAGGTCGGCCGGCACCGTCCGGAACTGCTTGCGGAACCGGGTCTCACCCAGCGCGAACTCGGCCGGGGTGAGCGGATGCGTCAGCAGTTGAACCGTGCCGTCCTCGTCCAGGTACTGCAGCGTGGTGGAGGTCCAGTCCTGGTCCGGGTCGGGGTTGCCCTCGATCGAGAAGGACTCCTCCAGCGAGGTTCCGCGTCGCGGGTCGTGCACGAACAGGGGGTTCATCCGGCTCTCCACGGCCAGCCGGGTCCGCGCGTTGGAGGCCGCCTCGGAGACGCCGTGCTCGGAGCCGCACGGCGTGTAGGCGTCCATCACCGCCGGGCCGGTCGTGTAGTTGAGCATCTCGATGGCGCAGCGCAGGAAGTGCGCCTGGAACGCCGTGCTCGTCGAGCAGGCGTACACGTGCGGGTGGAACGAGGCCAGCAGGCCGAGTTCCTTGCGCTGCTCGTGCTTGCCGGTGGCGGCGGACCCGAACCGGGCGAGGTCGGAGTCCTGCCCGGAGAAGCTCGCCGTCGAGGCCTGCCCCCCGGTGTTGGAGTAGACGCCGGAGTTCAGCACCATGACCTTGAGCGGGGTGTCGCTGGCCAGGATCCGTGACAGGGCACCGAAGCCGATGTCGTAGTTCGCGCCGTCCCCGCCGACGGTCATCACGGTCGGCAACAGCCCCAGCTCGGCGGGCGTGAACGCCTCCCAAGAGAGCATCCGCAGGTCGCGGTCGTGCTCGCACGGGTCGTAGGCGTCCTCGAGTTCCAGGCGTGCCAGGCGGAGCATCCGCACGTCGGGCACGAGCTGGGCCGAGAAGCCCTCGAACAGCCCCTTCGCCAGCGGCTGGGCATCCTGGAACAGGCTGTTGACCCACGGGTCGGTGTAGGAGTTGAACGGCATCGTCGAGGCGTACACGCTGCTGCACCCGGTCGAGTTGGCGATCACCGTGGACGCCGGCCCGTTGCCGGTCGGACCGGCCTCGTAGAGATAGAGCCGCTTCTCCAGCGTGGAGATGATCGTCGTCAGGCGCTCCACGCGCTCGGGATCGGCGCCGTCCAGGCTCTCGCGCTTGGCCTGCAGCCGATCCAGCAACTCGTCGAGTTCGCGCAGGTGGGCTCGACGCCGGTCGGCACCGAGGGCATGGCTGACCGACATCACCAGGCGCAGCGCGGTCAGCTCCCCGCAGCCGCGGCAGCCACCGTGACCGCTGGTGGTCGCGTAGTAGTTCGACCGGTCCAGGAGCAGCCGCTTGACGTCGCCGTCCACCGTCGATGACCCCTCGAAGAACCGGGTCGGCGAGTTCGGCAGCTTGCTCAGGAAGGTGAACCGTTCCTGCAG
>JAEUJN010000051.1 GCA_016794595.1 Kineosporiaceae bacterium
CCACGGGCCGAGGCGAAGTCGCCGTACCGGGCGACGTCCATGCCGAAGACGTCGCGGCCCGGCTCGCCGTGCACCATCCACTCGGCCAGGGCCAGGCCGACGCCGCCGCCCTGGCTGAAGCCCGCCATCACCCCACACGCCGTCCAGTACCCGGGCAGCCCGCGCACCGGACCGACCAGCGGGTTGCCGTCGGGGGTGAAGGTGAAGGCGCCGTTGACCCAGGTCCTGATGCCGGCGCCGTCCAGGCAGGGGTAGCGGGCGAAGCCGACCTCGAGCTGCGGGGCGATCCGCTCGACGTCCGGTGGGATCAGCTCGAGTCCGTAGTCCCACGAGACGCCGTCGGTGTTCCAGTGCCGGGGGTCGAGTTCGTAGACCCCGAGCAGCATGCCCTGGCCCTCCTGGCGGGCATAGGTGAAGCCCTCCAGGTCCATCATCATCGGCAGCTCGCGGTCGAGGGCTGCCACCTCGGGCAGGGCGTCGGTGACCAGGTAGTGGTGCTCCATCGGGGTCACCGGCAGGTCGATCCCGGCCATCCGGCCGACCTGCTTGGCCCACAGCCCCGCGGCGTTGACCACGTGGTCGCAGGTGATCGTTCCCTGCTCGGTGACCACCTTCCAGCCGCCACCGGACGGCGAGGACGCCGTCGGGATCGGTCGCAGTTCGAGCACCCGGTTGTGCAGCACGATGGTCGCCCCGCGCTGCTTGGCCGCGGCGGCGTAGGCGTGGGTGGTGCCCGAGGCGTCGAGGTGGCCCTCGATGCTGTCGTACATCGCGCCGAGGATGCCCGCCGGGTCGATCACCGGGCAGAGGTCGTGCACCTCCTCGGGGGTGATCAGCCGGACGGTCTCGATGCCGATGGTCTGGTAGATCGCCCACTGCGCCTGCAGCCACTCCCACCGCTCCGGGGTGCTGGCGATGCTCACCCCGCCGGGCAGGTGCAGGCCGCACGAGCGGCCGGTCTCGGCCTCCAGCTCGGAGTACAGATTGATCGTGTACGCCTGCAGCGCAGCGACATTGGGATCGGCGTTCAGGGCGTGAAAGCCGGCCGCCGCGTGCCAGGTCGAGCCGGCGGTGAGCTCGGAGCGCTCGATCAGGGCGACGTCGGTCCACCCCAGCTTGGCCAGGTGGTAGAGCACGCTGACCCCGACGACGCCGCCGCCGATGACCACGGCCCGGTAGTGGGTGTCGATGACCGTCTCCTTCGCTCGATCGAGTGAACTCAGCCGCTCCGGGTCAGCCCATGACGGTGAAGCTGCTGCCCGCGTGCAGGCTCCGGCGACGGCTGAACGCCGACAGGTCGACCTCGTGGCCGCTGTGCGGCAGCGCGAACCGGACCGGCGTGGTGTCGTGATCCCGACCGCTCTCACAGGAATCGACGATCGCCGCCAGGTAGCGCCCGGCGAGCGGGGCGTTCTTGAACTGGTTGCCGCTGGTGCCGATGGCGACGTAGAACCCGGGCAGCGCCGTCCGGTCGTAGATCGGGATCCAGTCGTCGGCGACGTCGTAGACGGCGCCGATGCCGACCGGCCGGTTCGGCACGGTCAGGTCGGGCAATCGGCGGGCGGCGCGGTAGAGCTGGGCGGTGTAGAGCTCGGCGGTCGGGCCGGGCTCGTACACATCAGGATCGTCCAGCCAGTGCAGCGGGTCGCAGGCGGGTTCGGCGCCGCCGACCAGCAGTTCGCCGCCCAGCGTGCCGCGGAAGTAGGTACCCAGGTCGAGGTCGGCCACGAGCGGGCCCGGTTCGGGGCCGTTGTACCCGGACGGCGCCGGCACGGTGTTCACCTCGGCCCGCATCGGCCGGGTCGAGACGGCGAAGTCCTCCCCCACCCCGGCCAGGGCGTTGACCCGCCCCGAGGCCGGACCGGCGACGTTGACCACGACCGGGGCGGAGAGGTGCTCGGCCACCCCGCCGCAGACCACGTCGACCCCACTCACGCGCCCACCGCTGGTGGTGATCGCGGTCAGAGTGGTGTGGAACCGGAAGCTCGCCCCGCGGCGTCGGGCGGCTGCGGCCAGGTTCTGCGCGGCCAGCCCCGGATCGTCCACGAACCCCGCATCGGGGGTGTGATAGCCACCGAGCTCACCCTCCGGATCGGCCCAGAACGCCTCACTGTCAACGGGTTTGGGCGGATAGTACCGCGCCGGGTCGATGGCCGGCACCCGGGCGCGGATGGTCGCGGCGTCCCAGATCTCGTACGGCACGCCGACCTGGTCGAACAGGGCGAGCACCTTGCCCGGGTCGTGGGTCGGGCAGTCCAGGCAGAGCGAGCCGGTGCGCACGAACGTGGCGAGGGTGCCGCGCCCCGCGGTCCGGTCGGCGTCCGGCGCCTCGAGCACGTCAGCCCAGTTCAGCCAGTCGTGATGCGCCTCCCAGGCAGTGGCCACGCCCGCAAAGGTGGAGTAGTTGAACCGGATGATCGCCGAGGAGGCACTGGTCGAGCCCTGGCCGGGCGCCCCGTTCCGCTCCACCACGATCACCGACCGGCCGCTCACGGCCAGTGCGTGGGCCACCGCGCTGCCGATCACCCCGGCACCGATCACGACCGCATCAGCGGTGGCCACGCCCATGGCGCCTCCTCGCTCCGGCGGCTGGTCCAGCGGCCGCTGGGCCGCTTTCTACCAGCCTTCCGCGACCGGGGCCAGAGGCTTGGGTGACCACTCAGCGATCAGGGTCTGCCCATTGATCGGTCACCGCAGCCGGGTCACCTCGACGGCGACGAAGAGCGTCGAGGCCGGAGACCCCGCGTAGACCCCCTTCAGCGGGGGCACATCGGCGTAATCCCGGCCGCGGGCCACCAGCACGTGGTCGGTGGAGACGGTGCCGGCATGGGTCGGGTCATAGGCCTCCCACCGGCCCGACCACCACTCCAGCCAGGCGTGACTCTCGGCCTCGACCGTGTCCCCCAGGCCGGCGTCCGGCTCTGGATGCAGATAACCGGAGACATAACGAGCCGGTATGCCCAGGGCCCGCAAGGCGCCCAGCCCGAGGTGGGCGAAGTCCTGGCACACCCCGCGCCGGGCCGCCCAGACCTCGCTCGCCGGGGTGCGCACCGAGGTGAAGCCACCGGCGTACTCCATCGGCTGGATCAGCGCCTCCAGCACCGCTCGCGCCGCCTGGGCGGGGTCGAGCCCGGAGGCCGCGCCGCGGGCCAGGTCGACCACCTCCTCCGGCGGTTCGGTCAGCGGGGTCTGGACCAGGAACTCGTGATGCTCGTCAGTGACCGAGTCGTCGTGCAGGGCGTCCCACCCGATCGTCGGCGCCACCGGCTCGGGCTGATCGAAGACCTCGACCGTCGCCGAGCTGACCACACTCATCTCGGTGTGCGGCACCAGCACGTCGAACGCGGTCACCTGGCTTCCCCAGTAGTCGGTGTAGCGGTGTTTCCAGGTCACCGGGGAGACGTCGACCTGCTCGTCCAGCAGGGCCTGACGCGAGGTGGTCAGCGGGGTCATCCGGGCCTCGTTGTACGAGGCGGTCACCGGACCCTCGTAGCGGTACCCGGTGGTGTGCACGATCAGCAGGCGCTGGGCCGCCGGCCCCGGGTTCATCGTCATCGCGTGCACCGGAATGGTCATGATGCGTCCTCCACCCAGGCCGTGGTGATCGATCGTGGGAAGTACCGCCGGGCGACCCCGTCACTGGCGGCCGAGACCGCCCGCTGCACGCGGCCCATCTCCCCCGGGACGTCGGCCAGCACCTCCTCCAGCGCCCGGTACTCCAGGCTGGTCCGGATCCGGCCCAGCAGGCGCCGGCTCTGGTCGGCGATCCCGACCCGTTCCAGCGGCGGGGCCAGCTCCTCCAGGACCTGCTCGGCAGCCATCAGCGCGTGGATCACCGAGCGCGGGAACAACCGGTCCAGCAACAGGAACTCCGCCGCCCGGGCATCGGTGGCCACGCCGCGATAGGTGCGCAGGTAGCTCTCGTAGGCGCCGCACGAGCGCAGCAGCGCCGTCCAGCTCGGCACCGCGGCCGAGATCGTGGACGTGGCGACCAGCCTCGCGGTCATGTCGGCCCGTTCGAGGTTGCGACCCAGGATCAGGAAGCGCCACGCGTCGTCCCGGCTCATGGTCTCCTCGGCGATGCCGGCGACCAGGGACGTCCGTTCTCGGACGTAGGCCAGGAAGTCGTGCGCGGTCGTGGCCTGCAACCGCACCCGGTCCAGCCCGATGAAGGTGGTGTTGACCGCCTGCCACAGGTCGGTCGAGATGGTCTCCCGGGCCCGGCGGGCGTTCTCCCGGGCGGCGGTCAGCGACCCGACGATCGCGCTCGGGTAGAGCCCGTCGTAGGCCAGGCGGTCGAGCACCACCGTGCGGTCCACCTGCTCGTCCGCCGCCGGCTCCAGTCCCATGACGGCCAGCAGTCCGCGGCAGGCCTCGACCTCGGGCAGCGCAGGGTCCTCGAGCAGCATCTGCAGGTGGACGTCGAGAATCCGCGCGGTGTCGTCGGCCCGCTCGAGATAGCGCCCGATCCAGAACAGCGACTCGGCGATCCGGCTCAGCACGACGGTTCACCCCTCAGCTGGTGTTCCTCTCGGTGTTCCTGTTGTTGCTGCTGTTGCTGTTGTTGTTGCTGCAGACCCGCTCCGTCGTCCTGCGGCCCGGGGTCGGGGTGCGGCAGGGCGACGATCCGATACGGCGTGGTCGAGGGTCTGCGCGCCACCACGGCCCGCGCGCCGGAGAGCACCCAGGTGTCCTTGGACCCACCGCCCTGACTGCTGTTGACGACCAGCTGCCCCTCGGGCAGGGCCACCCGGGTCAGGCCCCCCGGCAGGACCCACACCGACCGGCCGTCGTTCACCGCGAACGGGCGCAGGTCGACGTGCCGCGGGCGCAGGACACCGTCGATCAGGGTGGGCACGGTGGACAGTTGCACCACCGGCTGGGCGATCCAGCCCCGCGGGTCGTGCTCGATCTGGGCTCGCAGGGTGGCCAGCTGCTCGCGGGTGGCGTCCGGCCCGATCACCAGCCCCTTGCCTCCCGCACCGTCGACCGGCTTGAGCACCAGTTCGTCCAGGCGCCCGAGCACCTCGGCCAGGTCGGCCGGCTCGGACAGCCGGTAGGTCTGCACGTTGGGCAGGATGACCTCCTCACCCAGGTAGAAGCGGCAGAGGTCGGGCACATAGGTGTAGATGAGCTTGTCGTCGGCCACGCCGTTGCCGATCGCGTTGGCCACCGCCACGTTGCCGGCCCGCACCGCGTTGACCAGTCCCGGGGTGCCCAGCATCGAGTCGGCGCGGAACTGCACCGGGTCGAGGAAGTCGTCGTCCACCCGGCGGTAGATCACGTCGACCTGCTGCTGGCCGTCGGTGGTGCGCATGAAGACCCGTCCGCCGGAGCAGTACAGGTCTCTCCCCTCGACCAGCTCCACCCCCATCGTGCGGGCGAGCAGGGTGTGCTCGAAGTAGGCGCTGTTGTAGATGCCCGGGGTCAGGACGACGACCGTCGGCTCGCGGGACTTGTCGGGCGCCGCAGCGCGCAGCGCTGCCAGCAGCCGGTTCGGGTACTCGTCGACCGGGCGGATGCGATGGGTGGCGAAGGACTCCGGGAACACCGTCGCCATCACGCGCCGGTTCGCCATCACGTAGCTCACCCCGGAGGGAACCCGCACGTTGTCCTCGAGCACCCGGAAGGCGCCGTCCTGGTCCCGGATCAGGTCGATCCCGGCCACGTGGATGCGAACCCCGTTCGCCGGGCGCAGCCCCGCGGCGAGGCGGTGGAAGCCGGAGGCAGAGGCGATCACCCGCCAGGGGATGATCTTGGCCTTGATCACCTCCCGAGGACCGTAGACGTCGGCCAGGAACGCCTCCAGGACGCGCACTCGTTGCGCCACCCCGGTCTCGACGGTCTGCCACTCCTCCGCGGAGATCACCCGCGGGACGACGTCCAGCGGGAAGGGTCGCTCCTCGCCGGCGAAGTCAAAGGTGACGCCCTGGTCGAGGTAGGTCCGGGCCAGCGCGTCCGCCCGCTCCACCAGGTCGCCGCTGTCCAGGGAACGCAGCGTGGCATGGACGGCGCGGTACGGCTTTCGCGGCCGTGAGGTGACCGACAGCATCTCGTCCCAGGCACGGGGCGCCACGGCGCGGGCCTTGGCAGGGACGTGGCCGTAGCCCTCGAACAGTTCAGCCATATCGGGAACGGTATGAGCGGGCTGTTACGGACATGTGTCGGACACGAGTCGTGCCCCCGGGTGAACCGCCGGCGAGCCGAGCGGTTGTGTCAGCATCGAGGGGTGATCCTGCCCCGTGCCACGTCCGGCGAGCTCGGTCGATCGCTCGTCCGGTGGGCCGGCCGGCTGCTGCCCAGGCGGCACCAGCCAGGCGACTACGCCGGGGATCCGAGGGCCCTGCGCCCGGTCTACGCCCCCCGCCCGGACGGCGAGGCCGACGGCGGCGAGGTGGTGTGGGCCTGGGTGCCCTACGAGGATGACCCGCGCCGGGGCAAGGACCGCCCGGTGCTGGTCCTGGGCCGTGACGGACCGTGGCTGCTCGCCCTGATGATGACCAGCACAGATCACGACCACGACCAGGTGGTCGACGTGCGCACCGACCGGGCCGGGCGGGTCTGGATGGACGTCGGTAGCGGCGCCTGGGATTCCCGGGGGCGGCCCAGCGAGGTACGGCTCGACCGGGTGTTACGCCTGGACCCCGGCGCCGTCCGGCGGGAGGGCGCCGCCCTGGACCGGGGCCTGTTCGAGCAGGTGACCAGGGCACTGCGTGACGGCTGGTAACCTGGGTGGTCGGTCCGCGGAGCTGCCGGCACACCCCAGCGATGGCCGTGAGCCGCAGTCCGTCAGCCGAGCACCCACCCCGCAGCAGAGAGACGACACGTGGCCAACATCAAGTCCCAGATCAAGCGCATCGAGACCAACGAGAAGCGGCGCCTGCGCAACAAGGCGGTCAAGTCCGAACTCAAGACCGCCGTGCGCGCCTTCCGTGAGGCCGCCGCTGCCGGGGACGCTGCCGCCGCGGGCACGGCCCTCGCCACGGCGAGCCGCAAGCTGGACAAGGCCGCCAGCAAGGGCGTCATCCACAGGAACCAGGCAGCCAACCGCAAATCGGCGATGGCCAAGAAGGCCGCCACCCTCTGAACCACCCGATCTGCCGTTCGACCCAGAGCGCCGGGGCATCCACCCCGGCGCTCGAGGTTTGCCGGGTCGCTCGACCCAGGGTGGCCCTCAGGTCCGGCGGGCGTTGGCGATGATCAGCACTGCCCGCTCGACCGCGTACACGGGGTCGCGTCCCCCACCCTTGACCGCTGTGTCGGCCTCGGCCAGGGCGATCACCGCGGTCGCCAGGCCCGCCTCGCTCCAGCCCGACAGCTCTCGCCGCGCCCGGTCGACCTGCCAGGGGGCCAGGCTCAGGGCTGATGCCAGCTCGGCCGAGCGTCCCCGGCCGGCTGCCGACACCTTGGCCATGGCACGCACCTTGGCCGCCAACGCGGCAACCAGCGGCACCGGGTCAGCCCCGGTGGCCAGGGCGTGGCGCAGCAGGGACAGCGCCTGGTCGGGGCGACCGGCGACGGCGGCATCAGCGACCCGGAACCCGGTGACCTCCACCCGGCCGCCGAACCACTGCTCGACCACGTCGGCCTCGATCCGGATCGGTGACCCGTCGGCGGCGTGGTCGGGAGTGTCCACGGCGAGTTGGTGACAGGCGGCGGCCAGTTCGCGCAGATCGCTGCCCACGGCGTCGACCAGGGCGCGGACCGCCTGCGGCGAGGCCCGCCGTCCCAGCCGGGCGAACTCGCCGACGGCGAAGTCGACCTTCTCCTCGTCCTTGGTGATCGGCAGGCAGGCCGCCTCGGGCGCACCGGCGGCGCGGGCGGCCTCCAGCAAGGGGCGGGCGCGGTTCCCCCCGGCATGGCGCAGGGCCAGCCAGACGCCGTCCATGGCGGCTGCCGCCAGGTGGGCGGAGGCGTCGGCCACGAAGGCGTCGCAGGCAGCTTCCACGCCGGTGGCCACGATCAGGGTTCCCCCGCCGAAGAGCGAGGGGCTGGCCAGCTGGCTCAGCCGCCCGGGCTCGTAGGCCTGACCGGCGTCGAGCCGTTCCACGGTGAGCTCGGGGTCGATCGTCCGGGCAGAGGCGGTCAGCGCCGCGACGGCCCGCTCGGCGAGCAGGTCCTCCCCGCCGGTGATCAGGACGACAGGGGCCGCGGTCAGGTCGGACGGCGCGACAGTGGCACGCGCCGCGCGTCTCGGTCCACCGCTCGTGGCGGGCCTGCTACGAGCGGCCACCGAACAGCTTCTTGATCCAGGCAAGCAGGCTGGCGAAGAACAGGCTCACCGGGTTGACCTGGGCCGCGTGGATCTCGGCGCGTTCCTCGACCGTGGTCGCCGCCAGCTTGCCCTCGCAGCACTGGACGAACTCCCCGATCAGCCGGTTGGACATCTCGGTGATCAGGCCACCCCGGCCGAACTGGGCCGCGGCCCCGGTCAGGGTGACGTCCGCGTCGACAGAGACGGTGGTCCCGGACCCGTCGGCCGTGGGAGCCAGGGCATAGGTGACCTTGACCGCCCCGCGGCTCTTGCCCCGCCGGTCCTCCCCCTTGCCGTCGATCAAGCCGGTCCGGGCCTGCGCGTCGGTGGTGACCGCGGCCGACCCGTCGAACGTGGCCGACATCGGACCGAGCTTGACGGCCACTCGACCGGTGTAGGCGCCGTTGCCGTCGTCGGAGAGCAGTTCGGCCCCCGGCAGACACTGAGCGACCTCGGGGATGTCCTGGAAGAAGTCCCAGACCGTCTGCACCGGCCGGTGGACCTCGAACTGTTGGGTGATCTTCATGGTCGTCCTTCGCGCCGTCCCGGACCCAGGTGGCCACGCCACAGGGGGCTGCGGCACCGCAGTACATCACACGCCGGCGTTGTCGTCACGATCAGCCGCGGGTGACGGTCAGGACCGAGAACCCCCCCGCTGCGCCCGGGTTCGCCGGCCGCGCGCTCACCGTCACCTGGTGATCCAGATCGCTACGGAAGACCCTGGCGCCCAAGCGATCCAGCAGGACCAGGGCGCGCGACGTCGGATGACCGTGGTCGTTGTCCGCGCCGACCCCGATCACCGCGATCCGGGGAGCCAGTCGCCGGTAGAGCTCGGGGTCCTGCTTGGCCGAGCCGTGGTGGGACACCTTCACCAGGTCCACCGGTCCGGAACGGGGCATCGTGGCCCCGAGAGAGCGACCGAGGTCGCCGTCCAGGGCCGTGGCCAGCCACTGCTGCCCACCGGTCTCCAGGTCACCGAGCGCCACCAGCGTCAGCCGGGCGCCGTCGGGGGACCGAACGGTGACGAAGGCGACCAGACTGGCATCGTTCACCGCGCTGTCCTCCCCCGCTCCCGAGGCGCCACCAGGGACCGGTGGCACGGCCAGGAACCAGCTCACCTGCCAGCCGTCCGCGCCCAGGGCGCCGGCGACGTCGGCCGATGCAGTGGTGACCGGGACGCCGTGACGCGCCGCGGTGGCCCGCACCTGCCCTGCTTGTGCTCGCGGTTCGGCCAGTGCCCCGGTCACCACGGCGCCGACGCTGCGGTGGCGCATCACCCCCTCGAGCCCGGCGACGTGGTCGGCGTGATGGTGGCTGAGCAGCACGAGGTCGACCCGGGCCACGCGCAGCCGCTCCAGACACCGGTCGATGAGCGGCGGCTCCGGTCCGGTGTCGATCACCAGGGCCCGGCGCGCACCGGTTCGCACGGCCAGGGCATCCCCTTGTCCGACGTCGCACTGGGAGACCGCCCAGTGGTCGGGAGGTGCCGGACCGCGCAGCCCGACCAGGTCGCGCCACCAGGGCCGCCAGAGCAGCAGGAGGGCGAGGCCGACGGCCAGGACGCCCGCCAGCAGGCGAACGGACGAAGCGGTGCGCACTCTGACCGTCACGAGGACGACCACGATGGTCACCGCGGCCAGGGCGAGCGACGCGACCACCGCGGGAGCGCTGGTCATCCAGGGCAGGCTCGCACCCGGCAGGGCGGAGAAGGCGTCGGCGACCCGGATGATCCACCAGGTGCTCAGGCACCCGACGGCAGCGACGGCATGGGCGCCCGCCGGCCACACCGGCGCGAGCAGCGCGGCCACCACGCCGATCACGGTGGCCGGCATCACCGCAGGTTCGGCCAGCAGGTTGGCCGGGACGGCGACCGTGCTCAGAGCGGGGTCCAGGAGCACGACCAACGGTGCGCAGGCCGCCTGGGCAGCCGCCGGCGCAGCCAGCGCCAGCGCGGCCGGCCGGGGAAGCCAGCGGCCGAGCCGGTCGGCCCATACCGGTGCCAGCAGGAGCAGGGCGGCCGTGGCGGCGACCGAGAGCGCGAACCCCATCCCACGGGCCAGGTGCGGATCGGCCACCAGCAGGATGATCACGGCCGAGCCGAGCATCGGGACGCCCCGGCCGCGCCGGGCGGTCAGCAGGCCGGCCAGGCCGACGGCCCCCATCACCGCTGCTCGCAGGACACTGGGCTCCGGACGGGCCAGGATGACGAAGCCGACGATCGTCACCGCACAGCAGGCAACCCGCCACCGCCGGCGCAGCCCGCACCAGCTGGTCAGGGCGACGACCGCGCCCAGGAGAATCGCCACGTTCGCGCCACTGACGGCCGTCAGATGGGTCAGGCCGCTGGTTCTCAGGTCTGCTTCCACTCCCGGAGCGAGGGTGGAGGTGTCCCCGAGGACCAACGAGGGCAACAGGCCCGCCGGCTCCTCCGGCAACCCGTGCAGGCACTGACGCAGCGCGGCCCGAATGGTCTCGGCGGCTCGCCACCACCAGCGAGCCTCGCCGTCCGGAACCGGCGCGCCGAGAGCCCCCAGCAGCGCCGCGGCGTCGTCCCCCGGGGAGGTCGGCGCGGCCCGTCCATCGGCGCGGATCGGCATGCCGACACTGAGCGAGCGCCACCGGGCGTCGCCGAGGACGACGACCTGGGCGTGAACATGCTGGACGGCATCGCGGGCCCCGGCCCGGCGCACCCGCACCCGCACCGCCCAGCGTTCACCGTGCTCGGAGGCCACAAGCCGGGGGTCGCCGGCCACCGTGCCGCGCACCTCGATCACAGCCCGCTGGGCAACCCACCCGGGGAAGTCCCCCGCGGTGTTCAGGGCGGTGCCCACGGCGGTCGCGACCAGCACCACCGAGCCGCTCACCGCGGTGAGCACGAGCTGCGACGACTCGACACCGAGTGCCCTGCCGCGGGTCGGCAACCGCCGGCCGCCCGCCCGGGTCACCCGTGCCCTCACCGCGACCGCCACCGCCACCAGGGCGCAGCCGGCGGCAGCGAGAGCGACCGCCGTCACCGACCGGACGACAGCCCACCAGGCCAGGCCCCAGCAGGCGAGCGCCGGCGGCACCAGGCGGAGATCGGGGCCCGGATGCTCCCCGCTCACCCGGTCACACCCGCACCAGGGTTCGCAGCCGCTCGAGGGTCTTCGGCCCGATACCGTCGACCTCCGCCAGCTCCTCGACCCGGCTGAAGCGCTGGTGTCGGCTTCGCCAGGCGATGATCGCGGCCGCCGTGACCGGACCGATGCCGGGCAGCTCCTCCAGCTGGGTCTGGGTCGCGGCGTTGAGGTCCAGCTGGCCGGCTGGAGCTCCGGGGGCTGCAGTCCCGCCACCGGCGGCGCCTGTCACACCGGCCGGGGTGAGTGCGTCCCGGGGTCCGGGAACGACGACCTGCTCACCGTCGACCAGCGGACGGGCCAGGTTGACCCGGTTCGGCGCAGCCCCGGACGCCGCGCCCCCGGCCGCGGCGATCGCCTCGGCCACCCGCGCGCCCGGGGACAGGGTCACCACGCCCTGACGCCGCACGCGCCCCACGACGTGCACCACGACCCGGGAACCGGCAGCTGCCCCGGCAGCCGCCCCGGGAACTCCTCCGGCAGCCGCTCCACCGGCAGGCGCCCCCGTGGCCTGGCCCCCCACCGGTGGCGTGCCCACGGCCGAGATGACCGGTGCCCCAGTGGCCACGGGAACCACCTCGACGGCCGCCCCGGCGTCGCTGAGCACGCCCCGGATCAGCAGCGCCGCGGTCACCAGCGCCCCGGCGGACAGCGCCGCCGTCACCACCCGGGCGGGCACGCGGCGTCCCGGGGACGCCCCCGGATGCAGGTCGGGATCGAGCCGAGAACCGGGATCGAGCCGAGACTCGGGATCGGTACGCCGGTCGGGATCGGGATCGGGATCGGTCACGGGGTCGGGACGCGGCACCCAGCCCTGGCGGGTCAGGGAGGCCAGCCGGTGCCGGGCATCCTGCGCAGGTGCGGACATGGCCGCGACGCTAGGCAGCTCGCTGCCGGGGGGAGGTGCTCACCGCGCCTGCTGTGGACGACGTGACACCCGAACCGGACTGTGGACGCACCGAGCGCCTCATCGCGAGCCGTGCGAGGCGAGACCCCGACGGAGGGCGTCCCGTGCGAACACTCAGCGACCGCCGTCCTGCTCCGCCGGCGCCGCCACCACCCCCACCAGTCCCGGTCCGGCGTGCGCCCCGATCACGGTCCCGACCTCGCTGACCACCAGCGAGGCCAGGGTCAGCCGGGCGGCCAGCCGGGCGGCGAGTTCCTCGGCCCGCGCCGCCGCCCCCAGGTGCTGCACCCCGACGTCCACGCGGCGCTCGCCCACCGCGGTGGCCACCAACTGCTCGAGGCGGGCGAGCGCCCGGGAGCTGGTTCGCACCCGTTCCACCGGCTCGATCCGCCCGTCGACCAGGTGCAGCAGCGGCTTCACGGACAACGCCGACCCCAGGAACGCCGAGGCCGCGCCGATCCGGCCACCCCGGCGCAGGTACTCCAGGGTGTCCACGTACAACCAGGTGCCGGTGTTGTGCGCGCACCGCGCGGCCGCCTCGGCCACCCGGTCCGACGACTGGCCTCGGCCGGCGGCCCGCGCTGCTGCCAGGGTGGCGAACCCCAGTCCCAGGGCAATGGTGCGGGAGTCCACCACCCGCACGGTGATGCCGTCCGTCGCCACCTCGCGGGCCGCCGTCCGCGCGGCATCCACCGTTCCCGACAGATCACCCGACAGGTGCACGGACACGATGTCGACCGGACCGTCCGCCGATCCGGCGGCCTGCCGATAGGTCGCTGCGAACAGGGCCGGCGAGGGACGCGACGTGGTCACCTGCCGCCCGGCCGACAGCGCCGCGGCCACCTCGGCACTGGTGACCTCCACCCCCTCGGTCAGCGCCCGCCCGTCGAGCACCACCTGCAGCGGCACCACGATCAGGCCGTGGTCGCGCGCCACGCCGTCCGGCAGGTAGGACGTCGAGTCGGTGACGACGAGAACCCGCGCCATGCCGGATCGGGTGATCAGGCCGGGACCACGTTGACCAGCCGCGGCTGGCGCACGACCACGGTGCGGATTCCCTTCTCGCCCAACGCCTTCTGAACGGCCGGGCGGGCCAGCGCCAGCTCGCGCAGCTCGTCGGCACCGATCCCCGCAGGCACCTCGATCCGGTCGCGGACCTTGCCGGCCACCTGGACGACACAGGTCACCGTCTCGGTGACCAGCAGCGCCTCGTCGACCACCGGCCAACCGGCCAGGGACACGCACGGCTCGAGCCCCAACCGCGACCACATGTCCTCGGCGGTGTAGGGCGCGAACAGCGACAGCATGATCGCGACCGCCTCGGTGGCCTCGCGGACGGCCGGGTCTCCGCCACCACCGGTCCCGTCCGGCCGCGGGTTGTCGATCACCTTGCGGACGGCGTTGACCAGCTCCATCACCCGGGCCACGGCGACGTTGAACCGGAAGGACTCGATCAGGCCGGCGACCTCGTGCACCGTGCGGTGGGTTGCGGCACGCAAGGCCGGGTCACCGCCCGAGACCTCCACTCCCACAGGCGAGGTGACGTCGCCGCTCAGCCGCCAGGCACGCGCCAGGAAGCGCGCCGACCCGGACGCCGACACGTCGGCCCAGTCGATGTCGTCCTCGGGGGGTCCGGCGAAGACCAGGGTCAGCCGGACGGCGTCCACGCCGTGCTCGACCAGCTGATCGCTCAGCCGCACCAGGTTCCCGCGCGACTTGCTCATCGCGGACCCGTTCATGATGACCATGCCCTGGTTCAGCAGTCGGGTGAAGGGCTCGGTGAACGAGACCATCCCCATGTCGAACAACACCTTGGTGACGAAGCGCGAGTACAGCAGGTGCAGGATCGCGTGCGTGACCCCGCCGACGTACTGATCGACCGGCAGCCACTTCTCGACCTCGGCGACATCGAACGGCACGTCGTCGCGACCGATGCTGGTGTAGCGCAGGAAGTACCACGACGAGTCGACGAACGTGTCCATCGTGTCGGTGTCCCGGGTGGCCGGGCCGCCGCACTGCGGGCACTCGACCCGCACCCAGTCGCTCGCCCCGCCCAGCGGCGAGGTGCCCTTGGGCTGCATGTCCAGCCCGGCGGCCGGCGGCAGCTCGACCGGCAGCGCCTTGTCCGGCACCCGGACCTCGCCGCAGGTGTCGCAGTAGACGATCGGGATCGGCGTGCCCCAGTACCGCTGCCGCGAGATCAGCCAGTCCCGCAGCCGGTAGTTGGTCGCCGCCTTCCCCAGACCCTTGCCGCCCAGGATCTCGATGATCCGCGCGATCGCCTCGGCCTTGCGCAGCCCGTCCAGCGGGCCGGAGTTGACCAGGACGCCGTCCCCGGCGGTGGCCTCGAAGGTGACCCCGGGGTCGGGCAGCGGCTCGCCGTCCTCGCCCCGGACGTCGACGACGACCTGCACCGGCAGCCCGAACACCTTGGCGAAGTCCAGGTCCCGCTGGTCGTGCGCCGGCACGGCCATGATCGCGCCGTGGCCGTAGTCGGGCAGCACGTAGTCGGCGGCGTAGATGGGTATCTGCTCGTCGTTCACCGGGTTGACCGCGTACCGGTTCAGGAACACCCCGGTCTTCGGCCGATCCGTTGCCAGCCGGTCGATCTCGCTGACCCGCCGGACCGCCTCGACGTAGTCGGCGAACGCGGCCTGCGTCGCCTCGTCGGCACCCGACGCCAGCTCGGCGGCCAGGTCGGAGTCGGCCGCGACGACGAAGAACGTCGCCCCGTACAGCGTGTCAGGTCGAGTCGTGTAAACCGTGACCGGTTCTGCCCGGCCCTCGATCGCGAACACCACGTCGGCGCCGTTGGAGCGCCCGATCCAGTTGCGCTGCATGGTCAGCACCTTGCCGGGCCACTTGCCCTCCAGCTGGGCCATGTCGTCCAGCAGCCGGTCGGCGTAGTCGGTGGTCTTGAAGTACCACTGGGTCAGCTTCTTCTTGGTGACCACGCTGTCGCAGCGCTCGCACAGGCCGTCGACCACCTGCTCGTTGGCCAGCACGGTCTGACAGCTGGGGCACCAGTTGACCAGGCTCGGCTTGCGGTAGGCCAGACCGCGCTCGTGCATCCGGTTGAAGATCCACTGGTTCCAGCGGTAGTACTCCGGATCCGAGGTGTGCAGGATCCGGTCCCAGTCGAACGAGCAAGCGTAGCGGCGCATCGAGGCCAGCTGCTGCGCGATGTTCTCGTAGGTCCACGCCCGCGGGTCGGCGCCACGCTTGATCGCGGCGTTCTCGGCCGGCAGCCCGAAGGAGTCCCAGCCGATCGGGTGCATCACGTTGTAGCCA
>JAEUJN010000062.1 GCA_016794595.1 Kineosporiaceae bacterium
GGTGCCGGTGCCGGTGCCGGTGGTCGGGGGGAGGAGCCCCCGATGGTCCCCCCGATGGTCCACGAACCGGACTCGGGGTCCCAGGCCAGACCCGACTCGTCAGCCGCCACCGTCGTCCTCGCGAACCTGCTCCAGAGCGCGCACCAGGCAGGCCGCGACATCGGCGGCGTGTGGCTCGCGCAGCATCGACAGGTGGTCCCCACCGACGTCGACCAGCGACCACTCGCCGGTCAGGTGCTTCGCCCAGGCCGAGCGCTGGACCTTCTCGGGGGAGTCGGCCACCACCACCATCGCGCGCCCCGGGTAGGGGTTCGTGCGGTAGTGCCGGCCGATGAACGAGGTCAGATCGTAGAAGCGCCAGTAGTTCCCGCCCCCGGGCGGGGTGGCCCAGCCGGTGGCCGCCAGACCGAGACCGGCCCGGATGCGCCTGGCCAGCGACCGCGGCTCGGGAGCCGGGTGCATCGACGGCTCGGGGGGAAAGGAGTCGAGCACCGCCAGCAGGGCGACCTCCTCCCCGGCGGCGCGCAGTTGGTGTGCCATCTCCAGCGCGACCAGCCCACCGTAGGAGTGGCCCGCGAGTACGTAAGGGCCCCGTGGCTGAACCGTTCTGATCACGGTGAGGTTGCGCCTGGCCGCGCGGGCGACGGTCCAGTCCGGGACGCCGCGCCGCTCCATCCCGTGCATCTGCACCGCGTACGAGGGCTGGTCGGCGCCGAGCCGGCGGGCCACCGCCACGAACGCCACGCCGAGGCCGCCGCCTCCGGCGATGAAGAACACGGGCGGACGGGACCCGGTGCGCTGCAACGGGACCAACAACGCCCCGAGCGCGTCCGGGGCGCGCTGCACCCGGGCGGCGAACTGGCGGACCGTGGGCGCCTCGGTCAGCACCGTGGCCGTCACCTGGGCGGCCGGCACGCCGAGGTCGGCGATCGTGGAGGACAGGATGGCCTCGGCCGCAAGGGAATCCCCGCCGAGTTCGAAGAAGTCGTCGTCCGGGCCCACCGAGGGCAGCTCGAGGGCGCCGGCCCAGAGGTCGGCGACCGCCTGCTCCCAATCGCTCATCGGACCGTAGGTCTCCGGGCCGCCGATCGCCGGCGGCTCGGGCAGGGCCGAACGGTCCAGCTTGCCCCGGTCGGTGCGGGGTAACGCCTTGAGGAACACCACTGCCTCGGGCACCATGTGGCCGGCCAGCACCGCGCGCAGGCGCTTGCGCACCTCGGCGGCGCTGGGCTGTTCGGCGGTCGAGACCACATACGACACCAGGCGTTTGGCATCAGAGTCGGTCGGTGCCCCCGGGCGCAGGGCGGCCACCGTGACCGCCTCGGTGACGTCGGGCAGGGCGAACAGAGCGGCGTCCACCTCGCCCGGCTCCACCAGGTAGCCGCGGATCTTCACGCTGTGGTCGCGGCGTCCGAGCAGGCGCAGCACCCGGCCCGAGGGCCCGGTGTCGAACCGTCCGACATCACTGGTGCGGTAGGTGCGCCGGCCGTCCGGGTTCAGGCTGAACGCGGCCGCGGTGGCCTCCGGGTCGTTCCAGTAGCCCGAGGCCAGGTAGTCGGTGGTGACCGTGAGCACCCCCGGCTCGCCGTCCGGCAGTTCGCTGCCGTCCTCGGCCGTGATCTGCAGCAGGGTGTCGCCGACCGGCCGGCCGACCGGCAGCGGACCCTCCAGTGGCGGGTGATCGGCGGGCACGGCGTACTCCGCGATCAGCCCGGTCTCGCTGGAGCCGTAGCGGTTCCGGACGACGCAGCCCGCGGGCAACAGCGCGCGGGCGGCCTCGACGTCCCGCCCGTGCGCCGCCTCACCGGCGATGGTCAGCGAGCGCAGCGCGGTCAGCAGCGCCGGATCGGGCCGAGTGCCCACGAAGGCCCGCAGGATGGCCGGGCTCGAGTGCATCACCGTGGCCCCCACCCGGGCCAACCACGCCGGCAGCCCGGCGATCCCGGCGCCGCGGACGTCGTACAACTCCATCCGTGAGCCGACCAGCAGACCGGCCACGGTCACCATGAGGCCGGCGTGGAAGGCCAGGGGGAGGGTGTGGGCGACCACGTCGTCCGCGCCGTAACAGCCGGTGTCGATCGAGTTGGTCCACGCATCTCGCACCAGCATCCGGTGGTTGTTCACCACGACCTTGGGCAGGCCGGTCGATCCGGACGTGAACGCCAGTGCCGCAGGCGATTGCGGGTCGGGGATCTTCTCGAACAGGACGGCCAGGTCGGCGTCGTCCTGCGCGGCCCCGTCCAGGTCGGGCAGCACCAGCTGGTCGGCGATCAGGCCACCGGCTTCCGCGGTGTCCGGGTGCACCAGGCAGGCGGCCGCGCCGGAGCGTTCGACGAAGACCCGCAGCCTGGCGGGCGGGGTACGCGGGTCGAGCACGACCACCGGATGACCGGAGGCGAGGATGCCCAGGAGCGAGGACACAGCGCCGGGCTCGTGCGGGTGGAGCAGGGCGATGGGCGCGCCCTCGGGCAGGCGTCCTGCCGTCCCGGCCCCGCGGACCGCGCGCAGGACGGCCGCGGCCTCGGCGGCGAGGCCGCGGTAGGTCAGGTGGCGTTCGGCGTCGGCGACGGCGATCTCGTGCGGCTGGGCCGCCAGGACGGCGCGGAAACGGGGCAGGACGCCGTCCGGGGCGTCGTCCATGCTGATCGGCTGCACGGCGCGCCGGGCAGTGGCGGCGTCCAGACCCGGCAAGCTGCCGGCGCTCACGATGCGCTCACGTGACGTACCCCCGGGGTCGGTCCAGTGGCCGACGGTACCACCGGTGACCATGACGCCGGCCGCCCACCTCCACTCCCCCTCCCCCCGTGGTCAATCCCATTGGGCAGGTCGCAACGGGCGTGTGACCGGGGGGGGGGCGGGGGGGGGGTGGCGGGGGCGACCCGGGCGCATCGGGGCCCGGCGGGGGGCG
>JAEUJN010000067.1 GCA_016794595.1 Kineosporiaceae bacterium
AAGGCGGCCAAGGCTGCGAGGGCGTCCGCGAGAGCCGGTGGCCGGGGCGTGACCAAGGCCTCGACGAAGGCTCCCGCGAAGACCAACGCGAAACCCCCCACAAAGGCCGCTTCCTCGCGGGCCGAGGCAGCGGTGGCCGCCGAACTCGCGGTGCGGGCCAACGAGGCGCCGTGGACGCCTGAGGAGCTGGCCGAGGTCCGCGTCGAGCTGGGGGCCGAGGTGGCCCGGCTCACCGAGGAGTTGCGCGCCATCGAGGAGGGCATCGCCGACGTGCTGCGAGACAGCGGCGACGGCGCCGGCGACGACCAGGCCGACTCCGGCGCCAAGGCCTTCGAGCGTGAGCAGGGCATGACCCTGCTGTCCACCACCCGCCAGGCTCTCGATCAGACCGAGCGTGCCCTGGAGCGCATCGCCGACGGGACCTACGGGGTCTGCGAGTCCTGTGGGCTGGCCGTGGGCAAGCTGCGCATGCAGGCCTTCCCGCGGGCCCTGCTCTGCCTGAGCTGCAAGCAGGAGCAGGAGCAGGAGCGTCGCTGACCTGCCGGCACGTCCGCTGCGCATCGCTAGCGGTCTCGGCGCCCGGACGCGGGGGGTCACCGGACATGGCAGGCTTGCCCCTCGTGGAGTCGCGTCGAGGGTTGCCCGTCCTGCTGATCGCCCTGGCCGCGGTGATCGTCGTCCTGGACCAGGTCACCAAGGTGATCGCCGTCGACCGGCTCGAACCGGGCGTCCCGGTGACCGTGATCGAGGGCTGGTTGCAGTTCCGGCTCGTCCGCAACCCGGGGGCGGCCTTCTCCCTGGGCACCGGCACCACCTGGGTGTTCACCATCATCGCCGTGGTGGTGGGGGTGGTCATCCTGCGCACCCTGCGACGGGTGCGAAGCCTGCCCTGGGCGATCGCGCTCGGCCTGCTCCTGGGTGGCCTGCTCGGCAATCTCACCGACCGGCTGTTCCGCCAGCCCGGTGTCGCCCGCGGTCACGTGGTCGACTTCGTCGAGTACCTGCGGTTTCCCCTGATCGACTTCCCGGTGTTCAACGTGGCCGACTCGTGCATCACCACCTCGGCGATCCTGATCGCTCTGCTCGGGGTGCTGAACATCCCGATGGAGGGACGCCCGGGTGACCAGCCGGCCGAGACGTCGACCGACCGATCCGGCGAGGCGTCGATCGATCAGGGGGCACACGAGCCCTCCCAGGTGCCCCGCGAGTCCCGGTCCGACCCGGCCGGCGAGGGAACGCCGTCCGATGGGTGAACGGCGTGCCCTGCCGGTGCCGGACGGTCTCGCCGGGGAACGGGTCGATGCCGGCCTCGCTCGCCTGCTCGGCATCTCCCGGACGGCGGCCGCCGACCTGGCCGCCGCGGGCGCGGTCGGTCTGGACGGCCGCCCGGCAGCCAAGTCCGACCGGCTGTCGGCCGGTGCCTGGCTCGAGGTCGACCTGCCCGATGCCCGTCCGGCCGCGCCCGAGGTGGTGGCAACCCCGGTCTCGGGCATGATCGTGGTGCACGACGACGAGGACATCGTCGTGATCGACAAACCGGTGGGGGTGGCGGCGCACCCCAGCCCCGGCTGGGAGGGGCCGACCGTGGTCGGCGCCCTGGCGGCGTCCGGGTATCGCATCGCCACGTCGGGAGCAGCCGAACGCCAAGGGGTGGTACACCGTCTGGACGTCGGGACGAGCGGCCTGATGGTGGTGACCAAGAGCGAGCACGCCTACAGCCGCCTCAAGCAGGCGTTCCGTGACCGGACGGTGGAGAAGATCTACCACGCGCTCGTGCAAGGGCATCCGGACCCGTTGGTGGGCACCATCGATGCCCCGATCGGCCGTCACCCGACCCAGGATCACCGGTGGGCGGTGGTGGCCTCGGGCAAACCGAGTGTGACGCACTACGAGGCGATCGAGGCCTTCCCGGCCGCCTCACTGCTGGAGGTACACCTCGAGACCGGCCGCACCCATCAGATCAGGGTGCACTTCTCCGCGCTGCGCCACCCGTGCGTGGGTGATCTGACCTATGGCGCCGACCCGGTCCTGGCGCGCAGGCTCGGGCTCGAACGGCAGTGGCTGCACGCCGTCCGGCTGGCCTTCGAGCACCCCGGCACCGGCGAGTGGGTCGAGTTCACGACCACGTACCCGGCCGATCTGCAGGGGGCACTGGAGGTCCTGTCCGGCTGACCGGTTCAGCCGGAGCCGCCCGGCCCGCCGATCGTGACCCCCGTGGACTGCTGCTGGCTGAACAGGAACACCAGCACCGCGACCACGATCAGCCCGAGCACCACCGCTGCGATGATCTTGGGGATGCTGTAGGGGCGATCGCCGATCACCTGGCCGGTGTGAGCATTCACGAAGACCTGATAGGTCGTGCCGCCGTAGAGGTAGGCGGCCACCCAGACCGGCAGCAGCATCAGCTTGAACATCAGCTCGGCGTAGCGGGTGTCCATCGAGTGCACCTGCTGGACGTCACCGCCGATGTCGTGCCGGCAGTCGTCCAGGATCACCGTGCGCATCTGCTGCTTGGCCGCCTCGAGCCCCTGATCCGGCTGGACGTCGTAGCGCAGGGCCTGGTACCCGGACAGGTACTCGGGCTGGTAGGGCCGGGCACCCTCCAGCGACCAGGGCGACAACCGGGCGATCTGGTCGGGCTCCAGGCGGGTGGAGGCGACCACCACCACGTCGTCGAAGTCGCGGGCCACGGCGCCGGACGCCGGCCACCATCGGGTGCGCATGACCTGCCGGGTCTGCTGTTGGGGCCGCCCGTCGACCATCACCGTGACCTGCTGGGTCTCGAAGTAGTGCTCCCCCCGCAGCCCCGAGTACCGGGTGCTGGTCGAGGCGTCGAAGGTCCAGTGCGGTAGGTAGGTGCCCTTCAGCTGCTCGGTGGCCGTCACCTTCTTCAGCCGGTTGGGGGCGAACAGCCGCGAGCCGACCCAGGCCCGGACGGCGTCCTGAGCCCCTCGCCGGTCGATGGTGAACGGCACCACTCCCTCGGGCACGATCTGCTCGTCCGGATTGACGTCGACGACGATCGGCGCCCCGCAGAACTGGCAGAGCGTGGACAGGTCGTCGGTCTCGAGCTGTGCAGCACACCGGGGGCAGCTCAGCAGGTGAGCGCCCGTGCGCCCGGTGGGCTTGATCGGTGAGGACTGCCACGTCACGTAGTCGTGCTCGTCGATGGTCTCGTCGACCATCACCACGGGCTGCTCGGCGCCGCAGTAGGGGCACTGCAGGGCGCCCCCGCCGGGGGCGTACTCGAGCCGCGCGCCGCACTGCACGCAGTCGAACGTGCGGACGCCGGTCGGCGCGACGCCCTCGCTCACGCGGGTCTCGCCGTCCTCCACCTCGTGCCTACTGCGTCGGCTGCTGACCGGCGCCTGCCCCGGCCGCCGGGTCAGGACCCGGCGCGCCGGACTGGTCCGGTGCAGCGGCCGCCGAGGGCGCCGGGGTGGTCGGAGGGACCGGCAGCGGAGGTGGCGCGATGGACAGCACCGGCGCCAGGGCGGCGATCTCGCGGGCGGCCTGCCACTGCTCCATGCCCGCCGTCCAGACCAGGACCTCCGGGGTGAGCAGCCCCTCGGCGACCTTGCCGGGCAGCTCCGGGCCGGTGAACGGCCCGTGCTGCTGGCCGTTGACCCCGAGGTACCAGTGCTGCACCGGCATGGCCGGGGGAGCGGCGGCGGTGGGAGCGGCGGCGGCGGTGGGGGTGGCAGCGGCCTGGCCCTGGCCGGAGCGCAGTTGCTCGGCCATCTGCTGGCCGACGGCCATGCCCATCCCGAGCCCGATCCCCGCAGCGCCCCCGCCGCCGGGGTTGCGGGCGGCGTCCTCGATCGCCTCGGCGGTCTGGAACTTGGTGTACCGGTCGAGGTCGCCGACCACGCCCATCTGGGTCCGCTTGTCGATCGCGGCCTGCACCTCCTCGGGCACCGAGATGTTCTCGATCACGAAGGTCGGGATCGTGATTCCCATGTTGGCCAGGTCCTCGGACAGGATCCCGGCCACCCGCTGACCGATCGACTGCTGCTGGGCAGCGAGGTCGATCATCGACACGCCCGCCGTGGCCAGCGCCGTCCCCAGCTTGCCCACGATCATCTGGCGCAGGAACTCCGAGACCTCCTCGGTCCGGAACTGCTGGTCGGTGCCGGCCAGTTCGCGCAGCAGGCGCCCCGCGTCGGTGACCCGGAGCGAGTAGGCGCCGAACGCGCGCAGGCGCACCATGCCGAACTCGGGGTCACGCACGATCACCGGGTTCTGGGTGCCCCACTTGAGATCGGTGAACTGGCGGGTGTTGACGAAGTACACCTCGGCCTTGAACGGCGACTCGAAGCCGTACTTCCAGCCCTTGAGGGTGGACAGGAGGGGCAGGTTCTGGGTCTCGAGGGTGTGGGTGCCCGGCCCGAAGGTGTCCGCGATCTGGCCCTCGTTGACGAAGACGGCGCTCTGGGACTCCCGGACGACGAGCTGGGCTCCCATCTTGATCTCGTTGTCGTGCCGCGGGAACCGCCACACGATCGTGTCCCGGGAGTCGTCGAGCCACTCGATGATGTCGATGAACTCGCCGCGGACCATGTCGAACAGGCCCATCGCAACCTCCGGGAACCGTGCCCGCGCCGGTCGCGGGTCCGCCAGCGATGCTAGTGCGTGCCGATCGCGCGGGCGCGCCGGCGGACGATCTCCGGTGGACAGGGATCGAGCCCCCTCCCGCGTGCTGGGTCACCCGCCCGCCCCGGCAGCGGCGACCCGGTGGGTGACCCATCCCGGCCCCGGCCCGGCGAGTGCCAGGTCCACGAGCATCCTGGCCAGGTCGGCGCGGGCAACCCGCGGGTTCCCCCGCAGGGGACGGCCGGTGGCGTCGACTTCGGCCCCGGTGGGCGGGCCATCGGTCAGTCTCACCGCGCGCACGACGGTGTGAGGCAGGCCCGAGGCGGTCAGCAGGCGCTCGGCCTCGGTGAGCCCGGCGTAGGACACCCGCAGCGAGCTGGACGCGATCAGCCAGCGCACCGGGGCCGGCAGCTCCCGCCAGGACTCCGCGGCCCCGACCGCGCTGAGCAGGATCACGCGGGTCAGTGGCGTCGCGTGCGTGCACAGTGCCCGGACCGCGGCGGGCACCACGTCCCGGCGCCCGGCGATCCCGCTCCACGGGTGCCGGCCGCGGTAGCGGACGCCCGCGGCCACCACCACTGCCGAGCTGCCGTCGAGGCTGCGCCGGACGGCGTCCGGGTCGTCGAGGTCACCGGCCACCACCCGCGGTCCGTGCTCGTGCGAGGGCTCGTGCGAGGGCTCGTGCGAGGGCAGGTGGGCGGGCATCCGCGAGGCGTCGCGGACCAGCGCGGTCACCGCCAGGCCGCGGCTCAGCCCCTCGGCGACGACGAGCCGGCCGGTGCGGCCGGTCGCCCCGATCACCGTGATCGCCCGGTGGGTGGTGTGGTCGGTCATGATGTTCTCCTCGGATCGGCCCGCGGTGGCGGGTGATGATCCGCACAGGGCACACCTTCGAGTGGGCTCGAAGTCAAGGCAACCGTCCGGGGCCCGGACGGGAGCCGGAGGGAGGCGGCCGTGGACGGACCGGCCCAGCCGTGGACGGTGGCGGACTTCGCCGAACGGTCCGGGGTACCGGCCACCACCCTGCGCTACTGGGACGACATCGGGCTCCTGCCCGCTCACCGGCTGGACAACGGTCACCGACGGTACGGTCCGGGCGACCTGCCCCGGCTCGAGCTGCTGCGGATGTGCCAGGAGCTGGGTGCCACCACCGAGGAGATCCGTCTGGTCCTGGACGCGCAGGACCCGGCGGAACGGGCCGCCTACGCCCGGCGGACCCTCCCGCTGATCCAGCAGCGGATCGGCACCCTGCAGTCCGCTGCACTGGTCCTGGAACATGTCGCCGACTGCCGCCACCAGGACGCCGCGACGTGTGGCGCCTGGCTGCGCACCCTGCTGGCCCCTGCGCCAGGGTGAGTCGTCCGGCCGCGACGGGGAGACGGATGGGCGCGATGGGATGGTGGTCACGGGATCGGGCGACACGCCAGCCACCAGGGACTCGCCCGAGGGGGCGGGGAGTTGTCGGTGGGCAGACCTAGACTGACCTGGCGGTCCAGCAGCCTGCCCTGGACGCCGTCGACCATCCCGCTGCCGAGGCGCAGCGACTTCCCCTGGTCGGTGGCGGGTGGGCCCCGCGGGACCCGTTCGTCAGGTGTCGCTGTGCCGTGACGCCGGTCTCCCGTTCGGTGGGCCCGTCGCGGTGCGGTGCCGGGGATGAGGGAGGTCCGGTCCGATGACCACGGGCAACGGCTCGTTCGTTCACCTGCACAACCACACCGAGTACTCGATGCTCGACGGTGCGGCCAAGATCGACGATCTGTTCGTCGAGGCCAAGCGGATGGGCATGCCGGCGGTGGCGACCACCGACCACGGGTTCCTCTTCGGTGCCTATGAGTTCTGGAAGAAGGGCACCAAGCACGGGGTCAAGCCGATCATCGGGCTGGAGGCGTACGTCACCCCCGGTACCAGCCGGTTCGACCGCACCCGGGTGCGCTGGGGCGACGGGTCACGGGACGACGTGTCCGGTGGCGGGGCGTACACCCACATGACGATGTGGGCACAGACCACGCAGGGCATGCACAACCTGTTCCGGATGGGGTCGCTGGCCAGTCTCGAGGGGCACTTCTACAAACCCCGCATGGACCGCGAGCTCCTGCAGACCTACGGCACGGGGCTGATCGCCACCACCGGCTGCCCCTCGGGAGAGATCCAGACCCGGTTGCGCCTGGGCCAGTACCGCGAGGCGGTCGAGGCGGCGGCCGAGTTCCGGGACCTGTTCGGGCCGGACAACTTCTACTGCGAGTTGATGGACCACGGGCTGGACATCGAGCGCACCGTCCAGAAGGACCTGCTGCGCCTGGCCCGTGACCTCGGCCTGCCGCTGGTGGCCTCCAACGACCTGCACTACACCCGCGCCGAGGACGCTCAGGCGCATGCCGTCCTGCTGTGCGTGCAGTCGGGCTCGACCCTGGCCGACCCGAAGCGGTTCAAGTTCGACGCCGACGACTTCTACCTGAAGAGCCCGCAGGAGATGCGCCACCTGTGGCGCGAGCTGCCCGAGGCCTGCGACAACACGCTGGCCATCGCCGAGCGGTGCGAGGTCACCTTCACCGAGGGCGCCAACCTGATGCCGCGCTTCCCGGTCCCCGAGGGCGAGAGCGAGCAGTCGTGGTTCGTCAAGGAGGTCGAGCGCGGGCTGCACCGTCGCTACCCCGGCGGCATCCCCGCCGACGTGCGCACGCAGGCCGACTTCGAGGTCGAGGTCATCTGCCAGATGGGCTTCCCCGGCTACTTCCTGGTGGTGGCCGACTTCATCAACTGGGCCAAGGAGCAGGGCATCCGGGTGGGTCCGGGCCGGGGCAGCGCCGCAGGGTCGCTGGCCGCCTACGCGACCGGGATCACCGACCTCGACCCGCTGCCGCACGGTCTGATCTTCGAGCGGTTCCTCAACCCCGAGCGGGTCTCCATGCCCGACGTCGACGTCGATTTCGACGAGCGCCGCCGCGGTGAGGTGATCCGGTACGTCACCGACAAGTACGGCGAGGAACGCGTCGCGCAGATCGTCACCTACGGCACCATCAAGGCCAAGCAGGCGCTCAAGGACGCCTCCCGGGTGCTGGGTTACCCGTTCTCGATGGGGGAGCGGCTGACCAAGGCCATGCCCCCGGCGGTGATGGGCAAGGACATCCCGCTCACCGGGATCTTCGACCCCGACCACCCGCGCTACGGCGAGGCGGGGGAGTTCCGCGACCTGCACACCTCTGACCCCGAGATCCAGAAGGTGGTCGAGACCGCCCGGGGGCTCGAGGGGCTGAAGCGGCAGTGGGGGGTGCACGCCGCGGGCGTGATCATGTCCAGCGAGCCGCTGATCGACCACGTGCCGATCATGCGCCGCGAGCAGGACGGCGCGATCATCACGCAGTTCGACTACCCGACCTGCGAGACGCTCGGCCTGCTCAAGATGGACTTCCTGGGCCTGCGCAACCTGACCGTCATCGACGACGCCCTGAAGAACGTCGTCGCCAACGGCAAGGACGCCGTCGACCTCGATGAGCTCTCGGCCACGCTGGACGACAAGGCGACCTACGAACTGTTGGCCGCCGGTGACACCCTCGGGGTGTTCCAGCTGGACGGCGGGCCGATGCGCACCCTGCTGCGCCAGATGCGCCCGGACCACTTCGAGGACATCTCCGCCGTCCTGGCCCTGTACCGCCCGGGGCCGATGGGTGCCAACTCGCACACCAACTATGCGTTGCGCAAGAACGGGTTACAGCCCATCACGCCGATCCATCCGGAGCTCGCCGAACCGCTGGCCGAGATCCTCGACACCACGTACGGCCTGATCGTCTACCAGGAACAGGTCATGGCGATCGCGCAGAAGGTGGCCGGGTACTCCCTCGGCAAGGCCGACCTGTTGCGCCGGGCCATGGGCAAGAAGAAGCGCGAGATCCTCGACAAGGAGTTCGAGGGCTTCAACGCCGGCATGAAGGCGAACGGGTACTCGGACGCCGCGATCACAACGCTGTGGGACATCCTGGTCCCGTTCTCGGACTACGCGTTCAACAAGGCCCACACCGCGGGCTACGGGTTGGTCTCGTACTGGACTGCCTACCTCAAGGCCAACTATCCCTGCGAGTACATGGCCGCGCTGCTCACCAGCGTCCGCGACGACAAGGACAAGTCGGCGCTGTACCTGAACGAGTGCCGCCGCATGGGCATCAAGGTGCTGCCGCCGGACGTGAACTCCTCGGCCGCCGACTTCACCCCGGTCGGTGAGGACATCCGGTTCGGCCTGACCGCGATCCGCAACGTCGGGGCCAACGTGGTCGACGCCGTGGTGCAGGCGCGCACCGAGCACGGCGCCTACGCCTCCTTCCACGACTTCCTGCGCAAGGTGCCCCTGGTGGTGTGCAACAAGCGCACCGTCGAGTCGCTGATCAAGGCCGGGGCGTTCGACTCGCTGGCCGAACCCCGGTTCGGCATGGTCAAGGTGCACGAGCTGTGCGTCGAGGCGGTGGTCTCCGACAAGCGCCAGGAGGACCGCGGCCAGTTCTCGCTGTTCGGCGGCATGGACGACGACAGCCCCGCCGAATCGATGCTGCCCCCGGTACCCGACGTCGAGTGGGACAAGCCGACCCTGCTGTCCAACGAGCGCGAGATGCTCGGGCTCTACGTCTCGGACCACCCGCTGTTCGGGTTGGAGCACATCCTGTCCCGCGAGTCGGACTGTTCCGTCGCGGCGCTGCACGCCGACGACTCGCGCCCGGACGGCGCCGGCATCACCATCGCGGGAATGATCAGTTCGGTGCAGCGCAAGCTGACCAAGAACGGCAACGCCTGGGCGATCGCCACTGTCGAGGACCTGGACGGCGCGATCGAGGTGCTGTTCTTCCCCCAGAGCTACCTCACGGTCTCCCACGTGCTGGCCGAGGACCTGGTCGTGGTGGTCAAGGGCCGCCTCAACCGGCGGGACGACGTCCCCACGATCTACGCCCAGGAGCTGCGCCTGCCCGAGTTGCTCGCCGACGGTGAGCACGGGCCGGTGGTGGTCTCGCTCCCGGTGGCGCGCTGCACCCCTCCAACCGTGGAGCGGTTGAAGGACGTGCTGTCCACCCATCCGGGGACCACCGAGGTGCACCTGAAACTCGTCCGGACCGGCAAGGCCACGGTCATGCGCCTGGACGACGGCCTGCGGGTGACGCCGTCCCCGGCTCTGTTCGGCGACCTGAAGGCGTTGCTCGGGCCGCAGTGTCTGGTGTGAGCGCGCTCGGCCGCTGACCGAGGGCGGCGGTGGACCGGAGCGCGCTCGGCGCGCTAGCCCTGGACCACCTGGATTCTCGTCCACCCCTCGTGCCAGGTCGCGATCACCGACGACGAGCGGGGGCCGTTGGTGAACAGCACGCGCAACCACCCCGCTTGTTCCCAGGTCTGCATGCCGTAGCCGGGGTTCGGGGTGGCGCTCACCAACTCGATTCGCTCGGCGAACACCCGCAAGGTCACCCGGCCGCCGGTCGTCGGCACCACCTCCAGCCGAGAGGGCCCGGACGCCGGACGCGAGGCGGTCGACGGGCGAGCCGGCGAGGTGAGCGTGCTCGCCCGGGCGGTCGTGCCGGCGCGGGTGACCGAGCGACTGCTGGGGGTCGCGGTTGCCCGGACGGAATCGCGCTGAGGGCTCGTCGCGGGGCCCGGTGAGGTGGGGGCCGAGGTCGGCGTGACCACGGTCGCCTCGGACGTGGGCGTGGCGCCGGACGATGCACTGGCCGGCGCCGGGACGCCGCCGCCGAGCCCTGGGCCGGCCGCCTCGGCTCGTCCGGAGAAGGTGTCCCGGCCGGGGTAGACCGCATCGCCGATCACCGCGAACGACACCCACACCAGCGCCGTCGCCGCCACCAGCCATCCGAGGGCATAGCGAAAGGCGCGGCGCATGAACCCATCATGGCCCAGCGCGGCCAATACCATTGGCCCGTGGCTGCTTTGCTCCTGGTCGAGGACGATCCGCTGCTCCGGACTGCCCTGGTCGGCGATCTCGCCGGGCGCGGTCACACGGTGCGCAGCACCCCCACCGCGCTCGAGGCGTTGCGAGAGTTCGGGTCCAACCCACCCGACCTCGTCATCCTCGACCTGAACCTGCCCGACCTGGACGGCGCGGCGGCGCTGAAGATGTTGCGTGCCCTGCACCAGGACATCCCGGTGGTCGTGGCATCCGGGCGCGACCGGGACGAGGAGGTGGTCGAGCTCCTGCTGGCGGGCGCCGACGACTATCTGGTCAAACCGTTCTCGGGCGATCAGTTGCACGCCCGGATCACGGCGGTACTGCGCCGCTCCCGACCTCCCGATCCGGACCCGGTGCTGATCGTGGGTGACCTGCGGGTCGACGTCGGACGCCGCGAGGTCACCCTGGCCGGCCGGAGCATCCAGTTGACCCGCCGCGAGTTCGACCTGCTGGCCTACCTCGCCACCCGCCAGGATCAGGTGGTCACCCGCAGGGAGCTGCTGTCCGAGGTCTGGGAGCAGGCCTACGGCCACGATCAGACCATCGACGTGCACGTCTCCTGGCTGCGCCGCAAACTCGGCGAGTCGGCGTCCGAGCCTCGGTACATCCACACCGTGCGCGGGGTCGGCGTCCGCCTGGCGGGTCCTGGGTGAGGCGTTCGCTGGTCGGGATCTCGGCAGCGGTGACCAGCCTGGTGGCCGTCGCCTTCCTGATCCCGCTGGTGGTGCTGGTGGGGGGCTCGGTCCGTGATCGTGCGCTCACGGAGGCCTTCGGCAGCGCGGTGACCACCGGTTCGGCACTCGCCGTGGATCGCTCGCCGCAATCCGTGGAAGCGGTGATCGCCCGCGCCGACAGAGATGTCGGGCTCACCTCCGTGTATCTGCCCGTGGCCGGTCGCGCGCACCAGGAGCCGCAGATCGCGACGGTGATCGGACCCGGCGCCGCGCGGGTCCAGGCGGTGTCGGTGATGCGGTCGGCCCGCTCCCGGGTGGTCGACACCGACCGGGGGGCAGCCGTCCTGCAGCCGGTCGCCCTCAGCGGTGCAGCCGTGGCGGTGGTGGAGGTCGACGTCCCGGACGACGTGCTGACCCAGGGCGTGACCCGAGCCAGGCTGAGTCTGGCCGCGTTCGCCCTGCTGCTGGTCGGGGGATCGATCGTGCTGGCGGACAGGCTGGCCGCCCGAGTGGTGCGTTCCGCCCGTCGCCTGCAGGCGGCATCGAAGCGCCTGGGTTCGGGGGATCTCGCCGTCCGGGTGCTGCCGGAGGGACCCGACGAGCTGGCCCAGGCGGGCCGCGCGTTCAATCTGATGGCCGACCGGGTCGGTGAGCTCGTGGTGGCCGAACGCGAGCTGATGGCCGATCTGTCGCACCGGTTGCGGACGCCACTGGCCGGGTTGGTGCTCACGGGGCGGTCGCTGCCCGGGCTGGAGGGAGACCAGGTCCGGGCCCTCACCACCCGGCTGCAGGAGGAGGTCGACTCGATCATCGGCGAGGCGCGTCGGCCCCGGCGGCCGGCCCCGGTGCCGGAATGCGATGCCGTCGAGGTGATCCGGGAGCGGATGGACTTCTGGGGGGCACTGGCCGACGATCAGGGCAGGCCGTGGTCGCTCGCCCTGCCGTCCGGCAGGGGACCGATGATCGCACCGGTCTCGGCCGAGGATCTGCGGGCGGTGGTGGATGCGTTGCTGGGCAACGTGTTCCTGCACACGGGCGAGGGGTGCGGCTTCGAGGTCGTGCTGCGTCAGGGCGCCGCCGTCGAGTTGGTGGTGGCCGATGCCGGGGCCGGGATCGCCGAGCCGGAGCTCGCGGTGCGGCGCGGGGCCAGCGGGGCCGGCTCGAGCGGGCTGGGCCTGGACATCGTCGCCAAGGTGGCGCAGAGCTGTGGCGGCACGCTGACGATCGGGCGCAGCAGGTCGGGTGGGGCCGAGATCACCGTGGAGTTGCCCCCGCGCTGGGGTCAGTTGTGAGATCCGGCGGGAGTGCTCGTCAGCCGGCCACCGGCGTCCCGACGATGAGGCCCAAGGCGTGGTCGATCTCGGCGGTCCGGGATTGCACGACCCGGGTGGCGAGCGCCCGCGCGGCCGGGTCGCGGCCACCGGCGATCTCTGTGCGAGCCAGTTCGATGGTCGAGCGCTGAAGGTCGACCATGACGGTCAACAGGGCACGCTCGAACTCCGGTCCGGCGGTGGTCTGCAGCCGGGTGGTGGTCTCCAGGTCCACCAGGACGGTCGCCGGGGCCGGAGCAGGGCTGGGTGGGGAGGCCCAGCCCTGCCGGATCGTCTCCAGCAGCTCCGACTCCTCGGCCTGGGTCGCCCGCACCGCGGCGGCGAGGTCGAGCACCTCCTCGCGCAGTGCTCGGCCCTCGGCCATGGCGAGTGCTCCGTCGAACTCCTTCAGAGCGCGCAGCATGCCGTGAACGAAGTCCGCGTCCACCTGGGAGGCCTCGGTGTTCATCCCGGCCCCGGCCGCGATCCCGGCGCCGGGGGAGGCCGGATCGGCGGAGCCCGCGAACATCCCACAGCCGCTGACCAGGAGGCAGGCCACGGTGGCCGCGCCCACGGCCCGACCTGCCCGGTGAATCCCCGTCGCGCTCCGCAGCGCCCTCGGCTCCGCCATCGGCTCCGCCATCGGGTTGGCCATCGGCTCCGGCATCAGATCCGCCGCCACAGGCACCGGACGAACGGTGGCTCCCACCCGGGGAAGGCGGGATGGCGCATGAGGGCCACGTAGCGGAACCCGCCGTAGGTGATCTGGTCCCCGACCCGATAGCGCGTCCCCGGGCGCCAGCTCGACCCGGCGTCCTCGGGGTGGCTGCCGTGGCCGGAGGCGCTCGCCGATCCGGGCGGCGCAACGCCGGCCGAGGTCACCGGCGACGGTGAGGGTGCGCCCGGCGACCCGCCGGCCCGGGTCGGGGCCGCGGCCCCGGAGGAGGGCAGGGCCAGGGGAGGGGTGGTGGCTCCGGCCGGCCGTTTCCCGGTTGTCGCTCCCGGCCGGGGGGTGGGCGTCGTCGACGGGGTCGCCCGGGCGGTCGTGGTGGTGGCCGGCGGTCTCGGCGTGGTGGCGGGGGCGGGCCTGGAGGTGGCCGCGGGAGCCGTGGTGCCTGCGCCGGCACCGGCTGAGCCGGATCCGACCTGGAGGTCGATGCAGGCGTAGAAGGCGTTGGCGGTGTCGTCGATGGTCCACACCGCGAGCACCGTCCGCCGTCCGGGGTAGCGGCTGAGGTCCACCGTGTGGGTCACCTGCGCGGACGGGAGTGCCCCGCCTCCGCTGACGGCGGCGATGCGGGTCCCGTCGATGAAGTACTCCCAGCTGGTGGTGCGATGGGCGGCGGTGAACACCCAGGTGAACGGAACCGTCGTTCCGACGGTGGTCACCGGCCAGGGCCGGGAGTCGTCATCGAGTTCGGCCCAGGTGGACCTGCCGGCGCTACAGCTACGCAGTCCCTTCGGCCCCTCCACACTCTGCGGTTCGTACTTCACCGGGCCGCAGGCGATTCGTCCTCGTGCGCACATCTCCTGCCGGCTCGGCGGAGCGGTCACCCACCCGTGTGCCGAGGCAACCGGTGCCTGAACGACCGGAGCGATCAGGGCCACGGCGGTCGCGCAGACGATGCTCAGGTGACGGCGCAACGGGAACCTCCGGGACACGGTGTCGAGCGCGGTGCTCGATCCCGTCGACCGTAGGCAGCGAGGGGCAAAGGCCAGCTGTGCTGGGCCTTAAGCGCACCTGAGGGCGGCCCATTAGGGTTGCCGCGTGCGACGTTCGGAGCACTGTGCACCCGTGCTGTGGCTGATGGTGGCCGGCGCGGTCATCGGGGTGCTCTGGCGCCTGGCGGCGCCGATCGTGGTGGCGCGCAGCGAGCCGGTGGAGGTGGCAGCGGCGGTCGACGCCACCTACCTGTTGCTCACGGCAGCGGCCGGGGTCGTGACGGCGGTGATGCTCCGTCGCAATCCCGGCCGGGCTCCGGCCGCGCGCCTGGCTGCCGTCCTGGTGGGGTCGTGGGCGGCGGCCCTGGTCTGCGCCGGAGTGTGCCTGCTGCTGGGGGGTCCGCTGCTGCGGACGTGGGCTGCGACAGTGGCCTGGCCTCTGACCGCTACGGTGATCATGGTCGGCCTGTCCACTCATGATCTGGTGTTTCGATCGACGGAGCAGTTCGAATCAAGCGAAACGCGAGGTTGGTTGGATCCTAACGATCGGAACTGAAGTAGGCTTCTGGTTCTGGGGTGCGCCGTCCACTAGCATCCCGCCATGACATCGCTGCCCGACACCGCCCCTGCCGGGATCGATCGTGCCAGGCTGACCGCCCTGATCGAGGCCGAGCGGGAGCAGTATGCACGGAGCAGGCCGCGATCCCGGGAACTCTTCGGCGCCGCCGAGCACCTCTTCGGCAGGGTGCCGATGACCTGGATGAACAAGTGGAGTGGCGGCTTCCCGCTCTACCTCGACCACGCCCGGGGCAACCGGATCACCGACGTCGACGGACACACCTACATCGACTTCGCCCTCGGCGACACCGGGGCCATGGCCGGCCACAGTCCGGCAGCCACGATCGCCGCCGTCACCCGGCGCCTAGGAGAGCAGGGTGGCATCACGACGATGTTGCCGACCGAGGACGCCGAGTGGGTCGGTGCCGAGCTGTCCCGCCGCTTCGGCCTGCCGTTGTGGTCGTTCACCCTCAGTGCGACGGACGCCAACCGGTGGGCCGTGCGGTTGGCCCGGCTGGCCACCGGGCGCAGCAAGATCTTGGTCTTCTCCTACTGCTACCACGGATCGGTGGACGAGATCTTCGCGGTGCCGGGACCGGATGGCCGAGCCGTGGCCCGGCCGGGCAACGTCGCCCCGCCGGTGCCCTTGCACGAGACGACCCGGGTCGTGGAGTTCAACGACGCCACCGCGCTGGAACGCGAGTTGGCTCACGGCGACGTGGCCGCCGTGCTCATGGAACCGGCGCTGACCAACATCGGCATCGTGCTCCCCGAGCCGGGATTCCTGGATCGGGTCCGCGAGCTGTGCGACGCCGCGGGCACCCTGCTCATGATCGACGAGACGCACACCTTCTCGGCCGGCTCCGGTGGTGCGACCCGGGCCTGGGGGTTGCGCCCGGACGTGTTCGTGATCGGCAAGTCGATCGGCGGGGGCATCCCGTCGGGCGCCTACGGCATCAGCGCCGAGGTGGCCGAGCGGATCGGCCGGCACCGTGAGGCCGACCTGGTGGACGTCGGCGGGGTGGGCGGCACCCTGGCCGGGAACGCCCTGAGCCTGGCCGCGATGCGGGCCACCCTGGGCGAGGTGCTGACCGAGCAGGCCTTCGCTCACATGATCGATCTCGCCACCGTGTTCACCCGGGGGGTCCGCTCGATCCTGGAGGCCACCGCCGTCCCGTGGTCGGTCAGCCAGCTCGGTGCGCGCTCGGAGTACCGGTTCACGGCCCCCGCGCCGCGCACCGGCAGCGAGTCGGCAGCGGCGGCGGACGACTTGCTGGACGAGTACCTGCACCTGTTCATGATCAACCGAGGGGTGCTGATCACCCCATTCCACAACATGGCGCTCATGTGCCCCACCACCACCGCAGCGGACGTCGAGCGACACACCGAGCTGTTCGGCGCGGCCGTGGGATCACTGCTGGGATAGTCCCGACCGTCGGGTCGGCGTCGGATCGGGGGAGCTGGGGGGACCATGAACCGCCACGAGAGCACGGCTCCGGTGTCACTGGACGCCGTGGACGTCCGGCTGCTCGGACTGCTCGCCGAGGACGGCCGTGCCTCGTACGCCGCCCTGGCACCTCAGGTCGAGCTGTCCGCCCCCGCCGTGCGGCTACGGGTGCAGCGCCTGATGGACCTCGGGGTGCTGCAGGTGGTCGGCGTCAGCGACCCCACCTCCCTGGGGTACCCGGTGCAGGCGATGGTCGCCGTGTCGACGCACGGGAACGTGCGCGCGGTCGCCGACGAGATCGCGGCCATCGAGAACGTCATCTACCAGGTGCTCACCACCGGCGAGCACGACCTCCTGGTCGAGGTCGTGTGCCGTACGGCCGAGGAGCTGCTGGCCGTGGTCAACGACCGGATCAGGGCCGTCCCGGGCGTCTCCTCGACCCGGGTCTGGCAGTACTACCGAATCCACACTCACCGGTTCAACGTTCCCCCGACCGTGTGAGAACGGGCTCGTCAGGCCGACCCCGTCGGATCGACCAGGTGAGTCGGGCTGGGTGAGCCGGGGCCGTGCCGCGGGCTCCTCCGGGCGATCAGCCGGTGGCGATCGGGGCCAGCACCGCATCCGTCAGCCGGACCAGGTCGGCCGGCGCGAGCTCGACGTCCAGCCCTCGCCGGCCGGCGCTGACCAGGATCGCCGGGTGGCGCGCGGCCGAGGAGTCCAGCACCGTCGGTAGCCGCTTGCGCTGGCCCAGCGGGCTGATCCCGCCGACCACGTACCCGGTGGTGCGCTCGGCGAGAGCGGGATCGGCCATCACGGCCCGCTTGCCACCGGCCGCCGCGGCCAGGGCCTTGAGGTCCAGCTGCGAGGCCACCGGAACGATCGCCACCGTCGGGCGGCCGTCGACCTCGGCGAGCAAGGTCTTGAAGACCCGCTCGGGCTCGACGTCCAGTGCTCGGGCGGCCTCGAGGCCGTAGGCCAACCCGCGGGAGTGCGCGGTGGCGTCGTGATCGTAGGCCCGCACCGTGTGCCCCACCGCGGCCCGGGCCAGGACGGCGAGCGCCGGCGTGGCGGCGCCCGTGCGCCGGGCCATCAGTTGGCCCCGGGCCGTTCGCGAGCGAGCTCCACCGCGGGCAACGCCCGGAAGGCCCCCACCAGCGCGCGCTCGCGGCGCAGCAACTCCGATTCCGCCCGCAGGCGGTCCGCCGTCGTCGGCTGTTCCAGCAACTGCTGACGCTCGGGCAGGTCGAGGACCATGGCGGCTGCGATCAGGTAGGACACCACCCGGGCATCCTCGGGCAACTCGGTCACGTCGACCTGGAGCCGCCGCCGGTAGTCCGCGAACTGCGCGGCGACGTCCTGGCGCAGTGGCTCGACGTCTGCGCCGTCCGGGTCGGGCAGGAACTCGACCAGACCGGTCAAGTAGGGGGTCCCGGCGTCCTGGTCCAGCTCCAGCAACCGGAACCGGCTCTCACCCACCGACATGATGTCGAAGCGCCCGTCGGAGTAGGGCGTCACCTCACGCAGCTCGGCCGAGCACCCGACCTCGTACAGCTCCGGGATCGTCTGGCCGGCCTCGGCGCCCGACCGGATGGCGATCACCCCGAATTGGCGGATCGCCCCCTCGGGCAACGCCAGCAGGGCGTTGACCAGCACCCGGTAACGCTCCTCGAAGACGTGCAACGGCAACACCAGACCCGGCACCAGGACCGAGCCGAGCGGGAAGAGGGGAAGGCGCACCGGCACCTGGACAGGCTATGCGCCCCAGGCCTGCGCCATCACCCTCCGTCCCCGGTGACGGTGTCGTGCCTCGTAGACTTTGCAGGTGATCCGTCGACTCGATCTTCGTGGCCGGTCCCTGCACAGTCGGGAGTTGCGTGGCGTGGTGCCGCGCGCCTCCTTCGATGTCGGGCATGCGGTGGAGGTCGTCCGCCCGATCTGTGAGGACGTCCGCGATCGGGGCGAGGTCGCCGTCCTCGATCACACGGAACGGTTCGACGGGGTTCGCCCGGCGAGTGTGCGGGTTCCGGGCGAGGCGGTACAGCGCGCCCTGGCCGCCCTGGACGAGGCCGTCGTCGCCGGGCTGCGCGAGGCCATCAGCCGCGCGCGGGCGGTGCACCGGGCGCAGGTCCCCCCGGGACACCGCACCCAGGTGACCCCCGGTGGTTCGGTGACCCAGCGCTGGGTGCCGGTGGGCCGGGTGGGCCTGTACGTGCCCGGCGGGATCGCGGTCTACCCGAGCAGCGTGGTGATGAACGTGGTCCCCGCCCAGGAGGCGGGGGTGGGGCAGGTGGCGGTGACCAGCCCCGCCCAGCGGGACAACCCCCCGGGCTTCGAGGGGCTGCCGCACCCGACGATCCTCGCCGCCTGCGCCCTGCTGGGGGTCGACGAGGTCTACTGCGCCGGGGGATCGCAGGCGGTGGCGATGTTCGCCCACGGGGTGCGGGACGCCGCCGGGGCCTGGGTGTGCGAGCCGGTGGACGTGATCACCGGTCCGGGCAACATCTATGTGGTCGCCGCCAAGCGCCTGCTGCGCGGACTGGTCGGGATCGACGCCGAGGCAGGCCCGACCGAGATCCTGGTGCTGGCCGACGACAGCGCCGACCCGGCGCACGTGGCCTCCGACCTGATCAGCCAGGCCGAACACGACACCCTGGCGGCCTCGGTGCTGGTCACCGACTCCGCCGCGCTGGCCGAGGCGGTCGAGGCGGAGCTGACCCGCCAGGTGGCGACGACCAAGCACGTCGAGCGGGTGAGCACCGCACTGGCCGGCGAGCAGTCGGCGATCGTCCTGGTGGACGACCTCGACTCGGCGGTGGCGGTGGCCGACGCCTACGCCGCCGAGCACCTCGAGATCCACACCCGGGAGGCCTCCGAGGTGGCCGCCCGGGTGCGCAACGCCGGGGCGATCTTCGTCGGGACGCACGCGCCGGTGAGCCTGGGCGACTACTGCGCCGGGTCCAATCACGTCCTGCCGACGGCCGGCTCGGCGGTGCACACCAGCGGGCTGACCGTGTACGCGTTCCTGCGCGCCGTGCAGGTGATCGAGTACGACGCCGACGCCCTGGCGGAGGTTGCACCGCACGTGCTGGCCCTGTCCGCCGCCGAGGATCTGCCCGCCCACGGGGACGCCGTCCGGGTGAGGTTGTCGTGACCCTGCCCCTGCGCGAGGACCTGCGCGGCAAGACCGCCTACGGTGCCCCGCAACTCGAGGTCGCCGTCCGGCTGAACACCAACGAGAACAGCTACCCGGTGCCGCCCGGCGTGGTCGCCTCGATCGTGGCCGCGGTGAGCGAGCAGGCCCCCGCCCTCAACCGTTACCCGGACCGTGAGTTCACCGCCCTGCGCGAGGCGCTCGCGGGGTACCTGGCCCCGGCCGCCGGCCGCCGGATCGAGGCGAGCGAGATCTGGGCCGGCAACGGCAGCAACGAGGTGCTGCAGCACATCTTCCAGGCGTTCGGTGGGCCAGGGCGGCCAGCGCTCGGCTTCACCCCGGCCTACTCGATGCACCCGATCATCGCCTCGGTGACCGCCACCCCGTGGATCGACGGTGTCCGCGGGGTCGAGACCACCTCGGGTGAGCGGAGTTTCGACCTGGACGCCGCCCAGGCGGTCGACCAGGTGCGAGCTCACGACCCGGCCCTGGTCTTCCTGGTCTCGCCGAACAACCCGACCGGTACCGCGCTCGATCTCGAGGTGGTCAGGGCGGTGCTGGAGGAAGCGCGCACGCGCTCGTGCATGGTGGTGGTGGACGAGGCGTACGCCGAGTTCGCCCGCCGGGGGACGCCGAGCGCCCTGACGCTGCTGACCGACGCGGCCGGGGCCGACCGGCTGATCGTCAGCCGGACCATGAGCAAGGCCTTCGCGCTGGCCGGTGCCCGCGTGGGGTACCTGGCCGCCCGGCCCGAAGTGGGCGAGGCGCTGCGGTTGGTCCGCCTGCCCTATCACCTGTCTGCCCTGACGCAGGCGGCCGCCGTGGCTGCCCTGGGTCATGCCGAGGAACTGCTGTCCACGGTGGAGGCGATCAAGGCCCAACGGGACCGGATCGTGCAGGTGCTGCCCACGCTCGGGCTGAGCCCCGTGCCGAGCGATGCCAACTTCGTCCTGTTCGGCGGCTTGCCCGACGAGAAGGTCGCCTGGCAGGGCCTGCTCGCGCGCGGCGTGCTGATCCGGGACGTCGGCATCCGCCACCATCTGCGAGTGACCGCTGGCACCGCGAGCGAGACCGCGGCCTTCCTGGACGCGATGGCCGAGGTTGTCGGCATGGCCGGGATGGCCGAGGTAGCGGGGCAGCCGCAGCCGAGTACCGATGCCGGCCCGTCGATGCGGGCCGCTGCGAGGAGTGGGACATGAGCACGCGCACCGCCCGGGTCGAGCGGATGACGAGCGAGTCGAAGGTGACCGTGGAGGTCGACCTGGACGGCGCCGGCCGGACCCAGGTCAGCACCGGCGTTCCGTTCTACGACCACATGCTCACCGCTCTGGGCAAGCACTCGCTGATCGATCTGACCATCGCGGCGACCGGGGACGTCGAGGTGGATGCCCACCACACCGTGGAGGACGTGGCGATCGTGCTCGGCCAGGCGCTACGGCAGGCGCTGGGCGACAAGGTGGGCATCCGCCGGTTCGCCGACGCCGTGGTGCCGCTGGACGAGGCTCTCGTCCAGGCCGTGGTGGACGTCTCCGGGCGGCCGTACTGCGTGCACACCGGCGAACCCGAGGGGCAGCAGTACGTGCTCATCGGGGGCTCCTACGTGGGGTCGCTGACCCGGCACGTGTTCGAGACGCTCGCCCTGACCGCCGGGATCGCCCTGCACGTGCGGGTCCTGGCCGGGCGTGATCCGCACCACGTGGTCGAGGCCCAGTTCAAGGCGGTCGCCCGGGCGCTGCGGTTCGCCGTCGAGCCCGATCCGCGCGTCACCGGGGTGCCGAGTACCAAGGGTGCGTTGTGACCGGCCGGCGGGTCGTCGTCCTGGATCACGGTTCGGGCAACGTGCGCTCGGCGGTTCGGGCGCTGGAACGCGTCGGCGCCCGGGTGGAGCTGACCGCCGATCGGGCCACGGCCGAGAACTGCGACGGTCTGGTGGTGCCCGGGGTCGGGGCGTTCTCGGCGGTGGCCTCCGGGCTACGGGCGGTGCGAGGCGATCAGATCATCGATCGCCGGCTCGCGGGTGGGCGTCCGGTGCTGGGCATCTGCGTCGGGCTCCAGGTGATGTTCGAGCGGTCCACCGAGCCCTCGACCGAGCACGGGGACGTCCCGGGGTTGGGGGAGTGGCCGGGAATCGTGGAACGCCTTCCCGCCCAAGTGGTTCCGCACATGGGCTGGAACAGCGTCAGCCCTGCGGACGGCACCGTGCTGTTCGCCGGGGTCGAGCAGGAGCGCTTCTACTTCGTGCACTCCTACGGTGTCCAGCGGTGGGAGTTCGTGGTCCGCGACGGTGGGATGGCTCACTTCACCCCGCCCGCGGTCACCTGGGCCGAGCACGGCGTGCCCTTCGTGGCGGCGGTCGAGAACGGTCCGCTCTCGGCGACCCAGTTCCACCCCGAGAAGTCCGGGGACGCCGGGGCGCAGCTGCTGCGCAACTGGGTGACCACCCTGGCCTGAGCCGAGCCATCGAGGCCACCGAGACCGGCCCGCTCCGGGCCCGTTCGAGGGCCGGCCACGGGACACGGTGGAGGGTTTGCCACCGTCTGGGTGGGCAAACCCTCCACCTTGGGGGTTGAGCCCTCGTGGACTCGGCTAGCGTTTCGCCCGTGGCGACCCGTCGACGGACCAGCACCACCCGCCGCAGCACCACCCGGCGTGCGACCACCGGCCGCTCGGGCACCCGCAGGACGACCAGGCGTCGCACCATCAGCACGCGTCGGCGGCGTCCGACGCTGGCGACCACCCTGGGCAGTGCGCTCGCCCTGGGGCTGCTCGCGGGGTGGCTCCGGCTGGGTTGGCTGGGCCGCGGTCTGCTGGTCACCGCGCTGCTGGCGGTGCTGGTCGGCTATTTCCTGTGGAGCCGGCGCGGGCAGATCCACGACGAGATGACCTCCGGAGAGCCCGAGGGTGAGCCCACCTCCACCGACCGCACCTCCACCGGGTCGGGCGCCGACGAACCGGTCACCCCTGCGCCCGGGACACCCCACGAGGAGACCCCCCAGTGACCGCCCGACTCGAACTGCTGCCCGCCGTGGACGTCGCCGCAGGTCAGGCGGTGAGGTTGGTGCAAGGCGAGGCCGGCACCGAGACCTCCTACGGCGACCCGCTGACCGCTGCGTTGGCCTGGCAGGAGGCCGGCGCGGAGTGGATCCACCTCGTCGATCTGGACGCCGCGTTCGGGCGGGGCTCGAACAGGGACCTGGTCGCGGCCGTGGTCAAGGCGCTGGACATTCGGGTCGAGGTGAGCGGCGGCATCCGGGATGATGCCTCGCTGGAGGCCGTGCTCGCGGCCGGGTGTGCCCGGGTCAACCTGGGCACGGCAGCGCTCGAGAACCCGGACTGGACCCGCAGGGCCATCGCCGATCACGGCGATCGGATCGCGGTCGGTCTCGACGTGCGCGGGACCACCCTGGCCGGGCGGGGGTGGACCAGCGAGGGCGGTGACCTGTGGGAGACCCTGGCCCGGTTGGACGCCGACGGCTGCCCCCGGTACGTGGTCACCGACGTCACCAAGGACGGCACGTTGCGCGGGCCGAACGTCGGGTTGCTCCGCGAGGTGTGCGCGCGCACCGACCGTCCGGTGGTGGCCAGCGGGGGCATCTCCTGCCTGGACGACCTGGTCGCCCTGCGCGCCCTGGTCGAGGAGGGCGTGGAGGGTGCCATCGTCGGCAAGGCCCTGTACGCCGGGGCCTTCACCCTCGAACAGGCGCTGGACGTGGCCGGTCGCCGGTGAGCCCCACGCAGCCGCCAGGTCACTCCCGGCACATCGGCCCCCGGCCGGGTGCGCCCGGTGAGGGCCCGACCGACTCCCATGGCCTGCCCTGGTCGGGTCGAACCCTGAATCCCCAGCCGTTCGCCGGTGACCCGGGGGACGGTGACCCCCAGGTGCTCGCTGCCCTGGCCGCGCACGCCACCGGGACGGCAACTGAGCGTGAGGTGCTGGCCGCCCTGGCACCGGCGCGGCTCCTGGTGCCGATCGTGGCCGTCGTCGGTGAGGGTCACCCGATGCCCGATCACGTTCGGGGAGATGCCGGGGCCGAGATGTCCATCCCGCTCCTGGCAGGCCCGGCCGGGACGCGCGCCCTGCCGGCCTTCACCAGTGTCCTGGCCCTGGCAGCGTGGGACGCCGAGGCCCGGCCGAGCCCGGTCGAGGCCTCCCGTGCCGCGCTGTCAGCGGTCGACGAGGACTGCACGGTGATGGTCATCGACCCCGGGTCGGTGCACGCCTTCGTCGTGCGCCGTCCGCCGTTGTGGGCCTTGGCCCAGGGCCGGACCTGGACGCCGCCGGCCGAGGACGGCGAGCTGGCCGAGGCCGTTCGGGGGGCCCTGGGCCTGCTGCCCGCGGTGAGGGCGGTGCGGCTCGAACCGGGACGCCGCCGCGAGCTCGATCTGGTGCTCACCCTGGAGCCCGGGTTGGACGCGGCCGGTCTGAAGGAGGTGCTGTCGGCGGTCTCGCACCGGCTGGCCGGCGTGACCCTGCTCGCGGAACGAGCCGAGTCCGTCGAGCTGCGCCCGGTGGCCGCGATCCGTTGACAGCGGTGATCTCGTCCTCCTAGCGTCACGATCGGTGTCCATGAGCGAACTCGGGGGAGTTGCGATGCGCGGTCGTCGTCGAACGTCGGTCCTGGCTGCACTGGTGCTGGCCATCGGGGCGCTGCCTGTGCTCGGCCCACCCGCTCAGGCGGCGACCTGTGTCGAGAGCCAGCGGTTCCGGTTGACCGGGACGATCACGCACGTTGCCGAATCCTGGCAGTACAGCTCCGGGGGGAAGCCGCGGCTGATCAGCACCTCACGGCACGACTTCGCGGCAGGGTCCAACACCCTCGAGGTCACCACGTGCAAGGTCGCCGGGAAGTGGAAGCTGATGTCCCCGGTGGGCGTCACCACGACGTACTCAGGGTTGGCTGCCAACGGATCGACGCTGGTCGTGACCAACGCGAAACGAGGATTCGGCACCCCGATCAGTCGGGTCAGCGCGAGCGTAGTGGTCACCTCACCGGTCGAGTGCAAGAACGTCGCCGGGTTCACCGGGGTCGCCAAGGAGATCTTCGGCTTGCCGCTACCGCTGCCATGGTGGGGGAGTGTTGGTGCCTGGGTGGCCACCAAACTCATTCCCGACCGAAGCAAGACGCACTGCCACGTCTACACCGCGCCGTCGATCCCCTTGAAGATCAGCAGTACCGGCAGGGTCGTCCTGCCGAACGGCACCGTGCGCTCCTCGCAGTACCTCGGCTCACAGAACCTGGTCGACCTGCAGATCCTGTCCAAGCGCGAGATGGCCATCGTCATCCGCAAGCTCTGAGGGTGTCCACCCGTCGGCGTCAGGCCAGCAAACGGGTGAGGACCCGGGCGTAGAGCCCCTGGCCCTGATGGCTGGGGTGGAACCCGTCCGGGCACACCAGGCTCCATCGGCCGGGGCTCTCGCAGGCCCGGACGAACTCGGCGTCCGCGCCGGGATCGACAACCCGGACGCCGGGGCGACCGGCGCAGATCTCCCGCAGCAGCCCTGAGATCCGCTGGTACCCAGCGGGCTGGCGAGCCTCGAGCAGGGTCGGCAGGAGCACCGTCACGGTCGCGGTCGGCCAGCCGGCACGGACGGCGTCCAGGTAGGAGCGGGCGGCCAGGGCCACGGCGAGCTCGGACTCCTCGGAGTCGTTGCGGCCGGCGTCCACGATCACCTCCCGCGCGTGCGGGTGCCGGCGGCGCAGCCCGGGCAGGCGGGCGAGCAGCGGCTCGAAATCGGGTGAGGCGAGGTGGCCGGGGTTGACGAACCCGGTGCCGCACTGGGCGTCGAGCACGCACTGCCAGCCCAGTGCCGCACTGACCAGGAACGGATAGGTGAACGGGTGCCCCCTCGACCCCTCGCCGGCGGTGAAGCTGTCGCCGGCCCAGAGGGCCAGGGGCGCTCCGTCGGGGGCGGCCGGCTCGGGGGTGTCGGTCATGCCTCCTAGGATCGGGCTTCGTGAGCCTGCCGTCGCCACCGTCGCCCGCCACCGTGACCGCCTCGATCTGCGCCTCGATCGCCGCGGGACTCCAGGTACGGCCTGCCCAGGTGGCTGCAGCGGTCACCCTGCTGGACGGCGGGGCGACCGTGCCGTTCGTCGCGCGGTACCGCAAGGAGGCCACCGAGGGGCTGGACGACGCGCAGCTGCGCACCCTCGAGGAGCGGCTGGGGTATCTGCGTGAGCTCGAACAGCGCCGGGCGGCGGTGTACGAGTCGGTCGCCGAGCAGGGCAGGCTCACCCCGGAACTGGCCGCCCAGATCCTCCAGGCAGACACCAAGGCCCGACTCGAGGATGTCTACCTGCCCTACAAGCCCAAGCGCAGGACCAAGGCACAGATCGCCCGCGAGGCGGGCCTGGAACCCTTGGCGGACATCCTGTTCGCCGAGCCCGGCGCGGATCCGGCCGAGGTGGCAACGGCCTTCGTCGACGCCGAGCGTGCGGTGCCGGACGTGGCCGCGGCCCTGGACGGGGCCAGGGCGATCCTGGTGGAACGGTTCTCCGAGAACGCCGACCTGGTCGGTGCCCTGCGCGAGGACGTCTGGCAGCGCGGTCACCTGGCCTCGCGGGTGCGTGAGGGCAAGCAGGTGTCCGGGGCCAAGTTCGCCGACTACTTCGAGGCCTCCGAGCGGCTCGCGACCCTTCCCTCCCATCGCATCCTGGCCCTGTTCCGGGGTGAGAAGGAGGACGTCCTGACGCTCGAGATCGACCCCGACCCGGGCGCCGAGCAGGACCCGATCACCGGTCGGCGGGACAGCTCCCGCTTCGAGCGGATGATCGCGGGGGCCTGCCAGGTGCCCTCGGGGGAGGGCCCGGGGTTCCGCTGGTTGGCGGACGCCGTGCGCTGGGCCTGGCGCACCCGGATCAGCCTGCACCTGGACTCCGATCTGCGCGCCCGGCTGCGCCAGATCGCCGAGGACGAGGCGATCCGGGTGTTCGCCGGCAACCTGCACGACCTGCTGCTCGCCGCACCCGCCGGGGGACGGGCCACCATGGGGTTGGACCCCGGGCTGCGCACGGGGGTCAAGGTGGCCGTGGTCGACGCGACCGGCAAGGTGGTGGCCACCCACACCATCTACCCGCACGTCCCCCACCGTCGCTGGGACGCCTCGATCGCCGAGCTCGCCGCGTTGGCCGGGCGGTTCGGGGTCGAGCTGATCGCCATCGGCAACGGCACGGCCTCCCGGGAGACCGACAAGCTGGCCGGCGAACTCATCGCCGGGCACCCCCAGCTGGGCCTGACCAAGGTGATGGTCAGCGAGGCCGGCGCCTCGGTCTACTCCGCCTCGGCCTACGCCTCGGCCGAACTGCCCGAGCTCGATGTCTCCCTGCGCGGTGCGGTCTCGATCGCCCGTCGCCTGCAGGACCCGCTGGCGGAACTGGTCAAGATCGACCCGAAGTCGATCGGCGTGGGTCAGTACCAGCACGACATCTCCGAGGGCCGGCTCTCCCGCTCCCTGGACGCTGTCGTCGAGGACGCCGTGAACGCCGTCGGGGTGGAGGTGAACACCGCCTCCGTGCCCCTGCTGCGCCGGGTGTCCGGGGTCAGCGAGTCCCTGGCGGCCGCGATCGTCGAGCACCGGGACACGCACGGCGCCTTCCGATCCCGGGAGGGGCTACGCGCCGTCCCGCGCCTGGGACCCAAGGCGTTCGAGCAGTGCGCGGGCTTCCTGCGCATCCGGCAGGGGGAGGAGGTGCTCGACGCCAGCTCGGTGCACCCGGAGGCCTACCCCCTGGTCCGCTCGATCGCCGCTGCCGTGTCCGGGGGCGACGTCCGGTCCCTGATCGGCAACGGTTCGCTGTTGCGGCGGGTTCGGGCCGCCGAGTTCACCGACGAACGGTTCGGCCTGCCCACGGTCACCGACATCCTGACCGAGCTGGACAAGCCCGGCCGCGACCCGCGGCCGGCATTTCGGACGGCGACCTTCGCCGAGGGTGTGGAGACCGTCGCCGATCTGCGGCCCGGCATGGTGCTCGAGGGGGTGGTCACCAACGTGGCCGCTTTCGGGGCATTCGTGGACGTCGGCGTGCACCAGGACGGCCTCGTGCACGTCTCGGCGATGTCGCGCGAGTTCGTCTCCGACCCGCGCGCCGTGGTCAGGCCCGGTGACGTGGTGCGGGTGAAGGTGATGGACGTCGACGTCCCGCGCTCCCGGATCGCGCTCACCCTGCGCCTGGACGACGAGGTGGGCGGTGCCCGTCGACCTGCACCGGAGCCACGCGGGCGGCGGCCGGATCCCGGCACGCCTCAGGGCGGGAGCGGGATCGGGGGCAGAAGCAGGGGCCGGGGAGCGCCGCGGGGTGAGCGGGCCGCGTCCCCGAGGCCGGCACCCGTGGACACCGCCATGGCCGAGGCCCTGCGGCGTGCGGGACTCGCCCCCGGGCGATGAGCGGCGACGACCTCCGTCAGCGTCCTGCCGTCGCGCGGGTGGGGTCTGGCCGGGACCGTGGCACGGTAGCTGGTAGTCTGTGGGATCGACCGACCGGGTCCTGGTGGCCCGGTGCGCAAGTGGAGTCTTCCTCCCACCTGATCGTCGCCACCGACGACGGGTATCGGTCCTCGGCCCCGCCGCGAGGTGGGGTTGGTCCGGTGTCGCCCGCGGGCGACGTCCGGCCGAGGATGTGAGGCTCCCCGACGCGCCCGTGACGGGGAGCCTTTCTCGTGGCGGCGGCACCACCGACGCAGCGAAGGAGCAGCACATCAGCGAGCCCCGGATCAACGACCGCATCCGCGTCCCCGAGGTGCGGCTGGTCGGCCCCAACGGGGAGCAGGTCGGCATCGTCCGTATCGAGCAGGCGCTGACCCTGGCCGCCGAGGCGGATCTCGACCTGGTCGAGGTGGCGCCTCAGGCCCGCCCCCCGGTCTGCAAGCTCATGGACTTCGGCAAGTTCAAGTACGAGACCGACATGAAGGCCCGTGAGGCGCGGCGTAACCAGACGCACACCGTCCTCAAGGAGATCCGTCTCCGGCTGAAGATCGACCCGCACGACTACGGCACCAAGAAGGGCCACGTCGAGCGGTTCCTGAAGGCGGGCGACAAGGTCAAGGTAATGATCATGTTCCGTGGTCGTGAGCAGTCCCGCCCCGAGATGGGCGAGCGGCTCCTCCAGCGCATGGCCGCCGACGTGGCCGAATTCGGCTACGTCGAGTCGATGCCGATGCGTGACGGCCGAAACATGATCATGGTCATCGGACCGCACAAGAAGAAGGCAGAGGCCAAGGCGGAAGCTCGGGCGGAGCGAGCCGAACCGCGCCGCCGGCGCGACGCCACCGACGCAGCCGCCACCGCCTCGCAGGCACCCCCTGCCAACGAGGCGAACGCCAGCTGAACGGCGCACCAGCGCCTGACCGACCCGGTACCCCGGGCAGGCATCACCCACGGTCCACCCGGCCCGGGGAACGACGCACGAGGAGTGACGGCAGCCATGCCGAAGATGAAGACGCACAGTGGTGCGAAGAAGCGGTTCCGGGTCACCGGCGCCGGCAAGCTCATGCGGGAGCAGGCCAACCGCCGGCACCTGTTCGAGGGCAAGCCCTCCACCCGCACCCGTCGGCTGGCGGCAGACGTCGAGGTCTCCGCGAACAACACCAAGGCGATCAAGCGACTGCTCGGTCGCTGAGGTAAGGGAGGACTCACGTGGCACGCGTGAAGCGGGCGTTGAACGCCCAGAAGAAGCGACGCACCGTTCTCGAGCAGGCCAGCGGGTACCGCGGCCAGCGCTCGCGGCTGTACCGCAAGGCCAAGGAGCAGGTCACCCACTCGCTCGGCTACGCCTACCGCGACCGCCGGGCCCGCAAGGGTGACTTCCGCCGGCTGTGGATCCAGCGGATCAACGCGGCGGCTCGGGCCAACGGCATGACCTACAACCGGTTCATCCAGGGCCTGAAGGCTGCAGAGGTCGAGGTCGACCGGCGCATGCTGGCCGAGCTCGCGGTGAACGACGCCGCGGCCTTCACCGCGCTGGTGACGGTGGCGAAGAAGGCACTGCCCGCCGGCGACTCCGCGGCTGACGCCGCCTGAGGTGCCAGCGGCACCCGAACACCCCGAGCGCCCGGACGGCGGCGCGCCGACCTCACCCCGGTCCGACCGGGTCAAGGCGGTGCGCCGGCTGGCCGGGCGCTCGGCACGTGTTCGCGCGGGCCGGTTCGCGGCCGAGGGACCCCAGGCCGTCCGGGAGGCGGTGGCCACACCCTGGGTCGAGGCGGTCTACGCCACGGAGGTGGCCTGGCACCGCCACCAGGACATCGCCGCCCTGGCGGCGGAGCGCGCCGTCCGGGTGCACCTGGTGACCGAGGGCGTGCTGGAGGCGATGAGCGACACCGTCTCCCCGCAGGGCATGATCGCCGTGTGCCGCCTGGTGGATGTCCCTCTGGCCTCGATCGTCGGGGGCTCGCCGCGGCTCGTGGCGGTCCTCGCCCGGGTCCGTGACCCGGGAAATGCGGGGACGGTGATCCGGGCGGCAGACGCCGCCGGGGCCGACGCGGTCGTCCTCACCGACTCCAGCGTCGACCTGCACAATCCCAAGTGCGTCCGCTCCACGGCGGGCAGCCTGTTCCACCTCCCGCTGGTCACTGTGGTGAGCCTCTCCGAGACCGTTGACGCCCTGCGCGGTGCCGGGCTGACCGTGCTGGCAGCCGACGGGGCCGGCGATCACGATCTGGACGAGTTGCAGGACAGCGCCGACGCGGGCCAGGGGCCGTTGTCGGGTCCGGTGGCCTGGGTGTTCGGCAACGAGGCCTGGGGGCTGCCGCCTGAGGATCTGGCCCTGGCCGATGCCGTGGTCCGGGTGCCCGTTCACGGACGGGCGGAAAGCCTCAATCTGGCCACTGCGGCGTCAGTGTGCCTGTACGCCACCGCTCGGGCCCACCGCCGGGCCGGCTGAGTAGCCCACAGCCTGGCCGGCGCCGGCCGCCGGCCGGTCAGGTGCCGCAGGAGTCCCACTGTCGGCTCGGATCGCCGGTTCCGCTCCGCCTGCTGCGAGGAGGTCAGGTGAACACCACACGCACCACCGGCCCCGAGCTGGTCCTCGTCCGGCACGGACGCAGCCAGGCCAACGACCGCCGCGTCATCTCCAACCGTGACCTGCCGCACGATCTGACCGGGCCCGGCCGCGAGCAGGCCCTCGCCGTCGCCACCGAGCTGGCCGCACACCCCTACCCGGTGGCCGCCCTCTACACCAGCCCGATCCCCAGGGCGCGGCAGACCGCCCAGCTCATCGGCTTGCGGCTCGGTGCTGACCGCATTCCCCTTCGGCTGGCCCCGGCCCTGTCCGAGATCGACTGCGGGGTGATGGAGGGGCGCTCCGACGACGTCGCCTGGGCAGCGCACGATGCAGCCCTGGCCTGCTGGCGCGCCGGTGACCTGGCCGCTCGCGTGCCGGGTGGGGAGAGCCTGCTCGATGTGCTGGGGCGGGTGACACCCTTCCTGACCGAGGTCGCGCGCAGGCATGCGCGCCAAGACGTTCAGGTCGTCCTCGTCACCCACGGCAGCCTGCTGCAGTCCGTGCTGCCGCTGGTCGTCGCGGGCCTGCAGGCAGATCTGGTCCGCCCGAGGCCGCTGCCGACCGGTGGCATCGTCCGGCTGGTGCCGCAGGGGGCGGGGCTGCGGTGCCTGTCCTGGGACGGGACGGCCCCGGGCTCCGGGGCCGAGCACTAGACTCGCGGCATGGACCTGCACGGTCTGCGGATGGTCTACCGGCGCGGTGAGCTCGACGAGTCGCAGGCAACGTCGGAACCGCTGGCCCTGTTCGAGCGCTGGTTCACCGAGGCCACCTCGGCCCGGGTCCCCGAACCGAATGCCATGACCCTGGCCACCGTCGGGGCCGACGGCCGTCCCTCCACCCGCGTCGTCCTGGTCAAGTCCTTCGACGTCGAGGGCATCGTCTTCTTCACCAACTACCACTCCCGCAAGGGTCGAGAACTGGCCGCGAACCCCTTCGCCGCGTTGCAGTTCCACTGGGTCGAGCTGCAACGCGTGGTGCGGATCGAGGGACGGGTCGAGAAGGTGTCCGAGGCCGAGTCCGATGCCTACTTCGTGACCCGCCCGATCGACTCGCGGATCGGTGCCTGGGCCTCGCCGCAGAGCGAGGTGATCAGCTCACGGGCGGTGCTGGTGGCGGGCGCCGCCAGGGCCGCCGCCTCCCACGGTCCGCACCCACCCCGCCCCCCGCACTGGGGCGGCTACCGCGTGGTCCCCGAGGTCTGGGAGTTCTGGCAGGGCCGGCCGAGCCGGCTGCACGACCGCATCCGCTACCGCCTGCACGAGGGCACGTGGGTGCGCGAACGGCTGGCGCCCTGAGCCTCGTCCCGTCTCGGCGAGTGGCTCACCGGGGCAGGTCGATCCAGTACCGCCGCATGGCGCCGCGCACGTCCTCGAGCACGCCGCCGCACCGTTCGATCACCGCAGCCGACCCGAGGTTGGTCCCCTCGCAGGTGACCAGCACCCGAGCCAGGCCGAGGCCCCCGGCCAGCACCAGGGCCCGCTGCAGGGTCGCCGTCGCCAACCCCCGGCGTCGCATCGATGGCCGCACGCTGTAGCCGATGTGGCCGCCCTGTTCGAACAGGTACTCGTTGAGCTCGTGGCGCAGCGAGAGCGCGCCCAGGTAGACCTCGCCTCGGGTCAGCCAGAGCTTGGTGTCGGGCACCAGGGCGAGCGGGCGGACGACCCCGGGATCCTCGAGCCGGCGCAGGTGAGCGATGAAGGCGGCGAAACGCCCGGGGTCGGTGAGCTCGGCCGGACGCCACGCGGGAAGCTCGGGCCGGAACGGCGGCTCGCCGTCCGGGGTCAGCCCTGACCCGTGCTGGAACTCACCCGTGGCCGCGAACTCGGCGGCGGCTTCGAGCCAGCTGGTGTGCCAGCGCACGTGGGGGACGCTCAGCTCGAACGGGATGGGCAGATCGACGCGCATTCACCGACGCTAGGAGGTGAGGGTGACGGGACGCAGCCGGTTTTCGCCGGCCTGCGTACCCTGCGTGGATGAGCGACCTGCAGTGCCCGGCGACAGTGCTCGTGGCCCGGCACGGCGACGCGCGGTACCCGGTGCGCGGCGTCCTGACCGATCACGGCGGCAGCCTCACCGAACTCGGCCGCGCGCAGTCGGTGGCACTGGCAACAGCCGTGCGCGCCCGACGGGTGGCTGCGGTCTATGCCAGCACCATGGCGCGCGCCGAGGCGACCGGAGGGATCGTCGCCGACGAGCTCGGCCTCCGCCTGCACGTCGTGGCCGGTCTGCAGGAGTTCTCGGTCGGGGCTCTCGAGGGGGTGCCGTACACCGATCCCCGTCCTCAGCGGATCTTCGAGGCCTGGCTGGATGGTGACCTGGACGCCTCCATCCCGGGAGGCGAGAGCGGGCTCGAGGTGATCGCGCGGTGCGAGGCGGCCCTGGGGGCGATCGCCGATGTGCACCGTGGCGAGACCGTGGTCGTGATCAGTCACGGTGGGGTGATGTCCGTGAGCCTGCCGCGGCTGGCCGACAACACGCCGAACGATCTGGCCCGGGCGCGGTTCCTGCCCAACTGTGCGCCCGCCGAGCTGACCGCGGACGGCGACGGCTGGCTGCTGCACGCCTGGCCGGGCAGCACTGATCGCACGGTGGTCTGAACTCAGCCGCGAACAGCGAGGGTTGCGGCGTCCAGCACCAGTCGAGGTGTGCCCTCGGCGGCCTCGAACACCATCCGGCCGTCCTTGACCGTGGGCGGATCGGCGTGCGAGGTCAGGCCCGGCTCCACCAGCCAGTTCCCGGGCCGGGCATCCAGGCTCTCCGGCCGGACGGCGGTCCCGCCGTCCGGGGTGGGCGCGCTGAAGCGCACCTGGAGGTCGTCTTGGCGCCGGCTGAGCCGGGCCACCATGCTGTCGGGCAGGCCACCGTCACCACCTCGACCGCAGTAGACCGCGGCGTCGGTGAGCAGGATCCACTCCGGCGGAACCCCCTCGAACGGGTAGGAGGCCAGGATCCGGCTGCGGTCGGCAGCCAGCAGCATCAGTTCGCCGTACTCGTGGATCACCGCCCAGTTGGGGTCGTCCGTGGCGGCCTGTGGACGCGTGATCATCCAGATTCCCTCCGGCGCCACCACCTCGGTCCGCGCCGCATCCGTCACCGTGGTCGCCGGCTGGACCCGGGCCGCCAACGGCAGGGCCTTGATCAGCGGATTGGTCAGGCTGTCGGCGCGCCGGGCCAGCTCCGTGAGAGGCACGGTGGGCCGCGGAGGCGAGGGCTGTGCCGCCGAGGGGCCGGAGGCCGCCGTGGTGACCGCCATCGTCGCTGTCGGCGCGGCCCCCGTGGACGACGGGGTCCCGGAGCATCCGGCCAGAAGACAGGCCGGCGCAACGACGGTCGAGACGACGATCGAGCGGAACGTGGCGCTGGGGGTTCTCACCATGGCCTCCGGGTCAGCGGGAACGACATGCACTGGACGCCGTGATCGGCGGACGGGTTGACGCCCGGCACCGTCACCGTCCTCGTGCCAGGCCACAGAGTCCTCGTCGGCCGACGCATCCGGCAGAGTGTCGCTGTGCTGACTGGTCGACCCCACCTGGGTCCCGTCCCGCGAGAGCTCCAGGAGCCGGACGCCGCGGACGCCCGGCGATGGCGCCGGCTGGGAGCCCAGGCGACCTGGTTGCCCTGGGTGCTGGATCTGATCTGGGTGGGCATCGTCGCTCTCCTCGTGTCCCAGACCTGGACTGAGCCGGTGTGCTCCGAGGCCAACTCGTGTGAACAGGCCGACTGGGCCGGAGCGGTGTTCTTCTCCGTCCTGGGAGTGCAGTTCTGGTGGTTCCACCGGCACCCTCACCTCGCCCCGCTGAGCGCGTGCGTGCTGACCGTGATGGAGCTCACCCTGGATCCGGACCTGCCCGGGTACCGGGACTGGGTGGTGCCGACGTTCCTGGGCGGGGTGTTCGCCACGGCGGCGCTCCTGGTCTGGCAGCACGCCCGGCGCCGCGAACAGCGAGAGCTGATGGGACGCTCGGCCGTGACGGTGGCGGGAATCGACGTCGAGGTCTCCTGGTGGCTGCCCTCGCTCCGGGTGATCGCGGCCGCGGTCTGTGCTGGGGGGACGCTGCTGGCGAGTGGCTGGGCTTCCTGGCACCAGGCGAACGACAACGATCATCTCAGCCGGGCCACGGTGGTCCCCGGGCTGGTCGTGGGAACCACGGACGACGCCCGGTTGCGGGTCGAATTGGACGGCTCGCAGGTGCTCCTGGACACGGCTGACACGACCGGATACCCGGTGGGCAGTGTGGTCACCGTGCTCCGTGACGGCGAGTGGTCGCGGCTACGGGCAGAGCCCTACGATCCGACCTTCGCCGGCGCCTGGGCGATCGTGCTGGGGCTGGTCGCCGCGACCCGGTTGCTCGAGGAGCTGCGGATCCGCCGAGCCGTTGCCCGGTTGCGGCGCCCGCACCGGGCGTTGCGGATCCGGGCACGGTGGGTGGACGCCGATCGGGTGGTACTGGACCCAGAGGGGACCGGAAGCGCCCCGGTGGTGACCCTGGCCGTCCTGCCGGTGGCCTCGACCGCTCCCGAGGATGACGACCAGGTCACCGAGGACGAGTCCGGTGCGCAGAGCCAGGACGAGGGATGGCTCGATGAGTGGTCGGCCACGACCGTGGAGGAGTTGCGTGAGGCGTCACGGCAGGCGTGCAGGTTCGAGTCGGTGGCCCTGCACGGCGACGTGGCCCTCGGGGCCCACCCCTGCCTGGTGGGCACCACCGACGACGGGCACGACCTGATCGCCTTCGCCCCCGACGGCCCGGTGCGCAGTGCGTGGAGGCTGCGGGACGATCCCGCGCTGGTCGCGCGACAGGTGCTGACCTCGGTCGAGGCCGGGGCATCGGACCTCACCGAGCCACCCACCCGGGCGCTGGTCTTCGGCGGCGGCCGCATCGCGCGGGCAGCCGGAGCCGTGCTCCTGACCGCCACCCCGGCAGCCACCGTGCTGCTGGTTCGCGCCGCTCAGGCGTCCTGGGTGGAGGTGGTGCTGCTGGCGGGTGGGGGGCTCGTCCTGGTGAACGCCGCCCTCCGGATTATCACGGACCGGGTGGTGCTCGGTGCCGAGGGCATAGCCATGCGCTCTGCCGGCCGGTCCCGGACCGTGCCCTGGGAGGACGTCGATCACTGCGAGCCGGGCGAGCCAGCGGTGTTGATCACCCGGGACCCCGGACACGCTGCTTACCAGGTGCACGAGCTGTCCTGGGGTCTCCCGGCGCCGGTTCACTGGCTGCGGCGGCGGATCTCGTCCGCGGGCACCGAGGTCGTCGACACGGTCAATGCCATGGCTCTGGACCGTTCGCTACGTCCCCTGGCACCCACGATGCCACTGGGGGACGTCCCGCTGGCCCTCAGGCTCGGGCTCGCAGGCTCCTATCTGGTCGTCGTCGGTGTGTCCCAGGCGCTGGTCTGAGTGGGCCGATGACCCGGCCCCGGGTGGATACCGAATGGGATCTGCCCCCCGGCATCTGTCAGGATCGGACGTCGAGCACGTCGGTTCGAGCCTGATCCGGATCGCGGTGGCTCGGCGCCGGTTGGACACCGGCACCAACCGTGCACCAGCCCCTTTCCGCTCCGATCGCCCCTGGGATTGCGATGTCCGCTCCGAACACCAAATTCGACCCGGTCGAGGTCGCCGCCCTGGCCGAGCCCGAGATCGCCCGGCAGGTCCAGGACGCCCTGTCCGCCATCGCGGGGGCCGGTGACCTCGATGCGCTCAAGCAGGTGCGCCTGGCGGTGGCCGGCGACCGCAGCCCGTTGGCTCTGGCCAACCGCGAGATCGGTGCGTTGCCGCCGTCGGCGCGCAAGGACGCCGGTCAGCGCGTGGGAGCGGCTCGGGGCGAGGTGGCCCGTGCGCTCGCTGCCCGCCAGCAGGTGCTCGAGGCCGAACGGGACGCCCGCGTGCTGGTCGAGGAGGCGGTCGACGTCACCCTGCCGGTCGACCGGACCCCGCGCGGGGCCCGTCACCCGCTCGAGCTGATCGCCGAACGGATCGCCGACGTGTTCGTCGCGATGGGCTGGGAGGTCGCCGAGGGCCCCGAACTCGAGGCCGAGTGGTTCAACTTCGACGCCCTCAACTTCGACCCGGACCACCCGGCCCGCCAGATGCAGGACACCTTCTTCGTCGACCCGCCCTCCAGCGGCCTGGTCCTGCGCACCCACACCTCCCCGGTGCAGGCACGTGCCCTGCTCGAGCGCGGCGTCCCGGTCTACGTCTGCGTGCCCGGCAAGACCTTCCGCACCGACGAGCTGGACGCCACGCACACCCCGGTGTTCCACCAGGTGGAGGGCCTGGCCGTCGATGAGGGCCTGACCATGGCGCACCTGCGGGGAACCCTGGATCACTTCGCCCGCGCCATGTTCGGTCCCGCCGCGGTGACCCGCTGGCGGCCCTCGTTCTTCCCGTTCACCGAACCCAGCGCGGAGTTCGATCTCGGCTGCTTCGTCTGCCCCGGCCCCACGGGTCCGGACGGCCCCGATCCGGCCTGCCGCACCTGTGGCGGCACCGGGTGGATCGAATGGGGTGGCTGCGGCATGGTCAACCCGAACGTGCTGCTCGCGTGCGGCGTCGATCCCGACCGCTACACGGGGTTCGCCTTCGGCATGGGCCTCGAACGCACCCTGATGTTCCGCCACGGCATCGCCGACATGCGCGACATGGTCGAGGGCGATGCCCGGTTCAGCCTGCACTACGGAATGGACCTCTGATGCGTGTTCCCCTGCCCTGGATGGGCGAGTACGTGGCCCTGCCGGACGGCGCGCGCGGCGCCGAGGTGGCGGCGGCCCTGGTCACGGTCGGGCTGGAGGAGGAGGGCGTCCACGGCGGTGGCGTCGCCGGGCCCCTGGTCGTGGGCCGCGTGGTCGAGTTCGTTGACGAACCACAGAAGAACGGCAAGGTCATCCGCTGGTGCCAGGTGGACGTGGGCGCCGAGCACAACGGCGTCGGCGGGTCGCCGCGCGGCATCGTCTGCGGCGCCCACAACTTCGTGTCCGGTGACCTGGTCGTGGTGAGCTTGCCGGGGGCGGTGCTGCCCGTCGTCCCCGGCGGGTTCACGATCACCGCGCGCAAGACCTACGGCCATGTCAGCGACGGCATGATCTGCTCGGCCGCCGAACTCGGCCTGGGCGCCGACCACGACGGCATCATCCGGCTGGTCGAGTGGGGGCATGCCGACGCGCAGGTCGGCTCGGACGCGATCGCCCTGCTGGGTCTGGGTGAGGAGACGATCGAGGTCAACGTCACCCCGGATCGGGGGTACGCGCTCAGCGTGCGCGGCGTGGCCCGGGAGTACTCCCACGCCACCGGAGCGGTGTTCACCGACCCGGCACTGATCGACGTCCCGAAGCCGGAGGACGACGGCTTCCCCGTCCAGCTGTCCGACCAGGCGCCGATCCGGGGCGTGGCCGGGTGTGATCGGTACGTGGCGCGGATCGTGCGCGGGGTGAACGCCTCCGGTCCCTCACCGGCGTGGATGCAGCGCCGGCTGGAGCAGGCCGGTATGCGGGCCATCTCCCTGGCCGTCGACGTGACCAACTACGTCATGCTGGCTCTCGGGCAGCCGTTGCACGCCTTCGACCTCGACCGGCTGGCGGCCCCGATCGTCGTGCGTCGCGCCCGGCTGGGGGAGCGGTTGACCACCCTGGACGACGTCGATCGCCTCCTGGACGCCGAGGACCTGCTGATCACCGACACGGGTGGCGAGCGGGTGCTCGCCCTCGCCGGGGTGATGGGCGGGGAGAGCAGCGAGGTGAACGCGGCCACCACCGACGTGCTGATCGAGGCGGCGCACTTCGATGCGATCACCGTGGCCCGCACCGCCCGCCGGCACAAGCTGTCGACCGAGGCCAGCAAGCGGTTCGAGCGCGGTGTGGACCACGAGCTGGCCGATCGGGCGGCCGAGCTGGCGGTCCGGTTGCTGGTGGAGTACGGCGGTGGCGCCGATCACGTGGTCACCGGACCCGCGACCGACGCCGACGAGCGGGTCGCTCAGCCACCGATCGAGATGGACGCCGCGCTGCCCGCCCGGATCGTCGGCGTGGACTACACCACGCAGGACGTGGTGACCGGCCTGGAGACCATCGGCTGCCGGGTGGATCGCGTGAGCGACGGGCCGGGTGCCGGCACGGTGATCGTGACCCCGCCGAGTTGGCGCCCCGACCTGCGGCGCGGGGTCGATCTGGCCGAGGAGGTCGCGCGGTTGCGCGGCTATGCCGCGATCCCCTCGGTGTTGCCCATCGCGCCCCCCGGGCGCGGCCTCTCCCATGCCCAGCGTGCACGACGCAGCGTGGCCAGGGCCCTGGCCGAGCACGGCCTGGTCGAGGTGCTCACCTACCCGTTCGTCGCTCCCGAGGTGGACGATCTGTTCGGGCTGCCCGCGGACGACGCCCGGCGCCGCGCCGTCCGGCTCGCCAACCCGCTGTCGGACGAGCAGCCCCTGCTGCGCACCTGGCTGCTGCCCACGCTGCTCGATGCCTTGCGGCGCAACGTCTCTCGGGGATCCACCGACCTGGCTCTGTTCGAGATCGGCATGGTCACCCGCCCGGACGGGCCGCTCGGGGTCGCCCCGCGGCTACCGCTGGCCGTTCGCCCCTCGGAGGAGGAACTGTCCACCCTGCGCGGGGCGGTGCCGCCCCAGCCGCGCCACGTCGCCGTGGTGCTCACCGGGCAGCGAGGTCTCGCCGGCTGGAGCGGCGCCGGACGCCCGGCCGATTGGGCCGACGGGGTGGAGTCAGCCCTGCTGGTCGGCCGTACCGTCGGTGTGGAGCTCGGCGTGAGTGCCGACGTCCACGCCCCCTGGCACCCCGGCCGGTGCGCCCGGCTCGCCCTGGCCGGGGTCACCGTCGGCCACGCCGGCGAGCTGCACCCGACCGTGCTCACCGCGCTCGGCCTGCCGCCGAGGACCTGCGCGGCCGAGCTGGACCTGGACGCCGTCATCGCGGCGTCCTCGGGCATCCGTCGTGCGGTGCCGGTCTCGACGTTTCCGGTGGCCAAGGAGGACGTGGCGTTGGTGGTCGACGCCGCCGTCCCCGCCGGGGAGGTGGCCGCCGCCCTGCGGGAGGGTGGCGGAGAACTGCTCGAGTCGGTGCGCCTGTTCGACGTGTACGTCGGGCCGCAACTGCCCGACGGCAAGAAGTCGCTGGCGTTCTCGCTGCGGATGCGCGCCCCCGACCGCACCCTGACCTCGGCCGAGACCGCCCGGGTCCGCGACGCGGCGGTGGCCCTGGCTGCCGAGCGGCACGGAGCCGTCCTGCGGGGCTGAATCAGCCGAGTGGCTGGGTGCATGACCTTGCATCCCACTGTATGCTCATGCGTCATGTCAGTGCGGGTGGCGGTCGCCGGGGCCAGCGGGTACGCCGGGGGTGAGCTGCTCCGGTTGTTGGTCGGGCATCCCCAGGTCGAGATCGGGGCGTTGACCGCCTCGACCAGTGCGGGCAGTTCCCTGGGCGAGCATCAGCCGCACCTGCCCATGCTGGCCGAGCGGGTGATCGAACCCACCACGACCCAGACCCTGGCCGGTCACGACGTGGTGTTCCTGGCCCTGCCGCACGGGGCCAGCGGCGAGATCGCGGCGGCCCTGCCGCAGGACGTGCTGGTGGTCGACTGCGGTGCCGACCACCGCCTGAGCGACCCGGCCGCCTGGGCGGAGTTCTACGGCGGTGGGTACGCGGGCTCGTGGCCCTACGGGCTGCCCGAGCTGATGCTCGGCGACGGGTCACGGCAGCGCGATCGGCTGCGCGGCGCCCGCAGGATCGCCGTCCCGGGGTGTTACCCGACAGCGGTCAGCCTGGCGCTGGCCCCCGGCTTCGCCGCCGGGCTGCTCGGCCCGGACGTCGTGGTGGTGGCGGCCAGCGGAACCTCAGGTGCCGGAAAGTCCTTGCGTCCCAACCTGATCGGCAGCGAGGTCATGGGTTCCATGTCGCCCTACGGGGTGGGCGGCGTCCACCGGCACACCCCGGAGATGGAGCAGAACCTGGCCCTGTCGGCGGGCGGCCCGGTGCAGGTCTCCTTCACTCCCACGCTGGCACCCATGTCCCGCGGGATCCTGGCCACGTGCACCGCACCCCTGGCGGCGACCGCGCACGAGGCCGACCCCGACGTCGTCCGGGCCGTGTGGCAGAAGGCCTACGCCGACGAGCCGTTCGTCTCGGTCCTGCCCTCGGGACGCTGGCCGCGCACTGCGGACACCCTGGGGGCCAACACCGTTCACCTGCAGGTGGTCCTGGACCCGCGAACCCGACGGGTCATCGCCACCGTCGCGATCGACAATCTGACCAAGGGCACCGCCGGTGGTGCCATCCAGTCCGCCAACCTGGCACTCGGTTTGCCCGAGACCCTCGGCCTGCCCCTGGCCGGTCTCGCACCCTGACGAAACGGGAAAGGACCGTCCTCATGCGTCTGCTGGTGAGCTCCCAGTCGGTGGCCTTGGTTCGCATGGAACCCGATGCGCCTCATCCGGACTGGGCCACGGGCGAGCCCCTGTGCAGCATCTCGCGCACCGCCAACGAGACCAGCGTGATCTGCCCGACCACGTCCCTGCCCGATGAGCTTCCCGGCCCGGTCCAGGGCCCGTTCGTGGCTGTCGTGGTCGACGAGGTGCTCGAGTTCACCCAGGTGGGCATCCTGCTCGCTCTGCTCAAACCCCTTGCGGATGCGGGCATCCCGGTGCTGACCGTGTCCACCTACGACACCGACTGGGTGTTGCTGGACGCTGCCAGCGTCCCGACGGCCGGCGCGGTCTGGCGGGCCGCGGGGTACGAGGTCATCGACGCGCCGGTCGCCGTGTACCCGGGGCGGGGGGACGACGAGTGAGCGGGGTCATCGCAGCCCGGGGGTTCCGGGCAGCCGGGGTCGCCGCCGGCCTGAAGTCGACCGGTGCACTGGATGTCGCCCTGGTGGTCAACGACGGACCCGACCACGTGGCTGCCGGGGTCTTCACCTCCAACAGGGTCCAGGCCGCGCCGGTGGTGTGGTCACGCCAGGTCGTCTCCGACGGCCGGCTGGATGCCGTGGTGCTGAACTCCGGCGGCGCCAATGCCTGCACCGGTCCCGAGGGTTTCGCCGACACCCACCACACGGCAGAGCACGTGGCCCGCGGCCTGGACATCGCCCCCGGCGACGTCGCAGTCTGCTCCACCGGGTTGATCGGCGTCCGGCTCCCCGTGCCCCGGCTGCTGGCGGGGATCGACACGGCGCTCGCGCGGCTGTCCTGTGAGGACGCCGCGGGGACGCGCGCCGCTGAGGCGATCATGACCACGGACACGGTGCCCAAGACGTCACGGCGAATCGTCGGGGCCGCTGCCGGCGCTGCCCCCGGGGCGGGTGAGTACACCGTCGGTGGGATGGCCAAGGGCGCCGGCATGCTGGCGCCGGGACTGGCCACCATGCTGGTGGTGATCACCACGGACGCTCGGGTGGACGCACCCACGGCCGACGCCGCCCTCCGCGAGGCGGTGCGGACCACCTTCGATCGGGTCGATTCCGACGGCTGCATGTCCACCAATGACACCGTGCTGCTCCTGGCCAGTGGCGCCGGCGGGGTGGTGCCCGATGCTGCCGAGTTCACCGAGGCCCTCCGCGAGGTGTGCGCCGACCTCGCCCGGCAGCTGATCGCCGACGCCGAGGGCGCCGCGCACGACATCGCGATCGAGGTGCGCGGCGCGGCGAGCGAGGACGACGCGGTGTCGGTGGCCCGGGCCGTGGCGCGCAGCAACCTGTTCAAGGCCGCGGTCTTCGGCAAGGACCCGAACTGGGGCCGGGTGCTGGCCGCGGTCGGCACGACGTCCGCGGCCTTCGACCCGCAGGTGCTCGACGTGAGCATCAACGGGGTCCAGGTGTGCCGCGCGGCGGGGGTGGGCGAGGACCGGGGGCTGGTCGACCTGTCGCCCCGCGAGGTGCACGTGCTGGTCGAGCTGCACGCCGGGGACGCCACGGCGACGGTCTGGACCAACGACCTGACGCACGACTACGTCCACGAGAACAGCGCCTACTCCTCCTGAGGTTCACCCATGAGTCCCCTGAGATCCCTCACCGCCCAGCACAAGGCTCATGTGCTGATCGAGGCGCTGCCCTGGTTGCAGCGCTTCCACGGGGCGATCGTCGTGGTCAAGTACGGCGGCAACGCGATGGTCGACGACGCGCTCAAACAGGCCTTCGCCGAGGACATCGCCTTCCTGCGCTCGGCCGGCCTGAAGCCCGTTGTCGTCCACGGCGGCGGTCCCCAGATCTCCAGCATGCTCGACCGGCTGGGGATCGCGAGTGAGTTCCGCGGCGGCCTGCGGGTCACCACGCCAGAGGCGATGGACGTCGTCCGGATGGTGCTGGTCGGCCAGGTCGGCCGCGAGCTGGTCGGGTTGATCAACGGGGCCGGGGCCCGGGCGGTCGGGCTGTCCGGTGAGGATGCCGGCATGTTCACCGCTCGCCGGCGGGGTGCGGTGGTCGACGGCACCGAGGTGGACGTCGGGCTGGTCGGTGACGTGGTGGAGGTCGACCCGGCCGCTGTGCTGGACCTGATCGAGGCCGGCCGGATCCCGGTGGTCTCGACCGTGGCTCCGGACGAGGACGGCCAGGTGCTGAACGTCAACGCCGACACGGCCGCGGCCGCCCTCGCCGTCGCCCTGGACGCCCGCAAGCTGGTGGTGCTCACCGACGTCGAGGGCGTCTATGCCCGCTGGCCCGACACCGACTCCCTGCTGGCCGAGCTGACCGCCGAGGAACTCGAGGCGATGCTGCCCAGCCTGCAGTCGGGCATGGTGCCCAAGATGGAGGCCTGCTTGCGGGCCGTCCAGGGTGGGGTGCCGGCCGCGAGCGTGATCGACGGCCGGGTGGCCCACAGCGTCCTGCTCGAGGTGTTCACCCCCGAGGGCGTCGGCACCATGGTGCTGCCGTGAACGCCCCGGTCGTGCGCAGTGGCGGCGCGCCGCCCCTGCCGGTGACTGCGCCGGTGCCGCCGGCCGGCGGGACGCTCACCGGGGCCGGCTGGACCCGGCGCTATGCGGGTGCGGTGATGAACACCTTCGGCACCCCGATGAGGGTCCTGGTGCGGGGGGAGGGGTGTCACGTCTGGGACTCCGACGGCACCCGCTACCTCGACCTGCTCGCCGGGATCGCGGTGAACGCCCTCGGTCACGCCCACCCGTTCCTGATCTCGACCGTCACCGCGCAGCTGGCCAGCCTCGGGCACGTGTCCAACTTCTTCGCCAGCGTGCCGCAGATCACCCTCGCCGAACGGCTGCTGGAGCTGCTCGCCGCCCCTGAGGGGGCCCGGGTGTTCTTCACCAACTCGGGCACCGAGGCGAACGAGGCGGCGTTCAAGCTGGCCCGCCGACTGGCGCCTCCGGGCGAGCGCAGCGGGATGGTCGCCGCCGAGGGTGCCTTCCACGGCCGCAGCATGGGAGCCCTGGCGCTGACCCACAAGCCCGCGTATCGGGAACCGTTCGAGCCGCTGCCGCCCGGGGTGGTGCACGTGCCGTTCGGGGACGTCGATGCCCTCGCGGCGGCGATCACCGCGGACGTGGCCGCCGTCGTCCTGGAACCGATCCAGGGAGAGGCGGGGGTGCGGATGCCTCCCCCTGGGTACCTGGCGGCCGCCCGCCGGCTCACCGAGCGGGCCGGGGTTCTGCTGATCCTGGACGAGGTGCAGACCGGGATCGGACGGACCGGGACCTGGTTCGCCCACCAGAACCCCCTGGTCCTGGGCCTGGGTTCGGCAGAGCCGCCCGCGCCCACCACGGGCCACGCCGAGGACCGAGCTGCGGACCGAGCCGAGGACCTGACGCCCGACGTGGTCACCCTGGCCAAGGGACTGGGCGGGGGGATCCCGATCGGGGCGATGATCGCCTGTGGACCGGCTGCCTCACTGCTCGGGCCGGGCAGTCACGGCACCACCTTCGGGGGTAACCCGGTGGCTGCGGCGGCTGCCCTGGCGACGCTGCACGTGATCGAGCGCGACGAGTTGATGGCCAGTGCGGTGGCGGTCGGGGACCATCTGCGCAGGATGCTCACCGAGCTGGCGCACCCGCTGATCGCGGGCACGCGCGGTTCGGGCCTGCTGATCGCGGTGGAGCTCACCGAGCCGGTCGCCGCCTCGCTGGCCGGCGAGCTGCTGGCCCGCGGGGTGATCGTCAACGCCCCGACCCCCGATGTCCTGCGCCTGGCCCCGCCCCTGATCCTGACCCGCGACCAGGCGGACGAGTTCGTCACCGCGCTCGCCCCCGCCCTGGACGTCGTGGCCGGCACGGGCTGAGGAGTCCACGATGTCCCTCGACCTCCCCGCGCCGATCGGCACCCCGGCGGCGGCTGTCACCGCCTCCACCAAGACCGCGCGCCACCGGGTGATCGTCGACCTCGTGCGCCGCCACGCGATCCGTTCCCAGGTCGAGCTGGCCGAGTTGCTGGCCGAGCAGGGCGTCGTCGCGACCCAGGCGACGCTGTCCCGTGACCTGGTCGAGTTGGGGGCGGTCAAGGTCCGCCATCCCGGCGGTGGGCTGATCTACGCCGTCCCGGGGGAGGGTGGCGACCGGACGCCGCAGGCCGGGCTGGCCCAGGAGGTACTCGATGCCCGGCTGGCCCGGGTCTGCGCCGAGGTGCTGGTGACGGCCGAGGCGTCGGCCAACCTCGTCGTCCTGCGCACCCCCCCGGGAGCCGCCCAGTTCCTGGCCTCGGCCATCGATGCCTCCCACCTGCTGTCGGTGCTGGGCACCATCGCCGGGGATGACACCATCCTGGTGGTGACCCGCGATCCGTTCGGCGGTGAGGCGGTCGCCGTCCGCTTCCTCGACCTGGCGCGCACCGGCCGGGCCGAACTCGACGGACAGCACTGACGCCCCGTGCCCGGCTCGTGCCCTCGCCCTACCCGCATCATGCCCCGCACCGTCCACCTCGGAAGGACCGACAGTGACCCAGGCCCCTGCGATCGATGGTCCCGGCCCTGGCAACCCCGTGCCGGTCAAGCTGTGGGGCGGGCGCTTCGCCGCGGGTCCTGCGGCGGCGCTGGAGGCCCTGTCCGCCTCGGTGCACTTCGACTGGGTCCTGGCCCCTTACGACCTGGCGGGCTCGCGGGCGCACGCGCGCGTGCTGTACGGCGCGGGCCTGCTCTCGCGCGAGGAGTTGTCCGCGATGATCGCGGGCCTGGACGCACTCGAGGCCGACATCGAGGCCGGTCTGTTCACCGGGACCCCGGCCGACGAGGACGTGCACACCGCCCTGGAACGCGGCCTGATCGAGCGGGTGGGACCGGATCTCGGCGGACGCCTGCGGGCCGGGCGCTCGCGCAACGACCAGGTGGCCACGCTCTACCGGATGTACCTGCGTGACCGGGCCCGGGACGTCGCGCAGGTCACCCTCGACCTCGCCGACGCCCTGGTCGGCCAGGCGGCGGCCCACCCGCTCGCCCCGATGCCGGGTCGCACCCACTTCCAGCACGCCCAGCCCGTCCTGCTGGCCCATCACCTCCAGGCGCACGCGCACGCGCTCGCTCGGGACGTCGAGCGGCTGGGGGACTGGGACCGGCGGGTGGATGCCTCCCCCTATGGCGGGGGGGCGCTGGCCGGGTCCTCCCTGGGCCTGGATCCGGTGGCCGTCGCCCGCGAACTGGGGTTCAGCCGGGCCTGCGACAACTCCATCGACGGCACGGCCAGCCGGGACGTGGTGGCCGAGTTCGCCTTCGTGCTCGCGATGATCGCCGTGGACGTCTCCCGGATCGCCGAGGAGGTGGTGCTCTACTCGACGGCGGAGTTCGGCTTCCTCGTGCTGGACGACGCCTACGCGACCGGCTCCTCGATCATGCCGCAGAAGAAGAACCCGGACGTCGCCGAGCTGGCCCGCGGCAAGGCCGGGCGGCTGATCGGCAACCTGTCCGGCCTGATGGCCACGCTCAAGGCCCTGCCGCTGGCCTACAACCGGGATCTGCAGGAGGACAAGGAGCCGGTGATCGACTCGATCACCCAACTGCTGCTGGTGCTGCCGGCGTTCAGCGGCATGGTCGCCACCGCCCGCTTCGATCTCGAGCGGCTCGCCGCCCTCGCCCCGGCCGGGTTCTCGCTGGCCACCGACATCGCCGAATGGCTTGTCCGGCAACGGGTTCCGTTCCGTGAGGCACACGAGATCGCGGGTGCCTGCGTGCGGGCGTGTGAGGAGCGAGGCATCGAACTGACCGGGCTGGACGACGCCGCGCTGGCGGCGATCTCACCGCACCTGACCCCAGCGGTGCGCGAGGTGCTCGACGTCGCCGGCTCGCTGGCCAGTCGGGACGGGCACGGGGGCACCGCGCCGGTGCGGGTGACCGAGCAACGCCAGGCCCTGGCGGCGCGGCTGGCCACGCTGCACGCCTGGGCCGCCGAGGCCGTCACCCCCGTCGCCCGCCGGAGTCGGTGATCCGCACCCGCAGGCGGCGGAACCCCTTGCCCTTGCTCTCCATCTTGACGATCTCCAGGCCGCCGATCTGGGCCGTGGAGGCGACGTGGGTGCCGGCGTCGGCCTGGGTGTCCAGCCCGGCGATGTCGACGATCCGCACCAGCTCGAGGTCGGGCGGCAGCAAGTTGGTCGCGGTCCGGATCAGGTCCGGGTAGTCCGCGAAGGCCTGCTGGCGGGGCAGCATCGTGGTGGTGATAGCCCGGTCGGCGGCCACCTCGGCGGCGCAGGCCGCGGTCACCGCGTCCCGGAATCCCTCGGGCACCGCCGGCAGGTTGAAGTCCATCCGCGCCTCGAGCGGCTCCATGTTGCCGCCGGTGACCAGGGCACCGAAGTCGCGGAAGACCACTCCGGACAACAGGTGAAGGCCCGAATGGGTGCGCATCAGGGCGGTACGCCGCTCGTCCTCGATCGCTCCGCGGACGCGGGTGCCGACCGGCGGCAGAGGGTCGCCCTCGGCCACGATCACCCACAGGTCATCGCCCGTGCGGGCGCCGGTGACCCTGGTCTGGACCCCGCCCCACAGCAGCACCCCGTGATCCGGCGGCTGGCCACCTCCGCCGGGGTAGAACGCACTGCGATCCAGGACGATGCCGGGCACCTCGGGATCGACCGCCACCACCGTGGCGTCCCACTCCCGCAGGGTCTGATCGCCCAGTTCGAGCCGATGGGTCCTGCCGAGTCGGTCCGCTTCCACGAGGGGGCACCCTACGCCGCGCCGTCCGGGCTGTGGCGCGCGGCGGCTCCGGCGATCCGGCGGCGCAGCAGGGCGAGGGTCTCGGCCAGGGGATCGACGGCAGCGCGCACGATCGGGTCCACCACCAACTGCACCTCGTCCGCACCTGCTGTGGCGAAAGCTGCCAGATGCTCGGCGAGTTCGTCGGGGGACCCGGCCAGGGGTGCCCCGCGATCGGCGGGGTAGTCGCCCATCTGCCGTCCGGTGCCGCCCGGCAGGCGGACGTGCACCGCGCAGGTGGCCTCGATCTGGCCGGTGCGTCCCAACGCCGCGATCCGGCGGTCCACGACGGACTTGACCTGGGCGAACCCGGTGGCCGTGTTGCCGAAGTCGCTCCACCACACGTTCCAGGACGACACGTGGGGCAGGGTGATCGCCTGCATCCGCTCACCGATCGAGCCCACCATCAGTGGTGGACCACCAGGGCGGGGGGAGCGCGGGTGGAGCACGGCGTTCTCGACCGTGTGGTAGCAGCCCCGGAAGTCGATCGTTCCCTGCGCGAGCAGGGTGCGGATGACGGTGAAGGCCTCCTCGAAGCGACTGACCCGCCGGTCGTAGGGGAACCCGAAGGCGCTGTACTCGCGCCGGTTCCACCCCGCGCCGAGGCCCACCACCAGGCGGCCACCACTGATGGCGTCCACCGTGGCGGCCATCTTGGCCAGCATGGCCGGGGCGTGAAAGCTGGTGGAGGCGACGAGCGGGCCCAGCTGCACGCGCTCGGTCGCGGCAGCCAGCGCGGCCAGGCTGGTCCAGCACTCCCAGGGACCGCGCGGCCCGACCGGGAGGTCGTAGAGCAGGTGATCCCCCAGCCAGATGGACTCGAATCCGGCCTGCTCGATGTCCCGGGCCAGGGCGATCAGCTCCCCGAAACGGATCTCGTACTCGACCTCTGGCAGCTGCACACCGACTCGCACGGCGTCGAAGTCTGCCACCAGGCCTGTGTCACCATCCCCCTGATGACCCACCCCGTCCCGCCACCCGCGCCGCGTCTGACCCGCGCTGCCCTCGACCACGGTCCGCTCGAGCTGGCCCCCCGCCTGCTCGGCCTGATGCTGGTGCACGAGTCGGACGCCGGCCGGGTCGCCGTCCGGCTCACCGAGGTCGAGGCTTACGCGGGCGAGGGGGAGGACCCCGGATCGCACGCCTTTCGGGGCCGAACGCCGCGGACCAGCGTGATGTTCGGATCCCCCGGGCATCTCTACGTGTACTTCACCTACGGGATGCACTGGTGCGCGAACGTGGTGTGCGGTCCGGACGGCACCGCGGGTGCGGTCCTGCTGCGGGCGGGGACGATCGTGGACGGCACCGAGCTCGCCCGGTCGCGCCGGGCGGGGTCGACCCGCGGCCGGCAGCCGCTCGCCGACCGCGACCTGGCTCGTGGCCCTGCGCGACTGACCACCGCCCTGGGGCTCGACGGTGCGGCCAACGGGGTCGACCTGTGTGACCCGGCCGGCCGGGTGTGGCTCGCACCGGCCCCCGCCCCACGCGCGGCCCCGCCCGCTGTGGTGATCCGGCGGGGCCCGCGGGTGGGCGTGTCGGGTCCGGGCGGTGATGCCGGCCGTTACCCGTGGCGCTTCTGGTTGGACGGCGAGCCCACCGTCTCGCCGTACCGGCCCGGCGTGCGCCGCGTCCGTCGGTGAGGGCGCGCACCGGATCCGGCAGGATGGTTGCCCAGGGGAACGACATGTCCACCGAGTGGTGGACCGAGGCAGTGGTCCCATGAGGCGAGAGGCGCAGTACACACGGTGAGCGAGACCCAGATGGAGACCCAGGACGGCCCGCAGGGCGCCACCGGCGAGCAGGGCCGGGCGCCGACCCGCGATTCGACGGTCGTGGACGAGCTGTCCTGGCGTGGCCTGGTCGCGCAGACGACCGACGCGGGCGAGGTGCGGCGCCTCCTGACCGAGGGGCGGGCAACCGTCTACTGCGGCTTCGACCCCACCGCCGCGAGCCTGCATTTCGGCAACCTGGTGCAACTCGTCGTCCTGAGGCTGTTACAACGCGCCGGGCACCGGGTGATCTGCCTGGTCGGCGGCTCGACCGGGTTGATCGGTGATCCCAAGCCGACGGCGGAACGCGTTCTGAAGACCAAGGAGCAGACGGCGTCCAATGTCGAGCGGATCAGCTCGTTGGTGCAGCCCTTCCTCGCCTTCGACGGTCCCAACCCGGCCGTCCTGGTCGACAACCTCGAGTGGACGGCGCCGCTGTCCGCTCTGGACTTCCTCCGGGACGTCGGCAAGTACTTCCGGGTCAACCAGATGATCCGGAAGGAGGCGGTCGCCGCCCGGCTGGAGAGTCAGGAGGGCATCTCCTACACCGAGTTCAGCTACCAGTTGCTCCAGGCACTGGACTTCCTGCACCTGTACCGGACGTTCGGCTGCACCCTGCAGACCGGTGGCTCGGACCAGTGGGGGAACCTGACCGCAGGCGTCGACCTGGTGCACAAGGTCGAGGGCGTCTCGGTCCATGCGCTCTCCACACCGTTGCTCACCGACTCCTCGGGGGCCAAGTTCGGCAAGTCCGAGGGGAACGCTGTCTGGCTGTCGGCGGACATGACCAGCCCTTACGCCTTCTACCAGTACTTCCTGAACATCGAGGATGCCTCAGCGGCTCGTTTGCTCCGGATCTTCAGTGATCGACCCCGACCGGAGATCGCCGAACTCGAGTCGGCGGTCAGCCAGCGGCCCCAGGCACGCGAGGCCCAACGGGCCCTCGCCCGGGATGTCACGACGTTGGTCCACGGAGCCCGGGCCACGGCGCGGGTGGAGGCGGCGAGTCAGGCTCTCTTCGGCCGCGGGGACCTCGCCGCGCTCGATGCGGCCACTTTCGAGGACGCCGTCCGCGAGCTACCTATGGCCCGGGTGGCGGCTGCGGGGATTCCGATCGTGGATCTGTTCGCGGCGAGTGGTCTGGTCCCGAGCAAGTCGGCGGCCCGACGGGCGATCACCGAGGGGGGTGCCTACCTGAACAACGTCAAGGTGACCTCGGACGAGCACGTGTTGAGCCCGGCCGACCTGGTGCACGGGAGGTGGGCGGTCCTCCGCCGGGGTCGGCGGTCACTGGCGGTCATCGCGGTCGGCGCCTGAACCCTGGGTGACGGATGTCTCAGCCTCGGTCAGCGGGTGCCCGATGTTGTGGCTCGAGGGCCGCCCGATACGGCGTTTGCGCAGGTCAACCGGCCTGGACCCGGCCGATTTGACTCTGCCGGACCGGCTCCGTAATGTTCTCGACGTCAACCCGACAGGGAGAATCGGACACCAAGTGGCCGATCCCGGAGGGTGACTCCCAAGCCAACAGGCCCCGCTCACCTCGGTGAGTGCCCAGCGGCATGGGTTGGCCGACTGGCCTCTCGATCTCACTCCGCCGAGCGGATTTGACCGGGAACGCCGAGAAGCCTAAGCTAGAAGGGTTGCCCCGAAAACAGACCGAAGGGTCTTGAATCGGTGCGCGTCCGCTCCTTGAGAACTCAACAGCGTGCCATAAGTCGATGCCAAATAACCTCGTCTCACGAGGTGGCTGACCGCTCCTCACGGGGCGACCATCAGACTACATCGTGAGCGATTCCTTTGGTAGAGATAGATGACAGAGTTCATCTGCTCAGCCAGATCACGGTCCGTTCGCGGACCGATCACTTCGAGATGTCGACGCATGATGCTCAGCATCGTGCGTCGTGAAGACATCAACGGAGAGTTTGATCCTGGCTCAGGACGAACGCTGGCGGCGTGCTTAACACATGCAAGTCGAACGGTGAACCCTCTTCGGAGGGGGATCAGTGGCGAACGGGTGAGTAACACGTGAGCAACCTGCCCCCGACTCTGGGATAACTTCGGGAAACCGTAGCTAATACCGGATACGAGGCACTCGGGCATCCGATGTGCTTGGAAAGATTTATCGGTTGGGGATGGGCTCGCGGCCTATCAGCTTGTTGGTGGGGTAACGGCCCACCAAGGCGACGACGGGTAGCCGGCCTGAGAGGGCGACCGGCCACACTGGGACTGAGACACGGCCCAGACTCCTACGGGAGGCAGCAGTGGGGAATATTGCGCAATGGGCGAAAGCCTGACGCAGCGACGCCGCGTGAGGGACGAAGGCCTTCGGGTTGTAAACCTCTTTCAGCAGGGAAGAAGCGAAAGTGACGGTACCTGCAGAAGAAGCACCGGCTAACTACGTGCCAGCAGCCGCGGTAATACGTAGGGTGCAAGCGTTATCCGGAATTATTGGGCGTAAAGAGCTCGTAGGCGGTTTGTCGCGTCTGCTGTGAAAACTGGGGGCTCAACCCCCAGCCTGCAGTGGGTACGGGCAGACTAGAGTGCGGTAGGGGAGATTGGAATTCCTGGTGTAGCGGTGGAATGCGCAGATATCAGGAGGAACACCGATGGCGAAGGCAGATCTCTGGGCCGTAACTGACGCTGAGGAGCGAAAGGGTGGGGAGCAAACAGGCTTAGATACCCTGGTAGTCCACCCCGTAAACGTTGGGAACTAGTTGTGGGGTCCATTCCACGGATTCCGTGACGCAGCTAACGCATTAAGTTCCCCGCCTGGGGAGTACGGCCGCAAGGCTAAAACTCAAAGGAATTGACGGGGGCCCGCACAAGCGGCGGAGCATGCGGTTTAATTCGATGCAACGCGAAGAACCTTACCAAGGCTTGACATGTTCCAGATCGCCTCAGAGATGGGGTTTCCCTTCGGGGCTGGTTCACAGGTGGTGCATGGTTGTCGTCAGCTCGTGTCGTGAGATGTTGGGTTAAGTCCCGCAACGAGCGCAACCCTCGTTCTATGTTGCCAGCACGTAATGGTGGGAACTCATGGGATACTGCCGGGGTCAACTCGGAGGAAGGTGGGGATGACGTCAAATCATCATGCCCCTTATGTCTTGGGCTTCACGCATGCTACAATGGCCGGTACAAAGGGCTGCGATGCCGTGAGGTGGAGCGAATCCTTTCAAAGCCGGTCTCAGTTCGGATCGGGGTCTGCAACTCGACCCCGTGAAGTCGGAGTCGCTAGTAATCGCAGATCAGCAACGCTGCGGTGAATACGTTCCCGGGTCTTGTACACACCGCCCGTCAAGTCATGAAAGTCGGTAACACCTGAAGCCGGTGGCCCAACCCTTGTGGAGGGAGCCGTCGAAGGTGGGATCGGTAATTAGGACTAAGTCGTAACAAGGTAGCCGTACCGGAAGGTGCGGCTGGATCACCTCCTTTCTAAGGAGCATCTGGCACCTCTCGAGGTGTCCAGGCGCCAGATCACCACCGAATGTGTGGTGCTGGTAGCTCATGGGTGGAACATTAGACAAGGTGCCGATCGGGGGATCC
>JAEUJN010000007.1 GCA_016794595.1 Kineosporiaceae bacterium
TGGACGACGTCGTCGTCGAGCGGGTGCTGGTGGCGGTCGAGCAGATCCCGCGCGGCCGGGTCGCCTCGTACGGTGACCTCGCCGAGCTGGTGGGCGTCGGGCCGCGCCTGGTCGGCCGGGTGATGTCGCTGTACGGCGGCAACGTCACCTGGTGGCGGGTCACCAGCTCATACGGAGACCTGCCGGAGCACCTGCGGGACGAGGCCCGGGCCCACTGGGCCGCCGAGGGTATCGCCTGGAAGCCCAACGGCCTCGGGTGCCGGATCCGGGAGCACCGGGTCGACCTGGCGCAGCTGGCGCGCGACTACGAGCGCGCCGCCGCTCACCTGGTCGACCCGGTCCCGGACTGATCCTCGTCGCCGCTCAGGCGATCTCGCGGCGGACCAGCAGCCAGGTGCCGGCCAGCAGGGGCAGCGCGACCCAGACCCCGCTCCCGGTCGCCAGGTGCGCCCAGTCGGTTCCGGTCATCGCACCGTTGGTGAGCACCTCGGCCGGCCGGGTGAGGTCGACCCAGGGGATGACCCGTTCCAGCCGTGGGATCAGCCCGCCCAGCACTGACCACAGTTCCGGCACCAGGAAGTAGCTGACGATGGCGAGAGCGGGGCTGGTCAGCAGCAGCCCGAACCCGAGGCCCTGCGCCACCCCGAGCACCTGGGCCAGGGCCAAACCGCCGAGTTGACCGGCATCCAGGTGCCAGTTCCACGGCACGTCCCGAATCCCCACGGCCAGCAGGTGAGCGATGGCCGCCAGGCCGACAGCGACCAGCAGGCCGACCACGGCCCAGGCGCCCGCGACCGCCAGCTTGGCCAGGACGACCCGCATCCGCCGCGGCTCCACGGTGAAGGTGACCAACCCGGTGCGTTGGGAGAACTCGGCAGTCATGGCCAGGATGCCCAGCACCGGGAACAGCACCATCTGCACCAGGGCGGCGACCTCGAGCAGCGGGGCGAACCAGGTGTCGGCAGCCGGATCGCCGAACCAGACCACCAGGGCGAGCGCGGTGGCGGTGATCAGGCCGATGGAGATCAGCAGCCACCGGCCGGAACGGGTGTCGACCAGCTTGCGGGCCTCGAGGACGAGCAACCGCGAGAAGGTGATGCCGGGGCGGCCGACGGGCCGGCGGTCCCCGGATTCAGCGGCCGGGATGCCCTGGATGCCCTGAACTCCGTGGGTGGGCAGGGTCGAGGTCATGCCGCCACCTCCGAGCGGTCGGTTGCCCGGCTGGCGTCCGCGGTGAGCTCGAGGAACAGCTGCTCGAGGCCGACGCCCTGGCTCGGGCGCAGGTCGGTGAGGACCACCTGGGCCTCCAACGCGACCCGGCCCACCTGCTCGGCGGTCGCCTGGACGACCAGGGTGCGGGGGTCTGCTCCCTCCGGTGGTCGGACCGTCAGGCCTGCCCGGATCAGGGCCGCGGCCAGCCGGGGAGGGTCCAGGCTGGTGACGCTGACCCCGGTTCCGGCCAGGAGTTCGCTCTGGGGACCCTTGGCCAGGATCCGGCCGCGACCGATCAGCACCAGGTCGTCGGCGATCTGCTCGACCTCGTGCAACAGGTGTGAGGACAGCAGCACCGTGCGCCCGTCGTCCGCGAAGCCCCTCAGCAGCTCGCGCATCCAGTGGATGCCCTGCGGGTCGAGGCCGTTGGCCGGCTCGTCCAGGATCAGCACCTGCGGGTCGCCCATCAGGGCCTGGGCGATGCCGAGTCGCTGCCGCATGCCCAGGGAGTAGTGCCGGACCCGCCGCCGCGATTCCCGGTCGGTCAAGCCGACGAGCTCGAGCAGTTCCCCGACCCGGCTGTGGGGGCGGCCGACCGCGGTGGCGGCCAGGGTGAGCACCTCGCGCCCGCTGCGTCCCGCGTGCTGGGCCGAGGCATCGAGCAGGGTGCCGACCAGGGAGGCCGGATTCGGCAGGTCACGGTAGCGGCGATCGAGGATCGTGGCCGTCCCGGAGGTGGGCGGGGTCAGGGCGCACAGCATCCGCATGGCGGTCGACTTGCCTGCCCCGTTGGGGCCGAGGAAGCCGGTCACCACGCCGGGGCGTGCCTCGAAGGAGACGGCATCGACCGCCGTGAAGCGGCCGTAGCGTTTGGTGAGGTCGTGGACTCTGATCATGGTTCCAGACTGGCCCGGGCCACCCGGAGCCGGCATCGGCCGCCGGGCGAGGCGTTTCTCGACCAAAGTCGTGGTCGGATCAGCCCGTCGGTCACTGATGCCTGCGCCGCCTGCCCTCCTAGGGTGATCGGGTGCGCAGCGTGATCTCCGAGTGGGCACCCAGGGTGCGGGGCCTGCTGGACGGCGGACCCGGCAGTGACCCTGCCGGTCAGCCACCCCTGACCCGGCGAGGCCACGCCTGGCGGCTGGTCGTCGCTGCGGTGGGCGGGTTCTTGATGTTCGCCGCGAACATCGGTTCCATCCCCCAGCCCCGGCCCGACTGGCTGCGTCCGGTCGCGCTGATCGACGTGGTGGTCCTGGGGCCGCTGGCCCTGGTGCTGCTCGCCTTCCACCGGCGGCGGCCGTTGGCTGTCGCGGTGGTGGTGACCTCGTTGACCGCGGTCTCGTCGGTGGCCTCGGTGGCCGGGCTGATCTGTATGACCTCGGTGGCCGCCCGGCGCCGAGTGGGTGAGATCGCCCTGGTCGGCGGCCTGGGCATCGCGAGCGGGATGGCCTACGAGCGGCTGTACCCGACCACGGATCCCGACTATCGGTTCCAGCTGTTCTTCATCACCCTGCTGTTGACGGCGGTGATCGCGATCGGGATGTTCATCGGCGCCCGGCGTGAGCTGGTCTGGTCGCTGCGGCAGCGGGCCGAGGCTGCCGAGCGGGAGCAGGAGCTGCGGGTCGCGCAGGCGCAGGCGCAGGAGCGGGCCCGGATCGCGCGCGAGATGCACGATGTGCTGGCCCACCGGATCTCGCTGCTGTCGATGCACGCCGGGGCGCTGGCCTTCCGGACGGACCTGCCGCCTCAGGTGCTGCGGGAGGAGGCACGGCTGATCCAGCGGACCGCGCAGGATGCCCTCACGGAGCTGCGCTCGGTGCTCGGGGTGCTGCGCACTCCGGGCGAGCCGGTCGAGCGCCCGCAGCCGACGCTGGCCGAGCTGGACGACCTGGTCGGCCAGGCTCGCGGTGCCGGTCCGGTGGAGGTGCACCGGGCGCTGGACGGTGCGCCGCCCGAGTGGCTGGGCCGGCAGGCCTACCGGATCGTGCAGGAGAGCCTGACCAACGCCCGCAAGCACGCGCCGGGTGCTCCGGTGACCGTCACCGTCACCGGCAGGCCGGGGGAGCAGCTCGTGATCGAGGTGGTGGACGACCCGGCGCGGTCACCGGAGGCCACTGCGGGCAGCCGGGGCAGCGGGGCGGTCGCAACGGTTCCCGGGGCGGGGCTGGGGCTGATCGGCCTGGCCGAGCGGGCGGCCGCGGCCGGCGGCACCCTGGAGCACGGTCCGGTGCCGGACGGCGGGTACGTCGTCCGGGCCCGGCTGCCCTGGCCGCCACCGGCGGAGGCGAACCGGCTGCCCGAACCGGAGGGGACCCGGCATGGCTGACCCGGTCCGGGTGCTGGTCGTGGACGACGACCCGCTGGTCCGCTCGGCGCTGCGGCTGGTGCTCGGCGGCGATCGCGGCATCGTCCTGGTCGGGGAGGCGGCGAACGGGGCCGAGGCGGTGGACGCCGTCCGGTCGGCCGGTCCCGACGTGGTGCTGATGGACATCCGGATGCCGGTGCTGGACGGGCTGGTGGCCACCGAGCGGATCATGGCCCTGCCGGCCCCGCGCCCGGAGGTCATCGTGCTCACCACGTTCGACGCCGACGAGCTGGTGATCGGGGCGATGCGCGCGGGGGCGAGTGGATTCCTGCTGAAGGACACCGCGCCGCAGGACATCATCGCGGCCGTGCACCGGGTGGCCGGTGGTGACCCGTTCCTGTCCCCGTCGGTGACCCGGCAGGTGATGGCCGCCGCGGTGGCATCGGGCCCCGATCCCCGCGCGGCCGCGGCCCGCGCCCGGCTCGCCGCTCTGACCGAGCGGGAACGCCAGATCGCACTCGCGATCGGGGAGGGCAAGACGAATGCCGAGATCGCCGGCGAACTGTACGTGTCGGTGGCCACGGTCAAGGCGCACGTGACCCACCTGCTCACCCGGCTGGGTGCTCAGAACCGGGTGCAGGTCGCGATCGTCGTCCACGACGCCGGGCTGGGTCAGGGCGAGGGGAACTGACCCGATCCCGGTTGCACCACCCCGGGTCTGACGGCCGGCTGACCGGTGAGGCGATGGCCGTGGATGTCGGTGACCCGCAGCGGCCCACCGCAGCCGGTGCCGTCCGCCGAGACGGCGTAGTTGTACTCCATCCTGGGCAACACCCGCCAGGACCCGCCCACCTGGACCTCGACCGAGGCCACCGGGTTGCGGTGGTTGCGGATCTGGATCGCGCACCAGTACCGGCTCGAGCCCTCCTTGAAGCGGAAGGCGATCGGGCCCGAGACGGCCGGGCTCTGCAAGGTCCAGGTGATCGGCACCCGGCCGGCGACCGGGTCGGCGATCCGGGCGAAGGCTTGCGCGCTGAGGTCCAACGCCCCCGGGGGGCACTCGGGGCAGCGGTCGACGACCTGCACGGTCACCGTGCCCTTCGGCCCGCTCACCCGCAGCCAGGCGCCACAGGCCAGGGAGTTCGCGTAGTCGGTGTGGTTCATCGCGGTGACCATCAGATCGGCACTGGCCTCGAACATGCAGTTGCCCTCACCGGTGGCGCCGTAGAACGTGGCCACCCCGGAATAGGTTGTCCCCCAACGGATCCGGCCGGCTGCTCCCGCCGGGGCCGGGTCAGGGGCGGGGGTGCTCGACCGGGTGGTCGACCGGGTTGCCGCCGGGGTGGACGATCGGCTGGTCGGCGATCCGGTCGCCCGGGTGGTGCCGGCAGTCCTCGGGGTGGCGGCAGTGGTGGTGCGGGCCGTCCGCTGATCCTGGGTGGCCTCGGGTGAGGACGGCGTCCGGGCGGACGTGGTGAGCGCGGCCCGCACGCCGGACGGCGCAGCGGAGCCCGCGGACGGGGGCGCTCCAGGGGTCATCCCAGCCTGGTCGGTGGTGGCGCCCGCCGGGGTACTCGCCTCCTCGGTCAGGGTCGGCTGGACGGCGAGGCCGGCCGGGGCGGTGGGGGACTGGCCGAAGAAGACCATGGCCACGACCGCGAGCAGCACGGCCGCGAACCCCAGCGCGGCGAACGGTGCTGCGGTGCGCCATGCCGGCACTGCCGCCCCACCTCCCTCCCAGCTCCCGCCCCGCAAGGTCGGCCGGTGTCCGCGCAGAACTGCCTTCGCGATCCCTGCCGACCCGTGATGCTCGTGCGCCCGTGGTCAAGGGCGGGTCAAGGCCGGGGCAACCTCCGGGGCGTTGGGTGGGTCCCGTCCCCGTGGGGCCCTCCCTGACGGTCGCGAGGGGTCACTGTGCGCCCGAGAGGGTCACTGTCGGGCCCGGAAGGTCACTGTCCGCCTGGTATGCCACCGGCACAGTGCACTGCCACCAGCACAGTGCACTGCCACCAGCACAGTGCACTGCGACCGGCACAGTGGACTGCGACCGGCACAGTGGACTGCGGGGTGCAGGACACTCCACCCACCGCGCCTCAGGGGCGTACCACCAGGTCGTCGAGGTCCACCGCCCGCGCGCCCGTGGCCGACGAGGACCGGACGTAGGAGAGGAACACCTGCCCGGCGGCGGTCACCGAGCTGTCGGTGAGCGTCGTGGTCCAGGTCGCGGGTTCGGCCTGGCCGTCGGGCCAGGTCTTGACCTGGATGCTCGACCCGGCCACGCGCAGCCGCAGCCACTGCCTGGCCGTGGTCAGCGACTGGGCGGCGGTGACCGTGCGCAGGTCGGACGTCGTGCCCGCGACCATCTTCTTGACGATCAGGTTGGTGGACGTCGAGTTGAGCTCGACCCCGTACCCGTTGGCCGGCCGGTAGGCACCCAGCCATCCCCCCGACCCACGCAGCGCGATGTTCAGGTATCCCTTGGCCGCCGGGTCCCGCCAGCGGTAGGACAGCGTCAGGTCGGCGTCCGCCCGGGCCGGCAGGCCGCTCAGGTGCGCCCGGGCGAAGGACCCGGAGGTGTTCGCGAACGCGAGCCGACCGGCGCCGCCCTGCAGGGTGGCCGCCCCGCCCGAGGCCCATGTCGTCGTCCAGCCCGCTGGCCAGGGAGCCCCGTCCGGGCCGGTGAAGTCGGCGGTGACCAGGGCGTCGGCCGCCGCGGTGGTGGTCACGCTGACCCCCGCCGAGGCGGGGCCGAGGTTGCCCGCCGCGTCCCGCGCCCGAACCGTGTAGGTGTAGGTCCCGCCCGCCGCCAAGCCGGTGTCGGTGAAGCCGGTCGAGGTCGGCGTGCCCACCAGGAATCCGTCGCGCAGCACCTGGTACTCGGTCACGCCGACGTCGTCCGTGGCGGACTGCCAGGTGAGCGACACCTGGGTCTGGCCGAGGCTGCTCGCTGCCAAACCCGTTGGTGCAGAAGGCGCAGTGGTGTCACCCGCACCGGTCGCCGCGGTGACCACGACGTCGTCGACGAGCACCGAGCGGGTCGTGCTGGCGGCGCTGCCGCGGGCCAGCGACAGGAACAGCTGGCCGGGATCGGTGACCACGGTGTCGGTGACCGTGCCACGCCAGGTGGCGGGCTCGGCCTGACCATCGAGCCAGGTCTTCACCTGGATCGTGGAGCCGACAACCCGCAGCCGCAGGTGCTGGACGGCGGTGGTCGTCGCCTGCGCGCCCGTGACCGTGAGCAGGGTGGTCGTCACGCCGCCGCTGGCCCGCTTGATCGTCAGGCCGGTCGAGGACGACGACAGCTCCACGCCGTAGCCGTTGCGCGGCCGGTAGGCGTTGGCCCAGCCGCCGGAGCCGCGGGTGAACACGCTGAGGTAGCTGCCCCCGCCGGTCGGGCTCCAGCGGTAGGTCAGTGACACGTCGCTGTCGGTGCGCGGGCTCACCCCGCTGAGCAGTGCCCGGGCGTACGCGCCGCTCGTGTTGTTGGTGGTGAGCTGCCCTGCGCCACCCTGCACCGTCACCGAACCCGTTGCGGCAGTGGTGGTCCACCGGTTCGGCCAGGCCGTGCCGTCCGCTCCCGGGAAGGTCTCGTTCGCCAGGGACGTGGCGGCCGGCGTGGTCACGTCGACCGGGTCGCTGTCCGGCCCCACATTGCCGGCGAGGTCGATCGCACGGACCCGGTAGGTGTGCGTTGTCGACGGCTCGGGCTGGGGATCGGTCCAGTTGGTCACGGCCCCGAGAGCGGCGACCTGGCTGCCGTCCCGAATCACCCGGTAGCCGGTCACCCCCCGGTTGTCGGTGGCCGCCGTCCAGGTCAGCTCGACGCCGTTCGCGCCGACCGTGCCGGCCAGTCCGGTCGGGGCGGTCGGGGGCGTGGTGTCGGCCGGCGGTACCACCGCGTTCGGCTGGCCCGGCGTGCCGGTGCCCGTGCCGACGGCCCAGCTGGTGGCGAGGCTGTTGTCGAGCGCCGGGTCGAGCAGTTCCAGCGACGGGCCGCTGCCGTTCGCCGCCGCCGGCCACGGGTCGGTGACGTCGTAGCTGACCTCGTCGACCACCCGGCTGCCCTGGAGCAGCCGCACCGTCTGGCCGGTGTCCGACAAGCGGCCCGAGAACTGCCCGGCCACGAGCCGCCCGGTGGCGCCGTAGGTGGCGCGGAACGTGGTGTCCCTCGCCACGAAGACCACCTGCTTGCCCGGCAGCAGCACGGTGCCCGGCGGGATGGTCAACCCGACGCCGTCCAGGACCCAGCCGGACAGGTCGACCGACTCGGTGGTCGGGTTGGTCAGCTCGATGAACTCCGCGTCGTCCCCGGCGGCCGGGTGGTAGGCGATCTCGCTGATCACCACGGTCGGGGTCGCCGACTGGGCCGGCGGGATGAGCTTGCCGGGTCCGGTGTTGTTCGCGAACGTCGTCCGCCGTTCGGTGAGGCCGGTGACGAACTTGTCCCGCCAGGTCGAGGCCGAGCCGGTGCCCCACAGGGAGTGCTCCAGCGCCCAGTCGCTCAGGTAGGGGGTGGTGATCGCGTCCCACTGTGCCTCGTACCGGCCCGGGGCCAGGTAGGTGTCGGCCAGGGTCTTCAGCCGCCGGAAGTACATCGCCTTGATGTCCGGCTGGGCGAGCAGGGCCTGCAGCAACTGGTTGGAGCCCTCGGGGGTCAGGTAGTCGCCCTTGCCGTCGGAGGCGTTCGTGGTGAAGATCCAGTTCAGGTCCCAGTGCCACAGCTGCCAGCGCCCGGTGCCCTCGGTGTCGCGGGTGATGAACCAGTTGTGCCAGCCGGAGTCCTGGTGGCGCATCAGGGTGTTCAGCGCCATGTAGTTGACCAGGGTCGGGACGTCGACGTTGGCGTCGATCCACGCCCGCTGGGCGGCGGTGACCGGGGCGTCGACCGCCTGGGTGAGCGCCCAGACGTCGGCGAAGTCCTCCTCCTCCCGGGTCTTCTTGTCCAGGTCCAGGGACGCCGCGAGCGCCGCCGGGCCGGCTGCCGTCCGCAAGCCGCCGGCGTCCCCCTTGTAGATGGCCCAGTCCTTGACCCCCTCGGCCTCGCGCCAGGTGCCGTCCTCGAGCTCCATGAAGTGCCCGACGCTCCAGAACTGTCCGTTGCGCTGGGTGCGCACCACGGTCAGGGCGAGGTCCCGGGCGCCGGCCGAGCCCACGGTCGGCCAGGCGACGTCGGTCAGGGCGTCGGCGTCCCGCTGGAGCGCGAACTCGTCCAGCAGGTAGGGCATGTACGGCCGGAAGTCGATGTCGTGGCCGGGGGCCATCTCGACCTTCCAGCTCGGCTTGGGCCGGGTGCAGGTCGACTGCCCGCGGATCTTCATCTTCGCGCCGTCGTAGACCGTGCCGTTGTAGGCGATCACGGCGTCGCCGGTGACGTCGTCGCAGCGGTGGTTGGCCAGCAGGTCGGTGTAGACCGAGTCCTGCATGAACCACTCGATCACCGGCAGGTTGCTCACCACGGCCGGGTTGGTGACCACCACGCCCTGGTAGCGGATCGAGTCGGTGGCCGCGGGGGCGGAGAAGCTGATCGCCCCGGCGCCGGCGCCGAGGGTGGCATCGACCCGGTACCGGATCAGCCGGCCCGCACTCTGCCCCGGGATGCTGGCACCGAACGTGCCGTCGTCCGCCCCGCCGGGGCTCGCGGCGTCGTCCGGCATCGGCACGGTGACGTCCGCGCCGAACATGACCTTGTAGGTCAGGGTTGCCGTCGCGCCCTCCGGGAGGCGGGCCGAGATCGTCACGGACTCGCCCGGTGCCGGACGGCGCGGGGTCGCGGTCAGCTCCTCGACCACCGGTGGGGGAGCCGTGCCGTCGATCGAGTTCACCGCACGCGGCGTCCCGCCGGTGACCGTCGAGGGCCCCCAGTTCTCGGGGCGGGCGTTGTCGGCGAGCAGGCTGCGCAGCTCGAGCGAGGGGCCGGTGCCGTCGGCCGTGATCGGCCAGGGAGCGGTGTCGGCGTAGGTCACGGTGTCGACCACCGTGGCGGTCAGCGGATCGGCGCCGGTGGCCAGGGTGACCGTCTCGCCGCCGTTGCTGAGCTTGCCGGTGTAGAGCCCGTCGGGGGCGCTGCCGTACAGGGTGGCGAACCGGGTGGCGTCCGGGGACAGCACGAACCGTCCTCCGGCCGGGATGCTGCTGCCGGGGGGCAGGGTGGCCGTGATCCCGGCGGTGAACGACCAGCCCGAGACGTCGACCTCGGAGGTGGAGGTGTTGGTCAGCTCGACGAAGTCGTCGGTGTCCAGGTCGCTGGCCGGGTGGTAGTGCAGTTCGGAGATCACCACCCCGCCGGGGGCCGCGGACGCCGGCAGCGGGACGACGGCCGCCAGTCCCACGGCCAGGGCACCGACGCCCAGTCCTGCCACCAGTCGACGACGAGCTGACCTGACCATGTGGCGCTCCCCTCACAGCGGTCAGATCACCGTAGGTAGCCGAGGTGGCTCACCGTGACGGGTTCGGTCTCGGGGCGCCCGATCGGCGCAACGCCACCCCCTGGGCCTGGGAGGCGTGGGCGGCGTGGGCGGCGGACGGGCGGGATTGGGCGGTCGTAGGGTGTGCCGTCGGCCGAGCGAGGAGATCCCATGGCACTGAGCGACTTTCCCCGGTACCCGCTGATGTTCGGGCCCAGCCCGGTGCACCCGATGCGCCGGCTGTCCGAGCACCTGGGTGGCCCGGCCATCTGGGCCAAGCGCGAGGACTGCAACAGCGGCCTGGCCTACGGCGGCAACAAGGTGCGCAAACTGGAGTACCTGGTGCCCGAGGCGCTCGAGCAGGGCGCCGACACCCTGGTCTCGATCGGCGGCTTCCAGTCGAACCACACCCGCCAGGTCGCCGCCGTCGCCGCCCATCTGGGGCTGAGATGCGTTCTGGTGCAAGAGAAATGGGTGAACTGGCCGGACGCCCTCAATGACCGGGTGGGCAACATCATGCTGTCGCGGATCATGGGTGCCGAGGTCAGGCTCGACCCCTCGGGCTTCGGGATCGGGTTCAAGGACAGCTGGCGCACCGCACTGGACGACGTCCGCGCCCGGGGCGGGGTGCCCTATGCCATCCCGGCCGGTGCCTCGGATCACCGCCTGGGTGGGCTCGGGTTCGCCCACTGGGCGCACGAGGTGGCCGCCCAGGAGGCCGAGCTCGGGGTCTTCTTCGACACCATCGTGGTCTGCACGGTGACCGGCTCCACTCACGCGGGCATGATCGCCGGGTTCGCCGACCTGCCGCCCGGGCCACGCCCGCGGCGGGTGATCGGCATCGACGCCTCGGCCACCCTGACCGAGACCCGCGCGCAGGTGGAGCGGATCGCCCGCGGCACCGCGGCACTGATCGGGCTGGGCCGTGACCTGCGCGAGGACGAGATCACCGTGCTGGAGGGGTGGGCGGGCGAGGAGTACGGCATCCCGGTGGCCTCCACCCTGGATGCCATCCGCCTGGTGGGCGGCCTGGAGGGAGTGATCCTCGACCCGGTCTACGAGGGCAAGTCGATGGCCGGACTGATCGACCTGGTCCGCACCGGCGAGATCGGCGCCGACTCCACCGTGCTGTACGCCCACCTGGGCGGCCAGCCCGCCCTCAACGCCTACAGCGCCCTGTTCACCGCCTGACCCGTGATCATGCACTTTCGAACAGTCGAAAGTGCATGATCACGGGGTGGGGTCAGGTGGTCGAGGCGGACGCCGACGGCGTCGCGGTGCTCGTCGGGGACTTCGGCGTCGAGTCGGACGGGCGGCCCTGTGCCCGTGCCCCGGGCTCGTGCACCACGTCCGCGGTCGCGGCGTTCGCGCCGGTCTTGGTGCCCCGCAGGCCCACGGTGTCGCCGACCTCCACCTCGTCCAGCGAGCCCTTGGTCGTCGAGTTGGTGGTCCAGGTGACCGTGAACCCGTCGCTGCTCTTCACGGTGAGGGTCGAGCCGTTCTCGGCGCTGACCGTGCCGTGCTGCACCAGGACGGTCCGGGTGGCCGTGCCGTCCTGCACGACGAGCTCGCCGTGCAGCACCGGGCCGGTGCCGCCGGCCCCTCGCATGCCACCGATTCCACCGCCCATCCCGCCGCCCACGCCGCCGCCCATGCCGCCTCGCCGGCCGTCGCCGCCGTGCCGCCCGCCCGGGCCGCCCTTGCCCTGGGCCCCGTCCGGGGAGCTGTCCGAACCCTTGTCCGAACCTCCGGGTGACGGATCGGCCGATGAACTGGGCGCCGGCGACGGGCTCGACGTGGCGAACGCCCCCGTGCCGACCGTCACGGCCAGCCCCCCGGCTGCCAGCGTGATCGCCGATCCAGCGGCCATCGCGACCCAGGTCGACCGGGTCCCGAACCGTCGCGCCATGACTGCTCCCTCGTGGCCCTCGCCGGGCCGGGTCAGGGACGGCCCGCCCAGGTGAGGCGGCGCCGTCCGGTGGTGATGCGTGCTCGACCCGAGGATCGGCGGCCAACCTGGCAAAGCCCTGGGAATGCGCCCCGGGGCTGCTGCGAGTACGTGTGTGCGAGGATCGAGAACGTGACGCTCGTCTTCACCCTGCTGACGATCGTGGTGCTGGGACTGGTGGTCGCCGTGGCGTTGGGGCGCATCGGCGGCGGGCTGGACGCACCCGAGTCGTCGCTGCCGCCCACCGGCCTGCCGGACGGCGAGCTCACCGCGAACGACCTCGAGCAGGTCCGGTTCGCCCCCGCCCTGCGCGGCTACCGGATGGACCAGGTGGACGCCGCGCTGGACCGTCTGGGCTCCGAACTGGCCCGCCGGGACGCCGAGCTGGAGCGCCTGCGGGCGGTCACGCCCATCGAGCCACCCGGGCACCCGGGCACCCCCTACGCCGGCATCCCGGTCCGGGAGTACACCCGCGCACCCGCGGAGTGGGTCAACCCGGTGATCGGTGCCAGTGCGGGTGAGGCTGCCGGTGCCGGGGACGGTGCCGGCGAGGGTGCCGCATCGAACCAGGACGACGACCTGTTCACCCCGCGGCGGCGCTCGGCCGTCCCCCCGGCCGAGGCCTGAGCGGTGCGCCTGGCCACCCGCTGCCGGATCGTCCGCTCGGTGGACGTCGCTGCCGAGGTCGGGTCGGTCTGGCAGGGCGTGGTCGACTGGCCGCGCCACGGTGACTGGGTGCCGCTGACCACGGTGCGCACGCTCACGCCGTCCGGCCGCGGAGTGGGGGCCCGGTTCGTCGGCCGCACCGCCGGCCCGGGCCCGCTGTCGGTGATCGGGTTCGACGACGTGATGGAGGTCCGCTCCTGGCAGGACCCCGACCCCTCGACCGACCCGCCCACGCCGGGCCGGTGCGAGGTGGTCAAGCTCGGTCGCGTCGTCCGCGGCTCGGCGGTGTTCGAGGTCTCCGCCGCGGGCCCGGGTCGCAGCCGGGTGCGCTGGGTGGAGGACATCGTGGTGCCCCGGCTGGTCTGCCGGCTGGTCGCGGTGATCGCCGGGGCCGGGCTGGACCGGGTGCTGCGGGCCATGGCCCGTGACCTCGAGGGCTCCTCCGGTGGGCGGGCGGAACCGGGGGACGGGCGATGAACGCCGCGCTGGTGATCGGGGACGACGGGCTCGCGCGCTGTGCCTGGGGGACCTCGACCCCGGACTACCTCGACTACCACGACCGCGAGTGGGGCCGGCCGGTCCGCGGGGAGTCGGCACTGTACGAACGGTTCACCCTGGAGGCCTTCCAGTCCGGCCTGTCGTGGCTGACCATCCTGCGCAAGCGTGAGGGCTTCCGGCGGGCGTTCGCCGGGTTCGACCCCGACCAGGTGGCCGCCTTCACCGACGCCGACCTCGACCGGCTACTGGGTGATGCCGCGATCGTGCGCAACCGAGCCAAGATCCAGGCCACCATCGCCAACGCGGCCGCCGTGGTCGCCCTGCGCGAGCAGGGCGGACTCGAGGCGCTGGTCTGGTCGTTCGCCGAGCCGGCCGGCCGGCCCGCGCCGCAGAGCCTGGCCGAGGTCCCCGCCCGCACCCCCGAGTCGACCGCCCTGGCCAAGGCCCTGCGCCGGGCCGGCTTCGTCTTCGTCGGCCCGACCACGGCGTATGCGGCCATGCAGGCCTGCGGCCTGGTCAACGATCACCTCGAGGGGTGCTGGTCCCGGCCGGAGGTCGCCGCTGCCGCCGGCCGGGCAACGCCGTGACCGACCAGCTCGACCCCGCCGCCCCGATGCCCCAGCGGGCCGCCGCTGCGTCCGCGCCGTCGCTGCCCTCGCCTCAGGCGGGAGCACCGTCACCGGCCGGGCCGCCCCCTGCCCTGACGCCGGGCACCCTCGCCGGTCGGTGGCGGCAGGCCATCGCCGAGGCCGGGGCCCGGCTGCTGGTGCGCTGGCACCAGGCGCCGCCCGCCGTCCAGGCGCTGCTGGTGATGGCCGGCTGCATGCTGCTCACCGGTGCCCTGCTCGATCGGGCCAGCCGGTTCACCGTGCTGGACGCCGCCGGGCGCACCAGCGACTGGTCCTACCTGCAGTTCGTCGCCCGCTGGGACAGCGCCTGGTACCGCAAGATCGCCCAGGGCGGCTACCCCGACACCCTGCCGCTGGACCCGCTGACCGGCGAGGTACAGCAGAACACCTGGGCGTTCTACCCGATCTTCCCGATGGCCGCCCGGGCGCTGTTCGGCCTCGGCCTGACCTGGCCGCTGGCCGGGTGGCTGGTCAGCGTGACCTGCGCGCTGGTCGCGGCGATCGTGCTGCGCTCGCTGGTCGATCGCCTGGCCGGCCCCTCGGTGGCGATGTGGTCGGTGGCCCTGCTGGGCTCCTTTCCCAGCGCCCCGGCCCTGCAACTGCCCTACAGCGATGCACTCGGCCTGCTGGTGTTGGTGAGCGTGCTCTGGTGCCTGCAACGGCAGGCCTATGAGGCCGCCGTCCTGGCGCTGCTGGTGGCCGGGCTCGCCCGCCCGATCGCGGTGCCGCTGGCCGTGGTCGCGGCGGTGCACGCCGTCCGGCGGTTACGGGCCCGGCCGGGGACGGCGGCCGCGCTGCTCACCGCGGCCGGTGTGGCCGCCGCCAGCTGGCCGGTGATCGCGGCCGTGGCCACCGGCAGCCCCACGGCGTACACCGACACCATGGCCGCCTGGCGTCAGGGACGCGGAGTGGTCCCGATCGACCCGTGGCTGGACGCCTCGGCCCGCTACCTCGGGGTGGTGGTCGGCCGGGTGGCGCTGGTCGTGGTGCCGGTGCTGGTGCTCTGGTGGCTGACCCGGCCGGTGGCGCGCCGGCTGGGAGCCGACCTGAGAGTGTGGTGCGTGGCCTACGGCGCCTATCTGATCGCTGTGATCGATCCCACCACGAGCCTGGCCCGATACCTGCTGTTGACCTTCCCGCTGGGGATCCTGGCGCTCCTGGCGTCACCGTCGCTGGCCTACCGGCGCCTGCTGGTGGTCAGCGGGTTCCTGCTCCAGATCGTGTGGATCGTGACGATTTGGCGGGTCGGCGGCTTTCCCCCGTGAGGCCGGCGGGGCCCGGACCACCCGTTCCGGCCGACGGCCGGTGACCGACCGCGCCAGCGGCGGGCGCCTCGCCGGAACGGGCGCCGGCCCGGCTCGGGCCGGACTCCATTTCGCCACGGGGTGCCCGACACGCGATAATGCCCCGACTGGACTGTGCGGACTCCACCCCGCGCGGGCGCCTCACGAGGAAAGGGGATGCCGCATGGCGGCCATGAAGCCGAGGACCGGCGACGGCCCGCTCGAAGTGACCAAGGAAGGACGCGGCATCGTGATGCGCGTCCCCCTGCAGGGCGGCGGCCGGCTGGTCGTCGAGCTGACCCCGGCAGAGGCCGGCGACCTCGGCGATGCCCTGAAGGCGGTTCTCGCCTGACGACAGCCGAGTGGTTGCTCGACCCGGATTCCGCAGCGAGCCCCGGACCCTCGAGGTCCGGGGCTCGCTGCGCGCCGTGGGTGCCACCAGGGCCACCGGGGCCGGGCGTCCAGGCTGCGGGCTTCCCGATCGGACCACGGTGTCGGGCGGGGTGGCGCAGGCGGGGACCCGTAGGTTGGCCGCGTGAGTTCGCGTATCGAGATCATCGGCCCGTCCTCGGGAGCGGCCCTGGGGACCGGTGAGTCCGGCAGTCCGGTCGAGGTGCTCGTCACGGCGGTGTCCACCACCGGTGACCTCCCGGCTGACCGCTCCACTGGCCCGGGCACCGGTCGCCCCACTGGCTCGGGCACCGATCGCCCCCGGCCGGTGCCCGACGAGGCCGGACGCCGAGCGGCTGCCGCCCACGGCATCGACCTGGACGCCGTCCTGACCGCCGAGAAGGTGCGGGGCCGTGCCGGTGAGGTGATCCGGGTCCCGGTGCCTCCGCCGTCCGCCGGGGGGCAGGGGAGCGGCCTGCCCGCACGCTGGCTGCTGGTTGGGGTCGGTTCCGGCGAGCCCGGCGAGCTGCGCACGGCCGGGGCCGCCCTGGCCCGGGCCGTCCGCGGGCGCCGCGCGGTGGCCACCTCCCTGCTGGCCGGCCGGGGCCGTGAGCAGGTGCGCGCCGGGGTCGAGGGTCTGGTGCTCGGCGGGTACACGCCGCCGGCGACCGGCCGCAAGAACCGGGACGACGCCCGGCCGGCCGATCGGATCGACCTGCTCGACGGGCAGGCCGGTGGCGCTGCCGTGAGCCGAGCCGTGGCGCTGGGCCGGGCCCACGCCGAGGCCACGTGGACGGCGCGGGTGCTGGCGGCCACGCCGCCCTCGACCAAGACCCCGGCCTGGATGGTGGAGCAGGCACGGCAGGCGGCCGCGGAGCACCGGTTGTCGATCGAGGTCTGGGACGCCGACCGCCTGGCCGGCGAGGGATTCGGCGGTCTGGTCACGGTCGGCGCCGGTTCGGCGTCCCCGCCCGCGCTGGTGCGGCTGGAGTACCGCCCGGCCTCCCGGGAGCGGACGCAACGGCCCCAACGGCCGGTGGTGCTGGTGGGCAAAGGGATCACCTTCGACACCGGGGGCATCTCGCTCAAGCCCCGCGAGGCCATGGTGCCGATGAAGACCGACATGTCGGGGGCGGGGGCCGTGCTGGCCACCCTGGCCACCTGCCGCGACGCCGGGGTGAGGCACCGGGTGATCGGGCTGCTGCCGCTGGCCGAGAACGCGATCAGCGGGTCGGCCTACCGTCCCGGGGACGTGATCAGCGCCTACGGCGGGCGCAGCGTCGAGATCGCCAACACCGACGCCGAGGGCCGGCTGGTGCTCGCCGACGCGATCGCCTACGCCGACGCCCGGCTCGATCCGCGGCTGATCATCGACGTGGCCACCCTGACCGGTGCGGTGACCTCCGGCCTGGGCCGGCGCCACGCCGGGCTGTTCACCGCCGACGAGGCCATCGCCCGGGGGGTGCAGGCCGCTGCCGACGCCAGTGGCGAGCGGGTGTGGCGGCTGCCGCTGGTCGAGGACTACACGGTGGCGCTGCGCTCGGACGTGGCCGACCTGCGGCACGTGCCACTGGATGCCGGCATCGGCGGCGGCGCGATCACCGCGGCCCTGTTCCTGCGCAGCTTCGCCGGCACCCGGCGCTGGGCACACCTGGACATCGCCGGGGTGGCCCGCTCGGACAAGGACGAGAACGAGGTGTGCAAGGGCGCCACCGGGTTCGGGGCGCGGCTGCTGCTGCGCTGGCTGGAGGAACTGCGCGCCGGCGGCTGACGTCGCGGCCGTCGAAGGTGTGGGCCGGACCCGCCCGGGTAGTCCGCTCACCATGCGAGCACTGACCTGGCAAGGCCGGCGAGACGTGCGTGTCGAGCAGGTTGCCGATCCCCGGATCGAGGAACCCACCGACGCCGTGATCCGCGTGACCTCGACCGCGATCTGCGGTTCCGATCTGCACCTGTACGAGGTGCTGGGCCCGTACCTGACCCCGGGCGACATCCTGGGTCACGAGGCGATGGGGGTGGTCGAGGAGGTCGGCGCGGACGCGGCCGGGCACCTGAGCGTCGGCCAGCGCGTCGTCGTCCCGTTCAACATCGCCTGCGGCTCCTGCTGGATGTGCCGGGGCGGACTGTACGCCCAGTGCGAGACCACCCAGAACCGCGAGCAGGACACCGGCGCCCGGCTGTTCGGCTACACCAGCCTGTACGGCTCTGTCCCCGGAGGCCAGGCCGAGTACCTGCGGGTGCCGCAGGCGCACTTCGGGCCGGTCCCGGACGGGGTGCCCGACGAGCGCTACCTGTTCCTGTCCGACGTCGTGCCCACGGCCTGGCAGGCCGTGGAGTACGCCGAGGTCCCCCCTGGCGGCAGCCTCGCGGTCCTCGGGCTGGGACCCGTCGGCCAGCTGTGTGTGCGGATCGCCCGGCTGCGGGGCATCGAGGTGTTCGGCGTCGACCGGGTGCCCGAGCGGCTCGAACTGGCCGCGGGGTTCGGGGCCACGGCGATCGACCTGTCGGTCGTGGACGACGTCCCCACCGCGCTGCGCGAACTCACCGCCGGTCGGGGTCCGGACGGCGTCGTGGACGCCGTCGGCATGGAGGCCCACGGGTCCCCGGCCGCCCACGCCGCCCAGGGACTGGTGGGCATGCTGCCGGACGCCATGGCCAGGCCGCTGATGGAGCATGCCGCGATCGACCGGCTGGATGCCCTGGTGACCGCGATCGAGAGCGTCCGTCGCAGCGGCACGGTCTCGATCAGCGGGGTCTACGGCGGCACCGTCGACCCGCTGCCGATGCGCCGGATGTTCGACAAGGGGATCACCCTGCGCATGGGTCAGTGCCACGTGCACCGTTGGCTGCCCGAGGTGCTCGAGCTGATGGCCGACGGCAGCGACCCGCTGGACCTGGACGGCTTCGCCACCCATCGGGTGCCGCTGTCCCAGGCCCCGGAGGCCTACCAGCTGTTCCAGGCCAAGAAGGACGGCTGCCTCAAGGTCGTCCTCGACCCGGCTGCCTGAGGAGCACCGATCATGACGATGGCCGACATCCAACGACTCCACGGGCGAGTGGTCCTGATCACCGGCGCCTCCAGCGGCATCGGGCGGGCCACGGCGCTGCGACTGGCCAGGGCTGGTGCCCGCCTGGTGCTCGTGGCCCGCTCGGCAGACGAACTCGAGGACGTGGTGCGCGAGTGCCGCTCGGTTGCGGCGAGTTCCCTGCCGGTGGTGGCCGACGTGGCCGACCCCGGGGACGTCGAGCGGGCGATGCAGGCCGCCGAGACCGAGTTCGGAGGGCTGGACGCCGTCGTCCACTCGGCCGGGGTGGCGGGCTACGGCCGGCTCGAGCAGATCCCGGCCGAGGTCTTCGACGCCGTGGTCAGGAGCACGTTCACCGGCACCGTCACCGTGCTGCGGGCCGCGGTTCAGCGGTTCCGCGCGCGCCGCGAGGGCCGCATCGTCGTCCTCGGCTCGGTGCTGGGACAGATCGCCGTCCCGCAGATGAGCCCGTACGTGGCGTCCAAGTGGGGCGTGCACGGGCTGGTGCGCAGCACCCAGCAGGAACTGCGTGACGAGCCGGACGTCCACCTCAGCCTGATCTCCCCGGCGGGGGTGGACACCCCGATCTACACCCGGGCGGCCACCTATCTGGGCCGTCACGGCCGGCCGGTGCCGCCGGTCCGCTCGGCCGACAGCGTGGCCGCCCAGGTGGTTCGCGCCCTGGTGGCACCGCGTCGCGAGATCCGGGGGATCACCAGCTCGGCGCTGGTCGCCGCCTTCCGGCTGGCGCCGGCCGCCTTCGATGCCGTGGCCGGCCCCGCACTGCGGGCGGTCGGGATGAGCCGCCGCGACGGCGTGCCCCCGACGCCGGGGAACGCGTTCGTGCCGATCCGGCAGGAGCCGGTGGCCCAGGTGCCGCCGGCGGACGGCGTCCCGCAGGTGAGCCGGCGCGTCGACGCCTCGGCCGAGGCGGTCTGGCGGGTGCTGGCCGACGGCTGGCAGTACGCCACCTGGGTGGTGGGTGCCTCCCGCATGCGGGCGGTGGACGACACCTGGCCCGAGCCCGGCAGCCGGCTGCACCACTCGGTCGGGCTGTGGCCCCTGGTGGTCGACGACGTCACCGAGGTGTTGGCCGCGGCCGCGTGCCGCGAGCTGGTGCTCCAGGCCCGGGGCTGGCCCCTGGGGGAGGCCCGGGTGAGGATCACCCTGACCCCGGGGGATCCCGCCGACGGCTCGCCCACGTGCACCGTGACCTTGAGCGAGGACGCCACCACCGGCCCCGGGCGCCTGGTCCCGCGGGTGGTGCGCCAACCGGTGATCCGCCTGCGCAACGTCGAGGCCCTGCGCCGACTGGCCCTGCTCGCCGAGGGACGCCGGTCGACCGCCGCCCCCTCGTCGGCCCCCTCGGCGGCACCCTCCGGTGCCCCCTCGGCGGGCAACGGCATCACTCCGACCGCAGCAGCCGAGCCCACGCCGTCCGGGTGAGCCGGCGCCGGACCACGCCGGCGCGGCCGTGGGCTCCCAGCGCGGCTCGCGCGGCGTTCCACCCGCACGCCCCGTGCACGCCGCCGCCCGGGTGGGCCGACGCCCCGGCCAGGTAGAGGCCCTCGATCACGGTCTCCGGGCGGCCGAGGCCCACCGTGGGACGGAAGATCAGCTGCTGGTGCAGGGCCGAGGTGCCGGCGTTCACCGCGCCGCGCACCAGGTTGGCGTTGGCCGCCTCCAGGTCGGCCGGGGTCTGGACGTGCCGGGCGAGCACGCGCCCGGTGAATCCCGGGGCAACCCGCTCGACGGCGTCCTGGATCGCCAGGACGTGCGCCTCGACGTCCGGGGCGGACCGTGCCAGGGCGAACGGCAGGTGGCTGTACGCCCAGGCCGACTCGGTGCCGGCCGGGGAACGGCTCGGATCAGCGGTGGTCATCTGGCCGAACAGCACGAACGGGCGCTCGGGACGCCGGCCCGCGGCCAGGTCGGCGCCCAGGTCCAGCAGCCCCTCCTGATCGGCGCCGAGGTGAACGGTGCCCGCCAGCGCCGCGCCCGGGGCCGACCAGGGCACCCTGGCCTCCAGGGCCCAGTTGAGCTTGACCGTGGCGTCGTCCCACTGGAACCGGTCGAGGTCGCGCAGCAGTCGCGCGGGCAGCGTCTGCGGCGCCAGCAGCCCGCGGTAGAGCAGCGGCGCGGCCACCGCGGCCAGCACGGCCCGGCGCGCGCGGATCACGCTGCCGTCCTCCAGCCGGACGCCGCGGGCCCGGCCGCCGGGCACCTCGACCTGCTGCACGGCCCGGCCGCACCGCAGTTGCACCCCGGCGGCCCGGGCCCGGGACGCGAGGGCGGCGGCCAGCCGGCCGGCGCCCCCGGCGGGCACCGGGAAGCCGACATCCTGGGCGAGCATCGCCAGCAGCCACCCGAACAGTCCGCTGCCCGCGGCGAGCGGCGGCAGGTCGGTGTGCAGCGCGTTGCCGGTGATCAGCAGCGGGCCCCCCTGGCCGCGGAAGTGCTCCCGGCCGAGCCGGTGGGCGGGCAGCACGGCCAGGCGGGCCAGGTCGGCCGCCCCGGCCAGGTGCAGCCGGCGCAGGGCGCGCACCACGGAGCGCACCGGCGGGAAGGGAGTGAACAGGGCGTCCAGCAGTGGCTCGCGCAGGCGCTGCCAGTCGGCCACCAGCGACAGCCACGCCTCGCCGTCCCCGGCGGCGAAGGCGTCCACCTCGGACGCCGTGCGCTCGGGATCCGGGTGCACCACGACGGCGCGGCCGTCGTCGAGGGCATGGGCCAGCACGGCCGGGGAGCGGCGCCAGGTCAGGCCGTGGGCGGCCAGGTCGAGGTCGCGGATCACCGGACTGGCGGCGGCGAGCGGGTAGAAGGCGCTGAACAGATCGGTGACGAACCCGGGTCGGGTGACCTCGGCACTGCGCACGGCGCCGCCCACCTCGTCGGCGGCCTCGACCAGGACGACGTCCCAGCCGGCGTCCGCCAGGGCGATGGCGGCGACCAGACCGTTCGGGCCTGCGCCCACGACGACCGCGTCGCAGTGCTGGACGGCGGCCGGACGGCCCGTGCCCGGGGGGACGCTGCTCGGGGTCACCGGGTTCGCCCGTGCACGGGTCGGTCGCGCCTGCTCCATCACGTCCGGCTACCCCGGCTCGTCCGGCTCATGCCCACGGCGCCGGCCCCGGCGGGATCCCCCGCATACCCTTGACGGCCCTATTCGGCGCCCGGACCGGCGCCGGCACGGAAACCCTCCGGACCCTCGGCGACCGCGACCACCTCGAACGGGGCGATCTCGATCGGTGGGGAGCCGATCATCACGGTGCCCGGTGCGGTCTCGGCGATCGCGGTGAACGAGGCCTGGAAGGCGTCCCGGGCGGCGGCCGTGGCGAAGACGTACGTGCCCTCGAACCACTCCCCAGGGGCCATGCGCCAGGTCTTGAACCGCAGCCCTTCGAGCTGGGTGAACCGGGCCAGGGACTCCCCGACCACGTAGTCGCGCAGCCGTTGGTCGGTTCCCTCGGGGGCGGCGCTCAGTGGCCAGCGTGCAATGAGTCCGTACATGGCCTCACCCTAACCACGGCCGGTTCCGGACGGCCGATCAGCCCAGCCCGAGGTCGAAGCTCAGGTCGCTGTTCCCGGCGTAGACCTGGTGCACCTCGGCGGCGACCACGTTGGTTCCCGCGCGCAGTGCCGTGGCCGGCACGGAGTAGGTCTTCACCTTCTCGTCGCCGGCGTCCACCCAGGTGGTGCTCTTGGTCTCGGGCCCGACCGGTCCGGCGGGCATGTTCACCCGGGTCAGCTCGATCCCGTTGAGGTACACCACCGCACCGTCATCGGCGGCCAGGGACAGGGTGAGCCCGCCCGCGTGCGCCGCCGGGTCGGCCACGGTGAAGGACCGGGTGAAGTAGTACGTGGTCCGCCCCGGGGTGAGCGGGGTCTTCTCGTCGCCGTCCCCGAACCCGAACTGGGCCTGCCCCGTGGCCCCACCGACGATTCCCGACGTCCACCCGGCCGGCTCCCCGGCACCGGAGTCGGTGTGGGTCCAGGTCGACCCGAGTGGCACCAGGCCGTCCACGGCCGGCGCCCCCGAGGGGCTCGGTGCGGCGGAGGGTGCGGCGGAGGCGGTTGCCGAGGCCGAAGCGGACGCCGAGGGCTGGGCCACCCCCGGGATCACCTGGTCGGAGGAGGCGACGTCGAGGTCGAAGGCCAGGTCGCTGTTGCCGCTCCACACGTTGTGCACCTCGACTGCGAGCACGTTGGTGCCCTTGACCAGGGCGGAGGCGGGAACGGTGTGCACGGTGAAGTTCTCGGCCTCCCCGCCGCGCCACGTGCTGGCCGGCGTCTCGGCGGTGACGGTGCCCGCGGGCAGGTTGTCGCGCAGGATCTCGGTGCCGTTGAGGTAGACCACCGCGCCGTCGTCCGCCTTCAGCTTCACGGCCAGGGACGGCGGGAGGGTGCCGTTCAGCTCGAAGCGCGTCCGGGCGTAGTAGGTGGTGTGGCCGGCGGCCAGGGTGGTCTTCTCGGCGCTGCCGAAGCCGAGGGGGGCCGGGCCCTTCCTCCACGCTGCGTCGTCGAAGCCGGGCTCGCGCCAGGCCGTGCCGAGGTCGGTGCCGGCATCGGAGTAGGACCAGCTCGCCCCGGCGGACAGGTACCGGTCGGCGCCGACCTGGGGCTGGGCCGCCGGGTCGAAGCCCTTCGGGCACAGCTTGGCGAAACCGCCCAGCCAGCGGGCGCGGCCGTGGTCCACGCCCCCGACGTGGAAGTCGCCACCGACGTACAGGCAGCCGTTGGTGTCGCTGGTCACCGCCCAGGTGCCGTCCCGGGGGGAGTTGATGTCCGGCAGGAAGTTCTCGATCAGCCCACCGGTGGTGGCGTCGTAGGCCATCACCAGCCGGTGCGGGGTGAACCGGTTGGTGTAGGAGGAGAAGTGGTTGACGTAGCCGTTGCGCTCGGAGTACGTGCAGTGGCACCCGGCGAAGACCACGGAGCCGATCCGCACCCCGACCTGGAATGCCCCGCCGGCGAAGCTGCCCTTGTAGGCGAAGGCGGCGTTGCCGTAGCCGGCGTGGTGATACCCCAGCATCGTGTGGTCGCCGGGGGAGAGCACCTGCAGGATGTGCTGCTCGCCGACCGCGAACACCAGACCGTTGCCGACCGTGGCGTCGAAGAACTCCGGCTGCGATCCCGGCAGGTTGCGGGGAATGGCCTTCATCCCCGGCACCGAGGCGCCGGTGGCGTCGTCCACGGTGTGGAAGTAGCCGCTGCCGGCCAGCCCGTTGACGGCGGTGAAGAACCCGGCGAGGTTCACCTGGTGGGTGGCGGCGTCCGCGTCGATGCCCCACACCGAGGAGCCGGTGACGGCCGGCTTCCAGGTCGCATCGACGGTGCCGGACGGCGAGGTGAACCGGCCCGCCTTGTAGGCGGTGATCCGGGTGGCCGCAGCGCCCACGAGGTGGGAGAAGTTGCCCGCGACGTACAGGGCGCCGTTCTCCACGTCCAGGTCGCGCACCATGGCCCGGGCGGTCGACCAGGGTCGCTCGACGGCCCCGGCGAAGGAGTCGTCGATCGCCCCGGTGAGCGGGTCGAGCGCGACCAGTCCGGTGCGTGGCCGGCCGTTGACGGTCTCGAACTCACCACCCACGATCAGCTTGCCGCCGTAGACCGCGAGGGAGTAGGCGACCCGGTCCAGGGTCGGGCGCCAGGTGCTGATCCAGGCGCCGGTGTTGACGTCGAAGGCGGCGATGTACGGCTGGGGGATGGGGGTGGCGGTCTTGTCCTGCTGAACGGTGAGGAAGCCGCCGGCGACGAACATGCGGCCGCCGACCTGGGCGAAGTCCCACACCAGGACGTCCAGGGTCGAGGTCTGGGTGGCGGCGGAGTTCAGCCCCGAGACCCCCCAGGTCGTCACCGGGACCAGGTCGAGGTTGTCCAGGGCGACCGGCGTCGGCTGGGGGTCGGCGGCTGCCACTGCCGGTGCTGCGGGTGCCGCTGCCGCTGCCGGTGCCGCTGTGGCCACCTCGGTGAGGGTGGCCAGGCCGGTTGCCGCGCTGAGCAGGGCGGCCACGGTGCCGGTCAGTGCGAGGCAGGCACTGGCCCGAGGCATGACCCGCCGCATGACGCGCCGCCGGATCCGGGATCGGGTCCGGGCTGGCCGGCCGGGCCGGGGGCGGCTCACAGCTCGTACCCCCCGTCGGTGCAGACGGTCAGGAAGGCGACGACGGCGGTGACGTCCGAGCCGTCCGGTTGCACCGCGGCGAGCGGGCTCGACCAGGCGGAGACCCCGACCGTGGTGGACCGTTGGGCCTGACCGGAGGCCTTGCGCAGCTGCTCGGCCGCCGAGTCGGCCCGGCCGGCATCGAACTGACGCAGCGCGATCTCGGCGTCGCCGCAGGCCAGCGACGCCGCGTCGTCCAGCACCATCAGTTCACCCAGGTCGTTGCGGCGGTTGCCGTCGCGGGTGTTCGGCAACGAGCCCGCCGGCGGCACCCGATCGATCGGGACGGCGCCCGCGAGGGTCTCGCGCCCGGCCTGGACCCGCACGGTGCCCATTCCCGACAGCACCTGGTCGGGCGTGCGCAGCACGGGCCGGGTGACCGGGGCGGCCTTGCCCTGGTCGCGCAGATCGGGCTCGGCCACCGGCGCGTACCCGGCGGTGGCCGGATCACCGAAGGTGAGCTCGCCGGAGGCGTAGCGCTCCAGGGTGGAGGGGCCCTCGACATCCCGCACCCGGCCGTCCGGGGTGGCGGCCGGTGAGCGGTCGCTGCAGGAGACCAGCGGTCCCGCGGCCAGGATCACCGCCGTGGCGAGCAACGCACGGGCCACCGGCCCACGACGGAACCAGGCAGGAGCGCTCATGTCCTGTGCATCGGTGGCCCCGACGGTGGCTTGAGCCTCGGCGCCACCCCATCCGGCAGCGACCGGGTGGGACGTGAACGAAGGTCAGGGATCGACCTGGACGTCCCAGACGGTCAGGTAATCCGGGTCGACCACGGTCTCGCCGGTGCTCTGCAAGACGTACCGTCCCGGCGGGGCGCTCTCGTAGGCCCCGGCGTCGGCCGGCAGCACCGCCTGTTCCCCGTCGCGCTCGACCACCACCACGCCGTCCGCGACCTCGACCACCCGGCCGCAGAACTGATCGGCACGGATCACCGTGCCGTGGGCGTCGCGAAAGGTGATCCCCACCAGCAGGCGTCCCCCGACCAGGTGGGACAGCTGCTCGGAGCCACGCAGCAATCGGCGCGGGGGAGTGGGGGTGCCGGCCTGCACCGGTACCGGGTGGGTGACGAAGGGTTCGCCGGTCAGCGGGGTCTCACCTCACCACTCCCGAGACCCCCGTCGCGGTACCGTTCGCCGGCAGCGCGGCGACCAGTAACCCCCCACCGACCGGCAGCAACGCCGGCAGCAGCCGGTCGTCCTCCCGTAGTCGCTTGGCCGCCTCACGCATCGCGGTGGTGGCCACATCGCGCTGCGCCGGGTCGGCCACCCGGCCGTGCCACAGCGCGTCGTTCACCACCAGCACGCCACCTCGCCGGACCAGGCGAAGCCCCTGTTCGACGTGCCGCTCGCACTGGCCCGGCCCGGCATCGACCAGCACCAGGTCGTAGGCGCCGTCGGTCAACCGGGGCAGCACGTCCAGGGCGCGGCCACAGATCACCCGCGCCCGGTTCGGGCGGGCCCCGGCCTCGGTGAACGCCTCACGGGCGGCCCGCTGGTTCTCGGCCTCGACGTCGATCGTGGTCAGCACCCCGTCGACCGGCATGCCACGCAGCAGGTAGACCCCCGAGACCCCGGCCCCGGTGCCGATCTCGACCACCGCCCGGGCCTGCACCGCCGAGGCCAGCAGCCCCAGCAGGGCGCCGGCCCCCGGGGTGACCGCCTCGCAGCCCAGCTCCCGCGCACGACCACGCGCCCGGTCGATCACGTCGTCCTCGGGCACGAAGTTCTCGGTATAGGCCCAGGTGGCTGGGCTCGGGGCGCTGATGGTGTCCTCCGGTCGGCTGGCGGTGGGGCGGGGCGGGGCGGTCGGGACGGGCTGCGCGACCCCCGGGACGGGGGTGTGCAGGGCCAGCCTAGTTCTCGTGGTCCGTTCGCAGGCACCAAGCCGGCGGGGAACCTGCGCCGCGTCGGCCCCGTTGGCTGGGCAGATGCCCCTGTCGCAGGTCGCCGAGGCGGCCGCCCGGGGGCCTCCGGCCCGGATCGGGACGTCTGCCTCACCGAGAGTTGGCTGGGCAGATGCGCCGTCGTGAGCGAGGATGGGAGTTCTGGTGTCGGCATACGCCGTACCTCTGCCGGTTGGCGTCTCACGCGGCTGGCGGTCGGGTGGACGTCGCGGGGAGAGGGCCGTGGTGGAGGAGTCCGGTGAGCGGGTCGGCGCGGCCGACCCCGCGGTCGCCGTGCCCGCCACAGCGCCCGCATCCGCCCCCTCCACCGCGCCCTCCACCGTGGCCCGGACACAGGAGCAGGCACAGGAGCAGGTGTGGACCCCGCCGACCTGGGAGGAAGTGGTCACCCAGCACTCGGCTCGGGTCTACCGCTTGGCCTACCGGTTGACCGGCAATCAGCACGATGCCGAGGATCTGACCCAGGAGGTCTTCGTCCGGGTGTTCCGGTCGTTGTCCTCCTACACCCCGGGCACATTCGAGGGTTGGTTGCACCGGATCACCACCAACCTCTTCCTCGACCAGGTACGCCGCAAGAAGCGGATCCGGTTCGATGCCCTGCCCGAGGACGCCGACGACCGGATGGCCGGGTCCGACGAGGGCCCGGAGCGGATGTGGGAGCACAACAACCTCGACCACGACGTCCAGGCCGCCCTGGACACGCTGCCGGCCGAGTTCCGCGCCGCCGTCGTGCTCTGTGACATCGAGGGCCTGTCCTACGAGGAGATCGCGACCACCTTGGACATCAAGCTCGGCACCGTCCGGTCGCGCATCCACCGCGGCCGTGCGCAGTTGCGTCAGGCCTTGGCCCACCGTCACCCCGACGCCGGACGCCGGTCGGCCCCGACCACCTCGGCCGTCGGTCCCGTCGTGCTCAGCAGTGGCACGGGGGTCTCCCGGTGAGCCACCTCGAGGAACGGATCAGCGATCTGGTCGACGGCCGGCTCGGGGCCGCCGAGACCGAGTCCGCGCACGCCCACCTGGCGGTGTGCGCCGCCTGTTTCGAGATGGTCGAGGCCGAACGGCTGACCAAGGCCAGGCTCTCGGCCCTGGAGGCGCCCGCACCGGCCCAGGACTTCCTGGCCCGCCTGCTCGCCGTCCCGGCCGCCGTCTCCCCCGACTCTGCCGGTGAGTCCTCAACCCAGGCATCGCGGCACGCGCCCCTCGATGCTGCTGCGGCACCCGTCACCCGGCCGGCTCCCGGCCGCCCGGCCGAGGGGCTGTCGGGTCGAACGCCCGGCTCACGCCGTCCGGGGTCCTCCAGCCGTCCCGGGGGTGCACCGGATTCCGTGCGCCCCGGTGCCGGTCGCCTGGCCCGGCCGGCACGACGCCCCGCCCGTGCGCGGTTGGCGGCGGCGATGGCGGGCTCGGTCGGCATGCTCGGGGCGGGCCTGTTCGCGCTCAGCGTGGTGTCTCCCTCGGCGAACGCCGCCCTGACCCCGGGGGCGAATCTGTCGCTGGCGAGGACTGTGATAACCATGACCGGGCTGCCGATCGTGAACGCCCTCCCGGGGCGTTGGCTCGGTGGTTCGCCGTCCGGTCGCTGACCGGCGCCCCCTGTCCCACGAACCGGAGGCACCTCGTCGATGACGCAGTATCCCGATGAGGGGTGGGCCCGTCCGTCTGCTGATCACGGGGGCGAGCCGGGGTCCGCCGGCGGTGACGGCCCGATGTCCCCGGCCGTCCCGCCAGCTGTCTCCCCTTCGGTCTCCCCTTCGGTCTCTCCCCCGCCGCTTCCGCAGGCCAGCCCGGTGCCCCTGCCCCCGCCCCCGGGGCACGGCTCGCCGCTGCCGCCGGCGGCCATCGGCGTCGGCGGCGTCCCGACCCAGCCCGGACCGTCCGGACCGGTCGGTGACGGCCCCGGGTTCGGGGTGGACCTCGGGACGGTCGGTCTGGACGCCGCCCCGGCACAGAGCACCTCGCCGGTGCTCGTCGCTCGGCGCCAGGCGACCTGGGCCCGGATGCTCGCCGCCGCCACGGCGGTGCTGGTGCTCGGGGTGCTGGGTGGCGCCGCGGGCAGCTGGCTGCTCTGGCACTCCGGGGCGATCAGGACGGCGCCAGCGAGCGGGGTGACCGGTGCGGCTCCCGTGGTGCCGGGTCCGGCGATCACCCGACCGGCCAACAGCGTGGCCGCCATCGCCGCCAAGGTGCTGCCCAGCGTGGTCCAGATCGAGGTCAGCGGACCACAGGGCGAGGGCACCGGGTCCGGGTTCGTGATGGACGCCCAGGGGCACGTCCTGACCAACAACCACGTGGTCTCCGCCACCAGCAACCCGAAGCTGATGGTGGTCTTCGACGACGGCACCAAGGTGTCCGCCACGGTGGTGGGCAAGGACGCCTCCTTCGACCTTGCCGTCCTGAAGGCGGACACCGGCAACCGCCCGGCGTTGCCCTTCGGCGATTCCGAGGCCGTCGCCGTCGGGGACCCGGTGATCGCCATCGGGGCCCCGCTCGGGCTGCAGAGCACGGTCACCACCGGCATCGTCAGCGCGAAGAACCGGCCGGTGAGCGCCGGGGAGTCGGCCTCGGACGCCTCCTACATCAACGCCATCCAGACCGACGCGGCGATCAACCCGGGAAACTCGGGGGGGCCGCTGGTCGACGAGCGCGGTGCGGTGATCGGGATCAACAGCGCCATCGCCCGGGCGCCGGGGCCGGGCGGGGGCACCGGCGGCAACATCGGGCTCGGGTTCGCCATCCCGTCCACCCAGGCCTGGCGGATCGCCCAGATGCTGATCACCAAGGGCAAGGCCGAGTACCCGATCATCGGGGTCAGCCTGGACGGCGACTACGACGGGGAGGGCGTACGCGTCCAGCCGGTCGCCACCGCAGCCTCGCCCGAGCCGGTCAAGGCCGGGGGGCCGGCCGACAAGGCGGGGATCAAACCGGGGGATGTGATCACCTCCATCGACGGCCGGCCGGTGACCACCTCGGTGGAGTTGATCGTGGCGATCCGGGCCAAGGCGATCGGGGACACGGTCCGGCTGACCATCCGCAGCGGCGGGACCGAGCGCACCGTGTCCGTGACGCTCGTGGCGGCCTCGGGTTAGGGTTCGCTGGTGTTCGGCATCAGCGGCCCCGAGTTCATCGTGCTGCTCGCCGTGGCCGCCATCGTGCTCGGGCCCGAGCGGTTGCCGCAGTACACCCAGCAGTTGGCCCGTTTCGTCCGGCAGATGCGGGTGATGGCCGCCGGCGCCACCCAGCAGGTGCGCGCCGAGTTGGGGCCGGAGTTCGACGACGTCGACTGGCGCAAGCTCGACCCCCGTCAGTACGACCCGCGCCGCATCGTCCGTGAGGCCCTGGCCGATACCTTCGACCCGAACGACCCGCTCGGGCTGAACAGCCCACCCACCACCTCGGGTCACCTGAACGAGCGGGGCGCCGCGCCGTCCGTCAACGGGTCCTCGGGCTCGACCAGTGCCGAACCCTCCGGCGGCGCGACGTCCGGACCGCGTTTCGACCCGGACGCCACCTGAGTTCGGGCTGCCCTGAGCGGCTGCCGTCCGTGGACGTCCACTCGCTGCCCAGTGGGTGCCCGCTCGGTACCTCACGACCGATGCCACCCGGTGAGTGAAGGCGGTGCACTCCCGGCCGGTCGGTGAGGTGATCAGCTGCGCTTGCCCCCGGTGGCGATGTAGTCGGCCAGCTCCTGCCGCTGCCGGGTGATCGCCGCCGTGGTCGCGTGCACCCGGATGATCACGGCGCGCATGAAGTCGTAGAGCACCCGGGGGTGGTTGTCGATCAGCGGGGTCAGATCGGTGACGGCGAACGACAGCACGCGGGCCTCGCCGAGCGCCTGGCAGGAGACGGTGTGCTGGCGGCCGTCGATGAAGCTGAGCTCGCCGACCAGGTCACCCTTCTCCAGCACGTGGATGATCACGTCCTGGCGCTTGCTGTCGCCCTCCCGGACCAGCGCCAGCCGCCCCGAGGTGACGATGTAGAAGGTCTTGGCGTACTCACCCTCGCGGAACAGGTACTCCTTGTCGGCGAGCCCGACCTCCTTGCCGGCGAACCGCGCCATGACCTCGGCGCCATCCCGCCCGAGGTACTCCCCGATCGGCGCCTCGTAGATCGTCGTCGCGACTCGGTCGAAGACCGCGTCGTCCATGGTGTCCTCCACACTCAGGCCGGTGTCCGGCACGGATCGGTGATCGATGGCGATCGACCCTCGGCGGTCAGATCGCTCAGCGCTGCCGACAGGTTGTCGACCGCGCGCTGGGTGAGGCCCACGGACAGGTCCCACGAGTACCCCCGGATGGCGAGCAGCACCACTGCGGGAATCCTGCCGAAGCAGGTGGCCGTGGTGGCCAGGACGCACGGCACCGACATGGCGTGCGAGGTGAACGTCACGTCCAGCCGGGGGACGGGCGAGCTGAGGCGGTGGCCGGTCAGGCTCTCCTCCCGCGAGGCGTCGACCACGAGCACCCGGTCGTACCAGGCGAACAGATCGGCGTCCTCGAGCTGCAGCTGGTAGCGCCGTACCAGCGCGGCACCCGGGCACAGACCGCCGGCCTCCACCGCGTCGACGAAGGCCCAGCCGAGACCGTCGTCCTGGCGTCCCAGGTTCCCGACGCCGACGATCAGCGACCCGGGACCGTCAAGGTCCCGTAGTCGCGTCGACGGCGTGGCGGGCGGCTCCACTCTCAGCGCACCCGCTCCGCGACGACCCGGCCCGCGGCGTCCAGCACCGTCACCACCAGCGGCATCTGCCCGAGGGCATGCGTCGCGCAGCTCAGGCACGGGTCGTAGGCCCGCAGCCCGACCTCGATGGCGTTCATCATCCCCTCGGTGATCTCCACCCGGCCGGACAGCTGCTCCTGCGCCACCGCGCGCACGGTGCGGTTGAGCACCTCGTTGTTCTGGGTGGTGGCAACGATCAGGTTGGCGAACGTCATCGCGCCGTCGCGGTCGGCCCGGTAGTGGTGCAGCAACGTGCCCCGCGGTGCCTCGACCACCCCGACCCCTTCGCCGGTCCAGGCGTCCGGGCCGGGGTCGACGCGCAGGTCCTCCGAGAGCAGGTCGGGGTCGTTCAGCAGTTGCTCGATCAGCTCGGCCGCGTGGACGATCTCGATGGCGCGGGCCCAGTTCGAGTGCAGGGTCATCATGTTCGCCCGGCCGCGGGTGTAGTCGTGGAACTGCTGCGCCGCCTCGGCGGCCATCGGCGTGGACAGGGTCTGAGTGACGTTGAGCCGGGCGAGCGTGCCCACGCGGACGGACCCGGCCTCGCGCCCCAGGGCACGCAGGAACGGGAACTTCAGGTAGCTCCACGGCTCGACCGCCTCGGCCATGTGCGCCAGGTAGTCCTGCGTCGCGAAGTCCTCCACCACGCGGCGGTCGGCGTCCACGACCCGAAGGCGGCCGGTGTAGTAGTCGACGTTGCCGTCCTCACCGACCAGCGACATCGACAGCGCCGGGACGACGGCGAAGGTGTCGACCTCGTCGCGGTGCGCGGCGTGGAAGTCGTGGAAGACGGCCAGCCCGTCCTGCGCGTACTCGATCACCTGCGCCATCGAGGGCACGGTGTCGTCACCGTGGAGGAACCGGTCGCGTTCGGCGACGGACAGCCCCTTCTGGACGCCGCCGGGCACCGCGGAGACGCCGTGCATGCGCTTGCCGAACACGGTCTGCAGGATCTCCTGCCCCCACTTGCGCAGCCGGACGACACGGGTCACCAACGCGGGATCGGCCTCGAGCAGCCCGAGCACGTTGCGCTGTTCGGGGGCGGCATCCATCCCGAAGAGCATCTCCGGGACGACGAGGTAGAAGTAGGCCGTGGCGTGCGACTGGAGCATCTGGGCGTAGTGGCCCAGCCGGCGCATCTTCTCGGCCGCGACCGGGATCGGGTGCGCCGAGGTGCCGGCGCCGACCATGGCGTCGATCGCCTTCGCCCCGGCCAGGTGGTGACTGACGAAGCAGATCCCGCAGATCCGTTGCAGCAGAACGGGGGCCTCCCAGTACGGGTGGCCCTGGACGAGCTTCTCGTAGCCACGGAACTCGACCACGTGCAACCGGGCGTCGGTGACCTGGTTGTCGTCGTCCAGGTGGACGACGACCTTGCCGTGGCCCTCGATACGGGTGACCGGATCGATGACGATCTTGCGAACCACGGCCTTCCTCCTCGGGTCTCAACCGCTGACGGCGCAATGGGTCTGGGTGGAAACAGGTCTCAGTCGAAACGGGTGATCGCGGTGGGCAGGTTGACCGGCCGGCCGGCGGCGAGGTCGGACAGCACGGAGAACACCGCGTCCCCGTCCGGCGGGCAGCCGGAGATGAAGTAGTCCATGTGGACGACCTCGTGGCACGGGCGCACCGTCGTGGTCAGGCGGGGGATCTCCTCGTGCCGGGGGATGATCGGTGGGCTGCCGGGGACGCGGGTGGGACTGTCGAGGTAGGCCTCCCGCAGACACGCGGCGAGCCCGACCGTGTTGCGCAGCGAGGGGATGCCACCCCAGATCGAACAGGCACCGACCGAGATGAGCACGTCGCAGTGCTCGCGGAAGTGCTCGAGGGTCTCGATGTTCTCCTCGTTGGCGACCCCGCCCTCGACGAACCCGACGGCGCACCGGCCCGAGATGCGCTTGATGTCGGTGAGCGAGGATCGGGTGATCGTCACCGCGTCGAGCAGCGGGATGATCCGCTCGTCGAGGTCGAGGATCGACAGCGTGCACCCCCAGCAGCCGCACAACGAGATGGTGGCGATGGGGATCTTGCCGGCGCGAGCCTCGACGGTCTGCGCGGGCGGTGGGGTGGCCGGCAGCTCGTGCGAGGCGTGAACCCGCGCTGCGCCGTCCGGTGTCACGACGGCCTCCGGCCGAGCACTCGGTTGCGCAGGGACCAGGCCTCGTAGCGGCGCTGCCCGATCGGGACGTCGTAGCCGACGCCCTTGGCCAGGATCGCGCCGACCGGGCAGAGGTCGACCGCCTCGGCGACCTGCTCGGGGGGCATCGCATCGGCCAGTTCGACGTCCAGTTCGATCCGGGCACGCTCGCCGCGCCGGCTGATGCTGAAGATCTTCTTGCCGGTCTCGCGGTCCCGGACGAACTCGACGCAGCGTTGGCAGAAGATGCAGCGGTCGCGTTCCAGCCAGATCCGGGCCGCGTCGTGCTCTGCCTCGCGGTCGGGGTAGCGGTAGGGGAATCGCGCCCCCTCGAGCCGCATGTCCAGGGCGACCGCCTGGAGCTGGCACCGGCCACTCTTCTCGCAGCTGGGGCAGTTGTGGACCCCCTCGACGAACAGCATCTCGACGATCGTGCGCCGCAGGTCCCGAAGTTCGGGGGTGTTCACCTCGACCACCATGCCGTCACGGGCCCCGAGCGAACACGAGGCGGCGATCGCGCCGTTGACCCGGACGGCACACACCCGGCAGGTGCCCAGACACGGGCTGCCCGGGTGGTGGCACAGCGTGGGCACGTACGTGCCGTTCGCCGCGGCCACCTCGACCAGAGGGGTGCCCTCCGTGGTGGTGACCACCTCGCCGTCGATGGTGAGCTGAATGGTCATGACACGTCCTCCTCGAGCTCACGCATCGCCGCGTCGTAGCCCGCGAGGGCCTCGTCGAGGTCGTACGACGCCAGCATCACGCCGTGCGGGGTGCGGAACCGGCTGCGGTAGATGTCGGGAAAACGCTGCAAGGTGCTCAGGAACGGCTTCGGGGACGTCGCGCCCAGCCCGCACCGTGAGGCGCCGCGGATGATCTGCGACCAGCGCACCATCTCGTCCAGATCGGCGTGTGCCGCGTGACCCGCCATGACGCGGTCGACGCCACGCAACAGCTCGGTGTTGCCCACCCGGCAGGGCACGCAGATCCCACACGATTCGTCGACGAAGAACTTCAGATGTTCGCGGACGATGCCGAGCAGGTCGCGCTGCGCCCCGTAGACGGTGAACGCCCCGTTGCACGCCAGATCCTCGAAGGCGATCTGCCGTGCGCCATCGGCGGCCACCGAGACACACTCGCCGGAAGGTCCCGCCACCTGGACCGCCATCGGGTCCTGCGCGCCGACCAGCTCGAGGACGGCGCTCAGCGTCGTCCCCCACTCGACCTCGTAGATCCCGGGCCGGCTGCAGTCGCCGGCGACACTGAGCAGCCGGGTACCCGCGGAGTCCGCCGTGCCCATGGCACGGAACCACTCCGGGCCCTCCTCGAGGATCCGGGCGATGGTGGCGAAGCTCTCGACGTTGTCGATGCACGTGGGCTCGCCGAGGAAGCCGCGCTGAGCCGGGAACGGGGGCTTGAGCCGCGGCGTCCCGCGGTGTCCCTCGCAGGACTCGATCAGCGCCGATTCCTCGCCGCAGACGTACGAGCCGCCCCCGACCTGGAGCCGGATGTCGAAGTCGAATCCCTTGCGGCCCATCATCGCCGGCCCGAGCAGACCGTCCGCGCGCATCTCGTCGAGCTGACGCTGCAGGTAGTCGATCAGGTAGGAGTACTCCGCGCGCAGGTAGACGATCCCGTTGCTCGCCCCGATCGCGTAGGCCGCGATGACCATGCCGGCGAAGACCTGCTTCGGTGAGCGGGTGAGCAGCACCCGGTCCTTGAACGTGCCCGGTTCCCCCTCGTCGGCGTTGCAGATGACGTGCTTGCGCTCGCCGCGGGCCGAGCGGCAGAGCTGCCACTTCAACCCGGTGGAGAAGCCGGCGCCACCGCGGCCGCGCAGCCCCGATTCGGAGATCCTCTCGTTGATCTGCTCCGGGGTGAGGACCAGGCAGTCGCGGATCAGCGACCGGTAGTCGGTGGGGTAGCGGAAGAACACCGGGCCCTTGGTGCGCACATTGGTCTCGACCAGGTGGTCGACGTAGGCGACGTCGTCGTGCGGCAGACCCGCGGGGTTGGCGACCTCCTCGGGGGTGGCCCCGGCGCGCAACTGGGCGATGATGTCCGCCACCTTGCCCGGCCGCAGCCGGGTGAACACCACCGAGTCGACGAGCATCGCCGGCTCCTGGTCGGACAGGCCCACGCAGGGGGTGTCCAGCAGCGAGAACGACCCGGTGGGGTCGGGCGGACCGCCGAAGGTGGCACCGGTCTCCTGTTCCAGCCTGGCGCGGACCTCGTCGTAGCCGCGCATCCGCGCGACCACGGTGTCGGCCAGGTAGATGCGGTAGCGGCCGCCGGGTGTGGTGTGGAAGAAGTGGTAGAACGAGGCGGTCTCACGGATGTCATTGGCGGTCGTCCCGAGCCCCTCGGCGATCCCGGCCACGACGTCCTCGGGGAGGTGCCCCCAGGCGCGCTGGATGTCCCAGAGCATGTCGAGTAGGCGGGTCCGGTCGCGACCGTGACGAGTGAGGACGGCGTCGGCGTCGAGCCCCATTCGGTCACCTCCGCCTCGACGGTAGGGGCGCCCGTGGTGAGAGAACCAGGGGACATCGGTCCCAGAAGGGTCAGTGGTTCGCGCTGCGCCACGCCTGAGGTCGGCGCAGTCAGCGGCCCGCCGGGCTGAGGCCGAGTGAGCGCCCGACCAGGCTGCGGCCGCGGGCGGCGAGCTGGTCGGCCACGCCGCGCAGAGCCTGCCCGGCAGCCGAGGCCGGCGCGCTGAGCACCACGGGTGAGCCCTCGTCCCCGCCGGTGCGCAACGCGACGTCCAGCGGCACCTGGCCCAGCAGCGGCACCGGGGCACCGACCGACCGGGTGAGCGAGGCCGCGACGGCCTCGCCGCCGCCGGCGCCGAAGACCTCCATCCGGGAGCCGTCCGGCAGCTCGAGCCAGGACATGTTCTCGATCACGCCGATGATCTGCTGCTTGGTCTGCAGGGCGATCGCGCCGGCCCGTTCGGCCACCTCGGCGGCGGCCGTCTGCGGGGTGGTCACCACCAGCAGCTCGGAGTTCGGCAGCAACTGGGCCATCGAGATGGCCACGTCACCGGTGCCGGGGGGCAGGTCGAGCAGCAGGACGTCGAGGTCGCCCCAGTAGACGTCGGCCAGGAACTGCTCGAGCGCCCGGTGCAGCATCGGACCGCGCCAGACCACCGGCTGGTTGCCGGGGACGAACATGCCGATCGAGATCACCTTCACGTCGTGGGCGACCGGCGGCATGATCATGTCGTCGACCTTGGTCGGCTGCCCGGTGACGCCCAGCATCCGCGGGATCGAGAAGCCGTAGACGTCGGCGTCCAGCACCCCGACCCGCTGGCCCTGCGCGGCCAGGGCTGCGGCCAGGTTGACCGTGACGCTGGACTTGCCCACGCCGCCCTTGCCGGAGGCGACCGCGTAGATCCGGGTGCTGTTGCCCGGGCGGTTGAACGCGATGTCGCGCCCCTGGCCGGCCCCGCCCCGCAGCTTCTGCCGCAGGGCTCCCCGCTGCTCCTCGCTCATGACGCCGAGGACGACGTCCACCGACCCGACGCCGTCCACCGCACTCACCGCCGCGGTGACGTCCCGGGTGAGGCGGTCCTTCATGGGGCAGCCGGGCACGGTGAGCAGGATCTCGACCCGGACCCGGGAGCCGTCGATGTCGACCGAGCGCACCATGTCGAGTTCGGTGATCGGGCGGCGGATCTCGGGGTCGTCGACGGTGGCCAACGCAGCGCGGACGGCCTCCAGCGAGGGAGCGGACGAAGTGGTGGACGCAGCAGACATACCCCGATCGTAGGCTGCCGCGGCGAGCGCTACCCGGCGTGGGCCTGGGGTCCGGCGTCCGGTCGGGCGTCGGGTCCGGCCGGCGGCCTGCGCAGCTGCCCGGCGGCCGGGGGTGCACCCAGCCGTGGGGCGTGCTGGTGGGGAATGCGTGGCGGCACGAGGTGGGACGCCGAGGGGGCGGACGACGAGCTCGACGCCGGGCTCGCTGCGGGGGCGCTCTGGGCCGGCGTCCGGCACCAGGGGCAGATCCGCCAGTCGGCCTCCAGCGGCTTGGCGCAGGCCCGGCACTGGCCGCGGTCCAGGGTGGTCGCGCACCACGGGCAGGCCACCATGCCGGTCTCCACCGGTCGCTGGCAGGCCGGGCAGGCCGACCCTCCGGAGTGATCGGAGTGGGTGACCCGGATGGCCTCCTCGTAGGTGGTCTTGCCCTGGGCGGCCTTGAGCAGCGCCGCGGCCCGCAGTGTGGTCATGCCCGCCGCCCGCGCCTGCGCGGAGATCGCCGCCTCGGACGGGTCGGACAGCAGCACCTGGCGCATTGCGCCGTCCACCTCGAGCACCTCGTAGACCGCGGTCCGGCCGCGGTACCCGGTGTCCCCGCACTCCGAGCAGCCGACCCCCCGCATCGGCCGGGCTCCGGCCAGATCGGCCCGGGTGAGGCCGAGCAGGGCCAGGGTGACGTCGTCCGGGACGTAGGGCGCCGCACAGGCCTCGCACGGACGGCGCACCAGCCGCTGCGCGATCGCGCAGGTCAGCGACGAGGCGACCATGAACGGCTCGATCCCCATGTCGACCAGGCGGGTCAGGGCGGCCACCGCCGAGTTCGTGTGCAGCGTGGTCAGGACCAGGTGGCCGGTCATCGCCGCCTTCAGCGCCAGCTCGGCGGTCTCCCCGTCCCGGACCTCACCGACCAGGATGATGTCCGGGTCCTGGCGCAAGATGGAGCGCAGACCCGCGGCGAAGGTCATCCCGGCCTTGACGTTCACCCCGACCTGGGTGATCCCCGGCAGCTGGACCTCGATCGGGTCCTCCAGGGTGACGATGTTCTTGTCCGGCGTGCGGATCTCGGCGATCGCCGAGTAGAGGGTGTTCGTCTTGCCCGAGCCGGTCGGACCGGTGATCAGGACCAGCCCCTGCGGGACGGCGAGCGAGGCGGTGAAGCGCTCGAGCTGGTTCGGCTCGAAACCCAGGTCGGCCAGGCTCGGGATGGCGTCCCCGCGCGCCAGCAGCCGGATCACCACCTTCTCCCCGTGCAGGCTGGGCAGGGTCGAGACCCGGGCGTCGATCGCCACCCCCTCCAGCGAGAACCGGGTGCGGCCGTCCTGCGGGACCCGGCGCTCGGCGATGTCCAGCCCAGAGATGATCTTGATGCGGCTGATCACCGGGGTGGAGATCCGCTTGGGGGCGTTCATCACGTCCCTCAGCAGGCCGTCGATCCGGTAGCGCACGCGCAGGGCCTCGCGCTGCACCTCGATGTGGATGTCCGAGGCCCGCGTCCGGACGGCGTCCGCCAGGATCTGATTGACCAGCCGGACGATGGGGGCGTCGTCGTCGATGGTCGCGGTGTCGTCCGCGGTGTCGTCCTCGCCCTCCTGGCTCAGCGCGGCGACCGAGGAGTCGTCCTGGCCGAGTGCCCAGGCCCGGTTGATGTGATCGATGATCTGGGACTCGGTGGCCACCAGCACGACCAGCTCGAAGGACCGCGTGTGCAGCTTGACGTCGTCCAGGGCCAGCACGTTGGTCGGGTCGGCGCACGCCACCACCAGCCCGTTGGAGGTGCGGTCCAGCACCAGGACCCGGGTTCGCTCGGCGACCTGGCGGGGTAGCAGGCGGATGACGTCCGGGGCGGGAACCGTCTTGGACAGGTCCACCATCTTCAGCCCCAGCAGGTTGGCCAGGCACTCGGCCACGTCCCGCTCGGGGGCCAACCCGAGATCGGTCACCACCTGGCCGAGCCGCCGCCGATCACCCTTGGCCGTGCGCTGCGCCTCCAGCGCGGTCTGCAGCTGGTCGGGGGTGAGCAGTCCGGACTCGACCAGCACATCGCCCAGCCGTCGCCGCGAGGGCGGCTGGGCGTGCGGGGCCGATGCCGGGGTCACCTCCTAGGCGTCGGCATCGCCGTGGTCGGGGTTGACCCATCGGGGGCCGTGAACCGGCGGCAATTCGGCGACCGCCTCGCGCACCAGCCCCGTCAGGTCGGTGACCGCCAGCCGCAGGGCCGCGATCTCACGGGCCAGATACTCGGTGTCGGCCAGGGCCCGCTCGGCCCGCTGCCGGTCCTGCTCGAAGGAGACCCGATCCCGGTCGGCCTGCCGGTTCTGCGCGAGCAGGATCAGCGGTGCCGCGTAGGAGGCCTGCAGGGACAGGATCAGCGTCAGCAGGGTGTAGTTGAGGTCCCGGGGGTCGAACTGCCACTGCTGCGGGCCCCAGGTGTTCCAGACCAGCCACGCGGCCACGAACAGGGTCATCGCGGCGATGAAGGTCGCCGTGCCCATGAACCGGGCGAACCGCTCCGACCAGCGCCCGAACAGTTCCGGGTCCAGCTGGGGGGCGCTCAGCCCGCTTCGGCGTTCCACCGGCACATCGAGCCCGGCCGGCGCCGAGCGCGAGCCCCGGCGACCGAGACCGGGGCCACGACCGGGGCCACGACCGGGGCCAGGTCCGGGGCCAGGTCCGGGGACACGGGTGAACCGGCGCGGGCGGGCGGAGCCCGGGGGCAGGTCAGTCATCCTGGGACCGCCAGTCATCGGGCAGCAGGTGATCCAGGACGTCGTCCACGGTCACCACGCCGAGCAGGCTGCCGGCCGCGTCGACCACCGGCACCGAGATCAGGTCGTAGGTGGCCAGGTGGCGGGTGATCGTGGCCAGCGGGTCGCCCGGGTCCAGTGGCTCCACGTCCTCGTCCACGATGTCCCCCAGCGCCGTCCCGGGAGGTTCGCGCAGCATCCGCTGCAGGTGCACCATGCCCAGGTAGCGCCCGGTCGGGGTCTCCAGCGGCTGGCGGCAGACGAACACCCCGATCGCCAGGGTCGGGGCCAGCTCGGCCCGGCGCACCCGGGCCAGGGCCTCTGCCACGGTGGCCTGCGCTGGGAGGATCACGGGTTCGGTGGTCATCATGCCGCCGGCGGTGTCGGCGTCGTAGGCGAGCAGCCGCCGCACGTCCTCGGCCTCGCCGGGGTCCATCAGCGCCAGCAGCGACTCGGCCCGCTCGTCTCCGAGCTCACCGAGCAGGTCGGCGGCATCGTCCGGCTGCATCGCCTCGAGCACCTCGACCGCCCGGTCGTCGCGCAGGTTGGCCAGGATCTCGACCTGCTCGCTCTCGGGCAGTTGCTCCAGCACGTCCGCCAGCCGCTCGACGTCCAGCGCCGAGCAGACCAGCAGCCGGTCGGCGGCGGACATCTCCATCACGGCCTCGGCCGCCTCCGCCGGGCGCAGGTCCTCCAGGGAGGCGAGCAGGTCGGTGGTGACCCGGTCCGGGGCGGAGGGGATCAGGTGGTCCACCGCCGTGTGGTCGAGCAGCTCGCCGGGGGTGCGGGTGCGCCGGGTCAGTCGGCCGAGGGCCGGCAGCGCCCCGCCGCGCTCGGCCGGGCGGACGTAGACCGCCTCGATCCGCCACTGGCGGGCCCGGGTGGGGGCGATCGCGACGTCCTGGACGACGACCTGCCGCCCTCCCTCGCGCAGCCGGACCCGGCGGCCGAGCAGCTGGCCGAGCACCAGGGTCTCGGTCGCGCGCTGCTCGAACCGGCGCAGGTTGACCAGCCCGGTGATGATCAGCTGCCCGGGATGGATGCTGGTCACCCGGGTCATCGCCACGAACACCCGGCGGCGTCCGGGTACCTCCACCACGAGCCCCACCGCGCGGGGGCTGGTGGTGGCGGACGCCCCGCTGACCACGACGACGTCGCTGACGGCACCGACCTGGTCGCCGAGCGGGTCGAAGACCGCCATGCCCTCCAGCCGGGCCACGAAGACCCGGCCGGGGGTGCCGGGCACGGCTGTCGGGGCCGCCGGGGTGGTCATCGGGCCGTCACCCCGGGCCGTCAGCCCGAGCGGCGGCGTCGGCCGCCGAGGTGCCAGGGCCGGCGGGTGACGGTCACGCCGGGGTTCTCCGGTGGGGTACTCGCGCCGCTGGGGGCATCGCGGTCGCCGGGCCCCTGGGCGAGCACGGTGATCGGCTCCAGGCGGATGACCATTCCCCCGGTCGCCCAGCGCTCGGCCTGCGTCGTGGCGTCGTCCACGGCGTTGAGCCGGACTCCGGCCAGCGCGGCCACCGCCTCCTGCCAGGCGGGGGACTGGGGCGCCAGTACGGTCGCCGCGGCGACGAAGGTCACCAGCAGGCTGCGGTCGACCTTGCTCGGCACGCGGACCTCGACGTGCCCGGCCAGCATCGGCAGCAACTGCTCGCCGACGCCGTGCACCAGGTGCATCGCCTCGTCGTGCCAGGCGTGCCAGGCCAGGTGCGGGCGGGCATCGTCGAGCGGGCGCACCCAACTCACCGAGGACTTCGAGCACGCCTCGGCGATCAGGGCGCGCTGGGCGGGGGTGAGATCAGGGCGGGCCGGGACCGTGGGCCGCGGGTCGGTGCGCTGTTCACCGAAGAAGCTGACGAGGCTCTCGACCCGGCTCACGGTCGCAGCCTGCCACACCCGGTCCGCACGGTCAGCCTCGAGCTCGGCCTCACCTCGGCCGACCACGGCCTGACCTCAGCCCCGGGCGGCGAAGGAGACCTCGCTGAGCGCGAGGTCGAGGTACTTGGTGCCGGGGTGGATCGAGAGCACCTCGATCCGCACGCTGGAGGTCCGCCCGTAGGCCCGGGCCAGGGTCTGGGGGGTGCGGGTGTCGGTCAGCTCCCAGGTCCAGCTGCCGGAGTCGGTGGTGACCCGGACGCCGCGCAGGCGGCTGTTCAGGGTGAACAGGTCCGAGGTCTTGCCGTTGGACTGGATGGTCTTCTGGTAGCCGTTCAGCACGGTGACGGTGTACAGGTCGACCGGCTCGGCGAAGCGGTAGGTGAGAACCATTCCCGGACCTTCGCCGTCGGCGCGGCCGTCGCTGTTCCAGGCCGTCTCCGCCCGGCCGTCAAGGGTGTTCTGGGCGCTGTAGGTGACCCCGCCCTCGCTCTCCTGGGTGCTGGAGGCGGTGGCGGTCACCGTGCCGGAGGAGATCGGGACGGCCGTGGCAGCCGGCACCGCACCGTCGTCGTCCCCGCTGCCGCCGAGGATCCTGGTCACCAGGAACCCGGCCAGCAGGAGCAGTACGCCCGCACCGATCCCGGCCCCGATCAGGACGGCGGGTGGCCGGTCGGTGAGCGTGAACGGCAGTGGCGACCGGGCGGCGTCCCGCGGGCCGGCCGGGAACCCCGGGGGAGCCAGGGGAGCCAGGGGAGCAGGGGGAGCGGGGGGAGCCGGGGGAGCAAGGGCAGCCGAGGGAGCAGCGGGGGGGCCGCCGACGACGGTGTCGCGGACCATGCTGGCGATCAGTGCCGCTCCGTCCACCGTCGCGGTCGCGGGTGCCGCCGGCGCGAACGCCGGCGCTCTCGATGCCGGGGGCGATGGCACTGGTGGTGCCGCCGGTGCCGCCGGTGCCGCCGGTGCCGTGCCCGGGGTGGCGCCCGGGGTGGCGCCAGGGGTGGCCGACGACGTGTCGAGCAGCCGGGCCTGGGGGCGGGTGGTGAGGGGCGGGGGGTCGCCGGCCAGTTCGAGTTCGATCAGGGACATCGGGGCCGTGGGCTGGTCCTCGGTGGTGACGGCCGGCTCGGCCGCGTCGTCCTGGGGCTCCTCGCCGGGGCTCCCCTCTGGTGCCGGGCCGGCAGCTGCGCCCGGGGCGGACACCCTGAGCTCCTCCCCGCAGGAGGGACACCGCACAGCCGAGATGTGCGACTGCTGGCCGCAGTGGTCGCAGCGGTGCCACACCGAGTCGATTCCCTCGCTGACGGCTGCCGCGAGCCGGCCGCCGAGTTCCGGGGCGCCCACGGTCCGCACGGTGGGGGCGGCAGGCCGCGTGGGTTCGGTCATGACACTCCTCGAGGCGGATTCCACCCTGGGCGAGTCCCCCCGGACCGCTGTCGACCGTACCGGGGCCGGGCCTCCTCGAGCCACCGCACCGGCTCACAGCCACCCGGCTCACAGCCACTGTCAGATCTGGTAGTGGATCCCGCACTCGGTCTTGCCCGAGCCCGCCCAGCGCCCGGACCGGGGGTCGGCGCCCTCGGCGACCGGCTGCGTGCAGGGCCAGCACCCGATCGAGGGGTACCCCATCTGCAGCAACGGGTTGGAGATCACCTCGGGGTGCGCGTCGAGGTAGGCGTCCAGGTCCTCCTCCGTCCACGCGGCGATCGGGGCCAGCTTCAGCACCTCGCGCCGGGCGTCCCAGGCCACCGTGGGGGTCAGGGCCCGGGCGGGGGAGTCGCTGCGACGCAGCCCGGTCGCCCAGGCGCGGTAGCCGGACAGGGCCGAGTCGAGGGGGGCGACCTTGCGCAGGGCGCAGCAGGCGTCGGAATCGCTGCGGTAGAGCCGGCCGCGCTCGGCCTCGTGGGACACCACGCTCTGCGGCGCCCGCACCGTGATCAGCCGCACCGGATAGGCGGCGGCCACCGCATCGGCGGTGCCCAGGGTCTCGCCGAAGTGGTAGCCGGTGTCGACGAAGAGCACGTGCACTCCGGGGACGGCGCGCGAGGCCAGGTGTGCCAGGGCCGTGTCCCCCATGGCCGCGGTCACCGCCAGTCCACGCCCGAAGGCCCGGCCGGCCCAGGCCAGGATGGTCAGCGGGTCGGCCCCCTCGAGGACCGCGTCGGCGTGCCGGGCGAAGCCGACCGGGTCCTCGGCCAGGGCTGCGGCGACCTGGTCGGGAGCGGTGATCAGCGGGGTCACCGTGGCTCCTGCGGGGTCCGGGTCGGATCGCTGCGGCGCACTCCGTGGTGGGTCACCGAGAACAGCCGCAGGCAGGATCGGCAGTACCAGGCGCCCGGGTACTCGGCATCGCTCGGGCGCAGTTGGTCCTCCCCGCAGTAGGGGCAGTGGTTGACGGCGGTGCGGGCCACCCCGGCGCCACCCGCCGCTGCGGTGTTCACTGCAGCTCCTCCTCGGCGGCCCGGGCGACCCACCCGGCGAACGGCTCGCCGTCCGTGCGCTGGTCCAGCCACCGCCGGACGACGCGTTCGACGTAGTCCGGCAGGTCGGTCGCAGTGGTCTTGAGCCCGCGGACCTTGCGCCCGAAGCCGCTGCCGCCGTGCGGGTCCGCACTCAGTCCGAGGCCGCCGCCGAGGTGGATCTGGAAGCCGTCGACCGTGCCGCCGTCCGGGTCGGCTGGGTCGGGAACCTGAATCCCCTTGAGCCCGATATCGGCCAGTTGCGTTCTGGCGCAGGCGTTCGGGCACCCGTTGACATTGATGGTCAGGGCGGGGGCGTCCGGGGCGAACAGTTGGGGCACGTCCGAGAACCGCTTCTCCAGTTCGCCGATCAGGGCGGTGGCGGTGCCCTTGGTCTCGACGATCGCGAGCTTGCAGAACTCGATCCCGGTGCAGGCCATGGTCCCGCGGCGGAAGGCCGAGGTGCGGGCCTGTAGCCCGACAGCGTCCAGGTCGTCGACCAGATCGGCGACCGCTTCGGCGGGTACGTCGAGCACGATCAGCTTCTGGTCGACGGTGAACCTCACCCGGTCCGAGCCGGCCCGCTCGACCGCCTCGGCCAGGGCGGTCAACGTGCTGCCGCTCACCCGGCCGACCGTGGGGGCCAGGCCGACCACGAACCGGCCGCGGCCCTGGGGCCGGACGCCCACGTGGTCACGCCGTCCGGTCGGTGGTTCGGCCGGCGCCGGCCCGTCGATCAGCGGGCGGCCCAGGTAGTCCTGGCTCTCGAGCACCTCCCGGAAGCGCGCCGGTCCCCAATCCGCCATCAGGTACTTCAGCCGGGCGCGGTTGCGCAGCCTGCGGTAGCCGTGGTCCCGGAAGATCCGGATCACGCCGTGCCAGACGTCCGGCACCTCCTCCAGCGGGACCCAGGCGCCGAGCCGCTGGGCCAGGGCGGGCGAGGTGGACAGTCCGCCGCCGACCCAGACGTCGAAGCCGGGACCGTGCTCGGGGTGCACCACGCCGACGAAGGCGACGTCCTGGATCTCGTGGGCGACGTCGAGGTGCGGGCTGCCGGAGATCGCGGTCTTGAACTTGCGGGGCAGGTTGGCCAGTTCCGGGTCGCCGATGAACCGGCGGGTGATCTCGGTGATCGCCGGGGTGCCGTCGATGATCTCGTCGGCGGCGATCCCGGCGAGCGGTGAGCCGAGGATGACCCGCGGGGTGTCGCCGCAGGCCTCGGTCGTGCTCAGGCCGACCGCCTCCAGCGCCTGCCAGATCGCCGGGACGTCCTCGATCCTGATCCAGTGGTACTGGATGTTCTGCCGGTCGGTGATGTCGGCGGTGTCCCGGGCGTAGCGGACCGAGATGTCGGCCAGGACGCGTAGCTGGGCGAGGTTGACCGCTCCGCCGTCGATGCGCACCCGCATCATGAAGTACTCGTCGTCCAGCTCGTGCGGTTCGAGCGTCGCGGTGCGGCCGCCGTCGATCCCCGGCCGGCGCTGGGTGTACAGCCCCCACCAGCGCAGCCGACCGCGGAGATCGGAGGCCTCGATCGAGTCGAAGCCCTGGTGGGCGTAGAGCTGCTCCACCCGTGCGCGCACGTTGAGCCCGTTGTCGGCCGCCTTGAACTGCTCGTTGGCGTTCAGTGGTTCGGTCTGCCCCAGCGCCCACTGTCCCTCCGGCCGTGCCGGTCGGGTGCGCGTGCCCGAGGGGCGGCTGCTGGGCGGTTGGGGGCTCGGTGCGGCGGTCGGGGTGGGCGTGCTCACGAGGTCCTCTCGGGACGGGAGGTGGCGAGCCGGGAAACGGCGGGCCGCCACCGTCGGCAGGGTGGTCGGTGGGCAGGCGCGGCAGGGGAGCGCGGCCGGCGGGGCCGGCGACTGCCGGGTGGTGGTGCCACGTCGAGCGAGTCGATCGGCCCGAACGCACCGGCCCGATTCGTGAACGGTGCGGGCGGAGCGGCTAGGGCCGACAGGTGGCGCTGGCCGTGCGCAGCAGGTCGACGTGGTGGCGCCGGGTCAGGTGAACGCCGCCGCCGTCCCGGGAGTGGTGCTGCACGGGTCCTCCATCGGCCTGGCGGTAGCACCGTCCCCGTCGTCGGGGGGTTGCTGCGGCGTCGTCGAGCCAGGTCTCTCGGCCGCTCTGGATGGGCTCGGGTGACCATACGTATCCACAGTGTCGCCGGTCAACGCGACGTCCAGGATGTGAGACC
>JAEUJN010000090.1 GCA_016794595.1 Kineosporiaceae bacterium
AGCTCCGCTACAATACCCGCAGGCTGCACTCCGCGCTGGGATACCGAACCCCACGCGAGGCCTACAACGACTACATCAACACCCACACAGCAGCATGAACTAACCATCAATCAACTGTCCGGAAAACGCGGGGCCGACCACTACACCATGAAACCAGAAGAACGATAGTAATTAATCATCAGGCCAACCACTACCAGACCGGCATCACCATCACCAACAAACACTTCAAAAGCCTGCCCATCCAGCGACACGAGTTCCACGGCGACTGGAACTACACCATGAAACCAGAAGAACGATAGTAATTAATCATCAGGCCCTTAACGGCAAGTGGTGGGGGTGGAGAAAGGCACTTCGGCGGGCAGCTAGCGCGACTGGGTACGCGGCTGCCGCTGCTTGCGTCCTAGCGTCCGCAGGGATCTGCCTGGGAGCCGCAGTTCTGGCGGCGGGTGCGAGCGTTGCATGGAATGGCTACCGCAAGCGGAATGGGAACGATGATGGGTCGCGTCTCTCATGGAGACGCGCTGCAGTCAACGTAGCGGTGGATGTTGGCTCAATTTGGGCGCGCCCTGTAAGATATGCACGGTATCGACCAGTGCATCGAGTTGCGCGAGTGGGTCTTAGATCGTTCGGGCGTCATTCCGGGAAGGTATACCGATACAGTCGGAGTCTTCGATGGCATGCGAGGAATGCGCGTGTTCACACCATCACCTGGGGTGGTTTCAATGCTGGCATGGCGTATCGAAACTACAAAGGTTGGTGATGACGTATTGAACTACGAGCAGTCCCTGGGTATCGCGGGCTTGATCTGGATTTGTTGTTTGCCGGCAATTCTATGGAGTGGGTTCGTTTCGTATCGGGCAGAATACCCAAGAAGTCTTGTAAGAACTCACTACCCTGTAGCAATTGCGGGAGGATTATTGATCATCGGCAGTGAGTTGCGATCGACGATATCGATGATTCTTTCAGCGGGGGTTCTCGTACTCGGATCTATCTGGACTGTGGCTGCTGCTCGTAGGTTCAAGAACGGGTCCGTCTGATGAACGGTGCTTCTGCCCTCGATCCTTTCCCACGGGCTGCTTGGGTCCGAACCAGATGAGCGTTAGACGATCATGAATGTTAAGGTGTTCACGCTGGGTGACTGATTCTCATGCGCTCGGTGGGGGGCCTGTCTGAAGAGAGAAGGCCGCCGTCTCATGGGTGTTGTTCACCACCTTGGCGGCGGCGGTGTAGGCGTCGAGGTGTGCGAGGTCGTGTTCGTCGAGTTCGGGCAGGGTGTGCCGAGCCAGCAGATGTGCGTCTTCGGGTGAGCAGGTGAAGTAGATCTTGTTGCGGGCGTTCGCGGAGACGGCGAGTTGGACGTCGCGGGGGAGCTGGCCGAGGTGTTGGTGGGCCAGGACGAGGGAGAGGCGGTAGCCGCGGGCTTCGGCGAGCATGTCGGCGGTGGAGCCGGCGAGGTTGAGGATGTTGTGGGCCTCGTCGATCACGACCATCGCGTCGCGGCGGCGGTGTTCGGGTTGGCGGGCGCGGGCGGTCGCGGCGTGCCAGACGTTGGCGAAGATCATCGATCCGAGCAGGCGTGAAGTGTCCTCGCCGAGTTGCCCCTTGGGGAGGCGCGCGATGAGGATCCCGCCGTGGTCGAGCAGGTGGGCCATGTCGAAGCTGGAGGTGGGGGAGTCGATGGTGGCGCGGACGAAGTCCCGGAGCAGGAACGCGCGGAGGCGGGCGAGGACGGGTCCGATGACCTGAGCTCGTAGTCCGGGTGGGCTGGTGTCGAACCATTCCCAGAAGCCTTTGAGCCCTTCGGGGTCGGTGAGGTCGGCGGTGAACGGGGCACGGAACTGCTTGTCGTTGAGCAGCGGTGGCACGGTCATCAGGCTGGGTTCGGGGTTGCGCATGACGGTCAGGCAGGCGACGCGCATGACGTCGTCGATGCGGGGTCCCCAGTGGCGTTGGAAGATCGCGGCGAAGATCGACACGATGTTGTCGACGATCAGGTCGTCGTCGGCGTCGTCGCGTTTGGCGATCGGGTTGAAGGTGGCGCTGCGGGCGGGTTGGTCGGGGTCGATGACCACGAGCCGCTCCGTCGCGTCGTCGGGGATGCGGTCGAGGACGTCGCGGGCGAGGTCACCTTTGGGGTCGATGAGGACGACGGCCCGCCGGGCGGCGATGTCGCCCAGGATGAGGTGGGCCAGCAGAGTCGATTTGCCGGTGCCGGTGGCTCCGAGGACGTGCAGGTGGTGTCGGGCATCGGCGACGGGCAGGGCGACGGTGTGTCCGCCGATCTGGGCCCGGCCGAGGATCTTCGTGTTCCGGCCGCCGGTGGGCACACTGATCGGGGCGGGCGCGGCTTTCGCGCGGGCCCGGTCCAGGCCGGGGACGGCGAGATCGGTCGGTAGTCCGGCGAGGACGGCGACCTCACGGGTGGACAGCAGGAACCCGCGTCCGAGTCGGCGTTCGGCGAGGACGCGGTCGGGTCGCGCGATGGGGACGGGGCGGAGCCGGTTGGGGCCGGTGTGGACGGCGAACGCGGACGAGATGGCGTGGGCGAGGGTAGTCAGCCGGCGCGCAACGACGTCCGGCTCCCGACCTGTTCGACGCCGAAGAGACGGACGACGCGGCCGGCCAAGGTCGTTCTTGGGTTCCGTCCGGTCGTGGGCGGCGACGGCGTAGCGAATGGCGGCCTCCCACAGGGGTTGGCTGCTCTTGGCGACGGCGTCGCTGGCATTGGGGTCGCGGCGTCCATCGGTGATGCGGGTCGTCGTCCCGGTGCCGGTGGTGGTGCGACCGGAGCTGAGCAGGCCGGTGAGTAGCCCGGCGACCAGGGCGGCGAGGCGTTCGGGCAGGCCGCTGGTGGTGGCGCGTCCGGTGGCCAGGGCGGTGGCTCCGGCGCGGAGCCGGGTGTGCTGTCGGGGCGTGGCCGGTCGGGCCAGGGCCTGGACGGTGGCTTGTTCAGTGCCGTGGAGTCCGCTGGCGGCGCCGAGCAGGGCACGGAGGGGGTCGGTGTCGTGGTCGGTGGTGATCGGGTACCAGTCCGGTCGGGCCAGGATGAGCGCGCCGCCGTCCACCTGCGACGTGTGCCCGGCCGGCGTTGTGAGCGGGGGAGCGGCGGGGGTGATGGTGGTGGTGGCGCCGGGCCAGGCGGCGCGCGCGGCGGCCGCGACGGGGGTAGCGGGGACGGTGCCGGGGACCCAAAGCAGGATCTGCAGTTGCCGTCCGGTCCACCGGTACTCCAGGGCGACATGCGCGGTGCCGTATACCAGGCGGCGCCAGCGGGCGGGGGTGAGCAGGGCGTGCAGGTTCGCCCAGAACGCGGCCGCGCCGTGGGGGTCGACCTGCGCGGGTGGGGTGATCAGGACCTGCTGGGCGTGCCGGGTGAGCCCGTGCTGCCGCCAGTTGCGGACCAGGCGCCGTCCGGCCTGCCACAGCCCGGCGGCCAGCGACGCGGCGACGGTGAGCAGGACCAGGCCGATCACGTCGACGGCCGGCACTACGGGCAGACCTGGCGGGGTGGGCATAGGCGGGCTACCCGTGGCCCGGGGCGTCGTCGTCCAGGCCCTGGCCTTCGGCGGTGATGAGGTGGTGCTCGGTGGGGGAAGCGACAGCGCGGTAGGCGACGCGGGCGGTGCCGGCGATGAGCAGGGCTTCGCCTTGGGGTGCGGCGAGCAGCAGGCGGGCTTCGCCGATGGTGAGGTGGAACGCGTCGGCGACTGCGTCAATGGCTTGCGGAGCTTGCCGCAGGAGGATCTGGGTGGCGGCGTTGGCCAGGACGACCTGGCCGAGGTCGGAGCCGAGCAGGTCCGCGGCGTCCTGGGTGACGACGGTGAGCCCGGCGTGACGCTTGCGGGCGGACTTGGCCATCCGGGCCAGGAACCGGGCGCCGTCGTGTTCACGCATCAGCGTCCATGCCTCATCGACCACGACCAGCCGCCGTGGCGGCGGGGAGTCGAACCGGGTCCGGTCGGCGGCCCTGGACAGCTGCGGGTGTCGGCGACGCAACGGGTTGGGTCGGGGCCGCGTCGATGACGCCAACGGGTTGGCCAACCGGGAACGATCTGCGGGCCCGGTTGGGTGGGTCGACGTGCCGGTTTGGTCGATGTCGCGCCAGATGGCGTCGAGGGCGAGCAGCATCCCGGCGGCCCGGAGTTCGTCGGGCAGGTGCCGGGTGGACCAGACCACCAACTGCCCGGCCGGCCTCGTGGTGGTGGGTCCGGCGAACAGGTCCTTGAACGACCCCTCGACCCACGGCGACAGCCGCGCGGCGAGCATCGTCGCCGCATCGTTGCCACCCAGGGCGGTAAGGGTGGCGGCGAGATCGGCCAGGACCGGTGCGGGCCGGGTCCACGTGGTGGGGTCGTGGGTGATCCCGGCGGCGGTGTAGGTCGCGGTGAGGGCCTTGTCGAGCGCTGCCCGCTCGGCCGGGGGCGGGGGTTCGCCGAGCAGGACGGCGATCAGGGTGTGCAGGAACAACGCCCGCCGCGTCAATGCATCTCGAGCCCCAGCGGCGTGGGGGAGGTCGAAGGGATTGACCCGGACGTCGGGAGCGCCGAGCCGGACCACCGTCCCACCGACCGCGTCCGCGAGCGAGGTGTACTCGTCCTCAGGATCGATCACGTGGGCGGCCACGCCAGCGTAGAGCTGGCGCAGGACGTCGAGTTTGACCAGGTAGGACTTCCCAGCGCCGGAGCGGGCCAGGACGACGGCGTTGTGGTTGTCCTGGGCCCACCGGTCCCACCAGACAATCCCACCCGAGGTGGTGTTGATCCCGTAGAGGACCCCACCGGACGGCGCGGGCTCGCCGGGCAGGGGGCCGGGCAGGTCGGGGCAGGCGAGGGGGAACGCGGCGGCGAGGGCGTCGGTGTCCATGACGCGGCGTTGGTCGAGGCCGTCGTGGCCCAGGGGCAGGGTGGAGCACCAACCGGCGAGGTGGCGCCATGTCGCCGGGTGGGTATCCAGCAGGACAGACGCGGCGGCAGCGCGGACCTCGGCGACGGCGTCGGCGAGGAGGGCGCGGGTGGGGGCGTGGACGGTGAGGTAGAGCCCGACCCGGAACAGGCGGGCCTCGCCGCGGGCCAGGCGGTCGGCCAGGCCGGCGGCGTCGTCCGCGGCCGCCTCGATGAGCGGGTCGTCCAGACGGCCGCGGTCGGCGTCCAGGCGGCGGGAGGACTCCAGCCGGGCCCGTTGCCGCCGTAACCGGCCGGCGGCGAACTCGGTCGGCAGCGGTTCGATGTGCAGGGCGACGTCGAGGCGGCCGGCCCAGGCCAGGACCGGTTCGAGCCAGGCCATGCCGACCTCGGCCGGATATCCCGACACCACCAGCGTCGCCGCGTACCCGGACCCGACCTTCACGAACGAGCCCGCGGTCACGACTGCGCTCGGGCCGACGACTGCAGCCAACTCGCTGTTGTCGGCGTGGGACGAGGACGCTGTGGCGCGACGCGAGCGGCTGGGACGTCGGCGGAGGAGCGGGCTCACCGTGGCCCTCCGGTCAGCGCCGGACTGTCACGGTGTCCCGGGATGCGTTGCGCGGGCTTGGGCTGTCGGGGTCCGCGATGCCGGGGTGCCGGCCGCCGCATGCCGTCCGCGTGCCGCCCGACCTCGGGCTCCCGGAGGTCGTCGTCTGCTGTGTCGTCGCGTGGGTCGTGGATCAGATCATCCCACGACGCGTCCGGCGCCTCGTCGTCGCTGTTGCCGAAGCGGCCTTCGTCGTCCCAGTCGTCAGGGTCGAATGACGCAGAAGCCCAATGGGAGTCGGGAACGGTGACCGGGGCGCCGGGTGGGGTCCGCGGAGTAATGGGGTTGCCCGTGGCATACGGGTCGGCCGCGGTGGCCAGGACGGCGGTGGCCTCGGCGCCGTCCAGGACCCGGCACCGGACGCCGACCGCGGTCAACGCTTCCGCCGTTGCGACAGCACGGCGTTGGGCTTCAGCTCCGGCCCAGGTGGTCGGGCTGGTGCAGGCGATGGTGATGGTGCGTTCGAGGGGGTCGTGGGTCTCGAGCAGGTCGAGCAGGAACCAGGCGTAGTCGATCGCCGCCGATGCCAGGGCGGAGGAGTCGAGGTCGTGGGCCTGCTCGGCGATCCGTTCGGCTCGAGCACCCAGGTCGAGGCGGCGGGCGGAGATGACGATCTGGACCGGCCCGGTCAACGCGTTCAGCCACCGGGCGTAGGCGGCGACTTGCGCGGCCTGCTCGCCTGGACTGTTCAGGTTCGCCGTCACTGTGGTCGCCGCGACCAACGCCACACTGCTGGAAGCAGTCTTGAGGACACCGTCGTCGGTGATCGCCGAAGCCGGTAGCCGGAGCACACCCAGACGACCGGCCTGACCCCGACCGGTTGCTTTCGTCGTGGGTGCTGGTTGGGCGGGAGGTGCCCACGCCGGGGTCACCGTCTTCCGGGTCGGGACCAGCCGTTGTGGGGAGTGGTGGTGCGCGAGCGCGGCGAGGAGCCATGCGTCGAACGGGACGCCGTCGCGTCGTCCGAGCGCCACCACCGCCGCGGACGCCGCGACCGGCACGGTGGCTGCGGCGAGCACCGGGACCGGGACCCGCCCGGCCAGTTGCTGCCACACCACGTACAGCGGTGCGGCTGTGGCGGCCAGGATCGCGGCCTGCCGCACGGTCAACCCGAACGCGATCCGGTCCGGGGCATCCAGATCGGCCGGGATCCGCGCCCGCACCGGGGCCTCCTCGACAACAGCTCGACTCATCGGATCCTCCTCACAGGACGGGCACTCGCCGGGGCGGGACGCGGCGTCCGCACCGCCCTGGGTGCCGAGACGGGTTGGGGTGGCCGCGGAACGACTGGATGCGGCGGACGCACCGGACGTACCGGCTGCGCAGGCGGGCCAGGCGGCGGTGTCGTCGGGGGCGGCGTCCTCGGTGAGGTCCCGGGCGGACCTGGCGGACGTCGTCCAGCACCTGCCGCTGGCCCGGGTGGTGAGCCGGGACGCGAGGGTATCGGATGACGTGGCCCGCCGCCGGACGGCGGTGCAGGCGGGTGGCTCGGGCCGCCACGGGGCATCCCGCCACCACCGCTACTGCCGCCGGTGCTGGCGCGGCGTCCGGTGAAGGCGCCGCCCAGGCCGCGGCCGAGTCCGCGGGTGATCTGGTGGACGACGACGAACCGGACGACGGTGGCGGCCAGGTTGGGTCGGCCGCCGGCCTGGGTGATGTGGCGGCGGACCAGGGCGGGGATGCGGACGGTCACCCACAACAACACCGCAACGATGATCAGGTTGAGCAGGCCAGTGGGGTCGGCGGGCAGGCCATAGCTCGGCAGGTTCGCGGCCGGGTCGAGGAAGACCGCCAGCGACGTGTGCAGGGCGACGGCCTGCAGGACAACGGTCGCGGCCAGGGCGCCCATGGTCCGCCACCACGTGGCGGCGATGGGTTCGGTCCAGGGCAGGCCGTGGCAGGCCAACGCGGCCGGCGCGATGCCGACGGCGACGATCAGCGCGGCGAACCGGGCGATCCACCCGACCAGCAGCAGGCCGAGCAGGATGTCGATGATCAACCCGACCAGCGTCGTCAGCAGCGCGGCGGCCGGGTTGGTCAACGCGCCCTGGACGACCCGCAGCAGGTGGGCCAGCGACGCGGTGGAGGCGATGCCCTCGCCGGTGAGGGCTTGGACGAGAGCGTTGGCGGTGATGATGATCGCCCGGCAGATCGGGGTGGCGAAGTTCGCGGCGACCAGCCCGATGACCAGGCGGGGCGCGAGGTCGGCGGCGGCGTAGCGGGCATGGACGGTGTGCCGGGTCATCACCACGATCCCAACAACCATGATCGCGACCACGAAGGCGGTGTTCACCACGGTGAGCGCTCGCGCGGAGACGGCGGCGACCTGCGGCAGCCCGGTCACGTCCGGTAGGTGGAACAGTGTGGTGGCCAGCAGCGCCCAGATCGCGTTGAGCGAGTCGGCGACGAAGGAGGCCAGCCACGCGGCGGCCTGGTCGAACATCCAGCCGATCATCAGATGCCCAGGATCTTCTTCAGCACCGTGAGGATCACCGGCGCCAGGATCGCCAGCCCGTAGCCGATGGCGGCCGAGCGCAGGGCGCCCTTGGCCCGCTCGACCTCGCCCGGGTTGCCGTCGGCGGCCATGTACCGGATGCCGCCCAGGGTCAGGAAGAACGTCGCCAACGCGGCCAGGATCCCGACCAGCCACGCCGTCGCATTGTTGATCACCGTGGGTAGATCGGCCGCCATCACGACACCTGCGATCAGAGCGGGATGCGTCACGGTGTTCACCTCCAGGGGTGTCGGGGCGGGGCAGGGTCCGGGGTATCGGCTGAAGGGGATGCCACCGCGTGGACGACGCAGCCGGGTCGAGCAGAACCCGTTCCTCCCTTCGGGGGCGTAGGGCAGGTCCGGCGTGTCCGAGGCGTGAACACGGTCACCAGCCACCCGACCCGGGCCGGCCACCCACGCGATGGCATCCCTGGAACCGCTGGCACACTCCCGGTTCCACCCACCCAGGGCCTCCGGTTGGCACCAAACTGGAGGCGCCGAGCGGCCGCGGCGGCCAACGGTTGGCCAACCAGCCGATGTTCGGGAAGTGGCGAGGCTGTGCGCGAGTGAGGGAATCTGGGCGTTAATCAGGGCTCCTGCATCAGGGCTCCGGCAAAGTCGCGTTCTATGAGGTCAGGACCAGGTTGATCGGTCGCTCGGCTGCGGCGGCGTGATGTCGCAGGCTGGCGGCGATGTTCGTGGTCCCGGCCAGTCGCAGCAGGCTGATGGCTGTGTTGCGTAGGCAGGCCATGACGTGGGGAGCGTTGCCGGTGCGGATCTGAGAGCGGTCCTCGTCGAAGGTCACGTCGCGCACCCAGTGGGATCGGTTCTCGATGCCCCAGTGGCTCTGGACCCATGCGGCGAGTACGGGCGGCGGGGCGGCGATGTGGTCGGCAGAGGTGATCACGTAGACGACCTCGACCGTCTTCTTGCCCTTACGGGTGACGGTCCGCCGGATCTGCGCAACCTGGGTGGCGCCGGCGAACGCGATCCAGGCCGGCGCGGTGAGGACCTTGATCGCCCGGTGTGCCCGCCGGCCATGGCCCTTCTGCACGTGGGAGTGCGACGGCACGTCCTTCCACGGCAGTGCCTTCAGTTGGGCATACAGGGTGGGCTGGTTGCCTTTGACGGTGAACACGTAGTCGCCGCCGGCCGCCACGATCGCTGTGGCGGTGTCGGTCTGGGTGTGCATTGCATCGACAGTGATCACTACTGCGTGAACCTCGAATGCCGTCAGTAGCGTTCGGACGGTTGGGATCTCGTTGCTCTTGGCGGCCGTGGCCAACTGTCCCAGGACCACGCCGGTGGCATGGTCCAGCGCGGCCACCAGATGCGGAGCAGGCGATGACGCGGTGCGAGCTCCGTCGGGTAGCCCCGGCGCGTTGCTGCGCCGGGGCCCCCTCAGAACCGGACGTGCGACTTTCACCGCATCCGGCTCAAGCAAGTCCCGGTGGGCGTCGCAGGGTGTAGGGCGCAGGGCCTGGTGCTGTGGGCGTGTCCGG
>JAEUJN010000113.1 GCA_016794595.1 Kineosporiaceae bacterium
CACGAGGGCAAGAGCACCACGGCGTCCAACCTGGCCATCACCCTCGCCCAAGCCGGCGAGAGCGTCGTGCTGATCGATGCCGACCTGCGCCGTCCGACGCTCGCCGATGTGTTCGCGCTGTCCTCCGGCGTGGGGCTGACCTCGGTGCTGCTCGGCGACCTGGACGTCCACGAGGCGCTGCAGCCCTGGCGGGACGATCTGCCGCTGCAGGTGCTCACCGCCGGACCCATCCCGCCGAACCCGGCCGAGCTCATCGGGTCGGCCCGCATGGCGGCGCTGATCAGCGAGCTGACCGGCCAGGGCATCACCGTCGTCCTCGACTCCCCTCCCCTGCTGCCGGTGACCGACGCGGCGCTGCTGGCGCGTGCCACCGACGGCGCGCTCGTGGTCACCCGGGCTGCCTCAACGCACACCGACCAGCTGGCAGCCGCCTGCGAAGCGCTGCGGATCACCGGCGCCGCCGTGCTGGGCGTCGTCCTGAACCGGGTACCCCGCACGCGGGGAGGCTCCTACTACGGCGGGTATGCCTACGGCGGGTACGGCAGTTACCGCAGCGCGAAGCAACCCCAGGACGGCGGTGCTCCGGCGCCCGAGCCCGCGCGGCTCCCGGTCGCTCCCGCTCCCGCCCGGCTCGCGCCGTCCGCGGTCTCGACGAGCGGCCACGAGGCGCCGGGCGTGGTGTCGTGGCCGGGCGCTCAGGGTGCGACCACCCTCCAGCACCCTCCGAGTGAGCCTCAGCCGGCGGAGGCGTTCGCTCAGGTCCCGGCGGTGCCCGGACCGTCACCCCACGACTCGGTGGCACCGCCGCTGCCCGTGCCCGACCCAGACACGCTCATCGTCCTGCCCCCACCGGACCCGCTGCCGGACGCCGTCCGGGCAGCGATCTCGAGGGGCACCCCACCCGCGCCGCCCGCTCCCCCCGCCATGCAGCCCCCGGTCGATGAGCACCCTGGCCACCCGCACGCTCGCGCTCGGGGCCGCAGGGCGGCGCGCACCACCCCCGAACCGGATCTGATCATCGACACCGACCGGGGCACCGCAACCCGGTCCCCGGTGGCCGACGAGACCTCGTGGCACGTCGAGTGGGGTGACCTGCCGGCACTGATCGCGGGTCCCCGCGCGAGCGAGGGCCTCAACGGTGGCTCGTCGCGCGCGAACGGGTCGAGTGGGCGGCATCGCAACTGAGGGGCATGGGGCGGGGCAGGCTGTTGCGTCCAGAGCTCGCAGGGAGATCATGACCAGGCACGACGAGGTACTCGTTGAGCGGGCGCATGATGCGCTGCTCCATGCGGTATCCGAGGCAACCCACACCGTCCGGCTCTCCAGCCCCTACCTCGGGGTCGGCGTGGCCACCACCCTCGCCTCCGTCGCCGGCCGAAGCGACGCGGTCTGGCACCTGCTAACCGATCTCAACGCCGCAGCAGTGGCCCACGGATCACTGAGCACCGCGGGGCTACGCGCGCTGCTCGGCGCAGGCGTCTCGCTACACCACTTCAGGGGGCTGCACGCCAAGCTCTACCTGTGCGACGACAACTTCGGCCTCGTCGGCTCGGCGAACCTCACAGCGGCCGGGCTCGGGTCCAGTGAGCAGGCCAACGTAGAACTGTCCCTCCAACTGCAGCCGCGCACCTGTCGCGAGGCAGTCGTCGTCTTCGACGCCTGGTGGAAGGAGGCACAGGTGATCACGGAGGCGGAGATCGAACAGGTGGAGCTCGCGGCGGCGTCCCTGCCTGCATCCGTGCACGTGACATCGGCGACCACGCCGCAGGGCACCACGAGTGAGCTCCAGGTGATCGCGGGCGAGCTCGCCGTCGAGGCGCGTACCCGTCGGCTGTGGATCAAGGCCATGTACCACGAGAGCCCGGCCGACGAGCCATGGTCGCTCGGCGACTGGTTCTCGAGCTCGGGCCCTGGCAAGCCGTCCTTCCTCCCGGGGGACCTCGTCCTGATCTATCCCAAGCAACTGGGCCGGTGTCCCGCCGTCGTGGAGGTGCTCGACGAGAGCCGGCGGGATCCGCAGTTCATCATCGATGAAGGCCTGCCCGAGGGCGACGCCGAGCGCTGGCCGTGGGTCAACCACGTGAGGCCGCGGCTCGCGGTTCCCGGCTCTGACGGAGTGCCGCTGAGCGAGCTGGGTATCAGCGGCAAGGCGCTGCAACGAGGACATCGGCACCTGGGCCTGAGCGAGTTTGTCGAGGCTCTCTCCTACCTCGCCAGGGCCGCCGCAGGGTGACGGTGGGGACGCCCGGGGTGGTGGTCTCGGCGAGGTCCCGAGGCGGGCCACCAACGGTTCCGCCCGGGCACCCTCACGTCGTCACCATCCCCGAGTGCCGGGCTCACCCTTGTACGGGCCGACCACATCGGCGGTGATCCAGCCACCGTAGAAGCCGCCGGGCTGCGGGCTGACGCGCTCCCCGTCGACCAGGCACTCCAGCCGCCCCGGGTAACCGCTCACCGCACCGGCCAGGTCCGCGAAGGGAGCGGTCGGTGACTCGTAGGACCACATGACAGCCGGCACGATCCCGTCCTGGAGGACGACGTCCCAGTAGGTGGCCTTGCCCTTCCATTCGCAGACGGTCGAGGTCACCGCCGACCGCCGAAGCACCCCAGAGGCGACGTCCTCGCGCGGCACGTACCAGGTCGGCGGATGCGATGTCTCCAGCACTCGCCAGGCGCGCCGGGTCTCGGCGATCACCATGTCTGCCAGGCGGATCAGGACGTGCCGGTCGCTGCGAACCAGCGCCGGCGGCCGCGGGTAGTCCCACACCGACTCCTGACCCTCGCCCACCGGATCGGGCCGCGGTCTCCCGTATGCCATGACCGGATCATCCCCAGCATTTGTGCGCCGCGCATCCCACTCGGCTCCGCGACCAGGCCCAGCCAGCGCAGCCACGAGAGCTCCAGCTCGCCGTGCACCCACCATCACCTCGGGCACGGATGGCGAATGGTGGTTGGATTACCCAGTAGGAATACGTACCCTAGAGGTATGAAAGTCACGGTGTCCGAGAAGGGCCAGGTCACGATCCCCAAGCAGCTGCGCGACCGGCTGGGCATCGAACCCGGTCAACAGCTCGAGTTCTCCGAAGAGGACGGGCGGCTGGTCGCTCGCAAGGTGCGCCCCT
>JAEUJN010000006.1 GCA_016794595.1 Kineosporiaceae bacterium
GAGGTCGTGGTCGGGGAACCCCGGTCGGGCATTGACCGGGCTGGTGGCCTGGTCGGCGGTGCCGTTCTCCCATCGGGTGACCAGTTCCTCGGCGGCGACGGTGGCGGCGAGCTTCGCCCAGGTGGCCAGGCGGTGGCCGGCCGCGGACAGGTCGGCGAGGGTCCGGTCGGGAAGGTCGGCCAGGCACCCCAACTCGACCCCACCCGCCGGGTCGGGCACCGACAGGGCGGCCAGGTCCCCGACCGCGGTCTGGACCGCCGCTGCCAACCGGGCGCCACCCTCACCGGCCAACCCGGCCACCAGACCAGCAGGAGCTTCCTCTCGCGCGGTCTCGTCCGCCGCGGACGCGTCGTCCAGGGTGCTCTCAGCGGGCAGAGCCGCGACCGGGACCACGGCGGCCAACTGGGTGCACCGGTCGGTGAGCTGGGCGATCCGACGGGTGGCCCAGTCCTGCTCCTCGACCAACTGCTTCACGCGCCGTTCCAGGCGACCACACGCCGTCCGCGACTCCCCGTCCCGTGCCCGCAGCCGCGCGCACTCGGCACGCAGGAAGGCGACCTCCTCGGCGTCTCCCGGCTCGGCGATACACACCCCCATTACGGACATGAACATAATATAATCGAACATAAGTTCGAACGCAAGCAGAATGCGCGGGCCTCGGGGACGGTGAGTGATGTGCTCTGAGAGAAGCCGGCTGCGCCGGCCCTCGGACCGCCGAGCGTCCTCAGCCCTTGTCGGCGTAGGTCTCGACCACGGCGGCATCGAGCGGGATGGTCACGCCGGTCGGGCCGAGCACCAGGCGGGTGGCCTCGTCGCCGGCCGCGCGGACTGCGGCCGCCACGGCCTCGGCCTGGTCGGCGAGGCACTCCACGATCACCTCGTCGTGCTGGAAGAACACCAACTGCGGGGGCCAGGCGTCATCCGGGCCGAGGCCGAGCTCGGCCAGCCGGCGGCGCAGGCCGGCGATCAGCACCGCCGCCCAGTCGGCCGCGGAGGCCTGCACCACGAAGTTGCGGGTGAACCGGCCGCGGGCCCGGGTCCGGGCGCCTGCGGCGGTCTCGTTGAGACCGTCCAGCCAGCCCGTCCGCGCGGGCGGGCACACCCGGCCGAGCACCGAGGTCACACTGGCACCGTCCTCGCCGCGGCGGGCGGCGTCCTCGAGCACGGCGAGCGCGCGGCCGAACCGGCGGCGCAGCGCCGCCATCGCGGGGGAGCCGGTGCCGCCGCCGTACATCGCCGACAGCAGCGCCACCTTCGCCTCGGCCCGGGCGTCGGGGCGGCCGAGGGCCCGGGCGGCGAGCTCGGCGTACAGGTCCCCGGCGCGGGTGGCGGCGATCATGCCCGGGTCGCCGGACAGCGCCGCCAGCACCCGCGGCTCCAGCTGGCCGGCGTCCGCGACGATCAAGGCCCGCCCGGACGGCGCCCGCACCGCCGCCCGCACCGCCTTGGGGATCTGCAGCGCCCCGCCGCCGCGGGTCGCCCAGCGACCCGAGATCACGCCGGCCGGGACGTACTCGGGATGGAACCGGCCCTCGCGCACCCAGGCATCGCGCCACGCCCAGCCGTTCGCCGTCCACAGCCGGGCGAGCTCCTTGTACCGGCGCACCAGGGGGACGACCGGGTGGTCGTGCCGCGCGAGTTCGTGTCGGTTGGTCGAGGTCACCGCCAGCCCGGCCCGTCGCAGCGACCGCAACAGATCGGCGGGGGAGTCGGGGTTGAGCCGGTCGTCGTCCAGGGCCTCGGCCAGCTCGGTGGCCACGGCCTGCAGCAGCGCCGGGCGCCCGGCGGCCGGGCGGGGGCCGAGCACCTCGGTGAGGATCGCGTCATGGGCTGCGCCGTCCCAGGGCAGGCCGGCAGCGCTCATCTCCACCGCGGCCAGCGCCCCCGCCGACTCGGCGGCGCTGAGCAGGGCGAAGCCCCCGTGGCGGCTGCGTGCCATGGCCAGCCGGGCGAGCTGGTCACGGTGCCGGGCGAGCGGGGAGGTGCGGCCGGGCGCGGGGCCGGATCGCACGCCGTCCACGGCGTCGAGGTCGTCCAGCAAGGTGGGTTGCGGCTCGGCCTCGCTGCCGGGCGGGGCCCCGTGGGCGGCGGCCAGCACCTGCCAGGCGGCGTCCAGCTCGTCCCAGCGGGCCTCGTGGGCCAGCAACAGCACCTCGGTGTGCTCCAGGTCGTGACAGCGGCTCACCCGGACGCCGGCCGCCACGATCGCCGGGTAGACGGCGGCGGTGGCGGCCCAGACCCACCGGGGTGACCAGGCCCGCTCCAGCCGCTCGACGGCGATGGCCAGCCCGGCGCCGTCCGCCGCCTCGATCGGTGGCCCCAGCGGCCCGCCCGCGTCGTCCACCGAGTGCAGCACCCAGGGGGCGCCGTGCTCCGGGTGCGCCGCGCGCTCGACCACCACGCGGGGCGGGTGCAGGGCGGTCATGCCCTGATCCTGCATCCCCCTGCCGACAACCGGCTGATGCGGGCCTCAGGGTTTGCACTCTCAGGGGTCGAGTGCTAATCATGTGACTGGCACTCTCCTCGTGAGAGTGACAGAAGTGAGGGGCACGAGCCCCGGGCCGAGTGCGGTGAGGGCCGGAGTCCGGCGGGACAGGAGCGCCGGGAGCCGACCCGTCCGTCGCGGGCATCGTCCGGCCAGCCAACCCACCCCGGTAGCGGAGAGGGATCAACCACACGATGGCAAAGATCATCGCGTTCGACGAAGAGGCCCGTCGCGGTCTCGAGCGGGGTATGAACACCCTCGCCGACGCTGTGAAGGTCACCCTCGGCCCCAAGGGCCGCAACGTCGTGCTCGAGAAGAAGTGGGGCGCGCCCACCATCACCAACGATGGTGTGAGCATCGCCAAGGAGATCGAACTCGAGGACCCGTACGAGAAGATCGGCGCCGAGCTGGTCAAGGAAGTTGCCAAGAAGACGGACGACGTGGCCGGCGACGGCACCACGACGGCGACCGTCCTGGCGCAGGCGCTGGTCAAGGAGGGTCTGCGCAACGTGGCCGCCGGCGCCAACCCGATGGCGCTCAAGCGCGGCATCGAGAAGGCCGTCGAGGCCGTCAGCGCCCAGCTGCTGGAGCAGGCGAAGGAGGTCGAGACCAAGGAGCAGATCGCCGCCACCGCCTCGATCTCGGCCGCTGACAGCCAGATCGGCGAGATGATCGCCGAGGCCATGGACAAGGTCGGCAAGGAAGGCGTCATCACCGTCGAGGAGTCGAACACCTTCGGGCTCGAGCTGGAGCTCACCGAGGGCATGCGGTTCGACAAGGGCTACATCAGCCCGTACTTCGTCACCGACGCCGAGCGCATGGAGACCGTGCTCGAGGACCCCTACGTCCTCATCGTCAACAGCAAGATCTCCTCGGTGAAGGACCTGCTCCCGTTGCTGGAGAAGGTCATGCAGGGTGGCAAGCCCCTGGCGATCATCGCCGAGGACGTCGAGGGTGAGGCCCTGGCGACCCTGGTGGTGAACAAGATCCGTGGCACCTTCAAGTCGGCCGCGGTCAAGGCCCCCGGGTTCGGCGACCGCCGCAAGGCCATGCTGCAGGACATCGCCATCCTCACCGGCGGTCAGGTGATCTCCGAGGAGGTCGGCCTGAAGCTGGAGAGCGCTGGTCTGGACCTGCTCGGGCGTGCCCGCAAGGTCGTCATCACCAAGGACGAGACCACGATCGTCGAGGGTGCCGGCGACGCCGACCAGATCTCCGGCCGGGTGAACCAGATCCGCGCCGAGATCGACAAGAGCGACTCCGACTACGACCGCGAGAAGCTGCAGGAGCGCCTGGCCAAGCTGGCCGGCGGTGTTGCGGTGATCAAGGCCGGGGCGGCCACCGAGGTGGAGCTCAAGGAGCGCAAGCACCGCATCGAGGACGCAGTGCGCAACGCCAAGGCAGCGGTCGAGGAGGGCATCGTCGCCGGCGGTGGCGTGGCCCTGATCCAGGCCTCGGTGAAGGCGTTCGCGAAGCTCGAGCTCACCGGTGACGAGGCGACCGGCGCGAACATCGTCAAGGTCGCGCTCGAGGCCCCGCTCAAGCAGATCGCCGTGAACGGTGGTCTCGAGGGCGGCGTCGTGGCGGAGAAGGTCCGCGGCCTGCAGGACGGCTGGGGGCTGAACGCGGCCACCGGCGAGTACGTCGACCTGATCGCGGCCGGCATCATCGACCCGGCCAAGGTCACCCGCTCGGCGCTGCAGAACGCCGCGTCGATCGCGGCCCTGTTCCTGACCACCGAGGCCGTCGTGGCCGACAAGCCGGAGAAGAACCCGCCGGCTGCCCCGGGTGGCGGCGACATGGGTGGCATGGACTTCTGATCCATCGGTCCTGCCGGCAGCACGCAGACGGGCGGTCCCCCAGCCGGGGGGCCGCCCGTCGGCGTTCGCCGGGCGAGCAGGGCCTGCGGGGCCAGGTCGAGTGGCGGGTCACGCCGATGATCGGTATCCAGTGCGATACCGGCCCCCTCGCATGCGGGGCTCGGCGACCTGCACGCGGCCCACCGGTCCGCGGATGACAGGCCGAGATCAGGAGTGGCACATGGATCGCGACGCGTCCCCTCGGGCCAGGTCCACCGGATTGCAGGCGATGCTCACCGACGGGCCTTCGGTGCGCCGTCCGGTGTTCATCTCGTCGGTGGTCGGCGTGCTGGTCATGGCCACCTGGGCGATCACGGCCCCCGGGCAGGCGGAGTCGGTGATCGGGACCGCCGTCGGCTGGGTGGTCGACTGGTTCGGCTGGTTCTACATCGTGCTCACCACGGCGGTCCTGGTCTTCGTGCTCTACCTCGCGCTGTCCCGGTAAGGCAGTGTGAAGCTGGGGCCGGATCACTCCAAGCCCCAGTTCTCCACCTTCGCCTGGGCCTCGATGCTCTTCGCGGCGGGGATCGGCACCGACGTGATGTTCTACGCCGTCGCCGAGCCGGTCGCGCAGTACCTCGCCCCGCCGTCCGGTGAACCGGAGTCCATCGGGGCAGCGCGGGATGCCACCGTCTGGACGCTGTTCCACTACGGCATCTCGGGCTGGGGGCTGTACGCCCTGATGGGGATGGCGCTGGGGTACTTCACCTACCGTGCCAACCTGCCGTTGGCGGTGCGCTCGGCGCTCTACCCGATCTTCGGACGGCGGGTCGACGGCCCCCTGGGCCATGCGGTGGACACCGCCGCCGTCCTGGGGACCATCTTCGGGGTGGCCACCAGCCTGGGGATCGGCGTCGTGTTCCTCAACGAGGGCCTCAACATCCTGTTCGGCATCCCGGTCGGGCTCGGCGCCCAGATCGCCCTGATCGTGCTGGCCGTGGTGATCGCGGCCGTCTCGGCCACCACCGGGGTGGACAAGGGGATCCGTTTCCTGTCCCAGCTCAACGTGATCCTCGCCCTCGGGCTGGCCGGCTGGATCCTGCTCACCGGTGGGCGGACCCCGTTCATCCTCAACGCCGTGGTGATGAACGTCGGCGACTACGTGCAGACCTTCGCCCGCAAGACGATGGAGACCTTCGCCTACGAGGGTGCCTCCGAGTGGATGTCGCTGTGGACCCTGTTCTTCTGGGCCTGGTGGATCGCGTGGGCCTCGTTCGTCGGGCTGTTCCTGGCCCGGATCTCGCGCGGCCGGACGATCCGGCAGTTCGTGGCCGGCACGATGATCATCCCGTTCAGCTACGTGGTGATGTGGATCTCGATCTTCGGCAATGCGGCGCTGGACCGGATCCGGGGCGGGGACACGCAGTTCGCCGACGATGCCTTCGCCTCACCGGCGACCGGCTTCTACACCCTGTTGCAGGACTACCCGCTGGCCGGGGTGATCATCGCGTTGTCGGTGTTCGTCGGCCTGCTGTTCTACGTGACCTCGGCGGACTCCGGTGCCCTGGTGATGGGCAACCTGTCGTCCAACCTGCGCTCGGTGCAGGACGACGCGGCGCCCTGGTTGCGGATCGTGTGGGCCTCGGCGACAGGGCTGTTGACCATCGCCGTGCTGGCGGTGGGCGGGATCGTGGCGTTGCAGTACGCCACGGTGATCTTCGGACTCCCGTTCGCCTTCGTGGTCGGCCTGGTGATGATGGGCCTGTTGCGGGCCCTGCGCATCGAACGTCGCCGCGCCGAGTCCGGTGCGCACGCGCTGCCGCTGATGCTCTCGGCCCGTGGGTGGTCGCCGATGCCCTCGCACCGTCGTCCTGGCGAGCCCGGCTCGCCCGCACGGTGAGCTTCGTCGACGTCGAGGCGGCCACCGCGCACCTCGACCAGGTCATCGCGCCGGCCCTGCGCGAGGTCGCCCAGGAGTTGACCGCCGGTGGGGTCACGGCCCGGGTGAGCCGAGGGGAGGAGGGCCGGGACGGCGGGCTCGCCTGGGTCGAGTTGCGCACGCAGGCGGACGAGCACCCCTTCGTCTACCGGGTTCAGGTGGACGAGAGCCCGGTGCCGACCTACGGCGGCCGCATGATCGGGGACCGGGACACCTATGCCCGGCTCGAGGTGCACAGCGGTGACGGTGGCCAGGACTACGACGTGATGGGCTATTCCGACACCCAGGTGATCCACGACTGCCTGGACCACTACGAACGCCACCTCCGGTTCCTGCGCCTGAACTGACGCCGGAACCGAAGGTGGCGATCGGTCGGGACCCGGTGCGGGCCATCAGGGGAAGTGCGGCCGTCACCAGGACATGCTCACGACCCCGGTGCCCAGGTTCACGGTCCCGCTGCCCGGCAGCGACATCAGCGGCGTCCAGCCGGTGTAGTAGTGACCCCCCGCGGCCAGGCCGGCGGCGACCCGCAACCTGACGGTGCTGGGGGTCGAGTAGAAGGTCCCGCACCCGCTGGCGTTGGTCTTGCCCGAGCGCAGGGCGCCGCCGATGGCCCGGCCGGTGCTGTCGACCTGGTAGAGGTACACCGGGTAGTTGGCGTAGGCGGCGCCGGTGTTCCAGCGCATGCAGAAGGTGGTGCCCGTGGCCGCCTGGGCGGGTGCGGCGGTCAGGGCGAGTCCACCGGTGGTCACGGCGGCGGCGGTGGCGAGTGCGGCAGCGAGGGTGCGGGTCGTGGCGAACATCGGGGCCTCCGGGGTGAGTGGCGGGGTGTGTCGTCCTGGGGAAGAGACTGCCGGGAGGCGTCGGGCTGGTCTGTTCCCCGGCTGACACAGGTCGAGATCGCTGAGTCCACGATCGCGGCTCGGTCACGAGGTCAACCGGAACGCCGCCACCAACCCCTCTCGGCCCTTGACCCGTTCACCTGGAAGCTGTTGCAGGGCAAGGACTTCGAGGGAGAAGGACCCCCAGTGTGCTGTCACCCGCGGTGGGGCCGCTGCGCTCCTTGTGCCTGTCGGATCAGGGTGGCCGCCTGGGCCGGGAGGTCGTCGAAGGCCAACCCGACCTCCTGCCCGCTGGACGAACCGGCCTGGTGCACCACCCGGCCGGTCAACCGCAGGGTCTGCCCGGCGAGCTGGGTCTGCACACCCACCACGTCGCCCTGGCTCAGCCGGGCGGAGCCGCTGACGATGCAGCGCATTCCGCCCTCGCCCAGATCGAGCAGGGTGGCGGTCAGGTGCTCGCTGCCCCGCTCGATCTGCGCCTGGCCACTGAGCGGGATCCGGGCCTGGTGGCGGCGTTCCAGCTTGTCGGTCAGGCTCAGCATCGACTGCACGCGGGCGATGGCCTGGTCCAGGCCGGCGTCCAGTCGCTCGACCACGGTGTGCTGCTCGCTGGCCACACTCGACAACACTGCGGTGGCCTCGTCGACGCTGCCGATGCCCTCGCCGATCTGCGCGATGGACCGGCCCATCTCGTCCGCCTGCGATCGCAGGCGGGAGACCGTGGCCGTGATCTCCACGGTGGAGCGGCCCGTGGTGGCGGCGAGTTCCTTGACCTCGTTGGCCACCACGGTGAAGCCGCGGCCGGCGGTCCCGGCGCGCGCGGCCTCGATGGTCGCGTTCAGCGCCAGCAAGCGCGTCTGATCGGCGACGCCGGCGATCACCTCGGCCATCCGGGTGACCTCGCCCAGCGACTCCCCGAGGGAGGTGACGATGGTCCGGGCCTCGGCGGCCCGCTCGACCACGTCCCGGGTGACGGTGTCGGTGACCCGTACCCGGCCCTCGATGGTCTGCGCCGCCTGGCGCACCGCGGTGACCTGCTCGATCACGGCCTCCAGTTCCGACCCGACGCTCGTGGCGGTCGCATCGACGATGCCCTGGGCGCGATCGCGAACCTCACGCTCGGCCGCCGCCTGGTTCTGCATCCGCTGGCGCAGATCGTGTTCGCGGGTGGCCTGGGCCGCTTCGAGGCCCTCGGCCTGCTCGACCAGGCGCCGGCGCGTGACCGCCACCGCGCGGCCCAGGTCGCCGAGTTCGTCCCGCCCCTCGGGCAGCGGGTGCTGGGTGCGGTCGCCGTCCGCCAGGGCCGTGACGGCCACCAGCGCGGAGGTGACGTCGCGGGAGGTGCGCCACCGCACGCCGGCCGCGAACCACCCGGCCACGAGCAGGCCGAGCAGGGTGAGTGTCAGGGTCAGGGCGCGTCGTGCCGACAGGTCGGCGGCGCGCGCCTCCAGCAGGGTGGCCAGTCCCTCGGTGGCCGGGCCGATCGCCGTCCGGGCCGATTCGGCCACGGCTCCGGTTCCGGGAGAGGCCTTGCCGAGATCGGCGGTGAGGGCGTCCGCGGCCCGGGTGACCGTCTCGGTCAGGGCCAGCAGGCCTGACGTCCGTTCGTTGAGCGACTCCTCGGTGGTGTTGGCCAGGGCCGTCTCCACGTCGCCCTGGAGTGCCGTCCCGGCGCCCGACAGCGTGCCCGCGCGGACGGCCTGAGCTGCGATCCGCGCGTCCGAGCCTGTCGCCTCGGCTGCCGCGGCTGCGGCGGACAGCGACTGGAGAGCCTTGGGCACCTGCACGACCAGGGCGTCCATGACGTAGAAGGAGTCCAGGTCGGGGTCGAGGATCAGGTTCGAGGTGTTGCCGACCTCGGTCACCAGCTGGACCAGGGCGGAGACCAGTTCCGCGCGCTCGGCAGGGCTGCCCGCGCCCGCTTGCTGGCGTACTCCCTCGATGGAGGACGAGGCCAGGTCGGGGTGTTGCCGGGCCGCTGCGTCGAGCTCGGTGAGGTCGACGCGCCCCTGGCCAGAGACCGCCGACGCCATGGCCAGCAGGGCTGGCCGGAGGAGCTCGACACCCGAGCGTTCCTTGTCGGTGAAGGCGATCTGGCCGCCCATGGTCAGCGAGTACGCCGTGGTCGCGCCGACGCCGGGCACCAGCAGGACCAGCACCAGCACGAGCAGGCGCACGCTGGTGCGCAGGCGACCGGCCATGCCCACCGCCGGGCGCAGCAGGGCAGGCGCAGGACGAACCGCCGCCGGGAGTTCGGCGGGCGGGCGGGGCGTCGGTGGTGTCGGCTCGGACACGGATCCCCCTGGTCGCCGCGGGTTCGCGGATGGACTGGTCACGGATGGTCTGGTCGCCGTCCAGGTCGGCTCGAGCTGCGGGTCACCTGGATCATCGGCGGGCCGATGTCACCCGAACGGAGATAGGCGCTCGGGCCGTGACGGCCCGGCCGACGAATCGGGACGATGGTGCCTGAATCGTCCGCTCGAGTGCCGAAGCCGTGTCGGGAGCAGCGGAATGCCCTTGGCGGGCAGGGGTTTTGTGATCAACTGGCCCATGGCTGCTGGGACCCGCTCCGCCGAGTTGCGCCCGCCCTCCTTCCTCGAGGTCCTGCCGGAGAACGGGCGCGACCGGGTGCTCGAGGCCTCACGCCGCCGGGTCTACGAACGCGGTGAGCTGCTCGTCAGCCAGGGTGAGGAGGCCAGCTCCCTGTTCCTGGTCGAGAGCGGCACCCTGGCCACTCGGCTGACCACTCCCGGGGGCGACACGGTCATGCTGTCGGTGATGGGCGCCGGGGATGTCTTCGGTGAGGTGGGCCTGCTCGTCGATTGCCAGCAGCGCACCGCCACCATCCAGGCCTTCGGGACGACGGTGACCCACATCCTGCGCCGGGAGGACTTCGAGCGGGTCCGGGCCGCGCACACCGAGGTCAACGACTTCCTGCTGGTGTTGCTGGCCCGTCGGACCGACCGCTTGAGCCGCCGGGTGGCGGAGGCGCACTACCTGCCGGTGGACAAGCGACTGGCCCGGCGCGTGCTGGAGACCGGCCGTCACTTCTCCCGGGGGGTGCTGCCGGTGATCGTGCCACTGACCCAGGACGACCTGGCCCAATTGGCCGGCACGACCAGGCCGACCACGAACCAGGTGCTCAAGCGCATGGAGTCCGACGGCGTCATCCGGCTGGCTCGCGGCCGGCTGGAGATCCTGGACGTCGCCGGGCTCCGCGCGCGCTGCCACTGAGGCCCGAACGGATCCGGGGAAGTGTCAGCGTGCTGACAGACGGCGGACTCCGGGTCCGGCACCGTGACCGCGGGGCACTGACCCGGCGGGGGCGGAGGGGACGCCGGGTCGGTGCCACCCCTCGTCAGCATGCGCTGTCGACCGTTCGAGAACGCATGATCACCACGGTGGGGCAGGTGTCCGCAGTCCGGTGTTCCAGGAGGATCCATGCCCACCCGTAGCTTCCTGTTCGTCGACCAGGTGCGCTCCACCGACCAGCTGACCCGGTTGGGGGATGCTCGCGCCCACGAGGTGCGCCGGGCCCTGTTCGACCTGCTGCGCCAGGCCACCGAGGTCGCCGGCGGGCACGAGGTGGACTTCACCGGGGACGGGCTGTTCTGCGCCTTCGACGGAGCGGCCGAGGCCGTCGAGGCAGCGGTGGCCATGCAGCAACTGGTGTGGTCCTTCAACGGGCGTCGCCCCTCGGAGGAGCGGCTCGCCATCCGGATAGGCCTCAACACCGGTGAACCCCTCGAGAGCGAGGGCGGCGGGTACTTCGGCGTGGCCGTGGTGGTCGCCTCGCGGTTGAGCAGCATCGCCGAGGAAGGACAGATCCTGGCCTCGGAGGTGGTGCGGGCGCTCACGGAGCCGCGCGGCGTTCACCAGTTCGTCTCGCTGGGGCGGCTGGAGTTGAAGGGCGTCCCCGAACCCGTGGGCACCTGGGTGGTCCAGTGGAGTCCGGACGAGTCCCGGAGACGGCTACCGGCGGCGCTCGACGATTCGGCGGCCCCGCGGCTGGTCGGGCGCGCTCGGGAGCTCGACAGCATCCAGACCGCCTGGCAGGAGGCAGTCTCGGGCGAGCGTCGGCTGGTCCTGGTCAGTGGTGACCGCGGGATCGGCGTCAGCCGGCTGCTGGCCGCGTCGGCGTCGGCGCTGCGCGCGCAGGGCGCAACCGTGTGGTTCGGCGCCGGCGACGGGCTCGGCGATCGTCTCGGGTGCTGGGCCGAGGCCTTCGGTGAGTGGGCCGTGACCATGCCACGTGCCGAACTGCGGCTTGCCCTGGGGAACAAGGGATCCGAGTTGGCCCGGCTGGTCCCTGACCTGCTCACCTGGGTGCCCCGGCTGGCCGCGCCGTCGGCAGTCGAGGCGCCGACGGCGTCCTTCCTGGTTGCCGGTGCCCTCGATGAGGTGATCTCGCGGTGGTCGGCGCAGGAGCCGATCGTGGTCGTGCTGGACCGCCTGGAGGAGGCGGACGGCGACGCGCTCACGGTGATCCGGCGGTTGGTGGAGTCGGCCCGCGCGGCGCGACTGCTGGTTCTCGCCGGGTACGAACCCTCGGCCGTCGGCACCCCGCGGGTGCTCGCCGCCCTGAACCAGGTGCGTGGTGCGGTGGACCTGCGCCTGGGTCCGCTGACCGAGGAACAGGTGGCCGAGCTGCTCACCGAGGTCTGCGGCGACCCGCCGTCGGATCAGCAGCTGCGTGCCGTTGCCCGCGAGAGCGAGGGCAATCCGTACTTCGTGGTCGAGATGGCCTCCTCGATCCGCGAGCGAGGGATCACGGCCCGGGTCGAGCAGGCGATCCACCGCGCCGATGACCTGCGCACCGATCTGCGCCTGCAGCGTGAGGAGATCGCCCTCGGCCTGAGGCAGCTGGGGCAACTGCGCGAGTCGGCTCTCGGTACGTCCGTCGAGCCGCTGGACCCGGACGGCACCCCACCGGCCGACGTCCCGTGCCCCTACAAGGGTTTGGTGGCCTTCCAGGCCGAGGACGCCGCTGACTTCTGCGGACGTGACCAGGTGGTCGCCGAGCTGATCGCCCGCCTGGCCTCCTCCCGGTTCGTCGCCGTGGTCGGCGCCTCGGGCGCGGGCAAGTCCTCGCTCGTGCGGGCCGGGCTGCTGCCGGCGCTGGCCCGGGATGCGTTGCCGAACAGTGCATCGTGGGTTCCCGTCGTGGTCTCCCCCGGCGAGCGGGGTCTCGAGGGGATCGAGGAGGCTCTGGCCGCCGTCCCCGACGGTGCCCGGGCCGTGCTCGTCCTCGACCAGTTCGAGCAGGCCTGGACGGTGGTGCCGCCGGCCGACCGGCGAGGCCTGCTGGACCGGGTGATCGAGCTGGTCGAGGACGACGCCGGGCCGGTGGTGGTGCTCTGCCTTCGATCGGACTACTACGGCCGCGTCGCCGAGCACGATCGATGGGCGACCGCGGTCGCCGACTCCCAGGTGCTGGTGGGCCCGATGGCGGCCTCGGAGCTCAGGTCGGTCGTCGAGCGCCCTGCCCGGACGGCGGGGCTGGTGCTGGAAGGCGGTCTGGCACAGGCGATCGTGGACGACGCCGGGGACCAACCAGGTGCTCTTCCCCTGGTCTCGACCGCTCTGTGGGAGACCTGGCAGCGGCGCCGTGGGCGGTCGCTGACCCTGGCCGGGTACGCCGAGGCCGGGGGAGTGCGGGGGGCCATCGCGCATCTGGCCGAGGCCGCGCACGCCGAACTGGACGACGCGCGGCGCGAAGCGGTTCGCCGGGTCCTGTTGCGGATGGCCTCACCCGGAGCGGGCCGCGACGACCTCGCTCGGCCGGTACCGCTGAGCGAGCTGGCCGGGGACGACGCCGCGCTGTCGGCGCTGGACCACCTGGCGAGCCGCCGGCTGGTCACGGTGTCGGCCACCACCGCCCAGGTGGCACACGAGGCGCTGCTGCGCGAGTGGCCCCGGTTGCGCGGATGGCTGGACGCCGACCGCGACTCCCGCCGCCTGCATCACCAGATCGCCACTGCCGCAACGGATTGGGAGGCGGCGGGCCGTGACCCGGGCGCCGTGCTGCGGGGCTCACGCCTGGCGGCGGCGATGGAGCTGGCCACCGGGCACCCCGAGCGGCTCAACGAGGCCGAGCGTGCCTTCCTGGCCGCCTCGGAGGCAGCACGCACGGACGACCTCTCCCGGGCGCGGCGCACGACCCGGCGGCTCCAGGTGCTCTCTGCGGGCCTGGTCGTGCTGCTGGTGGGTGCGGTCGCGGCGTCCGGGTTCGCCCTGGCCCAGCGCCGTCAGGCCACGACCCGGGCCGAGCAGGCAGATGCCCGCGGGCTGGCGGCCCAGGCGATCGCCTCGTCCTCGACCACGGTGGATCGGGCACTGCTGCTCGGGGTCGAGGGGTATCACCGGGACCGGTCGGTGGACACCGAGTCCGGCCTGCTCGCGGCGTTGAACGGCGCGCGGTACCTGACCGCCTATCGACCGGCGCTGGCCGGGTTGATCGACACGGCCGTGGCGGATGGCGGCCGGACGGTGTGGACGGTCGATCCCGAAGGGGTGGTCCGTCGCGTGGACAGCACCACCTGGACGGCGAGCGAGCCGGTGCTGACCACCGCGACCCGGCCGCGCTATCTGGCCGCGAGTGCTGACGGCGCTCGACTGCTCTACGACGGCGAGGACGGCTCGCACGTGGTCGACACCCGCACCGGGCGTCAGCTGGGACCCACCATCGGCCGCGAGTCGGTGGTGGCCGGATCGATCAGTGCCGACGGGACGACGGTGCTGGTGCACGACCGGTCGACCCGGCAGGCGCTGGTGGTCGACGCCGCCACCGGCCGGCAGCGGGCCGCGATCCGGGTCGGTGCGGGGATCACGACCGTGGGTGCGCTGCGGCCCGGTCACGACGAGGTGGTGGTGGCCACCTGGAGCAGCCAGGCGTTGATCCGCCGGTTCGATCGGGACGGCAGGGCTCTCGCCCCCGAACGCGAGCTCGACCTCGGGCCGATCGATGCGGTGGCGGCCACGCCGGACGGTGAGCAGTACGTGATCATGTCGGGGAACCGGGTGCTGCTGGTCGATGCGGACACCTTCCAGCCGGTGGGTCAACCGGCCGTGCTGCGCGGTGGGCGCACCAACGACCTGGCCTTCGGGCCGGACGGCTCGGTGATCGCGGTGACCGGGGACGACGGGTCGGTGGCAGTGATCGATCGCGAGGACTCCTCGATCGTGACCACGATCAACGGCCTGGAGGGAGCCGCCTGGCCGGAGTTCCTGGGCGATCGCCGCCTGCTGGCCGTCACCGACACCCAGGCCGCCGAGTACGACCTCGATCGGCCGGTGGCGATCGCCGACGCCGTGCGGGACAGCGCGTTCGTGGCGGCGGCGGCGCTGCGCCGGTCCGCCGGCGACACCCAGACCCAGGATCAGGTGCTGGTCTCGGGTGAGGCGGGCCTGGCCCTGATCGGCACCGATCTCGTGCGGACCGCCGTGCCCACGCAGGAGATGCCCGGGTGGTTCCGGGACTCGGTCGCGGTGGCCCCCGGGGGCGCGGTCGCCGCCGTCCACCGGTACTTCCTGGATCGGGACCATATGGCGGCGGAGGCGGCGGTCGATCTGATCGACCTGCCCTCCGGGCGGGTGCGGGGGACGGTGCCGCTGAACGGGCGGATCGAGGAGGACCGGTTCAACCCCCGCATGCTGTTCTCACCCGACGGCTCGCGGGTGGCTGTCGGGATGCGCAGCGGTGGCGTCGCCGTCCTGGACGCCGGCGGCGCACGCGTGCTGGTGCCCCCGACCGATGTCGACTCGATGCACCACGCCCTGCAGGGGCTGTGGTGGGCACCTGGCGGAACCGCACTGCTGGCCGGCGGGCAGGACGGCGTCCTGCACGAGCTGGATCCGGCCACGGGCAGTTCGCGGCGGCAGGTGGAGCTGGTCGCCGGGGGCGGGATCAGCGGGATCGCGCCGGTACCCGACGGTCCACTGCTCGCCGTGTCGACCGAGGCGGGCCAGGTGTTCGTGGTGGACTCCGCCGCGATGACGGTGGTCGGCCAGCCCCTGAGCGCCGGTGCCACCCAGCTGCAGGCGGTCGCGGTCACCCCGGACGGCTGGCGGATCGTCGCCTCCAGCCGGGACGGGGCGATCCGGATCTGGGAGCGGTCCACCGGACGGGCTGTGGGCCCGGCGATCGAGGCGCATGCGGAGGGGGCCGAGCTGATGGTCGCCGCCGACGGCCGGTTGATCAGCGTCGGGTCCGAGGGGAGCGCGCTGATCTGGAGGCTCGATCAGCTCGCGCTCGAGCAGCGGGCCTGCGACCTGGCCGGACGCAACCTCACCCGCGAGGAATGGGCCCGCTACCTGCCGGGTCGGCCGTACCGGGCGACGTGCGACCGGTACCCGGTGGCGTAGGTGGCTGCGTGATCAGCCGGCGGACGGTCCGGGCCAGGGGCCGGCACTCGATCCGGTCGAGGATGTCGGCCGCCGCGGCCGGCCGTCCGGCGGCCAGGTCCGCGATCGCCGCCCGCCACGGCGTGTCGACCAGCGCCGCGCACGCGTCGTCCAGCAGGTCGGCCCGACCGGCGCGGACCAGTGTCGGGGCGGTGCGGGCCAGTTGAGGTCCCCCGCTGAAGGCCCGGTAGCGAGGGGTCTGCGCGATCAGGTCCCCGGCGGAGGCCACCGCATCGTCGAGCCGGCCGAGGCCCTCGGCCGCCAGGCAGCGCAGTGCCAGCGCCTCGGACGCCAGATCCGGATCGCCGGCCTGGCGGGCCCAGGCGAGGGCATCGTCTGCCGTCGCCAGGGCCACCTGCGGGTCGGACTCCACGGTGCTCAGTGCCAGCTGCACCAGCTGGTGATGCTCCAGCGAGGAGCCGGCCGGCCGTCGGGGTTCCCCGAGGACGGCTGCCACGTCCTCGCCGAGGTGATGGGCGACGTGCGCCCGCAGGAGTCGGGCGAACTGCAGCGGCGTCCTCTCCCCGGATCGGCGTGCCGCCTCGAGGGCCTGGTCCGCCCACCCGGCCGCCGAGTGGATCGCCCCGGCGGCGATGGCCGAGTCCGCGAGGTTGCCCAGGACCACGGCAACCGTCCCGGCCGGATCGGTCGCCGCGATCAGCTGGGAGGCGCGCTCCATCTCGGCCAAGGCGTCGATCTCGCCCAACTGGAGGCGCGCCATGGCCTCGTGGCACCGCAGGCCGGCAGCCACCACGGGTTCTCCGGCCTCGTCGGCTCGGGCGATGTGGCGGGCGGCGTAGGTCGCCGCGGCGCGGTGCTCGCCGTCCGCGATCAGGGCAAAGACCCGCATGTTCAGGGCGCGCGCGGCGTGCGGACCGACCGGCGCGCTCTCGGCCAGCGCCACCGCCTGATCGATCACTCGCGCGAGCTGGTCGCCGTCGGCGGTTTCCAGCGCCAGCAGGTAGATGGCCTCCCACACCTGAAGGGCGTCCTCGATCCGGCCGACCGCCAACGCCGCGTCGCGGGCGCGGACCAGCTCCTCGCGGTCCCCGCGCCCCAGAGCGGCGCGAGACGTGGCGGCCAGCACCGACAGTTCGGCCCGCAGCGCGGTGATCACCTCGGTCTCGGTGCTCTCCTCGGCGTGTGCCAGCGGGTCCAGGACGGCGAGCGCCGACTCGGCGTGGCCGACGGCAGCCGCCTGGTCCCCCCGCGCCACGGCCAGCCGCCCCGCCCGGCACAGGGCGTGAGCGGTGTGCCGGCGCAGCCGCCGATCGTCCGCGGAACCGCTGGCGGCCGGTGAGTTGGAGGTTGCTCGATCCCAGTGTGCAGCAGCCAGTTCGATCGCAGTCGGGTCGCTGCGCCGCTCCAGCCAGTCCGCGATCGCGCGATGGCGTCGGAAACGTTCGGAGCGGGTGAGCCGGTCGTGAGCCACCTCCCCGATCAGCGCGTGAGTGAACCGGATACGAGCCTGGCGTGGGTCGAGGTCGAGAAACTGCCTGCGGTGCAGCGAGTTCAGCAGCTCGGCCGCCGGCTCTGGGCGGCCGAGAGCGGTCAGGGCCGTGGTGGGGACCTGCTCGCCGAGCACCGCCAGGTCGAGCAGCAGGGCCTTCTCGGGGGCGGGCAGAGCGTCGATCCGGCCCCCGATCACCCCGCGCACGCTGTCCGGCACCGTCAGGGCGTGCCCCTGATCCAGCAACGAGCGCAGGTACTCATGGGCGAACAGCGGGACGCCGCCGGAGCGGTCCACGATGGCCTCGCCCACCTCGGAGGGCAGGATCGTGTCGTTCACCAGCTCGCCCACCACGCTGCGGACGTCGGCAGGGGAGAGCGGGTCGAGGGTCAGCCGGATCCGACGACCCGAGGCGCCTGCGTCGTCCGAGTGGGGTTCGTACTCCGGTCGGGTGGTGCACAGGACCAACCGGGGGGCATCGGCGCTCCGGGCGATCAGGTGGTCGATGAAGCCGCGCAGGGTCTCGTCCGCCCAGTGCAGATCCTCGACCAGCACGATCTGGGGGCCGGTGCCGGCCAGCAGCTCGAGGAAGGCGGTCCAGGCCGTGTACGACTCGAGGGCACTGCCGACCCCCACCGCGGGTCGGATCCCCAGCAACGAGAGCAGCTGGGGGCGAAGCCAGGCCCGGTCCCCGGCACTGGCCCCTCGCGCCTCCAGGTCGGCGTCCACCACTGCGGCGACGGTCTCGGGAGCCACGCCGACCGGGATCCCGCAGGCACGCACGACGGCGTCGGCCAGCGCCAGCGTTCCCGCTCCCGGCCCGTACGGTGCCACCTGGACGCCGAACCAGGTGGAGGGCTCGGCATCCGGCGAGACCTGGTGCGCGCGGAACTCCTCGACCAGGCGGGTCTTGCCGATGCCGGGAGGGCCGATCACGGTGACCGCCACCGGGGTCCGGTTCGCTCGGCAGAGCTGCCACGCCTCGTGGAGTGCGGCCAGCTCGCGCTCCCTGCCGATCATGGTCGATCCGGCCGTGCGCGGGGGGCGCTGTGCGCTGCGGCCGTCGCCGTCGAGGCAGACCAGGCGGTGACAGGCGATGGGTGTGCTCTTGCCCTTGGCCGGGACCGGGGCGTGGTCGAGGTAGCGGGCGTGTGGGCGCGTCAGCCGGTAGGTGGACTCGCCGACCAGGATCGCCCCCTCGGCCGCGGCCGTCTGCAGGCGCGCGGCGATGTTGACCGCGTCCCCGGCGATCATCGCCTCGCCGAGCTCGGGTCTGGCCGTCAGGACGACGAGCGCCTCGCCGGTGTTCACCCCGATCCGGACCGCGAGCCCGTGCGGCAGGCCGCGGACGGCGTCCCGCACCGCCAGCGCGGCGCGGACCGCGCGCTCGGCGTCGTCCTCGTGGGTCCGCGGGGCGCCGAACACGGCCACGACGGCGTCCCCGATGAACTTCTCGACCGTTCCGCCGAAGCGCTCGAACACCCGGCGGGCGCAGTGGTGGTAGTCGGAGAGCACCTGCCGGGTCTGTTCGACATCGAGCTGCTCCGCCAGCGAGGTGGAGCCGACCAGGTCGACGAAGACCACGGTCACCGGTTTGCGCTCCTCGGCCGGCAGGGGCTGGTCGGACTCCAGAGCCCCCAGCAGGCGCCCACATCGCGCACAGAACCGAGCGCCGGGCGAGGACGGCGTGCGGCATGCCGAACAGGGCGGGGGAGACTCCCGCTCGGCTCCGGACATGCGCCAGCTCCTGGGTCCCCGACCGTGTGGTCATCTGTCCCGCGTCACAGTACCCAGCTCTCGCCTCGCCACGACGGGACTCCAGACCCGTCAACTGATCGGGTGCTGCTCGCCGCTGGGCGGCGCAGGCTCGCGCTGATCAGGCGCGCACGCGCGAGGAGGTCGGGTCGTACAGCGGGCGCAGCGAGACCGTGGCGGGGTGACACCGGCCGGCGATGTCGACGTGCCAGGTGCCCTCGTCCAGCCAGCCCTGGGTCAGCGGGTCGCCGTCCGGGTGAGTGAGCATCGCCAGGCCGACGGCGCCGCCGAGGGTGTGTCCGTACGAGGCTGCCCGCAGGTAACCGACCTCGGATCCGTTGCGCAGCACCACTTCACCGTGGTCGAGCAGCGGCTCCGGCGTGCGCAGCAGCACCTGCACCAGCCGGGAGGCCGGCGTCCCGGCCGCCCGCAGCCGCGCCACGGCGTCCCGGCCGATGAAATCGCGCTCGGTTCCGTCGGGTCGGTGCAGGGCGACGGCGAAGCCGAGCCCCGCCTCGAGCACGGTGTCGGTGTTGTCGATGTCGTGGCCGTAATCGCGGTAGGCCTTCTCCAGGCGCAGGCTCGCCAGCGACCGCAGGCCCACGTGCCGCAGCTGCCACCCCCGGCCCGATCCCGACCCTGCCGCGACGATCCGGTCGTGGACCTCGACGGCGTGCTCGGCGGGCACGTAGAGCTCGTAGCCGAGTTCCCCCAGGTAGGTGATCCTCAGGCACAGCACCCGGGCGAAACCCAGGTCGATCATCCCGGCCGCGCGGAAGGGGAACGCCTCGGTGGACAGGTCGGCGCTGGTCAGGCCCGCCAGCAGTTCCCGGGACCGGGGACCCTGCACGTTCAGCTGGGCCCACCCCGAGGTCACATCGGTGACGGTGGCGTGCGCATCGGCGAACCGGCCGAACCCGATCGCCCGGCGGATCATCGCCTCGACCCGCCGGTGTGCGGTGTCGGAGGCGACCACCCAGAACCGTTCCGCGTCCAGCTTGGTCACGGTCAGGTCGGCCCGCAGGTGCGCCGCCTCGTCCAGCCACTGGGTGTAGGTCACCTGGCCGCGCCCTGGCGGTCCGCTCGCGAGGTCGACGTCCACATGTCCCGCCGAGAGATGGTCCAGGACCGCCCCGGCGTCGCGTCCCTGGACGAGGAACTTGGCCATGAAGCTCATGTCCATCAGCCCGACTTCCTCGCGCACCGCCCGGTGCTCGGCCGCCCAGTGCGCGAACCACGCCGGCCGCCCGAACGTGAGCGGACCCGTTTCGGGAGAGGGGGTCTCGCCGTACCAGTCGGCTCCCTCCCATCCCGACACGTCGCGGAAGTGCGCCCCGGCCGCGGCCAGCCGGTCGTGCACGGGGGAGCGCTTGGCGCCCCGGGCCGTGGCCTTGTCCCGGTTGGGGTAGTGGCAGGCGTAGACCAGGCCGAGGCTCTCCGCCGTCCGATCGCGCCGGTAGGAGGGGGTGGTCTGGAAGGGCTGCAACCGCGCGACGTCCATGCCGGTGATGTCGATGTCCGGTTCACCGGCGACGATCCAGTGCGCCATCGACCGCCCGATGCCACCCCCGGTCAGGATGCCGATGGAGTTCAAACCCGCTGCCACGTAGTAGTTCGCGACCTCGGGCACCTCACCGAACAGCGGTGCCAGGTCGGGGGTGAACGACTCCGGGCCGCAGAAGAAGGTGCGGATCTGGGCGTCCAGGGTGGCCGGCACCCGGCTCATCGCGGCCTCGACGTACGGGCCCATCCGGTCCCAGTCCGGGGTGATCTGGCCGAACGAGAAGTCCTGCGGCACAGCGGGAACCGACCACGGTGCAGCCACGCCCTCGAACAGCCCGACCATCAGACCGCCGGTCTCCTCGCGAATGTACCCGTAGGTGCCGGGATCCTCGAGCACCGGTAGGCCGGCGTGCACACCCTCGATCGGCTCGGTGATCAGGTAATAGTGCTCGGCCGCCTGTAAGGGCAGCGCGACACCGTTGGCCTCACCGAGCTGGCGCGCCCACATGCCGGCGCAGTTGACCACCACCTCGCACTCGATCTCCGCCGTCGTGCCGTCGGCGAACAGGGTGCGCACCCCGCGCACCCGGGCGCGCGGCGTCCCCGCGTGCTCGACGATCACCGACGTGACGGCGACGCCCTCGATGAGCCGCGCGCCCCGCTGCCGCGCGCCCTTGGCCAGGGCCATGGTGACGTCGACCGGGTTCGCCCGGCCGTCCTGCTCGACGTAGAAACCGGCCAGCAGGTCGTCGGTGCGGGCCAGCGGCCACAGCTCGGCGACCTCCCGCGGGGAGATCTCGTGCACGTCCACCCCGCAGTGGCGGTTGAACGCCGACACCCGCCGGTACTCCTCGAGCCGGTCCGCGTCCGCGGCGACCTCGAGGAAGCCGACCGGGCGGAACCCGGTCGACTGCCCGGTCTCGGCTTCGAGCCGGGCGTACAGCTCGCGGGTGTACTGCCGCAGCCGGGTCGAGGTGTGGGACATCGATCCGAAGGTCACCATCAATCCGGCAGCGTGCCAGGTGGTGCCGGAGGTGAGCTTGTCGCGCTCGAGCAGGACGATGTCCGCGCCCCAGCCCTGTTCGGCCAGGTGGTAGGCGACCGAGGTGCCGATCACCCCGCCGCCGATCACGATCACCCGGGCCCGTTGGGGTACGCGGTGGGCGGAACGATCGGCGGCCTCGGCGGGGTTCACACGGGAGAATCTACGACCTGGCTCATCGGGAGCGGCCCGGATTCCAGCCTGTCGGGGGGCGGCTCGCCGGCGTCCACCCCATGATCGCGGTGAAGATCACGGTGAGGGATTCCGTCACGTTCCAGTACACGGAGTCCTCAACGTGATCTTCGTCAGTGCCGGATTACCGCACCGTGATCTTCACCGTGATCTTCAGGGGCGGCGCGGGGGCGGCTCACCCGGGTGAACGCCGACGGCGGCGCAGGGGGAGGGCGGCGACCGGTGAGAATGGCACCATGACGCAGCAGCCGGAGGCCGGGGCGCCGGTGATCGGGGTGGTGCTGGCCGCCGGGGCAGGACGGCGAATGGGCGGGCCCAAGGCCCTGCTGCGTCACCCGATCGGCGACGCGGATCCCTCGGCCGAGGGGCAGCCGTGGGTCGTGCGGGCGGCGCGGGCCCTGCTGGACGGCGGGTGCGCGCGCGTGCTGATCGTGCTGGGGGCCGAGGCCCCAGCGGTGATCTCGGTTGCCGAACAGGCCTTTCCGGACGACGCGCGGCTGCGATGGGTGGTGGCTGCGGACTGGGCCGAGGGCATGGGGGCCAGCCTGCGTGCCGGGCTCGCGGCCGTCGCGGAACACCACCCGCTGGCGGAGGCCGCACTGATCGCGCTGGTTGACACCCCGGGCATGAGCGCTGCCGTCGTGCAACGCCTGCTCGCCCGTGCTGTCGGCACGGGATCACCGGCACCGGGTGTGCTCGCCCGGGCCGCTTACACCGGCCGGCCGGGCCATCCGGTGCTGATCGGGAGAGAGCACTGGGACGGCGTGCGCCGCGCGGCCCGGGCCGACGCCGGGGCCCGTGGGTACCTGGCGATACACCGAGCCGAGGTGGTGCTCGTCGAGTGCGGCGACCTGGGCGATGGACGCGACCTGGACCATCCGTCGGACCTGCCGGTCCAGCCGTGATCACCGTACGGGTGAACGTGGTGGGTGACCCGGACGCGATCGGCGCGCTCACGTCAGGCGGCGGGCGGACGTAGCGGGGGGTTTCAGCGGAAGAAGCAGCTCTCCCCGGCGTAGAGCAGGGTGGCCTTGCTGGTGGGGGCGGTGCCGTCGAGCAGCCCCGAGATGCCGTTCTCGCTGAAGAACTCCGGCCCCAAGGTGTCGGTGGTGACCTGGACGGCCGGTTGCGCCTCTCGCACCGTCGCCAGGGTCGAACCGACGGCGATCCCGTTGACCGCGGACAGCCGTGGCGTCGTCCCGCCCGCATCGGACCAGCCGACGAAGCGCCCCTCGGCGAACAACGCCGAGAAGCGATCCCTGCCGAGGGCGACCCGCGGCCCCTGCCCGCACTCGTCCAGCCGGGTGCGTTCGGTGAGGCCGATGGTCTGTTCGAGCGCCAAGCCCACCTGGTCGTCACTGGCGTGATCGAACAGCAGGGTGCTGGCGGTCGAGCCGTCCGGATTCAGCACGGCCAGGCCGTCGGCGCGCAGCGAGAGCACCAGGGTGCCTGCGGGCGCACTCGAGGGGGCCGTGGAGCCCGGAGCGGGTGAGGGCGGGGGAGTTGACGGGAGTGTGGAGGCCGCGGGGCTCGTGCCGGTGGCCGGATCGCTGGTCGCCGGCCCGGGGCGCTGCGAGGCGCAGCCGGTGGCGAGGAGCACGAGCAGGATCCCGGCCATCGGCAGGCCCACCAGGTGACGGCGCATGAGGGACAACCTAGGGCCCGCCTGGCGAGAACGGCGCCGAGCCGTACCCTGAGCCGGTGAGTGTCGACTCCTCCCGCATCCACCCACCGCAGCGCCGCGTCGTCCTGACCGCGATCAGCGACTGCCCGCTCGACGTGCGCGCACACGAGCGGGCAGTGGCCGACGTCCGATCAGGGGCCGTGGTGACCTTCAGCGGCGAGGTGCGCGATCACGACGGCGGGCGGGCCGTGGTCGGCATCGAGTACGAGGGTCACCCGAACGCCGCGGCCGTGCTGGCCGAGATCGTCGCCGAGGTGGTGCCACAGACGGACGCCGAGGCGGTCGCGGTGACCCACCGCATCGGCGAGTTGGCCGTGGGGGAGTCGGCGATCGTGGTCGCGGTCAGTGCGGCCCACCGGCACGAGGCCTTCGCGGCGTGTTCGCGGATCGTCGACGAGGTCAAGCACCGCTTGCCGGTCTGGAAGCGCCAGCGGTTCGCCGACGGTACCGAGGAGTGGGTCGCCTGCCCCTGACCTGTCTGCGTTCCAGCGGTTCAGGAGTTCAGTGGTCGGGTGCGGCTCAGAGTTCGACGGAACCGCTGACACAGGTGACGGTTCCGCCGCCCACCCAGATGGTGCCGTCGCCGTCCTGGCTGATCGCCGCTCGGCCGCGCCGTCCGAGAGCCGTTCCCTGCGTGGCGATGTAGGGCGCGCTGGCCCGTCCGGTTCCGATGAACCACTGCGCCAGTGAGGCATTGAGGCTGCCGGTCACCGGATCCTCGACGGCCACACCGTCCTTGGGAAAGAACGCGCGCACCTCGTACAGCGCGTCGGCTCCTTCGGGGTGAAAGCCCACCACGCCGATGTCCATCGTGATCGCCCGTGGGGTGAGTGCGAGAACCGCTGCGGCGTCGGCCAGTTCGACCGCGACCCAGCCCGGTCCGTTGTCGACCCACTGCGCGTCACGGATGGCGGACTTCTTCACGCCGAGCTCGCGGGCCACCGTGGTCAGGTCGGACGGCGCCACCGGCCCCGATCGCACCAACGGGGGAGCGGCGAAGGCCAGCCCGTCGGGCGTACTGCGCACGGTCACCAGCCCGGCGGCGCATTCCTGGACGACGCGCCCGCCGGTCGGGCTGCCCGCGCCGGTTGCCAGCCAGGCGTGGCACGTGCCCAGGGTGGGATGCCCGGCGAACGGCAACTCGGCGACCGGGGTGAAGATGCGCACCGCGTAGTCCGCGCCGGGCTGGGTGGGGGGCAGCACGAACGTGGTCTCGGACAGGTTGGTCCACCGCGCGAAGACCTGCATGGCCTCGGTGTCGAGGCCCTCGGCGTCCAGCACCACCGCCACCGGGTTGCCCAGGTACGCCTCGCTGGTGAAGACGTCGACCTGCATGAACGCGCGTCGCATGACCGGCGATCCTCACCCGCCGGCGAACGGGGGCAGGACGTCCACCTGGACGCCGTCGCGCAGCTCTCGCTCGGGGGGTGCCGCGATCTCGTCGACCAGGAACGTGCAGGCGGCCAACACCCGGGTCAACTCCGGCCCGTGCCGGAGGCCGAGCAGGTCCATCAGGACGGCGACGGTCTGCGCGCCCGCGTCGTCCAGGTCGATCTTCTCCTCCTCGACGCCCGCGGCGGCCCGGGCCCCGGCGAAGTAGCGAACACGGACCTGCAACTCAGCCTCCGATCGCACTCATCGGTCGGTCGGGCTGCAGGAACGACGGGTCGTCGATGTCGTGCCCGGCCAGCTTGCCCCACATCGCGGTGCGCCAGGTGGCAGCCAGCTGCTCGTCGTCCGCCCCGGTGCGCAGCAGCGTGCGCAGGTCGGTCTCGGTGCGCGAGAACAGGCAGGTGCGCACCTGCCCGTCGGCGGTGAGCCGGGTCCGGTCGCAGTCGCCGCAGAACGGCCGGGTCACCGAGCCGACGATCCCCACTCGGGCCTGCGCACCGGACGGCGTCCGCCCGGCCACGCCGTCCACGATCCAGGTCTCGGCGGGGGCCGCCCCCCGCACCGCCGCGCCGGTGGGCACCAGGGTGAACTCGGCCTGCAACAGCTCCAGGATCTCGGTGGCAGAGATCATCTCCGCCCGGTCCCAGGCTCCTTGCGCGTCCAGCGGCATCTGCTCGATGAACCGCAACTCGTACCCGTTCCCGATCGCCCAGCGCAGCAGCGTGGCGGCCTCGTCGTCGTTCACCCCGCGCAGCAGGACGGTGTTGACCTTCACCGGCGACAGGCCCGCCTCGGCGGCCGCGCGCAACCCGGCGAGCACGTCGTCCAACCGGTCACGGTGGGCGATCCGGACGAAGCGTGCCCGGTCCAGGGTGTCCAGGCTGACGTTGATCCGGTGCAGCCCGGCCGCGACCAGTCCGGGCGCGCGGCGGTCCAGTCCCAGCCCATTGGTGGTCAGAGCCGTCTGCGGAACCCCTCCGGACGCCGTCCGCAGCGCCGTCGTGGCGGCGAGGATCGCCTCGAGGCCCTTGCGCAGGAGCGGCTCGCCCCCCGTGAAGCGGACCTCCTCGACGCCGAGCCGTTCCACGGCAACCGTGATCAACCGGATCAGCTCGTCATCGCTCAGCACGCGGTCGTCGGTCATCCAGTCCAGGCCCTCGGGTGGCATGCAATAGGTGCAGCGCAGATTGCACCGATCGGTCAGGCTGACCCGCAGGTCGGTTGCCACCCGGCCGAAGGTGTCGATCAGCCGGGGTTCCTCCGGACGGCGCGCCGCACCCGCCCGCGGGCCCTCGCCGCGGCGGGCCCGGGCGGGCAGGCCCAGGGGCGTGGGGGAGGCCGGTCCGGTCATCGGGTCAGGGTAACTGGGGGCGAGGTCCGCGCAAGCGCTTGTAGCGTGTGGCCGTGACCGAGGCGAGCGAGGGCGACCACCCCCCCATCGAGCCGGCCGCTGTGACCGAGTTGGCCGAGGTGGACCTGTCCGGGCTGCCGCCCGGCTTCGTCTGGGGGGCAGCGACCTCCGCCTACCAGATCGAGGGGGCCGCCGACGAGCGCGGCCAGTCCATCTGGGACACCTACTGCCGCGAACCGGGCCGGATCAAGGACCGCAGTGACGCGACGGTGGCCTGCGATCACGTGCACCGCTATGTCGAGGACGTCGCGCTCCTGCGCACGCTCGGGGTGGACGCCTACCGGTTCTCGATCGCCTGGCCCCGGGTGCAGCCCACCGGCCAGGGTGCGCTCGACGCCAAGGGCCTGGCCTTCTACGACCGGCTGCTCGACGAGCTGCTGGCCGCCGGGATCGAGCCCTGGGCCACGCTTTACCACTGGGATCTGCCCCAGGCGTTGCAGAACCTCGGCGGGTGGCCCGTGCGCGAGGTGGCGGACCGGTTCGCCGACTACGCGGTGGCGGTGCACGCCGCGCTCGGTGACCGGGTGCGGTCGTGGATGACGCTGAACGAGCCCTGGTGCTCGGCGTGGTTGGGGTACGGCTCCGGCGAACACGCACCCGGCGCCGCCGATGTCGGCCTGGCGGCCAGGGCGGCTCACCACCTGCTCCTCGGCCACGGGCAGGCCCTGGCCGGGATGCGCGCCCAGGCCCCGGCCGATCACTCGTTGGGAATCGTGGTGAACCCCGGTGCCTACCGGGCAGCGGACTCGTTGCCGCCGAACGAGGTCGAGGAGGTGCAGCCGGCGGTCACCGAGCTGGACGGGCTGCACACGCGGTGGTGGCTGGACGCCCTGCTGCTGGGGACCTACCCCGCGGACACCTACGCGGCCCTGGCACCCCACCTGCAGGGCATCGTGCAGGACGGCGACCTCGACGTGATCTGTCAGCCGCTGGACTTCCTGGGCGTCAACTACTACAGCGACGTCCTGCTCCAGCCCCGTTCGCGGGGCGGTGCGGTCCCGGTGCCCGCACTGACCGAGGCCGCCGGGGTCAGAGTGGTCAGCGGCGGGCCGGAGTCGACCACCATGGGCTGGCCGGTGACCCCGGACGGGCTGCGGGTGCTGCTGGGGCGGATCTCGCGCGACTATCCGCCGATCCCAGTGGTGATCACCGAGAACGGATCGGCCTGGCACGACAGCCGGGCGGCGCTCCAGGTGCGTGAACCGGCCCTGCCGGGCCCGATCCCGGACCCGGCGCGGGTGGCCTATCTGCGGGCCCACCTGGCTGCTCTGGCAGCTGCGGCCCGCCAGGGCGTGGACGTCCGGGGGTACTTCGCCTGGTCGCTGCTCGACAACTTCGAGTGGTCCCACGGCTACACGCAGCGCTTCGGCCTGGTGCGCGTCGACTTCGACACCGGGGATCGTCGTCCGCGGTCGAGTTTCGAGGCCTTCCGGGCACTGATCGCTGCCCAGCGGGCGGGGTCGTCGTCCTGATCTCGCGTCAGTGGGGGCGGCGGGCGGTCAGGTCACGGACCTCGGCGTAGCGCTCGCGGACGGCGGGCGTGGGGTCCGCCTCGAAGGACTCCGTGCCCTCGATCGCCCAGGCCGGCGGCGCGTCGGCGCCGGAGAGCACCCAGGCCGCCTGGCGGGCAGCGCCGTCCGCGACGTACTCCCCTGGTGGGGGCACGAGCACCGGGTGCCCGAGCACGGAGGGCGCGATGGCCCGCAGCGCGGTCGAGCGGGCCCCTCCGCCGACCAGCAGCACGCGCTGGATCGTGGCGCCGTTCGCGGCCAGCGCGTCCAGGCCGTCGGCCAGCCCGCACAGCAGGCCCTCCACCGCGGCCCGGGCGACATGGGCCGGCCCGGCGGTCTCGAGCCGGACCCCGTGCAGCGCCCCGGTGGCCTCTGGCCGGTTCGGGGTGCGCTCACCCTCGAGATAGGGCACCAGCACCAGGCCGCCCGCCCCGGCCGGCGCCTGCAGCGCGAGCTCGGACAGGCGCTCCAGGTCGACCCCGAGCATGCGGGCCGTGGCGTCCAGCACCCGGGCTGCGTTCAGCGTGCACACCAGCGGCAGGTAGCGGCCGGTGGCGTCGGCGAACCCGGCCACGGTCCCGCTGGGGTCGGCGGCAGGGACCGGTGCCACTGCCGAGACCACGCCGGAGGTCCCGATGGACACGATGACGTCCCCGGGTTCGGCGCCCACGCCCAGCGCCGCGGCCATGTTGTCCCCGGTGCCCGGGCCGAGCAGCGCTCCGGCCGTGAGAGCGCCGGCGGCCGTGGTGCCGGCCGCCTCCGCCGGTCCCAGCACCCGGGGCAGCACGGCGTCGTGTCCGAGCGCGGCGGCGAGCAGGTCACGCCGGTAGGTGCCCTCTCGGGGTGAGTAGTAGCCGGTGCCCGAGGCGTCCCCCCGGTCGGTCACCAGTGCCCCCACCCCGGGCGCGCCGGCCAGCTTCCAGGTGAGCCAGTCGTGGGGCAGGCAGACCCCGGCCACGCGCGCGGCGGCGTCCGGCTCGTGGTCGGCGACCCAGGCCAGCTTGGTCACGGTGAACGAGGCGACGGGCACCGAGCCCACGCCCTGCGCCCAGGCGCCGGGACCACCGAGCTCGGCGGTCAGCCGTTCGGCCTGCGGTGCCGAGCGGGTGTCGTTCCACAACAGTGCCGGCCGGACGACGTCCCCGGCCTCGTCCAGCAGCACCATGCCGTGCTGCTGCGCCCCGACGGCGACGGCGGCCACGTCGTCGAGCCCTCCGGCCGCGTCGGCTGCGGCGACCAGCGCCGTCCACCAGTGCGCCGGGTCGATCTCGGTACCCTCCGGGTGGGCGGCCCGGCCCTCCCGGACGAGGACGCCGGTCTCGGCGTCCCGGATGACGACCTTGCACGACTGGGTCGAGGAGTCGACCCCTGCCACCAGTGTCATGTCGAGCTCCTGTCGCGTCGGGGTCCGCGCCTCGTGGTCCGGACGAAACGCTACCCGTGCGGCGCCGGACGATGCCCGCGGCCCCGGCGATCTGGGTAGCGTTCACCTGTGTCCACGGTGGGTCTGGTCATCGCGGGGGCGGGAGCCCGAGGCGCCTACGAGATGGGAGCGCTGTCGGTGCTCCTGCCGTGGCTGCGATCACGGGGTGAGCAGCCGAAGGTGATCGTGGGCACCAGCGCCGGGGCGGTGAACGCCCTCCTGGTGGCGGCGCTGGCCGACCTGGACCCCGATCAGGCCGTGGACCGGGCGCTCCAGCTGTGGCGGGGGGTGGCGCGGGACGGGGTCTTCCGGCCGTTGCTGACCAGCCTGCCGGGGGTCGGCGTACGGTATCTGGCCCGCCTGGTCGGGATCGGGGACACCCCGGTGACCTCGGTGCTGGACCCCGCGCCGCTGCGCCGCACCCTGGCGGCCTTCGATGCCTGGCCCGCGCTGCACCGCAACATCGACCGAGGGCGGGTCCGGTCGGTCGCGGTGATCACGACGGCGACCGGACGCCACCGGACCGAGGTGTTCGTCGAGAGCCGTGCGCGCCGGGTCCCGCCGGAGGACGCCGAGCGCCGGATCAGTTACCGCCGCGCCAGGTTGTCGGCCGAGCACGTGATGGCCTCGGCGGCCATCCCGGTGGCCTTCCCCCCGGTGCGGCTCTCGGACGACGAGGGGTCGGCGGGGGACTGGTACCTGGATGGCGGCGTCCGGCTGAACGCCCCGATCAAGCCTGCGCTCGCCCTGGGCGCCGAGCGGCTGGTCGTGGTGGCCACGCATCCGCTGGCGAGCGAGCCCGACCCCCACCGGCTCGACCCCCGGGCACCGGACCTGTTCGGGGCCTTCGCCTCGGTGATCACCTCGGCTCTGGTCGACCGGATGGTCGAGGACGTGCGCGCGCTGGACCGGGTCAACCGGCTGCTCGGGGCCGGTGCGGCCGGGACCGCCTACCGGCCCGTGCCCTACCTGTTCGTCGGGCCGGAGCGCAGCGGGGTGATCCCGGAGCTCGCCGAGGCGGCGCTGCACGCCTATCGCGGGGTGGAGAGCCTGCGCGACCCCGACATCGCCCTGCTGGACCGGGTGATCGGCGGCACCGGGTCCACCCACGGGGAGTTGCTGAGCTACCTGCTGTTCGAGCCGGCGTTCGTCGATGCGTTGATCGCCGCCGGGCGCCGGGATGCCGAGGCGACGCTGGCCGCACGCGGCGACGACCCCTGGCAGCTCACCCACGGGTGAGACCAGGGGCCGTCGGCGGTCGGATCCTCAGACGCCCACCCGGCCCGGGGACGCCTCGATCGGGACCGGCTGTCCGGCGATCCGGGCGTGGCGCAGGCCGAGCACGCCCAGGCCGAGCAGGACGGCGGCGCCGACGAAGGCGGCGATCGCGGCCCACAGGGCGACGGTGGCCATCAGGCCGAAGGCGTAGGCGTTCAACAGCATGCCTCGCAGGGTGCTGCCCATGAACAGCGACTGGCGCAGCGCGCCCAGCTCGGCGACCTTCGCCTTGTCGGCGTTCGGGTCGGAGTTGAGCTTCATGAACTCGCCACTGACCTGGGAGTAGGTCCTGCCCTGGCTCTGCTCGTTCATGTGAACCAGGATGTAGTGGTCGGCGTAGGCCTTGGCCTTCTCACCGCTGTCCAGCGGGGTGCCGGCGTACTGCTCGAGGTAGGGCTTGATATCGGGGTTGTCCAGGGCCTCGCCGGCGGGCATGGTGATCTGCTGATCACGCAACTGCTCGCTCACGTTGGCGCTGATGAAGCTGTTCGCCCAGACCAGCAATCCGCCCGCCACCACCAGCACAGCGGCCAGGACCAGACCGGTCCACGAGATGAGCTTGTCGAGGGTGCTACGCACGTCAGCCTCCGAAACAGTGCACGGCTCGGGCGGCGAACGGGCGCCGAACCCGGGGTCGGATCTAGTTGAATCCGGCACTATCGACGGTAGTCGGCGGCGGGATGTCGGGATCGGGACCAGCGTCCTGGTGCCCGGTCACCGCCACGTGAGCTGCATCTCCATGGTGTGCGGACGCGCCGGGTCGACCACCGGTGCCCACCCCGCCTCGACGGCGTTGGGCGGTGCGGTCTGGGGCTCGACACACACCGCCGCGGGTCGCTCGTCGAAGACCACGACATACTGTGCGTCGGAACGGATCTCGACCTCGAGGGCGTCCTCCCAGACCAGCCGCGCGGGCCAGGTGACGTCCCCGAAGGTGTCGTCCCACGGCCCGTCGGGCAACGGCGAGGGCACGGGAGTCGCTGTCGCCGAGGGCATTCCGTCCTGGTCGCGACCGAAGAGACTGCGGCAGTGGACTTCTGTGCGAACGGCCTGGCCACGGCCCAGGCGGCGGGCGAACCAGGGGTGGTACCCGATCCAGCCCGGCATGGGCTCGTCCTGCGCGTGCAGCTCGAGCTGGGCCCTGATCCCGTTCTCCTGCAACGCGACCTGCTGGACGACGTGCCCTCGCCAGGGCCAGCGAGTGTCCAGGTCGCACCGCAGGACGGCGTGCGCGGCGCCGGCGTCCAGCACCTGCCAGGGCCGGTCCAGGGTGACCCCGTGGATGGAGTGCGGGGCCAGATTGCGGGGCAGCTGGTGGTCACGTCCCTGCCAGGTGAGCTTCCCGTTCCTGATCCGCCCGGCATAGGGAGCCATGGGGTAGTTGCCCCAGTCCACCAGCCGGTGACCACCGCGGCCCAGCAGGTCGAGGTCGTCGACCCGCAGGTGGGCCCAGCGTCCCCCGTTGTCGGCACTGATGATCAGGCGGGCGGCGCCGGCGCGCAGTTCGAGATCGGCCATCAGCCGAGTGTGCCGCCTGGGGGTCCCCGGTGGGAACGACACCTGCAACCACGCTGCGATGGGCCATGCTGTGCGCATGATGTGCGGATGAGCGGGCCGCCAGCGGGCAGCGCCGCCAGCCCGGCGACCCCGGCCGAGCTGGCCGAGGCGCTGGATGCCACCGGCTACCTGGCCGACGACGGGCTCGCCACCGTGGCCTGGCTGGCGATGGCCATGCGACGTCCCCTGCTGCTCGAGGGGGAGCCGGGCACGGGCAAGACCGCACTGGCCGAGGCTCTGGCCCAGGGGCTGGGGGCCGAGCTGATCCGCCTGCAGTGCTACGAGGGGATCGATGCCAGCCAGGCCCTCTACGACTGGGACTTCCCGCGGCAGGTGCTGCACCTGAGGGCGGTCGAGGCCACTCGGGGGGGCGGTGTCGAGGGGGCCGCGGGACTGGACGTCGACGAAGTCGAACACTCGTTGTACACGGAGCGGTTCCTGTTGGCCCGCCCGATCCTGCGGGCGCTGCGCAGCCCGAACGCGGTGCTCCTGGTGGACGAGATCGACCGCGCCGACGACGAGTTCGAGGCCTTCCTGCTGGAGGTGCTCTCGACGCACGCGGTGACCATCCCCGAGCTGGGGACCATCCGCGCGGCCAACCCGCCGCTGGTGGTGCTGACCTCCAACCGCACCCGCGAGGTGCACGATGCGCTCAAGCGGCGTTGCCTGTACCACTGGGTGGAGCACCCCGGACTGACCCGCGAGATCGAGATCATCCGCCGTCGCCTCCCGCAGGTGCCCGTCGCGTTGGCCAGGCAGGTCGCGGTCGTGGTCCAGCGCCTGCGCGACGGGGCCGCCGGACCGGCCGAGGCCGACCTGCTCAAGCCACCGGGGGTGGCCGAGAGCCTGGACTGGGCGCGCTGCCTGATGGAGCTGGGACGGCGTGAGCTCGACGTCGAGACCACCGCCGCCACCCTGGGCGCCATCTGCAAGTACCGCGAGGATGCCGAACGGGTTCGCAACCGCCTCGATCGCCTGCTGGCCGGCTGACCCACGGACTGGCCCGACAAGGTGGAGGGTTTGCCACCGTCTGCGGTGGCAAACCCTCCACCGTGTCGCTGGGGCCGGTCAGCGATAGGTCCGCCAGGCGAGCACGGCAGCGACCAGCAGTCCGCAGGCCAGGATCGACCACCGCAGCCGGTCGTCACCCAGGCGCCGCGAGACGCTCGGACCGATCAGCCCGCCCACCAGGAACCCGAGCGCCAGGGGCGGCACGGCACTCACCTCGACCGGTCCGAAGATCAGGACGGCGACGGCTGCCACCCCGTTGGCCACGGCGGCCAGCGCGTTCTTGACCGCATTGCGCCGCACCACCGAGACCTGGAGTACCCAGCCCAGAGCGACCATCAGCAGCACCCCACCGGCAGCCCCGAAGTAGCCGGTGTAGACCGCCACCGCCAGCACGCCGAGCATGCTTGCCGGAGTCAGGCCCCGAGGCCGGAACCACTCGTGTGCTTGCAGCCTGGGCTGGATGACGATGGCCAGAGAAGCCCCGGCCACCAGTACGGGGACGATCAGCTCGAACGACCGCTCCGAGGCCAGCAGCACGGTGGCGGCGCCGAGCCCGCCACCGATCGCACTCATCGGCACCAGCCGCAGGGTCACTGCGCCGAGGCCGCGCAACTCCCCCCGCGATCGCAGCACCGAGCCGATCCCCGTGAACGCCAGCGACGCGGTGTTGGTGACGTTCGCGGCCAGGGGGGACATGCCCAGCGCCAGCAGCGCGGGGTAGGAGATCAACGAGGCGAGCGAGACCACGCTGCCGACCACCCCGGCCACGACGCCGGTGGCGAACAGGGCGATCAGGAACAGGACCTCGGGCACGACTCACCTTGACACGGCGTGTCCC
>JAEUJN010000028.1 GCA_016794595.1 Kineosporiaceae bacterium
ATGAAGCCGGGGCAGACGGCGTTGCAGCGGATGTTGCGGTCGCGGAACTCGACCGCGATCGCCCGGGCGAACTGGTGGACGGCGCCCTTGGTGACGTCGTACAGCACCTCGTTCGGGGTCGCGGCCACCGCCGAGATGGACGACGTGCAGACGATCGCCCCGCCGCCCGCCGCGAGCATCCCGGGCAGGACCTGCTGCGTCATGATCCACATGGACTTGACGTTGACGTCCATCAGCCAGTCGTACTCCTCGAGCGTGGTCTCGAGGAACGGTTTGACGATCAGGGTTCCGGCGTGGTTGAAGAGCAGCGTCGGCACCCCGAGCGCGGCGGTGCCGGACGTCACGGCGTCCGCGACCTGATCCGGCTGGGAGACGTCGGCCTCGGCGAAGTGCGCCCGGCCGCCGCGAGCGCGGATCCCCTCGGCCACCTGCCGTCCGAGGTCGGCCTGGCGGTCGACGACGATGACCGCGGCACCCTCCTCGGCGAACAGCCGGGCCGCGGCTGCCCCGCACCCGCTCGCCCCGCCGGAGACCAGGGCCACCTTTCCCTCGAGCCGAAGCCCCGCCATCCCTGGTCTCCCCTCCCGATGCCCCGCCGAGGGCGGGGGCGGTGTCGTCAGCTCTGCTCGCCGACCGCCCGCTCCGCCTCGCGGATGGCCTGCTGGCGCAGCTCGATCATGTCGCCCACCGGCGGGCCCTGGAAGCGGCGGTTCTCGAACGCCACCCAGATCACCAGAGAGACGGCGAGGAACCCGAGCGTGATCGGCAGGGCGTAGTCATTCGGCGGCTGGACCCCGATGAAGAACAGCAGGCCCATGGCCAGGATGCACAGGACGGCGATGCCCTTGAAGGCCCCGACCGGCATGGCCCAGGGCCCCATCCGGGGCCACTTCTCGCCGCCGATGGTCACCAGGCCGAGGGCGATCGGCACGGTGAAGGACAGGAACAGGAAGATCACCGTGCAGGACACCACGATCGAATAGGCAGGGGTGCCGGCGATCGTGATCGCCGAGGTGAACCACACGAACAGGGTCGCCAGGATCGCCGCGGCCCAGATGGAGGCCACCGGCACGCGGTGCTTCGGGCTGACCTTGGCCAGCGGGGCCGAGGCGCCGGGGATGCCGTTGTCGCGTGAGAAGGCGAAGAGCATCCGCGAGGCGCTGGTGACCGTGGCCAGCCCGCACAGGAACTGGGCGACGAAGATCGCGGCGTACAGGACTTCCTTGACCCCGGTGTTCATCTGCTCGTCCATGGCCCAGAAGAAGACGTTCCAGCCCTGGCCCGCGGCGGCGTCCATGTCGGGGATCATCAGCACGAAGGCGCAGAGCATGATCCAACCGGCGATCCCGGACCACAGCACCGAGGACACCATGCCGGCGGGCACCGAGTGCGCCGCACGCATCGTCTCTTCCGAGGTGTGGGCCGAGGCGTCGTATCCGGTGATCGTGTAGACCGGCAGCAGCAGGCCGAGCAGGAAGGCCATCAGGCCGCCGACCGCGACCGGCCAGACGGCGTCCGCGCCCTCGGTGCCGGTGTAGTTGCCGAAGGTCCACAACCGGGACACCTCGAAGCCGTCCGCGGCGATCAGGCAGGCGACCGCGAGCGCTGCCGCGGTCACGAAGATCAGGTAGCCGGAGAAGTCGGTGAGCTTGGCCGTCAGGCCGATCCCGAAGTGGTTGATCAGCGCCTGCAGGCCGGTGATGACGGCCACGAAGATCACCCGGTCGGCCAGGGTGTCCTCGATGCCGAGGGCCTCACCGAAGGCCCCGAAGAAGAAGTAGAAGGTGCCCACGTTGATCGCACCGAGCACGGTGACCAGGCCGAGCAGGTTGAGCCAGGCGGACAGCCACCCGGTGAACCGGTTCCCGAGGATCGAGCCCCAGTGGTACAGCCCGCCGGCGGTCGGGTAGGCGGAACTGATCTGGGCCAGCCCGAGGGCGAACAGGCCCGAGATCAGGACGCCGACCGGCCAGCCGATGCCGATGGCGGCGCCGCCGGCACCCGAGGTCGCCTGCCCCAGCGAGTTGATCCCGCCGGAGAGGATGCAGATGATCGAGAACGAGATGGCGAAGTTGGAGAACTTGCCCATCCGACGCTCGAGCTCCTGGGCGTAGCCGAGCCCGTGCAGGACCTTGATGTCATCGTGCCGATCGGCCTCGCTGTAGTCGCTGCCCCGTCCGGGTGTCGCCCGTTCAGCCATCGTGGGTCTCCCTCACTGCTCGCACGGTGCGAAGCACGCCGGGACCGGTGGCCCCGGCACGCGCCGGAGCGTAGCGGCCTGACCGATCGGCGTCCATCATCGGATCACCAGCCGTGCACGGATCGGCCCCCCGGAACGCAGGATGTCACTTCTTCGTGGCAGCCAGTGACCCGGGGTCCACTCACCCGGCTCGAGCCATGGTCATCGCTGCATCGGCGATGGCAGTGGTGTCCAAGCCGTGCAGCGCGTAGGCGTCGGCGAGGCTGGAGGACTTGCCGAACGTGCTCACCCCCAGGCACCGGATCCGGTCCCCGCGCGCGGCCGCGAGGAACGCCAGGGTGTGCGGGTGGCCGTCGTGCACGGTGACCAGCGGGGCGGGGTGCTCGGCGGGGAGGAGCTCGTCGAGGATGCTGCCACCCAGCCCTGGCACGCGGCTGCCGCGTTGTTGGAAGGAGCGGAAGACGAGGTCGGGGCTGGTCAGGCAGATCACCCCGGCCCGGATGTCCCGCGCCTCGAGCATCCCCGCCGCCGCGAGCACCTCGGGCATGATCGCCCCGACCCCCACCAGGGTGACATCCTCCTCCCGCGCCCGGTGCGCGGCCGGCATCCGGTAGCCACCGGCGACCGCCTGGAGCCGACGGCGTTCCTGCAACGCGGGGTCGTCCGGAACCGCCGCCAGTGCCGGATCGATCGGGCGGGTGGACAGCCGGAAGTACGCCGACGTCCCTCCCTGGACGCCGACCTGGCCCATGGCGTGCAGGAAGCACCACTCCAGGTCGTGTGCGAAGGCCGGCTCCCAGGCCACGCAGCCCGGCTGCTCCAGCCCGATCGAGGGCGTGGTGATGGACTGGTGCGCGCCGCCCTCGGAGGCGAGGGTGACCCCGGACGGCGTCCCGACGAGGATCGACTGCCCGCCGGCGTAGAGGCCGTAGGACCACGGTTCGAGGGCACGGCTGACGAACGGGTCGTACAGGCTCGCGATCGGGATGAGCCGCTCGCCCCAGCGCGACCAGGTCGCGCCGAGCTCGCCCAGCAGCGAGACCAGGTTGACCTCGGCGATGCCGAGTTCGATGTGCCGGCCCGTGCTGTTCTCCTGCCAGCGCAGCACCCGGTCGGCGTCGTCGGCGAACCAGTCGTGCCGGTCCTCGACCGACCACACGCCGGTCTTGTTGATCCATCCGCCGAGGTTCGTGGACGAGGCGACGTCCGGGGAGCAGGTGACCACCCGGGCCGCGACCTGCGGGGCGTCCCGCGGCAGATCGGTCAGGAGCCGCCCGAGCGCGGCCTGGGTGCTGATGGGTTTGCGGTAGCCGTGCCCGAGCCCGTTCGGCACCGTCAGGGCGGACGTCGCCGCCACCGGGTCGCGACGCAGGGCTCGCCCCCGCTCCGCGCACAGGCGGCCGGCTGCGGTCTGCGGCTCGAAACGCTGCCAGGGCCGCTGCCGGCTCACCCCCGAGGTGAGCGCGAGGGCGTCCATCTGCGCCGGCGTGAGCAGCGCGGAGTGGTTGTTGGGATGGCCCTCGGTGGGTAGGCCACGACCCTTGACGGTGTAGGCGAAGACGACGGTGGGCCGGTGGGTCTCGACGGTGCGGAAGGTGTCCACCAGCAGGCCGACATCGTGCCCTCCGAGATCGCGGACGGCGGCCGCGAGGTCGGCGGGCGCGAGGCCCGCGAGCAACCCTTCGAGCTGGGCGAGGCCTGCCGTGCCCTCCAGGCCCGCGAGGATGCGGTCGGCGATCTGCGAGGGATCGACCCGCAGCATCCGCTGGTACTCCTCGTTCGGCATCGCCTCGAGCCGCGCCCGCAGGATCTGGCCGCCTGGCCGCTCGAACAGCCGGCAGATCAGCCGGCCCCACTTCAGGACGATGACCTGCCACCCGGCCGCCGCGAACATCCCCTGCAACTTGGTGATCTGGATGTCCGGGACCACTCTGTCCAGGGACTGCCGATTGAGGTCGACGACCCACAACAGCTCCCCGAGCTTGGCCACGGCCGGGTCCATGACCGCTTCCCAGATGGCGCCCTCGTCGAGCTCGGCATCTCCGAGCAGGCTGATGAACCGGCCCGCCGCCGGCGCCTGCGGCACGTGGGAGGCGAGATAGCGGTGGGCCATGGCCGCCCACAGTGCGGCCGTGGCGCCGATGCCCACGGATCCGGTGGAGAAGTCGACGGTGTCGGGGTCGGCAAGCCGGGAGGGGTAGGACTGCAGGCCCCCCTTCGCGCGCAACGTCGGCAGGTAGGCCTCGTCGAGATCGTCGAGGAGGTAGTTGACGGCGTGCAGCACGGGCGAGGCGTGCGGCTTCACCGAGACCCGGTCGGTTCTCGACAGCTCGCTGAACCACAGCGCGACCATGATCTCGACCATGGAGGCACTCGATGCCTGGTGGCCGCCGACCTTGACGCCGGACTCGTTCGGCCGGCCCGCGTTCGCGGCATCGACCATGGCCGCCGAGAGCCAGCGGACGCGCCCGACGATCTGCTCCAGGGTCGCCAGGTCACGCTCGGGTGCCGGTGAGGGGAAGGGGCCGCAGGGGTCGGGCATGGTGGCGTCAGCCGCGTCAGCCGAGTCGTTGGCGCCGGTCGCGTTCATCTCGCTGACGATGTCCATCGCTGTCTCCGGGTGCAGTGGCGTGGTCCGCGCGGTCCGCGTGGTCGAGTCAGGGCAGAGCTGCCCGGTGGGGCTCGCGCGGGGCGGCGAGGGCGCCCGTGGCGGACGACGTGGCACACGCCGTGGAGCGCCGGCGCGAGGCGGAGGTATCCGTGGTCGTGACATCAGGGGTATTCAGGATACTTCGGGCCGTGGCGCTGCTCCGGACCCATGGAGTGCTCTGGACACCCAGGGCCTGGTCGAGATCGGCGATCAGATCGGCCGGGTCCTCCAGACCGATCGACAGCCGCACGACGCCCGCGGCCGGCCGAGCGTGCTCGGCCACCGGTCGATGGGTGAGCGCAGCCGGGAGCTGGATCAGGGAGTCGACGCCGCCGAGGGAGACCGCGTGGGTGAACAGCCTCACGGACGACGTGAGCCGCGCGGCGGCGTCCGGGCCGCCCTCGAGAGCGACGGCGATCATCGCGCCGGTACCGCGCATCTGCCTGCCGAGCAGCCCCCGCGGGTCGCCGTCCACGCCTGGGTAGTAGACCCGCGCGATGGCCGGGTGCCCGCTCAGGAAGGTCGCCACCTCCCGAGCCGAGGCCTGTTGCACCCGGACCCGAGCCGGCAAGGTTGCCAGCCCTCGGTGGAGCAGGTACGCCGCCAGCGGGTGGAGCAGGCCGCCGGTGACCGCACGCACCCGCCGCAGGAGTGATGCCGTCTGCTCGGAGCAGGCGATGACGCCGCCCATGACGTCCCCGTGGCCCCCGAGGTACTTCGTGGCGCTGTGCAGCGACATCGCCGCCCCGAGAGCCACCGGGTTCTGCAGCACCGGGGTGGCGAAGGTGTTGTCCACCAGCACCGGGACCTCGCCTGCTCGGGCCACGACGGCAGCGATGTCCACCAGTTCGAGGGTGGGGTTGGCCGGCGTCTCCAGGACCACCAGACCCGTGTCCGGGCGCAGCGAGGCCTCGACGTCCTGTTCGGAGCAGAAGGTCACCTCGACCCCGAGCAACCCGGAGGCGAGCAGGTGGTCGGTGCCCCCGTACAGCGGTCGGACGGCGACCACGTGTCGCTTGCCGGTCAGGGACGTGCACGCCAGGACGGCGGCCGTCATCGCGGCCATGCCCGAGGCATGGGCAACCGCGGCCTCGGCCCTCTCCAGCTGGGCGAGCGCGCTCTCGAAGCGGGCCACCGTCGGGTTCCACAGCCGGGCGTAGACCAGGCCCCCCTCGGCTGTCGGGTGATCCCCGGCGGCCATCGCCTCGTACGAGAGCCCGCCGCGCTCGACGTCCGGTAGCGGGTTCGTCGTCGACAGGTCGATCGGCAGGGCATGGACGCCCAACTCGGCGAGATCCTCACGGCCGGCGTGGACGGCGAGGGAGTCGAATCCGTCGAACGATCGCATCATGACCGAATTCTGCGCGGATTCGCCAACGTCTGACCAGATATCCTGTCGAACGAGTAGCCCTCAGCTCGATAGTGCTCGACCCCAGCAATCAGCAGGCCAGAGGAGGCGGCGCAGCTTGACGAAGAAACAACCTGCGCCATCGGCTCTGGACGATCTCGACCTGCGCATCCTCGCGGCCCTCAGCGAGAACGCCGAGGTGCCCAACAAGGCCCTGGCCGCCCGGCTGGGCCAGGCGGAGTCCACGTGCGCCTACCGGATTCGCGCCCTGCGGGAGGCCGGGGTCATCAGGGGACGCCGGCTGGTCATCGATCCAGCCGCTCTCGGCTACCCCTTGCAGGCGGTCATCAAGGTCCGGCTCGGTAGCCACAGCCAGGAGCTCGTCACCAGCCTGTACGACGAGCTGGTCCGCGTTCCCGGCGTCCTGCAGGCCTTCCATGTCGCGGGGGCCGATGACTTCCACCTGCACGTGGCCGTCGCGGACGCCGAGGCCTTGCGAGACCTCGTGCTGCGGCACATCACCGTGCACCGCGTCGTCCGAGGTACCGAGACCCACCTGGTCTTCGAGCACCGCACGGGGATCGGCGTTCTCGGGTCGCCGCCACGGTCGCGGGACTGATCGCGGGACCGAACGCGGCATCCCACGCAACGCCCGCACCGCCAATCCAACTGCCGGTCCTCCTCGAACGACGCCTGCCACGTCTCGAGCCGGGACGGTCGATCACGGGCGAGACGCTCGCACACGTCCGAACGCCCGCGCGCCCCAAGGGATCGTCGCGGCACCGTCCGCTCACGGGGCGCGCTCTCGGCCGCTCGTCCCTCGCGGCCCTCCTCCCAAGTCCTCGACTCGCCAAGGACAAGAGCTGCAGTGGGGGCAGGATCGAACCTGCGAGCTCTGGGTCATGAGGCAAGACGGCGCGGTCTCACCCGTTGCTCGGTGTCCGGATCGTCTTGGTACTGCCGTACTCAAGGTCTCAGCTTGGCGTTCTCAATCTCACGCGATGCCGGCCGTCCCGGGATGTCCCGCTCACAAGTGGCGGTGCTCTACTTCTGCAGCGAGCTCAGCCAGCCCGCCGCCCTGTCCGCGGCCGTTCGGTACCGATCCTCAACGGTGGGGAGTCGAGCCGTGATGATCGCCGGGTCGACCAGTCCGGCATGCAGCAGCGCGATGACGAAGTTGCGGTCCTTCTCCCGCAGCGCGCAGAGCTTGGCGACGCAGAGGTCTTCCTTGTCCAGGCACCATCCGGTGAACTGCGGATCCCCTGACGGGGCAGCCGTGTTGGCGTTCTGAACCTTGACCAGGCGATCCCGCCACCCGGCCGGCAGCGCGGCGTCTCCAGGTCGACGCCGTCGATGCTGAACCCGTGCAGCTCCTCGAACGGGGAGAACTCCCCCGCGACCCCCTCGATGAGGTCCGCGAGCCGCGCGGTCTCCTCGTTGTCCGCTGCCATGGGAAGGATGTCGACCTCGACCGACATCGTCGCATCAGCCGGCAGCTCGTCCTCGCGGTAGGTGCCAAGGATCGACTGGGAGCCGACCACGACCACCTCGGGCCGTCCGATGATCTGACACGCCGTCCGGATGGCGTGCTCCAGCTGGTCGCGACGCATCAACCCGCCTTCGACAACACGGCAGTGCGCTCGTCCTGCGGCAGCAGGCCCGACATCGGCGACACCTCACGCATCTCGATCGAGTTCCGGTCCAGACCAGTCAGCACCCGGTGAAACCCGAGCAGATCACGCGTCTCGACGAGTCGCCTCCACCGCTCCACGTTGCGCTCGTGCGGCTGGCCCGTGACTCGCTGCGTCAACCGATCTACGTTCCGTTCGATGGTCGGTATCCACTGCTCCAAGGTGGTCCGGGTCAGGTGCGACGACAGCCTGCGGTGCAGCTCCCACGACCGACGCTCCGAGCGCGTCAGCTCCGGGCGGACCGGACGCCGCACCACCTCCAAGCGGTACCCCATGCAGGACAGCAGCCGATCCAACTGATCGTCACTGAGGTCGACCTTGCCCGACAGGAACTGGCTGATACTCGGCTGACGCACCCCGCTCACCCTGGACAACTCCGACTGCGTGGTGCCCGTCTCGAGCATCACCTCACGCAACAGCGAGCCACGACCAACCATGACAACACTATAGCATTGAATACTATAATCACCACTAGTGAGTCGGCCACGCCGGACCCTCCCTCTCACGGCGAACAGGCGCCCAGCGGCATTGACCGGATGGGGCTGACGCCGCAGGTACCGCGCGCTCGGCGCACGCTATCCGCGGCAGGAGCGCGCGCTACATCGGGCATGATTCCGCCGTGGCCATGACGGCGGCGGACCTCCTGAACCGGCTTGCGGCCGACGTGCCGGAGGCTCAGCCGGCCGTGGTTCAGCATCTGGAGGACCACGAGAGTCTCCTCCTGCACCTCCTCATAGCCGACCTGCGGCGCTTCGCCATTCAGTGCTTCGAGGCCGGCCAGAGTGAGGTCATCCAGAGGCTCTTGGACCTCATCGACCTTGCACTCCGCGAAGGAACCGAAGAGGTCGAGAACGCGATGTCGGTCTCCTTGTGGAAGACACCGGGTGGTGGGACTCGGCGACGCAGCCCTTCATCGAAGCCTGGCCTCCTGGTCTGCGGGCCGAGCTCGATCGCCCGAGGAACCACCGCGCATGGACACCCGCATATCAAGCAAGAGCGGATGTTGCCCAGGAGCGCCGCGCCGAGATCGCGAAGTCGCCGGACGTTGGTCAGTGCGCGGTCGATGCGACGGCGATTCAGCCAGAGTGTCGGACACGGTCCGCTCTGGGCCAGAACCCAGAGGTCGTCCGCGAAGCAGCACCAAGCGGAGACGCGTCCACACCGGTGAGACGAACCGGCACGGCCAGGACGTCCACACGCCGACCCGCGCAGGCGGGGGCAGGAGCCGTCGGTCGCTGAGCTCCCTCCTCCAAATCCTGACTCGCCTCGCCAGAAACGACGAAGGACCCGGGGAAGATCGTCCCGGGTCCTTCGTCATTTGTAGCGGGGGCAGGATTTGAACCTGCGACCTCTGGGTTATGAGCCCAGCGAGCTACCGAGCTGCTCCACCCCGCGTCGGCTTCGCCAGGCTACGTGACCAGCCTGCCACGAGCAAATCGGCTCCTGGATCACGGCGAGAGGGTGGCGTCGCCCCCGGCTCTCGGGACGACACCACCCTCTCTGTGATCACAGCTCGGGCTACTGCGCAGCGGCCGGCGATCCGGTGGGCGCCGGGCTCAGGGTCGCCCCCGACGCGGTCTCCCCGAGCCTGCCCTGCGCGGCCACGGCCCGCGCGATCGCGTCCTTCAGCCGTGTCTGGGCCTCGCCGTACCGGGTGAAGTCACCTGCCTTGAGCGCGGCGTCACTGTCCTGCACCGCACGCTGGGCATCGGACAGCGCCTGCTGCAGGCTCGTCCGCACGTCAGCCCCCGCGCCCGGACTCGCCCCTGGACTCGCACCGGGACTTGCCCCCGGGCTCGGACTCGTCCCACCGGTGCCACCGGTCCCACCGGCGGTCAACGGCGAGGTGCCGAACACCTGGTTCAGCGCGGCATCGAGTGTCGGCGCGAACCCGATCTTGCTGCCGTACCCGACCAGCACCCGTTGCAGCACGGGGTAGGACGTCTCGCCCTTGCCCCGCACGTACACCGGCTGCACGTACAGGAAGCCACCCGCCATCGGCAGCGTGAGCAGGTTGCCCTTCTCCACCGTGGAGGCTCCGCCGGTGCCGCTGAGCAGGTTCAGCTCGGTGGACACCGTGGGATTGGCGTTGAAGTCGTTCTGCATCTGCCCCGGACCCTTGATCGTGTCCGTCGGCAGTTGCAGCAACCGCAGCGTCCCGAAGTCCTCCCGGCGCTTGCCCGCCTCGCTGCCGGCGTCGGCATCCACCGCGAGGAAGCCGCGCAGGGTGTTCCGGCCGCCCTGGGTGGGGATGAACGTCGAGGTCAGCGAGAACCGCGGGGAATCCTGTTCCGGCATCTGGATGCTCAGGTAGAACGCCGGCTGGCGGGGAAGCAGGGTGGTCGCGCCGGCGGCAGTCCCCGTCCGCGGGTTGGGCTCCGGCGGCACCTGCCAGAAGTCACCGCCGCTGAAGAACGCGGCCGAGTCGGTCACGTGGTAGCGCGCGAGCAGGGTGCGCTGGACCTTGAACAGGTCCTCCGGGTAGCGCAGGTGCGACATCAGGTTGCCGCCGATCGAGGCCAGCGGCTTCACCGAACTCGGGAAGACCTTGCGCCACGCGGACAGGACCGGGTCCTCCTCGTCCCACGCGTACAGGGTCACCGTGCCGTCGTAGGCGTCAACCGTGGCCTTGACCGAGTTGCGGATGTAGTTGACCTGTTCCTGGGCCAGCGCGGCCACCGAGGTCGAGCTCGCTGTCAGCGAGTCCGCGGTCGCCTGGTCGAGGAAGCTCAACGACGAGTAGGGGTAACGGTTCGAGGTCGTGTACCCGTCGACGATCCACACCACCCGGCCGTCGACCACCGACGGGTAGGGGTCGCCGTCCAGCGTCAGGTACGGGGCCACCTTCTCCACCCGCTCGCGCGGGTTGCGGTGGTACATGATCCGCGACTGATCGGTGACTCCCTGGGAGAGCAGGATGTTCTGCTCCCGGAACTTCAGCGCGTACAGGGTCCGCCGCAGCAGCGAGCCCACCTCGACCCCACCCTTGCCGGTGTAGGTGGTGTTGGCCTGCTGGGTCGGGCTGGCGTCGTCCGGGTAGTCCAGCTCACGCTTGGGACCGTCAGGCGGCCCGCCGACGATCGAGTACTCCGGCGATTCCTCGCCGAAGTAGATCCGCGGTTCGTACTTGCCCAACGTGCCCCGCACCGGGATCCCGCCCTCGAAGAAGGCCGGCGCCCCGGTCGAGGAGGGCTCGTTGCCGAAGGCCGCGACCAGGCCGAAGCCGTGGGTGTAGACGAAGTGGTCGTTGAACCAGTTGCGCTTGTCCGCCGGCACGCCGCCGAGGTTGAGCTCGCGGACGGCCACCACCGCATCGCGCGACTGCCCGTTGACCGTGTACCGGTCGACGTCCAGCGCGTCGGCGAACTGGTAGTACTGCTTGTTCTGCTCGAGCTGCTTGAAGGTGTCGCTGACCAGCGCCGGGTCGAGCAGCCGGATGCCCGGGATGCTGTTGGCGTCGTCCCGCAGGTCCTGGGGCGAGGCCTCGGTCTGGGCCCGATAGGCCTGGGTCTTGACCTGATCCAGCCCGTAGGCAGCTCGGGTCGAGTCGATGTTGTGTTTCAGGTACGGCAGCTCGTAGGACTGCGGGCTCGGGTTCACCCGGAACCGCTGCACCACCGCCGGGTAGATCCCTCCGATCACCACGGCGGAGATCACCAGCAGCACCACGCCGTACAACGGCAGCATCCGCCAGCGGTCGACGAAGGCCCCCACCAGGAACAGGATCGCGATGATCGCCGCGATCGCCGCCAGCACCCCGCGCGCGTTCAGGGTCGCGTTGGCGTCGGTGTAGGACAGGCCGGTGAACGTCGAGCCCACGAACCGCGAGGTGGGCTGCTTGGTGGTCATGGCGTAGCGGCCGATCCAGTAGTCGACGGCGCGCAGCAGCAGGAAGGCAGCCGCGATCACCGACAGGTGGATGCGGGCCACCGAGGTCAACCGCGGCGCCGGCCCCTGCACCCGTAGGCCGCCGTAGAGATAGTGGGTGATCACCGAGACCAGGGCGGTCAGCACGGTGATCGTGGTGAGCAACCCGACGACGAACTGCAGCCAGGGCAGGGTGAAGACGAAGAAGCCGATGTCCATCCCGAACTGCGGGTCGACCTGGTCGAACGGCACCCGGTTCCACCACAGCTGGAAGGTCTCCCAGCGCTGGCTGGCCGCCGAGCCGGCGAACAGGCCGAGCGCCGCCGGGACGGCGATCGTGACCAGCCGCCGCAGCGGTTCGATGGTCTCGCGGTACCGCTCGAGGCTGGCCTGGTCGACCGCCACCGGCGCGTACACCGGGCGGGAACGATAGGCGATGGTCATCGCGGCGAAGACGGTGCCGCCGGTGAGCAGCCCGGCCACCACGAACAGGCCGATCTCGGTCAGCAACCGGGTCCGGAAGACCTCGGTGAACCCGAGTTGCGAATACCAGAGGACATCGGTCCAGATCGAGGCCAGACCGAGGATCAGGACGATCAGGACGCCGAGGATCGCCAGCGTGGGCGCGAGGGCGCCGCGCCGGCGCCCGGGCGGGCTGGCGGTTCCTCGACCTCCGGCAGAACTCGGGCGACCGGGACCACGGGGCGAGTCGGCGTCAGGGCTCACGGGAAGTCAACTTAATCGATGCCGGTGACAGTTCCCTGCCGACGGGGGAACCGATCGGACCGGCCCCACCGGGCCCACAGGCCCTCCCGTGACAGGATCGCCACCATGACGGCGAACGGAGCCCGCGGGCAGGCGGTGCTGACCCTGGTCCGCGAACTCGAGCACCATGTCGCGGCCGACGGCTGGGACGGACCGCTGCGGCTGTTCGCGCTGGTCCGGACCGCGGGCGCCCTGGACCGTGACCCCGGACTGGCCGAACGACTGCCCGAGGCCGTGGTGGCCGCAGCCCGTGCGGACGCCGAACACCTCACCGCGGTCGAGCAGGACGACCTGCCCGAGATCGTCGCCCTCGAGGACCTGCTCGGCCGGATCACCTGGCCTCCGTCCGTGGACGGCACGGCGGTGGTGATCGAGCGCGTGGTGCTGCCGCCGTCCGCGGAGGCCGAACTCGGCCCGGACGCCGAGGCGGCCGCCCAGCACCCGGACCGGATCGACGTCCGGCTGGCCGCGGCCGTGTTGCGCGACGGAACCAGCGGTTGCGCCGTCCGCTCGCGTGCCCACGACAGCGACGACCGGGTCGCCGTGGGCCCGGAGCTGATCCCGGATCTGATCACGGCGCTGCGCACCACCCTGGACGGCTGAGGGCGCGGATCACCACGACCGCGGTACGACTGGGCCGACCGAACCGAACGGCACGACCCGGGTCAGCTGCAGCGCGGGAGCCGGGTGCTGTCCGGCCCGCCGGAGCGGACCTCCTCCAGAGCCGCCCGGGCCTCGGCCAGGGTGGCCATCCTGATCACCGACAGGCCCTCGGGGACGTACCCCACGACGTCCGGGCAGTTGTCGGCCGGAGCCAGGAACACCGAGGCGCCCGCCTCCCGCGCGCCGACCATCTTCTGCCGGATGCCCCCGATCGGGCCGACCACGCCGTCCTCGGTGATCGTGCCCGTGCCGGCCACGGTGCGCCCGTCGGTCATCGACCCCGGGGTGAGCTTGTCGATGATCCCGAGTGCGAACATCGTGCCGGCGCTGGGGCCGCCGACGTTCTCGATCTGGATCGTGACGTCGAACGGGAAGGTGAACGCCGGTTTGACGATCACCCCCATCACGGTCGCCCCCGTGGACCCGGTGGTGGTGGGCACGTCCAGGGACACCTCGCGGCCCGCGCGCCGCACGACCAGGCGGGCCTTCTCCCCCGGGGTGACCTTCTGCAGCTCCGCCCGCAGGGCATCACCGCCGCCGACCGGGGTTCCGCCGACCGAGATCACCTGGTCGCCCTCGGCCAGCACCCCCCGGGACGGGGAGTCCTCGGCGAAGGAGAGCACCTGCATGTGCCGGGGAACCGAGTAGCCGAGCGCCGTCAGCGCGGCCGCCGTGGCGCTCTCCTGCGAGGAGGCCATCAGCTGCTGGTTCTGTTCCTTGGTCTCCTCGGCGGTCTGGCCCGGCGGGAACATCGCCTCCTCACGGACCACCGTGACCTCGGGGCTGAGCCAGCCGCTGACCACCTGCCACAAGGTCACCCGGCGGCCCTCACCGCCGTAGATCCGCACGGTGGTCAGGTCCAGCCCCCCGGAGGTCGGGTAGGTGGTCGCGCCCTTGACCGCGATCAGCGGCGTCCCCTGCTGCTCCCCGAGGGTGTTGGTCGCCGGCCCCGGCGACATCACCGCGTACGGCACCGGCAGCACCGAGGACGCCGCCAGCAGCAGCACCAGCGCCAGCAGGCTGACCATGAGCATGGCGGTGGTGGGGTGCAACCGCCCGAGCGAGCGGCCGGAACGCTCGGTGACGGCGGGGACGGCGGGACCGTCGGCCCCCGGGCCTTCGGCCCGCCCGGCCGCCCCGGTGGCACCGGCCACGACTGCCTCCTCGCTCATCTGCCCAAGGTTACGTGCCGTGTCGGCACATCACCGCGGGCACTAGCGTTGAGCCACGTGGCAGGACCACCCCACCCGCCACCCCGCAGCGAGGAGTACCAGCCATGAGCGGCAACCTGCCGGACGAGCCCGACCGCGACCGTCCGGATCCCGATCGGCCCGGCGGCGAGGACCCGCTGGCGGAGATGATGCGCGCCCTGTTCGGCGGCGTCCCGGGGGGACCCCCCGGCGAACTGCCCCCCGAGCTGCGCGAGATGCTGTCGAACATCCCCGGCATGCAGACCGACACGGCGTCCGTGCAGGCGATGTTCTCCCAGGTCCAGCGGCTGATGGCCACCACGGACTCCTCCGGGCCGGTCAACTGGGACGTCGCCCGGGACATCGCCCGGCACGTGGCCGCCCAGGACGGCGACCCGACCCTGACCGGATCGCAGGAACGCGCCGTGGCCGAAGCAGTCCGCACCGCCGACCTCTGGCTCGACCGGGTCACCGATCTGCCCCCGGCCAGTGCACGGACCCACGCCTGGAGCCGGGCGGAATGGGTGGAGCGCACCCTGCCCACCTGGAAGGGCGTGGTCGAGCCGATCGCCGAGAGTGTGGCCGCGGCCCTGGCCGACGCCCTGACCTCCCAGACCCCGGAGGAGATGCGGCCCATGATCGGCCAGGCCCTGCCGATGATGCGCTCGATGGCGGGCAGCTTCTTCGGCATGCAACTGGGCCAGGCGATCGGAGCCCTCGCCCGCGAGGTGGTCGGCGGTGGCGACACCGGGCTGCCACTGCTCACCGCCGGCCGGGTGGCGCTCATCCCGACCAACGTGACCGACTACGGAGACGGGCTCGAGCTGCCGATCGACGAGGTCCGGCTCTATCTGGCCCTGCGCGAGGCCGCCTTCGCCCGGCTGGTCTCGGCCGTGCCGTGGCTGCGACCGCACATCCTGGCGCTGGTCACCGACTACGCCCGGGGAATCCAGATCGACACCGAGCGGATCGAGCAGGCGGTGCGCGAGATCGACCCCTCGGATGTCGAGGCGATGCAGTCGGCGCTGTCCAGCGGGCTGTTCGAGCCGCAGCGCACCCCCGAGCAGCAGGCCGCCCTGGACCGGCTCGAGGTGGCCCTCGCCCTGGTGGAGGGCTGGGTGGACGAGGTGGTCAACGCGGCCGCCGCCGGTTCGCTTCCGCACGCGGACGCCCTGCGCGAGACCCTGCGCCGCCGCCGAGCGGCCGGAGGCCCGGCCGAGCACACCTTCGCCTCCCTGGTCGGCCTGGAACTGCGCCCCCGCCGGCTGCGGGAGGCCGCGGCGGTGTGGGCGGCCCTGACCGCCGAGCGCGGGGTCGACGGGCGCGACCGGTTGTGGAGTCATCCCGACCTGGTCCCCACGACCGAGGCCTTCGACGACCCGGCCGCGTTCGCGCGCGGCGGCGTCCAGATCGCCTCGGGCGAGCACGGCGATGCGATGGACGCTGCGCTGGCCGAACTGCTCGATGCCGCCGCCCGGCAGGAGAGCGACGGCGAGGCACCCGAGAGCGCCGAGAACCGCGAGACCGGCGAGAGCGACGAGACCGGCGAGGGCAACGAGGACGGCGAGGGCGGGCGCCCGTGACCAGCTGGATGCCGGGTGAGGACCTGGTCGCCGACCTGAGACACGCGCTCGCCCGCGCCCCGCGGGAGAGCGCCGAGGACCGGTTCGAGGCGTGGGCCTGGCGGGCCCTGCTGGACGAGGACGGACCCGCCCTGCTCACCCGCGACGCCGCCCCGGCCCACGTGACCGCCTCGGCGATCGTGCTGTCCACCGACCTCACCCACACCTGCCTGGTGCTGCACTCCAAGCTGAACCGGTGGGTGCAACCCGGGGGGCACCTGGAGCCCGGCGACCGGACGATGATCGGCGCAGCGGCCCGGGAAGCACTGGAGGAGACCGGGTTACACGGTCAGGTACTCCCCGATCCGGTGATCCTGTCCCGGCACGGGGCGCCGTGCCGTCCGGCGGTCGTCGACTGGCACCTGGACGTCGAGTTCGCCCTGCTCAGCGAACTCACCGACCCCGTGGTCAGCGAGGAGTCGCTGGACGTGGCGTGGTTCCCGGTCGGGCAGCTGCCGACCGAACTCGCGTTCGGGGTCGACCACAGCGTCCGGCGGGCGGTGGAACTGGCCCGCACCCGGCTGGCACCCACCGGGTCGGCGCCCTCACCGGCGACGGCGTCCACGGGTCAGTCCGGCTGACCCAGCAGCAGGTCGTCCTGCTGGTCGATGGACCCGGCATGCCGGGCTGCGCTGAACCCCTCCAGGAATCCGCGGGCCCGTTCGGTGCGCGGGTAGCCGGCCAGCAACTGCCAGAACCGGGCCGAGTGATCATGCTCGATCAGGTGGGCCAGTTCGTGCAGCAGCACGTAGTCCACGACCCAGCCGGGCATCCCCTGCAGCCGTGAGCTGAGCCGGATCGTGCCCTCGCCCGGGCTGCACGAGCCCCACCGGCGATTCTGGTTGTCCACCCAGGCCACCGATGCCGGCCGGGCCCGCCCGGCCAGGTACCGGCGGGACAGCTCCTCGGCGCGCTCGACCAGATCCCGGTCGCTGGGACGGCGACGGCGCTCGTGCTGGTCCAGCCGGGCCAGCATCCGGTCGACCCACTCGCGTTCCTCGGCCCGGGTGAACCGGGCCGGCAGGAGCACCACAACCCGGTCGCCCTCGCGGTAGGCCGACACCGTGCGCCGCCGCCGGGCGCTGCGCCGGACGTCGACCAGCGGCCGCTCCGGCGAGGGTTCACCTCGACTGGCGGGGGGCATGCCGCGAGGGTACCCGGCGCCGCGGAGCCGGCCCCCGGGTCATCCGGCCCGGAGCCGAGAGCCCATCGCGGCCCGGCGGGCCCCGGCGGGGCCGAACAATTTTTCGCCCACACCCTCGGGACGAGAAAGGCGCAGGTCAGAGCCCTGTCGAGGTGCCGACCCGGGTCGACGTCCACACGTTGTCCCCCGGTGATCGACGGACAATCGACAGGAGGACCGAGGGTGTCCCCAGCCGGTCCACAGGGCCCTCCACAGGCGCGCGGACCAGTGTTCCCGTTCGCGTTGACCGCCATCCCGGCCGCCCCTAGCGTCCTTCTCGGCCCCGGGTCCGGGGACGGTGTGCTGGGGAAGGCGCACCGCTCCCGACCGGGGCCTTCCCGTGCCCGGGCGGGTCCGCTGACACCGATCACTTCGTGACGCTGAGTGATCATCGGGGACGGCGCACCCGCTCCGCGCCGACGATCACGCCGGCCGGTCACCGAGGCGCCCCGGGGGCCGCCCGAGCCCACGGTCTGCGGCGTTCCTGACGTGATCCCGGCGGCGTGCGCTCGGTGCGGACGGCCCCGGGATGTCCTGTGGATGACGCGCCAGCCGTGGGGCCGCTTGTCGGGAGCACTCTGCGTGGTCGGCTAGGGTGAATCCCGGTCCTCGGGGCCGGGGTTCCCGGGCACGTCGGGTGCCCCGCAGCGCCGGCCCGCCCGGCGACGGCAGACCGCCGTCGGACCGACACGGACAGCACCATCGAACAAGGAGCCAGCATGGCCGACACCTACAGCGGCGAGTTCTACTGCGTGAAGTGCAAGGAGAAGCGCCAGGCCGAGGGCAACATCGTCGAGACCAACGGTCGCCGGATGGCCAAGGGCAAGTGCCCGGTGTGCGGTACCAACCTCAACCGCATCCTCGGCAAGGCCTGACACTCTCGGACACGACGACTGATCGTCTGGCCTGATCGTCTGACCTGGTCGTCGTCGCCTGATCGAGCCGCTCCCGGCACCCCCGGGACCACGGGCATCGGACGGCGGGCACCCCACGCGGGTGGCCCGCCGTTCTGTGTCCTGTCCCGGCGTCGGCGCCCGTTCGCGGGCCTTGGACCCGTCGTCCCGGGCCGCCCGGACCGGCCGTGCCTGATCGGGCCGCCTGATTAGGCTGCCGGACGTGCAGCAGCGGTGGAGCAGTTACGTGGCGCTCGGTGACTCGTTCACCGAGGGGATGAGCGACCCCGACCCGGACCGGCACGGAAGGTACCGCGGCTGGGCGGACCGACTGGCCGAGCGGCTCGCCGCCGATGCCCACCAGGCGGGCGAGGACTTCGCCTACGCCAACCTCGCCGTCCGGGGGCGGTTGCTGGACGACATCGTGACCCGCCAGCTGGACGCCGCACTCGAGCTGGGGCCGGCGCTGGTCTCGATCGTCGGCGGGGGCAACGACATCCTGCGGCCCCGGGCCGACATCGACGCCCTCGCCCTGCGGCTCGAACGGGCTGTCGCCCGGATCCGGGCGAGCGGCGCGGACGTGCTGATGGCCACCCCGACCGACCCGCGCGGGGCACCCGTGGTGCAGCGGACCCGGGGGCGGGCGGCGGTCTACAGCGCGCACATCCACTCGATCGCCCGCAGGCACGGTGCCCGGGTGATCCACCAGTGGGGCCTGAGCTTCCTGCAGGACTGGCGGATGTGGGCCGAGGATCGCATCCACATGACCTCCGAGGGGCACCGCCGGGTGGCCGAGGCCGCCTACGCGGCGCTGCACGGGCTGGACGTCACCGGCGAGTGGGCCGACCCGCTGCCGGCCCGGGCCCTCGCCCCCCGTCGCGAGCGGCTGGAGCAGGACGCCCGCTGGGCGCGCGAGCACCTGCTGCCCTGGGCCACCCGGCGACTGCGCGGCGAGTCCTCCGGCGATCGGATCCTCGCCAAGCGCCCGGACCTGAGGCCTCTGGTCCCGGTCGAGGCATCGCCGCCGCAGCCGGATCATCCGGTCGATCGCCCGGCGCGGCCGCCCGGCTGACCGCGGCATCGTCCACAGGTCGGCGGGCCGCTGTGGACAGGCGCAGCGGGACAGCCCGAGCCGCTGACAGGCTCCCCTGGTGCAGATTCGGATCAAACCCGGCCTGCGGGTCGCCTGGCGCAGCCCGTCATCCGTGCAGATCGGCCTCGACGGCCGTTGGGGAACCGTCCTGGACGGAATGGGGCCCACCGACCGACGGCTGCTGACCGTCCTCGCTCAGGGGCATGTGGTGGATCCCGCGGCCCGTGGCCGGCAGTCGGACGTCCGCGAGCACGCCCTGGTGGCCCTGCTGGCCGAGTCGGGCGTGGGCCTGACCCGACCCACCGATCGGGTGTGGCTGGCCGAGCTGGGGGCCGATCGTGAACGGCTCGCCCCGGACGCTGCGGCCTGGTCGCTGGTGCCCGGCGCCGCGCCCGCCGCGCATGCCCCGGCACCGGACGACGGGTGGTACCGACTGGCCGCCCGGCGCCGGCTCGGCGTCCGGATCGTCGGCGCCGGCCGGGTCGGCGCCACCCTGGCGGCCACCCTGGCCGCCGCCGGGGTCGGCCGGCTCGACATCGTGGACGCCGGCCGAGTGCAGCCGGGTGACCTGGCCCCCGCGGGAGCGCAAGTGGCCGATCTCGGCAGCCGCCGGCAGGACGCCGTCCGGGCCGCGATCACGCGCGCCGCGGGCGAGGCACGCGAGAACCCCCAGCACCGGCCGCCCGAGCTGGTGGTACTGATCGAACCGGACGCCGCGGACGCCATCGGCGCCCAGCACCTGCTGGCGGACGACGTCCCCCACCTGTCGATCGTGATCCGGGAGGGCAGCCTGATCGTCGGCCCCCTGGTGATCCCGGGCGAGTCCGCCTGCCTGCGCTGCCTCGACCTGCACCGCGCCGACCGCGACCCCGCCTGGCCCCGGGTGCTCGCCCAGCTGCTCGGCGGCCGGGCCGGGGACGCCTCGGGCGCCGTGGTGGCCGAGGAGACGGCCAGTGCCCAGCTCGCCGCGTCGGTGGCCGCCCTGCAGGTACTGGCCCTGCTGGACGGCGACCCGGCGCCTGGCGGGGGGACGCGCCGTCCGGCGTCGGTCTCGGCAACGCTCGAGATCGACCTGCCCGAGGGGCTGGTCTCCCGCCGGGAATGGAGCCCGCACCCGGCGTGCGGGTGCCATGGGCTCCCATCCGGTCCGACAGCAGCGACAATGGCCCGGTGAGCGATCTGCCGCGGCGCGCGGTCACCCGGACGGCCAAGCTGGCCACCCTGCCCCTGGGCCTGGCCGGACGGACCGCTGTGGGACTCGGCAAACGGGTGGGCGGGCGGCCCGCCGAGCTGGTCGCCGCCGAGGTGCAGGCCCGCACGGCGGAGCAGCTGTTCAAGGTGCTGGGGGAGCTCAAGGGCGGGGCGATGAAGTTCGGCCAGGCCCTCAGCGTGTTCGAGGCCGCCATGCCCGAGGAACTGGCCGGCCCCTACCGGGCGACCCTGACCAAGCTCCAGGACGCCGCCCCGCCGATGCCGGCCGCGACCGTGCACAAGGTGCTGGCCACCGAGCTGGGCCCTCGCTGGCGGCGCAACTTCGTCGACTTCGACGACTCCCCCGCGGCGGCGGCCTCGATCGGCCAGGTGCACCGCGCGGTGTGGAAGGACGGACGGGAGGTCGCGGTCAAGGTCCAGTACCCGGGCGCGCGTGAGGCCCTGCTGTCGGACCTGACCCAGGTCAGCCGGATGGGGCGGCTGGCTGCCGGCTGGATCCCCGGGCTGGACATCAAGCCGATCCTCGGCGAATTGCGCGCCCGGATGTCCGAGGAGCTCGACTACACCCTCGAGGCCCAGTCGCAGCACACCTTCGCGGCGGCGTTCGCCGGCGACGAGGTGTTCGCCATCCCCGACGTGCTGCGATCGAGTGAGCACCTGATCGTCTCGGAGTGGCTCGAGGGGGTGCCGCTGTCGCAGCTGATCGCGCACGGCGAGAAGGACTCCCGCGACCTGGTGGCCCGCCGGTACATGGAGTTCCTGCTGGCCGGACCGGCCCGGGCCGGGTTGCTGCACGCCGACCCCCACCCGGGCAATTACCGGCTGACCGCCGACGGGCGCTTCGGCGTCCTGGATTTCGGGGCCGTCAAGCGGCTGCCGGACGGCATGCCACCGCAGATCGGCCAGCTGCTCACCCTGGCCCTGGCCGAGCGCGACCGGGAGGTGGTCACCGGGCTGCGCGAGGAGGGCTTCATCAAGTCCTCGATCGAGATCGATCCGCACGGCCTGCTGGAGTATCTCTCGCCGTTCCTCGAACCGGCCCGGCACACCTCGTGGACCTTCTCGCGTGCCTGGATGCGTGACCTGTTCACCCACATCAACGACCCGCGGCGGCCGCAGTGGTCGATCGGGCTCAAGCTCAACCTGCCGCCGGAATACCTGCTGGTGCACCGGGTCTGGCTGGGCGGGATCGCCGTCCTGTGCCAGATCGGCGGCGAGGTGCCGGTGCTGCAGGTGCTCGCCGACTGGCTGCCGGGCTTCGACATCGACGCCCTCGACTACGTCACCGTGGTGGAGTGAGCGGGAGGTCCGGCCCCCGACCGGGCTCGAGGCAGACTGAGCGGGTGACCCAGTCCCACGGCGTGCGCATCGAGCAGTTCGGCGGCCCCCAGGCCATGCGGTACGGGCCGATCGAGGTCCGGGAGCCGGGCGAGGGGGAACTGGCGGTGGCGGTGGCCGCCGCCGGGGTCAACTTCATCGACACCTACCAGCGCAGTGGTCTGTACCCACTCGAGTTGCCCGCCACCCTCGGCATGGAGGGAGCCGGCACGGTCAGCGCGGTCGGGGCCGGGGTGAGCGAGTTCGCGGTCGGCGACGCCGTGGCCTGGCTCGACGTCCAGGGCTCCTACGCCCGGGACGTCGTGGTGCCCGCCGCGCGGGCGGTCCCGGTGCCACCGGGGCTGGACCCGCGCACCGCGGCGGCCGCCATGCTGCAAGGGGTCACCGCCCAGTACCTGACCACCGACACCTTCGCCGTGTCCGCCGGTCAGACCGTGCTCGTGCACGCGGCGGCCGGCGGGGTCGGACTGCTGCTGGTCCAGCTGTGCGTCGCGGCCGGCGCCCGGGTGATCGGGACCGCCGGTTCCCCCGACAAGGCCGACCTGGCCCGCGGCGCCGGGGCGCACGAGGTGATCCTCTACCGCGAGGAGGACGTGGTTGCCGGCGTCGAACGCCTCGCCGGGCGCCGCGCGGTGGACGTGGTCTACGACGGGGTGGGGCAGGCGACCTTCGCCGCCGACCTCGAGGTGCTGCGCCCGCGCGGGATGCTGGTCAGCTTCGGCAACGCCTCCGGCCCGGTCGAGCCGGTCGCCCCGCTGCGGCTGGCGACCAGCGGCTCGCTGTTCCTCACTCGTCCGATGCTGGGTCATTACGTCGCAAAGACGGACGAACTGCGCACGCGCAGCGCGGCCGTGCTGGGTATGGTCGAGAGACGACACCTCGACATCCGGATCGGCGCCGTCCACCCGCTCGACCAGGTCGTCACGGCCCATGAGGCGCTCGAACAACGACGCACCACCGGGAAGGTCATCCTGACCTCCTGACCGACCGAACAGCCCCGACCGTCCGAGGGGGAATCTCGGTGAACATGAGCTGTGACAGCTGCGGCATGCCGATCGACGGTGGCGAGTACTGCGCGTACTGCACCGACGAGAACGGGGTGCTGCAGAGCTTCGACGAACGCTTCGAACGCATGGTGGCCTGGCAGGAGAAGCAGTCCCCCACCGCGCCGAGGGTGCAGATCGAGATCGAGACCCTGGCCTACATGGCGACCATGCCGGCCTGGCGCCACCATCCGCGTGTGGTGGACGCCCAACTCTGAGAATCAGGCCCCGAGGGACGGTGTGGGCCGCCTGAGGGCCGCCGTCCGCTCCCCCGGGCGGACGACGGCCCCGCGACGCGGCGCCTTCCCCGATCAGCGAGCGGGGAGCAGCCGGAGTCGTTCCCGTTCGCGATGGACGCGGTGTTCTGCGCGCCTGACGCGTTCGCGCGCCTTCGCCAGGTGACGTAGCCGGCGCTCCTGCCGGTCGACGCCGTCCTGCTGGGCTCGCTCGGCGATCAGGATCTGGGTGAGCTGGTGATTCACGAGGTGCTCCTCGGGTGAGTCGGATCGGATGTCGTTCGGGTCTGATCGGGTGTCGGTTCGGTTTCGGATCGGGTGACGGATCGGGACAGGTCGCGAACCGTCGGACGGACAGCCCCGGGAGGGACTTCTGGACTCAGGCCGCGATCTCGCACTTGCGCGGCCGCCCCCGCGGACGCTTGCGCGGGATGACCTCACCGGCCAGGAACAGCTCCCCTCCCCAGACGCCCCACGGCTCGCGCCGTTCCAGGGCACCGGCCAGGCACGCCGTCAGCACCGGACAGTCGAGACAGAGCGCCTTGGCCTGCTCGACGTCGGCCGGTGATTCGGCGAACCACAGTTCGGCGTCGTGGACCCGGCACGGGAACGCCATCTCCGCCGGGCTCGCCTGGCGGTCGACGGCGTCCAGCAGGGCCGTGAGCTGCATGTCGGTCACCTCCTGTGTCAGCGGAACACCGGCTGCCCGGTGCACCAGATCGGCACCGGGACGGTGCTCCCGGTGGTGGTGCCGGTCCGCGACATGAAGAAGGCCGCGGACCCTGTCGGGTTCCGCGGCCTCGGAGGTGGCCGGTCAGCTCGTGAGCTGGACCGACCTTCGAGGGTGAGAACCCGGGTCGAACGTGACGGCGGCGGCGTACGGGGCCCCGGCAAAGGCCGGGATGCCACGCAGGGCCGGACCATCGGTGTGACGGAGACGGATCGAGACGGAGACAGGGACGCAGACGTGGTCGGCGCCGGCGAACCGACCGCCGGAGACGGAGTTCTCCCCCGACATCGGGGCGGTGGGCTCGGTGCGAGGCCGCCACGCGGTGCCGACCGAAGCGCTCGAGACGGCGCTCGACACCGCGAAGCTGATCGTGTTCGTCGACATCGGACACCTCCTCACGAGTGCATCGACCAGATGACGTCGACACTGCAGAGCCGAGTTCGACCGAACGCGGCCCTTCGACGGTAGAGGAGTCTGTCGGGCAGCGCCAACCCTTTTTCCGCGAGATCCCCCGGACGTGCCGGCAGGTGTCCTCCGGAGGTCTTCCCGGGAGTCCCCCGGACGCCCGAGCGCGGTCACTTTCCACCCACGGGACAGCGATGTCAGGCCTCGGAAGTGACCGCACGACAGGGGAAGTGACCGTGCGCGGCCGGCCGTCAGGCCTCCCGTAGGAGGGTGAGCACCGCCTCGCCGTAGCGGGCCAGCTTGGCCGGGCCCACGCCCGGGACGCGGGCGAGCGCCTCGGGCCGGTCGGGCAGGGACTCGGCGATCGCGATCAGGGTGGCATCGGTGAGCACCGCGTACGGCGGAACCTTGGCCCGGCCCGCGGCCTCGCTCCGCCAGGCACGCAACCGGTCGAGCAGTGCCTCGTCGTAGGTCGGCGGGCAGCTCGCACAACGGCCCACCTTGCGCTCGGCCGCGGTCTCCAGCACCCCGGCACACGTGCGGCAGGTGCTCGCCAGGCGGCTTCGCCGAACACGGCCCGCCGGTGAGGGGCCGTCCGACTTCCCCGTCCGAGGTCGCCCGTCGGCCTCTGTTCCAGGTCCGGCACCGGGGACCGCGCCGTCCAGGGCTGCCCTCACCCGAGCCTCGTCGACGAACCGGGACAGCGCCCTGCCGGCCCGGCCACCCGGCGTCCGCGCGCGCGCCCAGGACAGGGCGAGCCGCTCCCGGGCCCGGGTGATGCCGACGTACAGCAGCCGGCGCTCCTCGGCGATCGCCTCCCACCCGGAGGCGAGGGCGATCGGCACCAGTCCCTCGGACAGGCCGATCAGGAAGACCGCGTCCCATTCCAGGCCCTTGGCCGCGTGCAGCGAGGCCAGGGTCACCCCCTGCACGGTCGGGGCGTGCTGGGCCGCGGAGCGCTCGTCCAGGTCGGCCACCAGCTCCGTCAGGGTGGCGTCCGGGTTCTGCGCCGCGAGCCCGTCGGCCAGCGAGGCCAGCGCCTGCAATGACTCCCACCGCTCCCGGACGGCGCCGGGGCCGGCCGGCGGGTCGACCGACCAGCCCGCCGAGGTCAGCACGTCCCGGGTCTGGCGCGGCAGGTCCGCCGGCTCCCCGCGATCCGCCGGGCCGTCACGGCCGGTGCCGATCATCGCCGCGGCCCGGGCCGCCCCACGCAGCAACAGGACGGCGTCACGCACCTCCCGGCGGGCGAAGAACCGCTCCCCGCCCCGCACCAGGTAGGGCACCCCGGCATCGGACAGGGCCTGCTCGACGACCTCGGACTGGGCGTTGGTGCGGTACAGGACGGCGATCTCGGACGCCGGCAGGCCGCCCGCGATCAGGGACGCCGCCTCGCCGGCGACCTGGGCGGCCTCCTCGACGTCGTCCGCGTGGGCCCGCAGGGTGGGCACCGGGCCGGACGCGCGCTGGGCCAGCAGGCGCAGCGCCTCGATCCGGCCGGGGCGGGCTCCCCCGTCCCCTGGCGCGCCCACCGTCGCGCCCGCCGACGCGCCCGCCGACGCGCCCGCCCGCGCACCCGCCTGCGCACCCGCCTGCGCACCCGACGACAGAGGACCCGCAGGCCCGCCCGACGGCATGGTGGCGGCCAGGGCGTTGGCCAGCGCGACCACCTGCGGGGTCGAGCGATAGTCCCGCACCAACCGCACGAGGCGGGCGTGCGGGTGACGGGCGCGGAAGCCCAGCAGGTGATCGGCCGAGGCCCCGGTGAAGGAGTAGATGGTCTGGTTCGGGTCCCCCACGACACAGATGTCGTCCCGGCCCCCGGTCCAGGCGTCCAGCAGCCGCTGCTGGAGCGCCGAGACGTCCTGATACTCGTCCACCACGAAGTGGCGGTACTGCGAGCGCACCGCGACGGCCACCTCGTCGTGCTGTTCGAGCAGGCCGGCCGTGATCAGCAGGACGTCCTCGAAGTCGATCACACCGCGTTCGGTCTTGACCTGCTCGTAGAGCTCGAGCAGGCGGGCGGTCGTGGCCTGGTCCAGGCCGGCCGGGGCCGGGCGGCCGGCCGCGGAGGCAGCAGCCGGGTAGGTGTGCGGGGTGAGCAGGGCGACCTTGGCCCACTCGATCTCGGCGGCCAGGTCGCGCACCTCGGGGCGATCCAGCCGGATCGCCAGCCGGGTGGCGGCCTCGGCGACCACCGGCGCCTTGTGCTCGATCAGGGAGGGCGGCGCGCCACCGATGGCCCGGGGCCAGAAGTAGCCCAGCTGACGCAGCGCGGCGGCGTGGAAGGTCCGGGCCTGCACCCCGGCCACCCCCAGGTCCCGCAACCGGCTGCGCATCTGGCCGGCGGCCCGGGCGGTGAACGTGACGGCCAGCACCTGGTGCGGCACATAGACCCCTGACCGGACCCCGTAGGCGATCCGGTGGGTGATCGCCCGGGTCTTGCCGGTCCCGGCCCCGGCCAGGACGCACACCGGGCCCGTGGTGGCCAGCGCCACCTCGCGCTGCTCGTCGTCCAGGGCGGCCAGGATGTCGTCGGCGCTGCGCACGGTGGTCGCGGCAGCGGACCCAGGTGGGCGATCGATCCTGCTCATCGCCGACGATCCTCGCAGTGATCAGCGACAATCGGTCTCATGCAGGCAACTCCGGGGTCTTTCGACCCTCCCGCCCCCGGGGCGGTCACCATGTTCACCACCTCCTGGTGCGGCTATTGCGTGCGCCTCAAGCAGCAGATGACCCGTGAGGGCATCCCGTTCTCAGAGGTCAACATCGAACAGGTCCCCGCGGCGGCCGAGTTCGTGATGTCGGTCAACGGCGGCAACCAGACCGTGCCCACCCTGCTCTTCCCCGACGGGTCGGCGGCGACCAACCCGGCCGTGAGCGAGGTCAGGGCCCGGCTGCGGGGGGTGTGAGATGTCCGACGAGCGGCCGGATGATCGGCCGGACGAGCGTGCCGGCGAGCGGCCCCGCCCCGCAGGGCTGCCGATCCTGGTCGTGGGTCGCCCGGACCCGGTGAGCACCAACGGCGAGCGGGTGCTGGCCGCGGGCGCCCCGGCCATCTCCTCCGACGGGCGGTTCGTGGCCTTCGTCTCCGAATCCGGAGACCTGGTGCCCGGGGACGCCAACGGCGCGGCCGACGTGTTCGTCCGGGACACCATGCTCGACCGGACGGTGCTGATCAGCCGCTCCGTCACCGGTGGGTCGGCGGCCGGCAGTTCGCTGCAGCCGGCGATCTCGGCGGACGGTCGGTTCGTCGCCTTCACCTCCTCGGCCCCGGACCTGGTGGAGGGCGACAGCAACGGGTCGCTGGACGTGTTCGTGCACGACCTGCGCACCGGGATCACCCAGCTGATCAGCCGGGGCCGTCACGGCGAACTGGCCGACGCCGACTCCTACTCCCCGTCGCTGTCCGCGGACGGCCGGTTCGTGGCCTACTGCTCGATGGCCGCCAACCTGGACACCCGTGACACCAACCACGTCCCGGACGTCTACCGCTACGACCGGCTCACCGGGCACACCACGCTGATCAGCGTCGCCGCCGACGGCCGCTCCGGGGACGGCCCGTCAGGCCAGCCCTCGATCTCGGCGAACGGTCGGCTGGTGGCGTTCACCTCCGCCGCCCGGTTCTCCGAGCAGGACACCAACTCCGAGATCGACGTCTACCTGCACGACGCCGACACCGGTGAGCTCGACCTGGTCAGCCGCACCCCCGACGGTGCCGCGGGCAACGGCCCGTCGCTGTCGCCCTCGCTGTCGGCGGACGGGTCCGCGGTGGCCTTCACCTCCCACGCCGACGACCTGGTCGACGGTGACGACAACCGCGCCAGCGACGTGTTCGTGCACCGGCGGGAGTCGGGCCGGACGGAGCTGATCAGCACCAACCGGGACGGCGAACCGGCCGAGGATGACTCCCACTCGCCGTCCATCTCCGGCGACGGACGCCGGGTGGCGTTCCTGTCCGCGGCGGAGGACCTCGTCCCGGCGCCCGGCGACGGGGCGCCGTCCGGGGCCGAGTCGGCTCCTCGCGACCACACCTACGTGCGCGACCTGGACGGCGCGGGCACGGCCCTGGTCAGCGGCACCCGCCGCCGCACCCCGGGCGACGGTGTCTCCACCGCGACGTCCATCTCCTCCTGGGGACGGCACGTGGCGTTCGCCGACACCTCCACCGACCTCGCCGGCACCCCCGGCGGCCCTCCCCTGGCGCCGCAGGAGCAGGTCTACGTTGCGCCGGTGCGCACCGCTCAGGTGCCCCGCCCCCCGGCCACCTCGTCGTCCCCTGCTCAGCCCTCCCAGCCGTCCCAGTCCTCCCAGTCCTCCCCAGCGTCCTCGGCCGAGGAGGACCCGGACTCCGACTGACCTGCGCGACCCACCGAGAGTGCTGATCTCCCCCGGACAGTGGGGGGAATCAGCACTCTCGGCGCGAACGGGTCAGCGCCAGCTGGCGCCGGCGTCCCGGATCGGGCCCCCGAACCACTGCTCGATCAGGCTGCGCGAGACAGACAGCGGCGGCGGCAGCAGCAGCTCACCGGTCGCGACGTCCAGGGCGAGCTCCTCGCGGGACCACCAGCGCGCCTGCTCGAGTTCGTCGCCGTCCACCCGGATCTGCGTGGTCAGGGCCCTGGCTCGGAAGGCGAGCATCAGCGAGGACGGGAAGGGCCAGGGCTGGCTGCCCTGATAGGCCACCTCACCGACCTCGAGGCCGACCTCCTCACCCACCTCGCGACGGACCGCGGCCTCGAGCGACTCCCCCGGCTCGACGAAGCCCGCCAGGGTGGAGAACCGCTTGTCCGGCCAGACCGCCTGATGGCCGAGCAGCAGTCGGTCCTGCTCGTCGACCACGGACATGATCACCGCCGGATCGGTCCGCGGGAAGTGATCGGTGGCACAGGCCGGGCAGCGCCGGGTCCACCCGGCGGCCGCCACCCGGGTGGGTGCGCCGCAGCGGCTGCACCGGGGGTGGGTGGCGTGCCAGTTCGCCAGCGCGAGGGCACAGGTGAACAGTCCGGCATCGGTGTCGTCCAGCCCGGCGCCCACCTCGCGCAGGACCGCCAGCCGGCTGGTGCCGTCCGCCGGCGGGCTGGCGTCCTCGGCCGACCTGCCTCCGGGCGGCAGGGCGATCAGCACGTGGTCGTGGCCGGCGGCGTCGGTTCCCAGGTAGGCGGTCAGGGGACTCGCGGCCGCTGGGTCGCCGGCCCCGTCACCCACCATGACGCCGGCTGTCCCGCCGGCTGCGCCTGCGCCGGCATCGCCGAGCCGGTCGCCGAGGTGGGCCAGCTCGGGACCGGGGCGCAGCACCAGGGCCGGCGCCGCGTCGTCCGTGGTGACCACCGCCTGATCACCGATCAACACCAGCACCCGGGTGGTGGGCCGGTTCAGCAGCGTGCCGACCAGGCCCGCCTCGTCCCGGCGGTGGGCGGCCCGGTCGAGCCCGGACCGGGCCAGGGACAGGGTGGCCAGCATCGCGGGGACCGTTCTCACCTGCTCACCCTCCCTGGCCGCCAGCGCCCGAGTGGTCACTTCTCGGGCAACACGCCGGCGTGTCGGCCCGAGAAGTGTCCACTCGTCGGCCAGGGGACGCCACGTGGAGGTGACGGCCGGGCGACACGGGAGCAAGGGGACCGACGACCGCCCGGCGGAGGGTGGATCGACCGTACGGTGAGGGGGTGTCCGATCCGCGCCCCCCGCGTTCGCCGCTCGCCCTCGCCGCGCTGGCCTGCGCCGCGGTCGTCGGGCTGGAGCCGGTCACGGCACGCTCGCTCGCCCATCACGACCCGGACGTCGATGCCGCGCTGATCGAGGACACCATCGACCGGCGGTGGGTGGTGCGCAGCCCCCGCACGGTCGCGGCCGGCGCCCGACTGGAGGCGGAGTCCAAGCTGGTCGAGGTGCTCTTCGGCTGGGTGTCGTTCGCAGTGCCGCGCGTGGCCGGGACCGCTGCCCTGCCGGAGGGCGGCAAGGCTCTGGTCTACCGCGCGGTGGCCGGCGGCCCGCTGCAGGCGGCCGCCCTGGGCACGGTTCCGTCGTTGCCCTCGGCGATCGGACGCGCCCTGGCCGTTGTGCACGACCTGCCCACCCGGTTGATCGCGGACGCCGGCCTGCCGGTGTTCGAGGCGGAGGAGTACCGCGAGCGCCGGTTGGCCGAGCTCGACCGGGCTGCCGCCACCGGTCACGTCCCCCCGGCGTTGCTCGGTCGCTGGGAGAGCGCGCTGGAGGAGGCGGGGGCGTGGCGTTTCACCCCCGTCGTGGTCCACGGTGACCTGGACGGCGACACCCTGCGGATCGAGGGCACGCAGCTGGCCGGGATCATCGACTGGGGCCAGGCCCGGGTCGCCGACCCGGCGGACGACTTCGCCTGGCTCGCCAACGCCGCCGAGCCGTCCGCGTTCGACGCGGTGATGGCCACCTACACCCTGCGCCGCCGGACCACCCCGGACGCCGCCCTGACCCGCCGGGCGCGGCTGGCCGGCGAGCTGGCCCTGGTGCGCTGGTTGCTGCACGGGGTCTCGACCGACGACACCCACGTGGTCGATGACGCGGTGGGCATGCTCACCGCGCTGGAGGTCAGCGTCGCGGGCACCGGCTGGTGACCCTCAGCCCTCGCCGACCGCGCCGGCGATGAGGGCGGCCAGGTCGTCGGCGCCCAGCAGGTCGACCGGCCGCACGGTCTCGCCGGTGGCGGCGTAGAAGAAGGCCGCCCCCACCTGGTCGGGTGAGATCCCCGCCAGAGCCGACCAGGCCAGCCGGTAGACGGCCAGCTGGACGGCGCGTGCGGTGCGTTCGGCCGGATCGGACGTCGGGGAACCGGTCTTCCAGTCGACGACATCCCACCGGTCCGCCTCGCCCGTCGACGAGCCAGGCCGGCGGAAGACCGCGTCGATCCGCCCGCGCAGCATCACGCCGGCAACCGGGGTCTCGACGCTGACCTCGACCGCGTACGGGGTGAGGTCGGCCCACTCCGAGGCCAGGAAGGCGCGTTGCAGGTCGTCGAGGGCCACCTGATCGGGTGCCTGGTCGAGGAGGTCGTCGGCGGCACCGGGCAACTCGTCGACGTCGACCAGTGCCGCCGAGGCGAATCGCTGCTCCAGCCAGGCGTGGAAGGTCGAGCCGCGCCGGGTGGCCGGGCTGGGCTCGCTGGGCATCGGACGGCGCAACCGGTCGGCCAGCAGCCCGGGGTCGCGGGCAAGGACGACCGCCGCGGAGGCACTGAGATGCCCGGGCAGCGCCACCTCCCGTCGACCCGAGCGGCCGGCGTCCCGTTCGGCGAGCAACGCCTCGACCTCATCGGCCCACTCGTCCGACCACTCGTCCGCCCACTCGTCGGGGCGCCGGGCCGCCTGGCCGGTGGTCGCCCCGGCACCTGCCTCGCCCCCGAGGGTCGCGGCCTCGTCCACCAGGGCCGCAGCCGCCTCCACCGCGGGCCGGCGCTCCCCGAGCGGATCCACCGGCCAACCCACTGCCCTGGTCAGGGACTCGCGCGGGTTGGTCTCGCCGTCCTCGACCTGCGCCCACCCGCTCACCGTGATCGCCGGGACCGACTCCTCGGCCAGCCCGGCGACCTCGGCCAGGAACCGGGACGGCCGGCGGGGGCGGCTGCCATCCCCCCAGACCGCACCGCTGAGCAGCAGCGCGCTGCGAGCCCGGGTGAGCGCGACGTAGGCCAGCCGGCGCTCCTCGGCCACCTCGTGCGCCCCGCAGTCCTCGGTGAACTCCTCCAGCACCCGGGCCAGCTCCTGCTGGCTGCCCGCGGCCGACACGCGCCAATGGGGTAGCGAGTCGACGTCGCCGCGCAGCGGGAACGGCAGAGCCGGGGACACCCCGGCCGTCAGCCACCCCGTGCTGCGACCGGGAGAGCGGCCGGCGTGACCGGTCGGGAAGGTGCCCTCGACCATCCCGGGGACCGCCACCGCGTCCCACTCCAGTCCCTTCGCGGCATGCACGGTCAGCACCTGGACGGCGTCCGTCCGAACCTCGCCCAGCGGCGCCTCGAGTCCGCGTTCCTCGGTCTCGGCCGCGGCCAGCCAGGCCAGGAACGGCCCGAGCCCGGGGCGATCGCCGGTCTCGGCGAAGGTGGCCGCGACGTCGACGAAGGCATCCAGGTTGACCCGCGCGGACGCCGGGCGGCATCCGGGCCGAGCGGCCACCTCGATGTCGAGCAGCAGGGCCCGCTCGGTCTCCAGCACGAGGTCGGGCAGGGGCAGTCCGGTGCGGCCGCGCAGGTGCCTCAGCACCTCGGCCAGCCGGCCCAGCCGCTCGCGGCCGGCGGGCGACAACGTCTCGTCACCCGGTCCGCACCAGTCCGGCGGCGGCAGGTCGTCCAGGGCGGCGGCCAGGGAGAGTTCCTCGGCGGCCTCCGGCACCGCCACCCGCCCCCCGCGGCCGCTCGAGGCTCCCGAGGAGGCCACGGACTGTCGATGGACAACCCGAGCCCAGGCGCCCAGGGCGTCCAGGTCTGCCGCGCCGATCCGCCAGGCCGCGCCGGTGAGCAGCCGCATCAGGGCATCCCCGCGGGAGGCGTCGTGCACCACCTCGAGCGTTGCCCGCAGGTCCGCGACCTCGGGCACGTGCAACAGCCCGCCCAGCCCGACCACCTCCACCGGCAGCCCCCGCACCCGCAGCGCGGCCTCGACCAGCGGGAACTGCGACCGGGCCCGGCACAGTACGGCCGTGGAACTCCCTGCACGCCAGTGGTTCTCGATGAAGTCGGCGACGGCCACCGCCTCCTCCTCGACGGTGGCCACCCAGTGCACGTCCACCGAGCCGGTGGCGGCGCCGTCCCGCGCGCGCAGCGGGGGTACCTCCACCGACGGGGCGTGCGGGGCCCAGGAGGCCGGCAGGCGTAGGGGACCGGCCACGGCGTTGGCAGCCGCCAGGATGGCCTCGTCGTTGCGCCAGCTCGTGGCGAGCTGGGTCACCGCTGCGTCCCGCTGTTCGCCCCCGACCGGGTCCATTGCCGGGAAATCGCTCGGGAAGCGCTGGAGGTTGCCCGCGCTGGCACCCCGCCAGCCGTAGATCGACTGGTGCGGGTCACCGACCGCGGTCACCGGGTGGCCGCTGCCGAACAGCGAGCGCAGCAGGCTCAGCTGGGCGTGGCTGGTGTCCTGGTACTCGTCCAGCAGCACCACCCGGTACCGCGCGCGCTCGGTGGCCACGACCTCGGGCACCCCCAGCGCCAGCCGGGCGGCGAGGGCCAGCTGGTCACCGAAGTCCAGCACACCGAGTTCCCGCTTGCGACGCTGATAGGCGGCGGTCAACGGCAGCAGCTGGCGCCGGGCGGCCAGCTTGTTCAGAACGGTGCGTACCGGCGCAGCCGGCCGGCCCGGCGCGGCCCCACCCAGCGTGGCGGGCAGCTCGCCGACCCGGTCGATGATCGAGGCCAGCTCGGCGTCCACGGCATCCAACTCGACCAGGTGCTCCGAGCACTCGCCGGCCAGGGCCAGCACGGCGTCCACCACCGTGCCGCGAGCGGCCTCGACCGCCGACATCGGGCCGTCCCAGCGCTCGACGAGGTCGTCCACCAGCTGCCACGCCCCGGCCTCGCCGAGCAGCCGCGTGGAACCGTCCAGGCCGAGCCGCACCCCGTGATCGGTCAGCAGGGACGCCGCGTAGGCGTGGTAGGTGGACACCGTGACCTGCTGCACGGCGTGCGGGTCGGTGAGCCCGAATCCCTTGCGCGCCAACGCGGACAGCCGCACCCGGATCCGGTCCGCCAGCTCGGCCGCTGCCTTGCGGGTGAACGTCAGGCCGAGGATCTCCTGCGGGGCGGCACGGCCGGTGGCGATCAGGTGGACCACCCGGGCGGCCATGGTCTCGGTCTTGCCCGACCCCGCCCCGGCAACCACCAGCAGCGGGGCCACCGGCGCCTCGATCACGGCGACCTGTTCGGGCGTCGGCCGAGGACGCCCGAGCAGGTCGGCGACCCGGACGGCGTCCAGCGGGGTGGCGATGCCGGGGCCGGACGAACCCGGCCGCGATGCCGGCTCGCCCGCCCGGAGCTCCACCCGGAGGTCCCGCGGTGCAGCCAGGGCATCCAGGTCGAAGCTGAGCTGCTCCTCGTCGTCCGGGATGCGACCGGTGTGCGCGCGGGCGCCGCGAACGCTGGGCGGGGTCACGCCTGCACCTGCCGTCCCTCGAGCTGGGCCGGGCAGCACCGTCGCAGGTCGCAGGTGCGGCACCGCGGGTTGACCGTGGCCTCGAACCGGTCGCCGGCCATGCCATCGGCCACTCGGGTGACGAGGTCGAGCGCCCAGGCGGGATCCTCGTCCTCGGACAGTGGGCCTTGTTCCTGGACCCCCACGCTCTTGGTGGTACCACCCAGCTGCACGAGCATCGCACCGCCGCACGACGGGTCACCGAGCTCCTCGGAGCGTTCCACGGCGAGCTGGTAGACCCCGAGCTGGGCATGCCGATCCAGTTCGGCGGCAGCGGGTTTGGACCGTCCGGTCTTGAGGTCGATCACCACCGGCCGGCCCTCGGCGTCGCGCTCCAGCCGGTCGATCGTCCCCCGGATCTCGGCCCGCCCGACCCGGGCCGACACCTCCCGTTCCAGGGCGAGGAGCTCCCGCCCGGCTGCGCGGCTGCCCCGCGCGTACTCGGCGAACTTGTCGAGCATGCGTTCGGCCTTGGCCCGCTCCACCTCACCCACCCACCCTGACGGCAGGCCCAGCGCGGGCCAGCGCACCGCGAGCAGCTCGCGCATGAGCTGGAGGTCGCCGTCCGGGACGGCCTCGGCGATCTCGTGCACCAGGGTGCCGACCGTCACCGTCACCGGCACCGGCCGACGCCCGCCCGCTTGCTCCAGCACCCACCGCAGGGGGCATCGGTCGAAGGTCTCGACCTTGGACGGCGAGACCCGGACCGGCCGACCCTCGGCCCGCAGCGGGGACGGCGTCGACAGGTCGCCGAGCCCGTACCAGTCCCGCGGGGAGGCGCCGGGAACCCCGGCGGCAGCCAGCCGGGCCAGTTGCCGAGCGGCCTGGCGCGCACGGGCCGAGCGCTGCTCACCCTCACCGAGGAGGACGGCCCTCAGCTCTGCCACCAGCGCCGCCAGGGTGGAGGCGCGGGGGACGTCCGACAGCGGCCGGATCTCGGCAGTGTCGTCCTCGTCCTCGCCGGTGCGCGGGTCCACCAGATCGAGGAAGGGGGACGGCTGCTGGTCCTCCGAGCGGACGGCCGTGACCACCAGGTGTCTGCGCGCCCGCGTGCAGGCCACCAGGAACAGTCTCAGCTCGTCGTCCAGCACGGCGCGACGCTGACCGTCGACGTCGGCCCGCGGGTGCTCGATCCCCCGGTCGAGCAGATCGGCCAGCACCTGCGCTCCCAGCAACGAGCTGCGCAGGCGAAGGTCGGGCCAGGAGCCCTCCTGGACCCCGCAGACCACGACCAGGTCCCACTCCCGCCCGACCGAGCCGGTGGCCGTGATCACGGTGACCGCGTCGCCGGACGGCGCGCGCTCGGCCAGGGTGTCCGAGGGCAGGTCCTGGCCCTCCAGGTGGTCGAGGAACTGCTCGGGCCGGGCGTGCGGCAGCCGGTCGGTGAAGGCGGCCGCAGCATCGAACAGGGCCACCACGGCGTCCAGGTCGCGATCGGCCCGAGCACCGGAGGCTCCGCCGCTCAGCGCCATCCGGCGCCACTGGGCCGCCAGACCCGCCTGCTGCCAGATCGCCCACAGGATCTGCTCCACGCCGGCGGCCGGTGCCGCGAGAGCTGCCCGGCCGGCGGCCAGAACCGCCGCCACCCGGCGCGCCGGGGCGAGCACGGACGCCGCGCCCTCACCGGGTTCGTCGCTCCCGGCCTCCTTCGCGTCCCCGGTCACGCTCAACCGGTGGACGAGCTCGACCAGAAGCTCGTCGCTGCTGCGCACGCCGCCCTCGGCCTGCTCGCCCGCCCGAACGTGCTGGCGCAGCCGGCGCAGGGCCAGCGTGTCCGCGCCCCCGATCGGGCCGCTGAGCAGGTCGGCCGCCACATCGGGGGTGAGCGCCGAGCGGTCGAGGACACACCGCAGCGCGAGCCGCAGGGGTACCACCGCCGGTTCGTCCCGCACCGGCAGCTCGGTCCCGGGCACGCTCACCGGGACCCCCGCCGCCGCCAGCGCCCGGCGCAGGGGGGCAGTCCCGCCGACCGAGCGCACCACCACGGCCATGGCCCCCCAGGGCATCGGGTCGGTGGGGTCGAGGTGGCGCCGTCGCAGCAACTGCGCGACGAAGGCCCCCTCCTGAGCCGCGGAGGCGAGCAGGTGGACCTCGCTGCGCCCCGGCCGGTCCACGGGTCGCGCGGGGCGGTGCGCCACCAGCCCCGCCGTGGTGATTCGCCCGGTGATCCGCTCGGCGACCGCGCGCAGCTGCGGGCCGCCCCGATGGACGACGGGCAGCACCACCTGGCGGGCCGGGGCACCATCGGGACCACGCAGCCGCTGAGCCGCCTCGGCGAGCAACCGCGGCCGGGCACCGCGGAAGGACTGCGTCGCGACGTCCGGGTCCCCGACCAGCACCAGGTCACGCCCGTCGCCCCCGAGCAGGCGGACCAGGTGCGCCCCCGCCGTCCCCAGCTCCTGAGCGTCCTCGACCACGACCAGTCGGCGCAGCCCCCGCTCGGCGGCCAGCAGCACGGGATCGTCCGCCAGGAGCCGGGCGGCCGCCGCGACGATCCCGGCGGGGTCGAAGGCACCCGGGGTGGCCAGGGAGGTGACGTCGAGGTACTCGGCGTAGACGTCGGAGGCCGCGACCCAGTCGGGCCTGCCGTGGGTACGGCCCAGCCGGGCCAGGTCCGCCGGGGAGACGCCGCGTTCGACGGCCCGCATGAGCAGGTCACGCAGCTCCCCCCGGAACGCCCGCAGACCGCGGATCTCCTCGGTGATCGCCGGCGGCCACGTGGGCGCGAAGCCGACGCCCTCGGCATGACCGGCCAGCAGATCGGCCAGGATCCGGTCCTGCTCGGGGCCGGAGATCAGCCGCGGCGGCAGGTCGCCGTCCAGGATCAGCGCCCGGCGCAGCAGGCCGAAGGCGTACGAGTGCGGGGTTCGGGCCAGGGGCTCACGCACCGTGCGGGCCAGCCGCGCGGCGAGGCGTTCGCGCAGGGCGGTCGCGGCGCGCCGGGTCGGGGCGAGCACCAGAACGCCGTCCGGCGGGACTCCGTCTCGCTCGATCCGGGCCAGGACCAGTTCGATCAGAGTGGTCGTCTTGCCGGTTCCCGGGGCTCCGAGGACGACCAGGGGACCACTGCCCTGCCGGATGGCGACCGCCTCGGACTGCGCGCCGTCCAGGGCAATCGGTCGATCGGTGAGGGCCGGGGCAGGGAGCAACCGGACCCGTGGTCCGTCGTCCAGCGCGCTCGCCCCGACCGTTCTCACAGAGCCGATCCCACCACACCCCACCGACAGAACGACGGTGCCGCGGCGGGGCGCCGGTGCGGCGCGGCCGGCACAAGCCCTGGGCGACGGGGTGCCGATGGAACCGGACGGCACGCGCCGGCGTCCGAGGTGCGCGGACCGGCCCGGCCCCGCCCGTGGGGCTCACCGATCCGCCCCGGGTTCGACCCCGTGCTGGCCACGGGCCGAACCGCTCGATCATCAGGTCGATCCTCAGGGCACTCGGAGGCAGTCATGGCCGATCACCGGCTCCCGTCCCGTCGGCGCAGCTCTGGCCGGCGCCCCGCCCGCCGGACGGCGGCCCTGGCCGCCACACTGGCCGTGGTGGCGGCCGTGGGGCTGGCCGTCGCCACCCGGGCGGCCTGGCGCGACGAGCGGACGACGGGAGCGGCGAACCCGATCCCCGGAACCGGGACCACCGCGCCGAGCCTGAACGCCGACCCGGTGGCCCTGAGCACGTTCGACTCCTGCCCTGCCCTGCTCGAGCACTACCGCAGCACGGCGTTGCCGCTGGTCGGGCCGTGGGGCATGGCCGGCGGCCCGACGATGTTCGGCGTCGGCCCCCAGTCGGCCGAACTCGCGCGCCGGTCGGCCACCGACACCCTCGGCGGCAGTTCACCGGCAGCCGCCGCACCGCAGAGCGCAGCCGGGACGGCGTCCACCGACAGCACCTCGACCTCGGGGACGACGGTGCAGGTGGCGGGGGTGGACGAGGCCGACCTGGCCAAGCGGTCCGGTGACCTGCTGCTGGTGATCGCCCAGCCGACCAAGGTCGTCGAGCTCCAGGCACCCGGAGCGCAGGGCTCGGCCCTGGTCGTGCTGCATCCGTCAGGTGATCGCGATCACCGCACGGCCACCCGGCTGGCCCGGCTGGAACTCGGGTGGTCGCCGTCCAGCCTGCTGGTGGAGGGCGACACGGTGCTGCTGATCGGCACCGACTACCGCACCACGCCCGTGGCGAGCGACTCGATGCCCTCGCGGATCATGCCCGTGCCGGGCATCGAACGGACCCGCCTCGAGCAGGTCGACCTGACCGACCCCGCCCGCCCGCGGGTGGTGCGCACCCTGACCGTCGACGGGTCGGCGGCCGGCGCCCGCATGGTGGACGGCGTGGCCCGGCTGGCCGTGACCAGCTGGCCGACGCTGACCTTCGACAACCCGTATGCCGGGGTGTCGCCGGACACCCCGGTGACCTCGCCCGAGAACCCGACCTCGTCGGTGACGGCTCCGGACGGCGCCCCCAGCCCGGTGCCGATGCCCCGGGCCACCGCGAATCCGCAGGAGATCGAGAAGCAGGCCACCGAGCGCAACCGGGACCGCGTGCGAGCCAGCGCGATCGACGACTGGCTGCCGCGGTACGACCTGGTCTCCGGGGGCGAGAAGTCCTCCGGCCGCCTCGTGGACTGCACCCAGGTCGCCGCCCCGAGGGACCCCGCCGGGGTGGCCACCCTGACCATGCTCACCCTGGACCTGCGCGAGCACGGGATCGGTGAGTGGCAGTCCACCGCCGTGGTCGCCTCCGGCAGCACGGTCTACGCCACCGCCGAGCGCACCTATGTCGCGACCAGCTCGGCGCCCTGGGCGTTCGCCACCGGCCGCACCGATGCTCCGATCGAGACCGCCCTGCACGTCTTCGACACCTCCGGGCGCGACCGTGGGAGCTACCTGGCCAGCGGCACGGTCACGGGCACCCTGCTCAACCAGTTCTCGATGGACGAGTACGACGGCGTGCTGCGGGTGGCCACCACGGATTCGACCGCGTTCTGGGGCGGGCCGATCCTGATGGACGACGCGGCCGTCGCGACGGTGCCGCCACTGGTCGAGACCCAGGGCGCCGAGTCCGGGCAGGCCCGGCCCTCACCGGCAGCCACGCGGCCACCGGTGCCGCAGAGCCGGGTCACCACGCTGCGCCGGGACGGCCGGCGTCTGGTGCGCCTGGGCGAGGTCGACGGCCTGGGCCCCACCGAGCGGATCCACGCCGTCCGCTTCACCGGGCCGATCGGCTACGTGGTGACCTTCCGCCAGACCGACCCGCTCTACACCCTCGATCTGAGTGACCCGGCGCGACCGGTGACCAGGGGAGAACTGAAGATCCCCGGGTACTCGGCCTACTTGCACCCGGCCGCCGACGGCCTGCTGCTCGGGGTCGGCCAGGACGCCACCGATCAGGGCCGGGTGACCGGGCTGTCCCTGTCGCTGTTCGACGTCAGTGACCTGACCGATCCTCGGCGGGTGGCCAGAGTGAAACTGTCCCAGGCATTCTCGGGCGCCGAGGGAGATCACCACGCCTTCACCCTGGCAGGCGACCTGGCCCTGATCCCGTTCCAGCAGTACGCCGATGCCAACGGTCAGCCGCGGTTCGACGCCGGGGTGCTCGCGGTGCGGCGGGACGGCGAGCGGCTGGGCGAGCCGACCGTGCTGAGGATGCGCGCCGACGGGCCGATCACGTTGTCCCCCAACGGTTTCGAACCGGCCATGATGACCGACGTGCCGCAGCGCACGATGGTGGTCGACGGCACCATCTGGACCATCGGGGCCGGCGCGGTGAGCGCCCACGACGCCAGCAACCTGGCCCGCACCGGGTACACCGCCTTCGACTGACCACCGGCTGCAGCCGAGCGCACCCGAGAACCGTTCAGTACAGGGGTTTCTCGGGTTCCACCTGACGCACCCAGGCGAGCACGCCGCCGTTCAGGTGAACGGCATCGGTGCGCCCGGCGGCGTGCAGGGCGGCCAGGGCACGGGCCGACCGGGCACCGGACTTGCAGTAGAGCACCAGCGCCGGGGGCACCGCGTCCTGCGGGTCGGCGGCCCCGGCGAGCTCGTCCAGCCAGACCAGGATGTCCGGGCGCACCGTGCCGTCCGCGTCGACCAGGCGGCCGACCGGCACCAGCACCGAGCCGTCGATGGCGACCACCTCGCGTTCGTGGGGCTCGCGCACGTCCACCAGCAGGAAGCGGCGCGTCCCGGCGTCCCGTTCGGCCAGCATCGCGGCCAGCTGCGTCGGGTCGACCTCACCGGAGGACGGGGCCGGCTCGAGAACCACACAGGCGAACGGGTCATCGACCAGATCGCGCACCGGGACGCGGTCCGGGTCGGGCCGCAGCCGGACCGTTCTCCAGGTCATCGCCAGGGCGTCGAAGACCAGCAGCCGGCCGACCAGGGGATCGCCGATCCCGCAGATCAGCTTGACCGCCTCGGTGGCCATCACCGATCCGATCGCGGCGCAGAGCACCCCGAGGACGCCGCCCTCGGCGCACGACGGCACCGCCCCGGGCGGGGGCGCCTGCGGGAACAGGTCGCGGTAGAGGGGCCCGTGACCTGGCCAGAACACGCTCACCTGACCGTCGAAGCGGTAGATCGACCCCCACACCTCGGGGACGCCGAGCAGCTCGCACGCGTCGGCGACCAGGTAGCGGGTGGCGAAGTTGTCGGTGCCGTCGAGCACCAGGTCGTAGCCGGCCAGCACGTCCAGGGCGTTCGAGGCATCGAGATGGACGGCGTGGCGCACCACGTTGACGTGCGGGTTCACCTCGGCGACGGACTCGGCCGCCGAGTCGACCTTGGGCCGGCCGACGTCCGAGCCGCCGTGGATCACCTGGCGTTGCAGGTTGGAGGGGTCGACCACGTCGTCGTCGATCACCCCGATCGTGCCCACCCCGGCGGCGGCGAGGTAGAGCAGTACCGGGCTGCCCAGGCCTCCGGCCCCGACCACCGCGACCCGTGCCGCTCTCAGCCGTCGCTGACCGAGCATGCCGACGTCGGGCAGGATCACGTGCCGGGAATAGCGGGCGATCTCCTGCACGGACAGTTCCCCGGCGGGCTCGACCAGAGGCCGCAGCGCGGGCGCGAGGGGAGCTCCGTTCACCGGGGGTGTGGTCGGTGGCGACGTCATCGGGTCAGTCTGCGCGCGTCCCCGCCGGGGGCCAACTCGGTGTGCCCTCGCCGGGCCCGTGCCACTGTTCAGCCCCACCCGTTCGCGGACAGCAGCAGCATCACCAGACTCCCGGGCATGACCTCGAACCCGGCTGCCGGCATCGTGCTGGACACCTGGTCGGAGGTCACCGGGGTGGAGTTCAGGGGCCAGGGCGCGACCTGCCCCACCAACCGGGCGTCGGCCAGGGCGTCCATGGCGTCCGCCACGGACAATCCGACGACCATGGGCACCTCGACCCTGGTGGGGGCGGATCCGTCGGAGGCGCCGTTCCCCGAGGCACTGTCGGCCGAGCCACCCTCTGGCGTCGAATCGGCCGAGGGCGTTGCGTCGCCCGAGCCGGCGCCGGACGTCGGCGACGCCCCTGACTCGGTCGACGGCGACACCTCGACCGTCGAGCCCCTGCCCGGGACGAGTTCACGGATCCAGGAGACCTGCGAGGGCAACGCCATCAACGCGATGAGCACCGAGACGACACCGGCGACGGCACCGACCTTTCCCCAGTCGGTCCCGCCCTGTTCTCGTGGATTGGCCATGATTCCCCACCGGAGAACGGATCACGACGCGCGCCAACCTAGCAGCCGGCACCGCCCGGCGGACGTCGTCCGGCGCGTTCGTCGATCACACCACCCCCGCTGCCGGCGCTGGGGAGATGGGCCGGCTCAGGGGAACGGCCAGCTGTTCTTCGTGCAGCCCTGGAGTCCCTTGGTCTGCTGCATCATCACCGGGGCCCGCTTGCCCTTGCCCGGGCACGAGACGTGGTGGTGACCCAGGACGTGACCGACCTCGTGGTTGACCAGGTAGCGGCGGTACCCGGTGCGATCGCTGCCGTAGTCACGGGTGGAGTTGATCCAGCGGTGGTACGTCAGGATCGCCGCCGTCCCCCGCGCGCACGACAGGGTGCCGTTGGTCACCAACGGCCGGCACATGCGGGCCGAGGTCTGCGGGGTGGCCAGCACCACCCGGATGTCGGCCGCCCGGCCCGAGGTCCGGGCGAAGGTCTTGGTTCCCCCGTGACCCCAGCTGCGGGGATCGTTCAGCGTGGCCATCACGAACGCCGCGAACGCCTGACCGTCGACGTCCAGGCCCTTCTCGATCTCGACCCTGACCCGGTACACCCGGCCTCGTCCCGGCGCGGCACTCCCCCCGGCGACGGCGACCAGGGTGCCCGGTCCCTTCTGGGGCACGGTGGTGCTGCGAACCCCGGCGGCCCGATCGGCGGCGGTGATCCCGGCGGTGGCCCGCCCCGGCCCGGTCTGCGGGACGGCGGCAGCCGCCGATCCTGCCTCGGCGAGCCGCACCGCGTCCCCGCGGGATCCGACCAG
>JAEUJN010000061.1 GCA_016794595.1 Kineosporiaceae bacterium
GCTCCCCGGGACCACCCAGTTGGCGATCATGATCGGCCGAAGCGGTCACATCAAGATCCACATCGGTGGACTGAACACCCATCACGGTCATGCTCCTCATCTACAGGAGCGACCCCTTACACAATCCAGTAGACACGCCCCCGCCAGGACGGGTCGGCCTACCCGTGGATCGTCCGCGACAGCGGCGTGGTCAACCAGTTCTACTTCTACTGCCTGGACGGCGACTTCGGCCCGTTCTTCCTCAAGGTCTGCTCCTACTTCCCGTTCAACGCCAAGTTGTGCATCAACGGCAACGAGTACGCCAAACGGCAGGCCGCCCGAGCAGGGATCGGCTTCACCGCCCTGGACAACGGGTTCGCCGCCATCGACGATCCGGCTGCGGTGCAGGCCATCTGCGACCGGCTGGACGACGCGGCGATCGACGCCTTGCTGCGCAAGTGGCTGGCGATCCTGCCGCACCCGTTCCCGCCCGCGGACCGGGCGGCCGGCTACCGGTACGACATCTCCATCCTGCAAGCGGAGTTCTCGCTGACCCAGATGCTCGACCGGCCGCTGTCCGGGCGGATCTTCTTCGAGCAGGTCATCCGGGACAACCTCGACCTCGGCCGGCCCGACCGGGTCGCGCTGATCTTCGACCGGAGCATCTACCGCGGCCGCAAGAACCGCACCCCGGGCCCGTTCATGACCCGGGTGGTCACCGACGGGGTCACCCCGAGCCTGCACGTGCAGTACAAGCACACCCAGATCAAGCAGTACCACAAGGAGGGACGAGCGCTGCGGACCGAGACCACGATCACCAACCCGCAGGACTTCGGCCTGCGCAAACGGCTGACACATCTGCGTGAACTCGCGCGGATCGGCTACACGGCCAACCGACGCCTCCTGCGCGTCCAACGACTCAGCCACGACCCGATCACCGGCACCGACGCCCTGCACGCCGTCTGCGACCCCGTCCGCCACGACGACGGCACCCATGTCGCCGGGCTCCCGTTCACCGACCCCCGTGCCCAGGCGCTGCTCCACATCGTGCTCATGTTCCGGCTCCAGCCCCGCGGGTTCACCAACCGCGAGCTCCGCGCCCTGCTCGCCGATCACCTCGGCCGACCGCCCGGAACGATCACCGCCGGCCAGGCCACCTACGACCTGCGACGCCTGCGCGAGCACGGCCTGATCACCCGGATCCCTCGCACCCACCGCTACCAGGTCACCGACACCGGGCTGACCCACGCCCTGTTCCTCGCCCACGCTCACGACCGGTTCCTGCGCACCGGCCTGGCCCTCCTCCACGACGATCAACAACCGATCACAGCCGCCAACAGGACCTACCGAAACGCCCTGGACGTCCTCGCCGCCCACGCCGGCATCGCCGCATGACCAGCGACCCCGAATCCGTCTCCACCACCCAAACTTGACTCGATCTTCCCGGCTTCGCCGGACATAGCACGGCTAGTCGAAAGTGCATGATCACGGGGAGGTCTGGGTGGGGGGATCGAGCCACAGCACGATAGCGCGGGCCCGGGTGCTCACCCCCAGCGCGGCGAAGATCTGGTTGATGTGGTTCTTGACCGTCTTCTCCGCCACGAACAGGTGGGCGGCGATCTCCCGGTTGCTGCGTCCCTGCGCGATCAGGTCCATCACCTCGGCCTGCCGCTCGCTGAGCCCGTAACGCAGCCGGGGCGAGGGGCGCTCGGGTGCCGGGACCCCGGAGCGCAGCACCTCGAGAGCCGGCCCGGAGAACGCCCCGCCCCCGGCCGCGGCCGAGCGCACCATGGCGCCGAGGGAGTCCGCGTCGAACGTGCCGTGCACGAGGTAGCCGCGGGCGCCGTCCTGCAGTGCCCGGTGGATCACGTGCGGCTCGTCGGAGAAGGTCAGCATGACCACCGCCGCGTGCTCGACGAGCTCCCTGACCGCCGAGAGGCCGTCCCGGCGCGGCATCCGGACGTCGAGCAGCACCACGTCCGGCCGGGTTCGCCGGACCTGGCGCACCGCCTCGTCGCCGTCGCCGGCCTCGGCGAGGATCTCGATGCCGTCGTCGAGGGCGATGAGCGTGCGCAGCCCGGCCCGGACCACCGGGCTGTCGTCCACCAGCACCACTCCGATGGGTGTGTCCCTCATCGCTCGACCAGTCCTTCCCGATGGACCCGGAACGCCACCCGGGTGCCGGCGCCCGGTGCGCTGTGCCACGTGGCCCGCCCCCCGATGCGCGCCATCCGCTCGTGCAGGCCCGCCAGACCGTGGTGCCCGGCGCGGGCGGCCGCCGAGACCCGGTCGGGATCGGCGCCCTTGCCGTCGTCGCAGACCTCCAGCACCAGCTCCTCGCCCTCCGCCGACAGGCTCATGGTGGTCCGGCACGGCCCGGCGTGCCGGGCGATGTTGTCCAGGCACTCCCCGGCGACGGTCAGCAGCTCGTACTTCACCGCCTCGTTGCGGGTTCCCACCGGGGCCAGGTCCAGGTCCACCACCCGCCCGGTCGAGGCGGTCCAGGACGCCGCGAGCTGTTCGAGTGACTCGTGCAGGGAGGCCGTGGTGGCCGGCGTGCGCAGGTCGTTCATCAACCCGCGCACCTGGGCCACCGCCGTGGACCCCATGTCGCGCAACTGTTCTGCGACCTGTGCCGCGCCCTGGCCGTCACGTTCGAGCAGGTGCGGCAGGGCCACGGCGCTGAGCGTGATGCCCTGCAGGGTCTTGGCCAGCGAGTCGTGCAGTTCGCGCGCCACCCGGCTGCGTTCCTCGGAGGCCGCCGCGGTGGCCACGGCGTCCCGGACCACGAGTTGGGCGCGCGCCTCCCGGTGGACAGCGCGGGACACGGTGGCACCCAGCAGCCACAAGGTGACGAACACGAACGGCAGCACCACGACCAGGATGAAGATCTGGGACACCTCGATCGGATGCTGCGAGGCACCGAGCAGGTAGAGCAGGACCAGGGGCAGGACGACGATCACCCCGGCCCGCGGGTCCACCCACAGGCCGATCAGCAGGGCGGTGGTCAGGGCGGCCAGCAGCAACGGGCTGTCCACCCCGTCGAAGGCCACCGCACTGGCCACCAGCAAGGCGTCGACCAGCGCGATCATCGGGTGCCGGCGAACCGTCTCCAGCCAGCGGGTGTTCATCAGGCCCACGAAGCTGGTGGCCCCGATCACCAGGTAGCCCAGCAGGTCGTCGGGCGCCATCGACCGGCCGAGGTTGGCGACCATGGCCAGCACGAGTGCGACCAGCCGAACGAGGAACGCCACCTGCGTGAGCTGACGCACGACGATCGGCACGCCTGCGTGCCGGTCCAACTCGCCCATCAGCCCCCCAACAGAGTGCCGAGCCCGTCGGTGCCCAGAGCGGTCACCATCCCGGCGATCAGGATGATCAGGCTGCCGGGGATCAACACGAGGGTCATCACCAGGCTGATCCGGGGCTCCACCCGGCCGGCCAGCTGGCGCATGCGCTGGGCCGCGGCACGCCGCATGTCCCAGGCGATCTGGTTCAGGGTGTCCACCAGCGGGGCCCCGAGTTCCTCCGCCTGGAGGTAGGCGGTGACGAACTCCTCGATCGCCTCCGATCGGGTGCGGTCGCGCAGGCTGGCGAACGCCGAACGCACCGAGGCACCGTTGGTGATCTGGTGCAGCACGGTGCGGACCTCCTCGGCCAGCGGCCCCCCGAACCGGTCGGCGACCACGCCGAGGGCGCTGCGGAAGCCCAGCCCCGCGCTCACGGTGACCGCCAGCACGTCCAGGAAGTCCGGCAGGTCACGGTCGATCTGCTCCCGGCGCCGGCGCGCCGTCCCGGCCAGGTTGCCCAGCGGCACCAGCAGGGCTGCGGCGGGTGGCAGCAGCACGTAGAGCACCTGCCCGGTCACCACCCCCAGCGCGACCAGCGGGGCGACGATCACCAGCCAGCGCATGATCTTGACCAGGACGGCGTCAACGTCCAGCCCCGCGGGCCGCCCGGCCATGTCCACCTGGAGCTGCAGCCAGCGGATGGTCGAGGGGGGCAGGCTGCCGCGCACCCGGTCGGCCAGGGCCGCGGCGATCCGGGTGAACAGACTCTGGCCCCGGGGGTGTTCGCGGCCGGCGGTGTCCAGGTAGGCCGGGTCGGCCTCGTCCAGGGACACCTGGGGCTCGGTGCGCAGCATGTGATACCCGCGCAGCAGCAAGGCGACCGCCAGCGCCGCGACCACCCCGGGGATCGCCCCGATCAGCCAGTTCACGGTTCGATCCTCGTCATCCGGCGGATGACCAACCAGCCGCCCACGAAGAACGCACCCCCGATCAGCAGGGCGGCCTGCCCGAGCGGTTCACGGGTCATCCGGTCCACCGTGCCCGGCTTGATCGCGTTGACCAGCAACAGCATGCCGAACCCCAGCACGATCACCAGGTTCGAGGAGGCGACCGCCTGGCTCAGCGTGGTCTGGATCTCGCGCCGGGTCTCCTTGCGCTGATCGAGGGTGGCCGCGATCTCGCGCAGGGCCGAGACCAGCGAGCCACCGCTGCGCGCCGAGACCACCAGGGTCGAGATGAGCACCTTGGTCTCGCGCGAGCCGACCCGCTCCTGGAGCTCCTCCAGGGCATGCGGCAGCGAGGCGCCGAACTTGAGCCGGTCGGCCACCCGGGACAGTTCCGTGCGCGAGGGCTCGGCCAGTTCCTCCCCGGCGATCGCCACCGCGGTCGGCAGGGACAGCCCCGCGAAACTGGCGTTGGCCAGAACCCTTGCCAGCTCGGGCAATTGGGCGACGAAGGCCTCGCGGCGTCGGGCCTGCTCACGGCGCAGATAGGCGCGGATGCCCAGGTAGCCGGCCAGTACACCGAAGAACCCGAGCAGGGGAGCGATCCGCCACAGCACGTAGGTGGACACCAGGGCGACCACCAGTCCGGCCCCGATCACCAGGCTGGGCCGCTGCCGGACGCCGGCCAGGTCGAGCTCGCGGGCGAGCCAGCGCCCGGGGCGGGTCGATCGCACGCGCGCATCCAGGTCGTCCAGCGCCGTCCGCTGGCGAGTGCTGTCGTGGAACTCCGCTGCCTGGAAGGCGTTTCGCCGATCGGCGGCCACCCGGGCCATCTGGTACAGGCCGGCCGAGAACAGGCCCACGGCCAGGAGTGCCCCGACCACCACGAGCGCGGCCTGTGCCGTCATGCCGATCGCACCCGCCCGCCGTCCAGGACCACCCCGCCGTCCCGCAGGCGCTCGCGCAGCTCCTCCGGGTGCGAGGCGTGCACGAAGGCGCCCCGGGAGCCGTCGGGGTTGGGGTGCCGCCCCTCCCAGGTCATCAGCGGTACCAGTTCGAACTCCTCCTGGCGATGGCTGGCCACGTAACAGACCTGGACGACGCGCCGCGAGCCGTCCGGGAAGCGCGAGAGCTGCACGACCACGTCGATCGCCGAGTTCACCTGGTCGCGGATGGCGTGGAAGGGCACCTCGACATCGCTCATCGAGGACAGGGTCTCCAACCGCGAGAGCGCATCGGTGGGGCTGTTGGCGTGCACCGTCGTCAGCGAGCCCTCGTGGCCGGTGTTCATGGCCTGCAGCATGTCGAGGGCCTCACCGCCCCGGCACTCACCGACGATGATCCGGTCGGGGCGCATCCGCAACGCATTGCGGACAAGGTCGCGAATCGTCACCTGGCCGCGTCCCTCGACGTTGGGCGGGCGGGTCTCCAGCCGGATGGTGTGTGGTTGATCGAGACTCAGCTCGGCGGCATCCTCGATCGTGATGATCCGCTCGTTGGGGGCGATGAAGGACGACAACGCATTCAGCAGGGTGGTCTTGCCCGACCCTGTCCCGCCGGAGACCACGACGTTCAGCCGGGCCTCGACGCACCCGCGCAGCAGGGCGGCCGTCGTCCGGTCGATGCTCTTCTTCTCGATCAACTGGGCGAGGCTCAGGGCCTGCGGGAACAGCCGGATCGTCACGGTGGGGCCGTTCAGGCACAGCGGCGGCAGGACGACGTTCACCCGGGCGCCGCGTGGCATCCGGCTGTCGGCCGGCAACCGGGCGTCGACCATCGGGCTGGACTCGTCCACCCGCCGGTTGACCGTGGAGACGATGCGGTCGATCGTCTGCATCAGCTGTTCGCGGCTGCTGAACAGCGCCGGCCACTTCTCCACCTTGCCGGCCCGCTCGACGTAGATCGTCTCGTGGCCGTTGATCATGATCTCGCTGATCGTCGGGTCGGCCAGGATCGGTTCGAGGACGCCGAGCCCGACCGCCTCGTCGACCACGCGCCGGATGAGCTGGTTGCGCTCGCTGGCGGACAGGATCACGCCCTCGCGCGAGATCAGGTGGGCGATCACCCGTTCCAGGCGGGCCCGCCGCTGGTTGGCGTCGAGCTTGCTCAACTCGTGCAGGTCCACCTCCTCCAGCAGCAGGCGGCGGAAGGTGACCACCAGCGAGTCGCCCTCGCCGGAGACGGCGACCACCCCGGATCCGGTGAAGGACTCGTAGCGACTGCTCATGTGATGTCCGGCATCTCGGCGGTTCGGCTCACGGTGCCGAGCTCGAAGGGCAGGGGCAGCAGGGTCGGGATGTCCACCTGGACGGTGCACCGGTGGCCGTCGCCGGTGTCCGCGGTGGTCACCGAGGACGCGCTCAGGCTGCCCGGCAGGGCGGCCGTGGCGGCGGCGGAGGCGTTCTGGCCGAGCGAGGCGGCGCGCGCGCCGTCCCGCGCCGCCTGGCCGGTGGCCACGACGGTCCACCCGATCACCCCGAACTGCAGGGCGATCAGGGCGGCCAGCAGGACCAGCGGTGCGACCCCGGCGAACTCCAGCGCCGCTGCCCCGCGATCCCGCCCGGCTGCCCTCATTGCTCGGGCACCACCTGGCGGGTCGTGGTGATCCGGGTGGGCAGGCCGATCAGGGCTGGCGCCGCGGCCGGGATCTGCAGGGTCACGCTGACCCGGTTGCCGCCTGCGGACACCGCAAGGCCACCCTGCAATGCGCCCGGCAGGGCGTCGTCCGCCGCAGCCCGCGCCTTGCCCGCGTCCGCCGAGACCGCGAACTCGCGGGCGGCCGCCGTGGTCGCGTGGCCGGCATAGATGAAGGTGAACCCGGTGACCGCCACCTGCCAGGCGATCAGGCACAGCAGCAGGGCGATCGGCAGCACGCCGACGTTCTCCAGGGCGATGCCACCCCGATCCCCGGCCCGCTCCCCGGCCCGATCCCCACCTCGATCCCCGGCCCGCTCCCCGCGCGAGATCCCGGCCGGGATCGGTGCCAGGCTGGACACCTGCGGGTTCGGGGCCGCCGGCTCGCTGTGCTGCGCGCGCCGGCGCCGTCCGAGCCCGGCCCGCCTGGCCGGCGGTGACTGTGCCGGCTGGCCGGGCTGAGTCGCCTGAGTGGGCCGGCCGGGTGCGGCGGCCTGATCGGCCGGCGCCGGACGCTGCCCGCTGGGTGCCAGGCCGAGCTCTCCCCGAATGCCCGACATCAGGCGCCACCACCCCACCTCGGTCACGGCCCGGGGGTCACGGTCGTTGACCGAGGCCTCGAGGATCCGGGGTGAGAACGGCACATCGGTCGAGAGCACCTGTGCCGTGGTGAGTTTGGGCACCGAGGAGACCGGCAGCAGGCTCGCCTTGTCCACCTTGTTGACCAGCACCTTGAACGCCGCCTCCTCGCGGACGCCGAGCGCCTCCCAGGCGATCATGCGCCGGCGCATCCCGCGGATGGCCAGCACGTCGGCGGTGGTCACCACGAGCGCCTCGTCGGCGATCTCCACCACGGCCGCCTGCGCCGGGGACACGTGCCCGCCGCCGTCCACGATCACCAGCGCGAACTCCCGGCGCAGCAGGGCGACGATCGAGCGCAGGGCCTCGGCGGAGACGAGCTCGGCCTCCCGGACGTCCAGCGGGGCCAGCAGCAGGTTGACCCCGCTCTCGTGTTCCACCACAGCGTCGTTGATCACCGTGCTGGACAGGTCGCCGGCCACCTTGGCCACATCGGCGATCGAGACCGACTGGCGCACCTCGAGGATCGCGGCCAGATCGCCCTTCTCCACGTCCACGTCGACCAGGCACACCCGCTGGTCGGGGTGCTGACTGACGTGGTCGTGCGCCAGGTGGACGGCGATCGTGGTGGTGCCCACCCCGCCCTTGGCGCCGACGATCGCGATCACCTTGCCGCGGCCGGCCCCCACCTGGGCGACGCCGTGCAGCACGCCGCGCATGTGCACCGACCACTCGATCGCGGCGATCACCCGGGAGGAGACGTCCTCGTAGGCGAAGGGGTAGGCGACCACTCCCCGCGCGCCCGCCTCCATGGCCTTGATCACGGTCTCGCTGGTGCGCACCGGCGAGACCTGCAGGATGGCCATCGCCGGCCGTCGGGTGCTGAGGTCGCGAACCGTCTGGGCCACCGGCTCGACGCCCAGGGCCTCGTCCACGAACACCAGGTCCGGCTCGAGGCGCATGGTCAGGTCGAGCAGCTCGCCGGTGCTGCGCGCGACCGCCCGGATGTCGATGCCGTCCATCTCGCCGAGCAGCGAGGTCAGGTCCGAGACGAGGTTGTCGTCGCTGACGCCGATCAGGGTCCTGGTCACGGGTTGCCCTCCGGGATCGCCTGGCCACCGAGTCGTCCGGCGTCGTAGGAGTCCGGCTCGCCGCGGCGATCGACCCCCACGTCCGTGGGCAGCGCGACCAGCCGGACCTCGGTGGCGAAGTTGGCGGCGTACGTCACGGCCATCGCGTCCTGCGGGCGCAGGGCCAGGGTCACCGGGACGACGGTGGCCTCGTCGGTGCCCTGCTCGGTCTTCTGGACGACGGTCTGCTGGCCCGCGATGGAGACCACCCGGACGCCCCGGGTGAGCACCTTGACGGTCTTGGGCAGTCCGGGCACCTCACCGAAGACGGCGTAGATGTCGACCCGGTCCCCGGGGCGCACCCGGCCGGCGACCCCGGTCACCGGGTCGACGTTGATCGCCACCTCGCGTTCCTGCTTGTCCAGGCTGGAACTGGGGACGAGCATGTCGGAGCTGAGCGTGGTGCCGGGGCTGACCCGGAAGCCCACCCTGCGGCCGACCAGGTCCTGCAACTCGAGGATCGAGGAGTTCGACACCCAGCGGCGCGGGATCTCCACCGCGCGCAGGTTCTGCGGGGTCAGGGGGGTGTAGGCCTCGATCGCGTCGGCCGCCTGGTAGACGGTGACCCGCACGCCGACCTGGCTGTTGACGCCGGCGACATAGCGCATCACCACCACGAAGGTCGCCAGCGCGATCACGACGGACACCAGGATGAGCACCAGGCCCCGGCGCTGGCGGGGGTTCACGCGGCGCTCTCCGCGCGCGAGCTGCGCACCCGGCACATCGGGCAGACGTGGCCGACGATCTCGGTCCGACAGATCCGGCAGGTGCCCCACGGCGTGGGCTGCGCCGAGCGCTGCGACAACAGGACGAACTCGATGCCCCGCGACCCGTACGCGTCGGCGCACTCGACGACGGGGGGCACCGCGTAGACGTGCTCGGCCTCGATCCGCGCCCGGACGGCGACCGCCTCGGGGGTCTCCAGTCCCGCACCCATCAGCAGGGTCGAGCCCGGCCCGGTGGCGAAGGTGTGACCGGCCGGCAGGACCGCGGGCGTGGGGCCGAAGGTGACCGTCTTCGCCCGGCCGAGGATCGAGCTCAGGTGCTGCCAGATCGAGGGCTGGGGATCCTCCAGCCCGGTCACCCTGGCCAGCCGTGCCCCGCTCACCGACAGGGAGATGATCTCGTCGATCAGCCGGTGGGCGACCGAGCCCGAGCGGGTCTCGGACAGGGCGACGTGGGCGGCCGCGGCCAGTCCGAGGGGGTTGGCGTGACGCACCAGCGCGGTCGCCGCGACCCCCGGGCGCGAGCCCGCGACCAGGGTCGCGATCCCGCGGGCCTGGCGGCCGTCGCGCGGGCGGGACAGGACGATCAGATCGGTCAGCCCGGCGCCGTTGGACCAGGCCCGTGACCAGGTCAGGACCTCTGGTCCCTGCCGCGGGGAGGCCAGGCCGATGGGAGTATTCGGGTCGAGCCAGGGGGCCACAGGACCGTCGGGGATGCCCCGGTCGATGACGACCACTCCCGCCGACACCCGATGCCCTCCCCGACCGAACAACTGATTGACAACTGACCGTGCTTGTGCCGATGCCCGGCACAACGTACCGTCCTCGATCCACATCGGGAAAGCCGCCCAGGGCGAAGGGGGGATCGGTCACGTGATGAGCCGTCGCGCGCGTGGGGGCTCGCGCCGCGGCCGAACGAGCCAGACCCGCCAGCATCGGGTGAGCCTGGTGACCAGCCTGGCGCTCGCCGTCCTGGCGCTGGCGGGCTTGGTGCTGGGTGGCCTGGCGTGGGTCTCACCCCGGCCGAACCCGACCCGGCTGGTGGCCGGGCAGCCGGCCGAACTCGGGGCCAGCCCCCTGTTCGACCCGGGCAGCACGGTGTTCAGCGTGCCCGGGACGAGCGCGCGCACCGCGCCCGCGGCCGGGTGGGGGTGCGTCCTGGAGCAGCAGGGCCGGCGGATCGAGCTGACCGGCGAGCCGGACGCCGACGCGGTGGGCACCCGTGTGGTCGGCGGCCAGGGCGTGGTCCCGGTGGTCACAGTGGGCCGCACGTCGGAGGGTGCCGTGCTGACCTGCACGGCGACTCCCGGCGCACCCGGCCCGGACGGCCCGCCCGGCACGGCGATGTGGGTCCTGCCGACCGCACCGGGCGTTCCCCGGGTGCCGCTGGCCCTGGTGCTGGCCGGGATCGCCCTGGCCGGTCTGGCGGCCGTGATCCACCCCCGCGCCCGTGACATCAGACCCTTCGGCCGATGAGGACAGCCCTGTGACCGCTCTCGAACGGATGGCACGCCGCGCCCGCTGGCACGTGGTGGCGGCGGCGGTCGCCGTCCTGCTGGCCTCGGCGGTCTTCGCCGGGCTGAGCCTGACCCGGCACCCTGTTCCCCAGGGGTCCGGGCCCGCGGGGACGCCGGTGGCGGTCACCGGACCGCTGTCGGCGCGGGCGACGGTGAGTGTCTACGGCCTGCCTCGCCCGCCGGGGGAGTTCCTCGACTGTCGCGTCCAGGGCGAGGCCGGTTTCTTCACCGAGTACGGGTTCCCGACCGCCACCTTCGAGGGGCGGCAGTGGGTGCGGCTGGGGTCGACGAGTGCGCGGATCCGGGCCGGCGACCAGATCACCTGTCCCGCCCAGGGGATCACCGAGGTCTACCTGGTCGAGGAGGCATCCGCGCGCTACGGCGTGCTGGCGGTTGCCCTCGGGGTGGGCGGACTGTTCCTCGGGGCGTTCGCGGTCGTTCTGGTGCTCGTGACCCGCAGGGTCAGCCGGCTCTCGTGACCCGCAGGGTCAGCCGGTTCTCGTGACCCGCAGGGTCAGCCGGTGACCACCAGGCTGCGCAGCACGCGGTCCAGGCCCGCGGCCCCGAAGTCCTCGGTCGGCGCCTGCGCCACGGCGTTCACGATCAGTCCCTGGCGCACCTGAGCCATCAGCTGCAGGTACCGCACCGGGCCGCTGCCGCCTCCACGCGGGGTCTCCTCCCAGCCGATCAGCACGGCCCGTTGGGCTCCCGGCCAGGCCAGCGCGGTCCGGGTGATTGCCGTGGCGCCGGCGAGGCGCTTGGAGGACTCCAGCACCAGGGACTGGTCGTAGACGTCGGAGGCCGCCTGGTCGTCCACCACGATGCCGACCCAGATCGGTCGCCCCGCGGCGGCGTCCGGTTTCTCGGCCACCACGGGCTTGATCTGCGCGGTGCTGGAGGTGTCGGTCCGATCGGTCCAGGCCGCGGGGATGCTGATCCGGTAGTGCGGGCCGGTCAGCGCCCTCGACTCCAGGGCGGGGCTGGGCAGCGGCGCGAACGAGGATGGCGCCGTGGCCGAGGGTTCGGCGAGCCGGGCCGCGGACGGCGTCCCACTGTCCGCCGTCCCGCCCGAGCAGCCGGCGACGAGGCCGGCCAGCGGCAGGAGGGCGAGGCAGGCCGCGGCGACCGCCGTCCGGCGGCTCATCGGGCCCACCCCGCCGCGATCGGCGCTTCCCGGGGGGCCGCGTACCGAGCGCGCTGGGCGGCCACGATCCCGGCCGCCACGAGCAGCCAGACCACCAGGTCCACGGCCAGGGTGACCAGGGCGTCGGCCGCGAGGAAGCGTCCGGCCAGGGCCTGCCCGATCCAGCTCAGCGGCATCAGGACGTAGGCCATCAGGGCGGAGGTGAGGTGGTAGCGGTAGGAGCGACGTCCGGGCCAGCGACGCAGGACCCACCCGAGCACCGAGGCCAAGGTCAGCAGGGCGACGACCGAGCGGGCCGTGACCGCCACCGACAGATTCCCCTGGGCCAGGGCCAGCGCCTGGGCGAAGATCCCGAGCATCCCGGCCACCCCACCGATGACGACGCTCTGCCCGATCCACTGCAGCGCGGACGACCAGCGTTCGCTCACTCGTCCGCCTCTCCTGCTCTCGGTCCCCGGGCCGGTGCGGGGTCACCCGGTGCCGTCGTCGGTTGCTCTGGGCCGGTGGTCGGGCCCGTGGGCCCATGTCCCCCGTTCGGCCGATCAACATACTAGGCCGGGTGATCCGCCCCCCCGAGACCGCTCGAGCCGTCGCCGACGGAGAGCCGGGCGACCGCCTGAGGCCCGGTGACGGTCCCGGTGACGGCCGGGGGGACGGCGCGGGGGACGGCGCGGGGGACGGCGCCCGCGGCCTGCGTGGCGATCGAGCCGACCGAGGTGCGGTCAGCCTCGAGTACACCGCCGTGGTGATGGTGGCGGCACTGGTCGTCACCGCCCTGCTGGTGGCCGTGGGGTCGGACAATCGGGTCGGGCGGGCGGTGGCCCAGGCGGTCTGCGAGATCCTCACCCTCGGCCAGGGGGACTGCGGTGCGTCCACCGCCGCCGGCGACCGCACGCCGTCCGAGCCCTGCACGGTCAACAGCGACGGGTACGCCGTCAGCGGCAAGGTGATGGCGTTCAACTTCGCCGGGGGCCAGACGAACTCGGCGATCATCGAGCGGCTGAGCAACGGTCGCTACCGGGTGACCGTCTCCACGGGCAATTCCGCGGGGGTCGAGGCGGGGGTGGGCTGGGACGCCCGGATCAAGGTCAACGGCACCCAGTGGGGTGACGACGCCAACGCCACTGTCGGGGCCTACCTGGAGGGGACGCAGTCCCAGGTCTATCTCGTCAACTCGCGTGAGGCGGCCGAGTCGATCCGTAACTGGGCGATCTACGACCAGTCGATGTCGACGGTGACCGACACCGCCCTGCCGATGGGCATGGACTGGGTGTACGACCACACCGTGCGTCCGGTCAGCGACTGGGCGGTCGGTCAGGTGGGGCTCGACGCTCCCCCGGACGCCGACTCGGTGATCTTCAGTGGCGGCGCGAGTGCCTCGGCGAGCGCCAACCTGACCGCGTTCATCGGTGGCGCCGGGGGGCAGGTCGGGGTGGCCTCGGTGCTCGGCATCAAGGTCGACAGGGACGGCACGACAACGTATTTCGGCACAGTGTCCGGCACGGCGCAGCTGACCGGTGCGATCTCGATCGAGAGCGGGCAGCTGGGCGGCACCGCTGACATGGGTTTCCGGATGACCTACGACGCCGACGGAAACCTGAGCCGGGTGACGTACACCTACGGCACCAGAGGCGATTCGGGATACACCACCAACGCCTACACCCTGCCGATCCTCACCGACGCCGACCGTGACCTCGCCAACCAGTTCCTCTACAACCCGAACCCGTTGGCGTGGAAGCCGTTCCAGGAGGCCGCCATGCAGCGCGGGGAGGCCACCAGGCTGACCTACGACACCAGTGGGCTGGATCTGCAGGGGGCGGCCAGCATCAAGGCCATCGAGGAGGGCGGCCTGGAACTCGGGTTCGGGCTGCCGGAGACGGCTGTGGCCTCGGCCAGCTACTACGACGGCACCGGATGGCAGCCGTGGACCCAGTGCTCCGGCTGAGCGGTCGAGGCGTGATCAGCGCAGCAGCGTGAGCGCCGGGGCAGCGATCACCAGAACCGCACCGGCCACCATGAACGGCCCGAATGCCATGTGGGAGGCTCGGTCCCGGCGACGGACGAGCAGCTGGACGAGGGCGTGGACCCCGCCCGCGATCACGGTGACCAGCGTGGCGGCGAGGACATGCTCGACGGACAGGAAGCCGAGCAGGGCGCCCAGGGTGGCGGCCAGTTTGGCATCACCCAGTCCCATGCCGCTGCCGCCGCCCAGCAGCACCAGGACGAGGTAGAAGAGCCCCAGTCCCACCCCGCTCGCCAGGGCCCGCCACCACGGAGCCAGTCCCGTGCTCTCGGCCAGGGTCAGGACGAGCAGGGCCGGCGGGACGATCACCCACGCGGGCTTGGTCCACCGGTCGGGCAGGCGGTGCACGTCGGCGTCGATGGTCGCCAGGACGATCAGCAGCGCCGTTGCCAGGCAGTACAGGACGGCGAGCGCCGGCCGTCCGGCCCGGGCGGCACCCACCAGGGCGGTGGCGGCGACGCCCAGGGGGATGGTCCACCTCAGCGACGGCGGCCGCAGCTCTCGCTCCTCCGGCAGCCGATGCCCCCCGCGCGCCATCCAGCGCACCGCAGGGAGGGTCACGGTCAGTCCCAGCCCGGCGCCCGCCACCGCGAACCACAGCGCGCTCACCGGGTGCGTTCCCTCCTGCCGATGCGATCCGCCCGACCTCCCCCGTGATCATGCACTTTCGACTATTCAAAAGTGCATGATCACGGGGGAGGAGTCAGGCGATGCGGGTCCCGCGGGGCAGCCGCCGGGCGGGCGTGCGCAGGCGGCGGGCGGCCACTGCGGTGAGCCCGCCGCCGAGCAGCAGGTTCACCGCCAGACCGTAGGGCCAGGCCACCCCGAGGCGCTCCCGGTCGCGGTCACGCCGGGCCTCGCGGGCGGCGTAGTCCGCAGCGGTGTCACCGCCGGTGGCGCCCGGTCCGCACCAGTCGGTGATCGGGTCCCTGCCCAGGCGCGCCTCCCGGACCCCCATCCGGATGAGGGTGAGGGGGTCCGAGGCGGAGGCCCCGGCGGACGGCCGGGGCGAGGCGTCGGCGAGGATCACGAACGGGGACGGCGCGAGCAGCCACCAGGTGCGCTCACTGTGGAAGACCGACTGTGTCTCCTGGGTGGTCACACATGACCCGGTGGTGCCGTTGCTGTCGTAGACGAACTGGCGCACGGTGACCTTCTCCAGGCTGGAGACCAGCGGCACGGTCAGGGCGAACGCCAGCGGCAGCCCGAGCCCGAGCAGCGCCACGGTGAGGTAGGTCAGCAGGGCCGAGGACGACGTCCGGGCGGTGATCGCCGACCAGCCCAGGCCGATCGCGCAGACCACCAGCAACTCCACCATCAGCAGGGCGAGCACGGTGACCAACCGGCCGACCGGGGTGCCGCCCTGGGCGTAGGCCCAGGCGAGGTCCGGCAGGGCGCAGACCAGCAGGGCGAGAGCCACGACCCAGGCGGCCGCGAGCTTGCCGATGACGATCTGGGCCGGGGTCAGCAGCGTGGTCTGCAGCATCGCGAGCACCCCGGCCGCCCGGTCGCCGTTGATGCTGGTCGAGGTCAGCGCGGGCACCACCAGGGCGCCCAGGGAGAGCACCAGGAACACCACGATGCCGAAGACCGTGCGTCCGGCCTCCATCCGCGCGGCCTGATCCTCGACCATGGCCTCGGTCGGGTCGTAGGCCGCCAGCACCGACCAACGGATCAGTCCGGTGAGCAGCAGCAGGAGTGCGGTCCAGACGGCGAGCACGACCATCCACCGGGTTGACCGAACGCGTTGGCGCAGTTCGAGTCGTGCCACGGTGATCACCCCGGCGAGGAAGCTCTCCCGGCCGCTGGAGGGGGATCCGCCTGAGCCGGCGGGGGAGTGGTCGAGGATCTGGGTGGTCATCGCCGGTCTCCATCCGCGGTGAGGGTCAGGTAGGCCTGTTCGAGGACGCCGGCAGCCGGCTGGAAGGAGAGCACGGGGACGCCGTCGCGGATCAGATCGCCCAGCAGGGCCGCGGCCTCGACGTCGGACCCGATGGCCAGCTCCACGCCGTCCCGCTCGCCGGAGTCCGCGGGCAGGGAGTGGGCCAGGGACCGGGCATCCAGGGATCGCAGCAGCGCCCCCTGGTCGAGGGCGCGGATCCGCCAGGGGCGGGCCCGGGTCACCTGCCGGCTGAGTTCCTCGGTGGCCACCGTGCGCCCGCCCGCGACGATCACCGCCCGATCGGCCATCTCGTCCAGCTCCGCCAGGACGTGGCTGGAGATCACCACTGCCTTGCCCTGGGTGGCCAGTCGCCGGACGACGGTGCGCAGTTCCACGCGGGAGCGCGGGTCGAGACCCGAGGCCGGCTCGTCGAGCAACAGCACCTGGGGGTCGTGCACCAGCGCCCTGGCCAGCCCCAGCCGTTGCTTCTGGCCGCGCGAGAGCACCTGGGTGGGGCGCTCGGCGAACTCGCGCAGGTGCACCAGGGTCAGCAGCTCCTCGATCCGCCCGGTGGCCGTCGTCCGGGGGACGTGGAACGCCTCGGCCACCGTCTCGAGCACCTCCCGGCAGGTGAGGGTCTCCCAGGTGCCGAACACATCGGGCATCCAGCCCACCCGCCGCCTCACCTCGCGCGGCGAGGTGACCGGGTCGTGGCCCGCCACCTGCACCTGCCCGGCGTCCGGCACCAGCAGGGAGGCCAGCACGAGCAACAGGGTGGTCTTGCCCGAACCGTTGGGCCCCACCAGTGCGGTGACCTTGCCCAGCGGCGCCTCCAGGTCCATCGCGTCGACGGCGACGACGTCACCGAACGTCCGGCGGACGCCGCGGGCCACGATGCCCGGCACGGCGTCCGGGGTGGGGCCCGGGGTGACGGACGGGGTGGCGGCCGGGGGGCCGGGTGGGGTGGGGACTGCCGGGTGCGACATGCGTCCTCCTCGCCGGTGCCCGGCCCGAGCAGGGGAGTGCAGAGCCGGACATGAGAGATCATCCACGACTCGTGAGGCACCAGAGGGTTCCGTGGTTGCACCGCTGGCCGACGCAGGCTCCTCCACACGGTGATGGCCCGCCTCCGGCTCATGCCCGGTCGGCGACTCGCCGCGCCCACAGGTGCAGTCCGGCTCGGCGGGTAAACTCCCGTTCGGCCCGGCCGTGTCGCGGCCCCGCACCGTCGCGGATCGGCCCGTTCGTCCCTCTTGTCGCCGGGAGACAGTCACTGTGAGTCGTGTCGTGCAGAAGTACGGCGGTTCCTCCGTTGCGGACGCCGAGGGCATCAAGCGGGTCGCTCGACGGGTCGTGGAGACCAAGAAGGCGGGCCACGACGTCGTCGTGATCGTCTCGGCGATGGGCGACACCACCGATGACCTGCTCGACCTCGCGCGGGGGGTCACCCCCACCCCACCCCCGCGTGAGCTGGACATGCTGCTCACGGCGGGCGAGCGGATGTCCGCCGCCCTGCTGGCGATGGCGATCATGGACCGCGGGGTCACCGCTCGGTCCTTCACCGGCAGTCAGGCCGGGGTGATCACCACGGCGCAGCACGGGGACGCCCGGATCATCGACATCACCCCGAGCCGGATCTCGACCGCGCTGGCCGAGGGTGACGTGGCGATCATCGCCGGGTTCCAGGGGGTCAGCCAGAGCACCAAGGACGTCACCACGCTCGGTCGCGGGGCGTCGGACACCACCGCGGTCGCGCTGGCGGCGGCGTTGGGGGCCGACGTCTGCGAGATCTACACCGATGTGGACGGCGTGTTCACCGCCGATCCGCGCATCGTTCCCAGCGCCCGGCGAATCTCGACCATCTCGTATGAGGAGATGCTCGAGATGGCTGCCTCGGGCGCCAAGGTCCTGCACTTGCGGTGCGTGGAGTACGCGCGCCGGTTCGGGGTGAAGGTGCACGTCAGGTCCTCGTTCAGTCAGCGCGAGGGAACCTGGGTCACCGACGCCGATCACGCCAGAGGAGAGGCCATGGAAGACGCGATCATCTCGGGGGTTGCCCACGACCGCAGCGAGGCGAAGGTCACCGTGGTGGGCGTGCCGGACAAACCGGGTAAGGCGGCGGCCATCTTCGAGGCCATCGCCACCTCGGACGTCAACCTCGACATGATCGTGCAGAACGTGAGCGCGGCCGCCACCGGGCTGACCGACGTGTCCTTCACGCTGCCCAAGTCCGACGGCCAGAAGGCGATGGCGGCGTTGTCCTCCCACCAGCACGACATCGGCTACGCCTCGCTGCAGTACGACGACCAGATCGGCAAGGTCTCGTTGATCGGCGCGGGGATGCGCAGCCACCCCGGGGTGTCGGCCCGCTTCTTCGCCTCCCTGGCCGCCGCCGGGGTGAACATCGAGATGATCAGCACGTCGGAGATCCGGATCTCGGTGGTCACTCGCGACGAGGACGTCGACACCGCCGTCCGCGCGGTGCACACCGCGTTCGGGTTGGATGCCGAGCAGATCGAGGCCGTGGTCTACGGAGGGACGGGACGATGACCGACTCGCACGGGAAGCCCACTCTGGCCGTTGTCGGCGCGACCGGCGCCGTCGGATCGGTGATGCTGAGGATCCTCTCCACCCGCGAGGACGTCTGGGGGGAGATCCGGCTGGTGGCCTCAGCCCGTTCGGCCGGCAAGAAGCTGGTGTGCCGGGGCCGGGAGATCGAGGTCCGGGCCCTGGCGCCGGAGGTCTTCGACGGGGTCGACGTCGCCATGTTCGACGTCCCCGACGAGATCTCCGCCGAGTGGGCGCCGATCGCGGTGTCGCGAGGGGCCGTGGTGGTGGACAACTCCGGGGCCTTCCGCATGGACCCTGCGGTGCCGCTGGTGGTGCCGGAGGTGAACCCCGCCCAGGTGCGCAACCGGCCGAAGGGGATCATCGCCAACCCCAACTGCACGACGCTGACCATGATGGACGCGATGGGCGCCCTGCACCGGCAGTGGGGGCTGACCGAGTTGGTCGTGGCCTCCTACCAGGCGGCGTCCGGGGCGGGTCAGCCCGGCGTCGACCGGTTGTACGACGAGCTGGAGGTGGTCGCCGGTGACCGCTCCCTCGGCCAGGGCACCGGCGACGTCCGGCGGGCGATCGAGGGCAAGCTGGGTGGTGAGGGGTCACCGTTCCCGGCACCGCTGGCGCTGAACGTGATCCCGTGGGCCGGTTCGGCCAAGGACGACGGGTGGACCAGCGAGGAGCTCAAGGTCCGCAACGAGTCGCGCAAGATCCTCGGCATCCCCAATCTCAAGGTGTCGGCCACCTGTGTGCGGGTTCCCGTGGTGACCACGCACTCGCTCGCGGTGCATGCGGTGTTCCAGAACCCGGTCAGCGTGACGGAGGCCCTGAAGGCACTGCACGACGCCCCGAGCGTGGTGGTGTTGGACGACCTGGAGGCCGGCGAGTTCCCCACCCCGGCCGATGTGGTGGGCTCGGACCCGACCTTCGTCGGGCGGATCCGGCAGGCGCTGGACTTCCCCAATGCCCTGGACCTGTTCGTCTGCGGCGACAACCTGCGCAAGGGTGCCGCCCTGAACACCGCCCAGATCGCCGAACTGGTCGCCGAGGAGTTCAGCCCCCGCTGACCCCAGCCCCACCCCCCAACCCCCAACCCCCAACCTGCTCATGCTCCGCAGGCGCCCGCCGATACCCCGCAGCTGACGATCGTTTGCCCCACTTTGTCGCTATTGCGAGATCATCGTCGGTCACCTGCGGAGCATGAGCAGGTTTCTACTCGGGGGGGACGGTGACGGGGTCGACCTTCCAGATCTCCGCGCAGTAGTCGTGGATGGTGCGGTCGGAGGAGAAGAACCCGCACCGGGCGGTGTTCAGGATCGAGGTCCGGGTCCAGCGGTCCTGGTCCAGCCAGGCCTCGGCGACGGCGTCCTGGGCATCGATGTAGCTGCGGTAGTCGGCGAGCACCAGGTACTCGTCCCAGCCGAGCATGCTCTCGACCACCGAGGCGAAGACCGACTGGTCCCCGCCGGAGAACGCCCCCCCGGCGATGGCACCGATGGCGGCGCGGAGCTCGTCGTCCGACTCGTAGTACTCCCGCGGCTGGTAGTCGCCCGCCCGCAGAGCCGCCGCCTGGGCGGCGTCGAGGCCGAACAGGAAGAAGTTCTCCGCGCCGACCTGGTCGCGGATCTCGATGTTCGCGCCGTCCAGGGTGCCGATGGTCAGGGCGCCGTTCAGGGCGAGCTTCATGTTGCCCGTTCCCGAGGCCTCCTTCCCGGCCATCGAGATCTGCTCGGACAGGTCGGCGCCCGGCACGATCAACTCGGCCCGGGTGACGTTGTAGTCCGGCAGGAAGACCACCTTCAGCCGGTCGGCGACGACCGGGTCGGAGTTCACCACCCCGGCCACCGAGTTGATCAATTTCATGATCCGCTTGGCGGCGTGGTAGGCGGGAGCGGCCTTGCCGCCGAACAGGATCGTGCGCGGGACGACGTCCGCCTGCGGATCGTCCAGGATGCGCTGGTAGAGGGTCACCACGTGCAGCAGCTTGAGCAGTTGGCGCTTGTACTCGTGGAACCGCTTGATCATGACGTCGCACAGGGCGTCCGGATCGATCACGACCCCGGTCGTCCGTGCGGTGTAGGCGGCCAGGTCGGTCTTGTTGGCGTGCTTGACCGCACGCCAGTGCTCGCGCATCACCGGGTCGTCGGCGAACGGCTCCAGTTCGCGGAGCCGATCCAGATCACGCAGCCAGCCCTCGCCGTCCAGCCGAGAACTGATCAGGGCCGACAGCCGGGGATTGGCCAGCCGCAGGAAGCGGCGCGGGGTGACCCCGTTGGTGACGTTGTGGAACCGGGCGGGCCACATCTGGGCGAAGTTGCGCAATGTGGTGTCGGCCAACAGTTGTGAGTGCAACTCGGCCACGCCGTTGGTCGCCGCGCTGCCCACCACGGCCAGGTTCGCCATCCGGACCCGCGGTTCGGACCCCTCCTGGATCAACGACAGGGCACCGAGCTTGTGCATGTCGCCGGGGAAGCGCAGTGCCACGCCCTGGAGGAAGAAGTAGTTGATCGAGTAGATGATCTCGAGGTGGCGCGGCAGCAGCCGGTGCAGCAGCCAGACCGGCCAGGTCTCGAGTGCCTCGGGCAGCAGGGTGTGGCAGGTGTAGTTGAACGTCCGGCGGGTGATCGACCAGGCCCGGTCCCACGCCAGGTGGTGCTCGTCGACCAGCAGTCGCATCAGTTCGACGATGGCCAGCACCGGATGGGTGTCGTTCAGCTGGACGACGCACTTGTTCGGGAAGTCGTCCCACTCGCTGTTGCGGAATCTGAACCGCCGGATGATGTCGCGCAGCGAACAGCTCACCAGGAAGTACTGCTGCTTGAGCCGCAACTCGCGGCCGAGTTCGGTGCTGTCGTCCGGGTAGAGCACCTTGGAGATGTTCTCCGACCGGACGACGTCCTGGACGGCCTCGGCGTACTGCCCGGCCGAGAAACGGCGCAGGTCGAAGGACTGGCGGCTGGCCCGGGAGTGCCACAGCCGGATGATGTTCACCGTCTCCGTGCCGTATCCGGGCACCAGCATGTGGCTGGGCTCGCCGCGCACCGTCTCGCTCGGCACCCAGCGCCGGCGCAAGCCCGTGGGGTCACCGTCGTCCTCGGTGCGGCCGTAGAAGCCGACCACCTGCCGGTCGTCGGGGGCGGGGAACTCCCAGGGGTTGCCGTAGAAGGTCCAGTCGTCGCTGGTCTCGACCTGCTCGCCGTCGACGAACTCCTGCTTGAAGATGCCGAACTCGTACCGGATGCCGTAGCCGACGGCCGGGATGTCCAGGGTGGCCAGGGAGTCCAGCAGGCAGGCGGCCAGCCGGCCGAGACCGCCGTTGCCCAGGCCCGGTTCGACGTCCAGGGCCTCGATGGTCTCGATCGACAGGCCCAGCGAGGTGAGCACCGAGCGCACCATGTCCTCGGTGCCGGTGTAGAGCAGGTTCTGGCCCAGCTGGCGGCCCAGCATGTACTCCGCCGACAGGTAGTACACGAACCGGGGGTTGGCCTGGTAGTGCGCCGCCGCGGTGCGGGCCTGGCGATCGACGAGCCGGTCGCGAATGGTCAGCGCCAGGGTGTGATAGGCGTCGTGCAGGCTGGCCGACTCGATCGTCGTCCCACGGCGGTAGTACAGGTTGCTGAGCAGATCCTGCTCGAGATCCTCGATCGTGCGACCGGGTGCGCGCAGGCGCGGTCGGGTGGGTGCGGCATCCATGGGGATCCCCTCTCGCCGGGTGGACACTCCTGCCTACCCCGACAAAACGAGCCATGTCGACACGTCTCGGGTGAACAACCGGTACCGGCCGTGATCGGGCCGCCGAGTGGGCGCCGGATGGCTCGCTGTCCCGGGACCGGTGTCCCGGGCCGAGCGCTGGGGGTCAGTGGAGGACCCGGCAACGCTGCGGCAGCTGCGCGAGCTCGGCGCGGCGGGCCAGGAAGTCCACCTTGGCCAGGATCGGCTCGCCGCTGACCCGGCGGCCCGTGCACCAGGCGGCCAGGGTCTCGGCGAGGTCCTCCTCCGGGTCCGAGGCCGCGTAGGGGCTGACGAAATGCTCCCGGTACTCCTCGTGGAAGGCCGCCAGCTCCTCCTGGTCGGGCTCACCGTCGGTGCGCTCGTAGAGCTCCCACCAGCGCCGCAGAACCGCCGGGTCCCAGGCCTGGTGGACGTAGTCGTCGTAGATCGACCCCGGCAGGGAGCACCCCTGCGACGTGGGCTCGGTCGGACAGGTGGGCCGATCCGGGCCGCGCGTGTCCACCTGGCCACCGTTGAGGGTGAGCAGGTGAGCCAGCTCGTGCACCAAGGTCTCGGCCAGGTCCGCCGGCTCGCCGAAGGCCGGGTCGACGGCCAGCAGCCACTCACCGAGCCCCTCGTCGATCGGCCGGACGAAGGCCGCCACGTCGCGGTCCTCGGACGCCTGCGCCCGGCTGCCGTCGTAGATCACCAGGTGGGTCAGCAGGCGGCGACCCGCCGGCGGGTAGAGCGCCCGGATGGCGGACCAGAGCCGTTCGGCGCAGTCGGTGGGCTCGCGAGAGGTGCGGCGGCCGGTGTCGGCCGCGAGCAGCCGATCACCCTCGATCTGGTAGTCGGCCAGCTGGTCCGCGCCGGGCAGGTCCTCGCCCGACAGCGCCGAGCGGGCTCGGGGGGTGCCGGACGGCGCCCAGACGGAGATCTCCGCCTCACGGCAGCTCTCGGGCAGGGGCCAGACGTCCGAGGCGGGCAGGGGTTCGGCGACGTTCTCGGAGCCGTCCTGGGCTCCGAGCCGGTCCCCGGATCCTCTCTGGCCCGTCTGCGGGCCGTTCTCCTGGCCCTCGGGCCCACCCACGGCATCACTCGTGGATCGGTCGAGGCCTGAGGCATCGTCCCGGGTCACCACGGCCGGGGTGCCTGCGGAGCCGGGCCGGACGCCGTCCGCGCCGTCGACCCTGCGGATCACGCTCAGCGCGAGCAGCGCCCCGGCGACCGCCGCGAGCGCCGTGACAGCCGTGACCGGGAGCCACCAGCGGATGCGCACCCCGAAGGTGTCGGCAGCCGCACCCGGGCGGCTGAGGCATCACAGCGGACGGTTTCGGGCGGCCGAGACCAGGCAGATGATCCCGGCCAGCACGGTGGGAGCGGCCAGGTTCAGGCTGCCCAGGGCGGCCGCCACCATCAGGAACCCCCCGGCCAGTGAGGCAACGGTGCGTCGCCGGGGAGAGGTGGGCACGCACGCATAGGCAGCCAGGACGGCGCCCACCGCCAGCAGGTCCACGTACCAGACCGCCAGGTGCCCGGTGTGGTGCGCGACCAGTTGGAGATGGATCGTCATCGCCGCGACGGCGATCCCGGCAGCGCTCGCCAGGGGCAGGTCGAGCGGGATGCGGGGTGGGCGTTCGGCCACGGGGCCATTGTGTCCGCTCGAGGCCCCCGGCGTGGGATCGCGCGGCGGAGGTGAGCATTCCCCCACTCGGGTGGGTGCGCTGGAGCCAGCGGTTGCCCGGGCCGATGGTGCCCCCAAGGAGGATTCGTCGTCGGGCGGCGTCCGAGAGGGCTTCGAGGGAGGGACGGGCATCCGATGGACGTCCAGCCGAGCGAGGCCGGCGTTCGGGCCGAATGGGCCGAACGGGCCGTGCTGGCCGTCGGCTGCGCCGGGCTGGCGGTGTTCGCCGGGGTCGTCCTCGGGCTGATCCCCGCCGGCGCCTGGGTCCGGGACGTGCTGCTGTACAACCTGGGGTGGTTGGCCGCGGTGATCGTGATCGCCATCCGGGCCGTGCGCTGCGGCGGGACGGGCCAGCGCCTGGGATGGGCGGCCATGGCGCTCGGCCTCGCGGCCGGGGTGGCCGCGAACGTCAACTACTCTCTGGTCCTGGCCCCGATGGACTCCCCGCCCTACCCGTCCTGGTCGGACGCCGGCCTGCTGGTCATGTACCCGCTCAGCTACGTCACGGTGGTGGCCCTGCTGCGGGCGAGGATCGTGCGGTGGCACCCGAGCATGTGGCTCGACGGCCTGATCCTGGCCCTCGGACTGTCGGCGCTCGGGGCGGCGGTGCTGCTGGGGCCGGTGCTGGACGTCACCGGGGCCACGGCGGCTGTGGCGATCACCAACGCCGCCTACCCGCTCGGGGACGTGTTGTTGATCTCGACCGTGGCCTCCGGTGCCTGGTTGCTGCGGCACGGCCTGGACCGGACCTGGGTGCTGCTGACCGTCGGGCTCACCGTGATGGCCGCCGCGGACAGCGTCTACCTGTTGCTGGACTCCGCCGGCGCCTACCGCGAGGGCACGCTGCTCGATGTGACCTGGCCGGCGAGCGCCCTGCTGGTGGCGGCCAGCGCGATCGCCGGACCGGTCACGCCGCCCCACACCGATCTCACCGAGGATCAGACCCCCCCGGTCTCTGCCCTGGCCCGGTGGGCCCTGCTGTTCGTCCCGATGGGCGTCACCGTCAGCAGCCTGTTCGTGCTGCTGCCCTGGGCCGGTGGGGATGCCTCGGCGGCCGCACAGTGGTTGGCCGCCGGGGCCCTGGCTGCGGTGGTGGTGCGCGCGGCGCTGACCTTCCGGGAGGTGTGGGAGCTCGCCGATGCTCGCCGACTGGCGCAGACCGACGAGCTCACCGGGCTCACCAACCGCCGCGGATTCAGCGCCCTGGCGATCACCCGGCTGGCTCTGGCCTGCCCCGAGGGCGACGTCGGCAACCCCGCCGACCTGGCCGGTCCCGCCCACCCGATCGACCCTGCCGACCGTGCTCACCCGGTTGAGCCGATCGGGTCGACCGCCCTGTTGCTGCTGGACCTGGACCGGTTCAAGGAGGTCAACGACAGCCTGGGCCACCACGCCGGGGACGAGTTGCTGGTGGCGATCGGACGGCGCCTGGCCGAGATCTGCCGTGGCCCGCACGACATCCTGGCCAGGTTGGGGGGAGACGAGTTCGCCGTCCTGCTGCCGGACACCGATCTGGCCGGCGCCGAGCAGGTGGCCTGCCGGATCGATGCGGCCATGGCCGAGCCGTTCCTGCTGGACGACGTCCGCGTGCAGGCGGCGATCAGCGTGGGGATCGCGGTGGCACCGGTCCACGGGTCGACCCTGTCACTGCTCATGCGCCGCGCCGACATCGCCATGTACCGGGCCAAGGCGACCCGCAGCGGGCACGCGATCTACGACCCGTCGCAGCGCGACCCGGACGGGGAGGATCGCCTGCAGCGCGTGCAGGAGTTGCGCCTGGCGCTGGACGAGGG
>JAEUJN010000086.1 GCA_016794595.1 Kineosporiaceae bacterium
CTACGGGATCATCGGACTCGCCCTGGTGCAGTGGCTGTACTACGTCGCGATCGCCCGGATGCCGGTGAGCATCACCCTGTTGATCGAGTTCACCGCACCGATGTTGATTGCCCTGTGGGTCCGCTTCGTCCGCAAACAGCCTGTCCGACAACGGATCTGGGCCGCGATCGCGCTCACCCTGATGGGGCTGGCCCTGGTCGCCCGGGTCTGGGACGGCCTCACCCTGGACGCCGTCGGGCTGGCGGCGTCCACCGGTGCTGCGCTCGCCCTGACGGTCTATTACCTGCTCGGTGAGCACGGCGTCGGACGGCGAGACCCGTTGTCGCTGGCCGCCTGGAGCTTCCTGGTGGCCGGCCTGTTCTGGGCCGTGGTCTCCCCGCCGTGGAGCATCCCCTGGGCGGGACTCGGCCGGATGATGGCGGTGGGCCGGCTCGGGGTCGACCTGCCCGCCTGGGCGCTGGTCGCCTACGTGGCCGTGCTCGGGACGGCGGCGCCCTTCGGGCTCACCCTGCTCGGACTGCGCGAGATCGGCGCGACGAGGGTCGGACTGATCGCCACCGCCGAGCCCCCGCTGGCCGGCCTGGTGGCCTGGCCCGTGCTGGGCGAGGTGCTCACGCCCGTCCAGATCGTCGGTGCGACCACCGTGATGGCCGGCATCGTGCTGGCCGAGACGGCGCGCACGCCGGCCACGCCGCAGGCACCGCCGCTGGCTTGACCCGTGCGCCGGGGTCGGTGACCACCGTGGCCGAAGGACCTGCGCGGGGACGTGATCGGCGAGATCATCGTCTGGCGAGGATGCGGAAGCCGCTCTGGAGGCCAGGGTGCGCCGCTGCGCGGCGGGGGCAGGTGATCGGCACCGTGACTCAAGGGTCCCTGGCTGCAGGTCGAGGATTCGGTGTGGACCGTGAGGCTCGTGACGCCGCCCTGGTGCGCGCCTTCGAGCTCCTCGAGGCAGTGCAGAACAGCACCGAGGCCATCGACCTCCAGGGTCCACTCCGGCAGGCGATCGACAACGGGTGGCCCGACGTCCGATTCATGATCCACTACGCCGAGATGGCCCGCGACCACGTCGCCGGGGTGGGCATCCGCTCCGCGCTCGGCCGGATGGCGCAGGCCGCCGAGGCCGCCGGCGACGCGGCCATGAGCGTCTGCGCGCTGGCCGGGCTGAGCGAGGCGGGAGCCGACTGGGAAGGCAGCGGCGAGGAGCCCGACGCCTCGGACGACGGCGGCCAGTTGCCCGACGGCGTGGAACGCACCCTGGCCACGGCGGTCACCATGCTCGATCAGGGCGAGGGCAGCGCCGAGCTGCGCCCGACGGCGTACCTGCACTGCGGGATCGCCTATCACCGGCTGGGAGCCTGGGGCCTGGCCATCGAGATGATGGAGCGAGCCGAGCGCGCCCTCGAGGTGCCGTTGCGCCCCAGTCTGTCTCGTGTCGTCGAACTCACCAGCGCCGTGCTGGTACTGAACCGGGTCGAGGCCGAGCTCGCCCTGGCCTGCGAGGCGCTGGAGCTGGGCAAGCGCGAGACAGCCCGGCTGCTCGCCGCACACCGCAGGCGATTGACCCCGACGCAGTGCGCTGCGGTGAACCGGTCCTGGTCTCAGTTGTACCTGTCGATGACAACGCTGCTCGCGACCCTCGCCGGCGAACCGCTCGACGCCGGGGCGCACGACATGCTCCTCACCGGCCGGGTGGACAACCCCTGGCCGGGCAGCAGGGCATACCTCCACCTCGCCGACGCCATCCGCTGGCTGGACGCCGGGCACGCAGAGCAGGCGGCGCGCTGTGCCGAGGAGGCCGTGGCGTTGACCGACGAGCTGGTACCGAGCCTGCGCACGGTGTGCCTGGCGATCGCCGCGCAGGCCCCGCCGGCCTCACCCGCCGCCCTGCGTTACGGCCGCGAACTCGCCAAGGCACGGGCACGCGCCCGGCACCGGCTCGAGGAGGCCGCGCGGGCCCGACTGCGCGCCGAGCTGCACGTGCGGCAGGCACAGCACGAGGCCCGTCACGCCTATGTCGATGCCCTGACCGGGCTGGCCAGCCGGCTCGCCTACGAGCGTCACCTCCAGCGGGTGCGCCGCGACGACGATGCATCGGTCGCCGTCCTCCTGGTCGACGTGGACCTGTTCAAGCAGGTCAACGACACCTACGGGCACCAGACCGGCGACCAGGTGCTGCGCCGGATGGGGTCGGTGCTCCTCGCTTCGGTACGGCCTGACGATCTGGCCGCGCGCGTCGGAGGCGATGAGTTCGTCCTGCTGCTGCACGGCTGTTCCGCCGAGCAGGCCGCATCCCGGGCGGACCTGATCCTGCGCGAGGTCGACGCGGTGGCCTGGGAGGAGGTGGCGTCCGGCCTTCGTGTGAGCGTCAGCATCGGTGCGGCGGCCGGCCGAGCCAACCTGATCGACGCGCTGATCGAGCAGGCCGATCACCAGATGTATGCAGCCAAGGGTCGCCGTACCCGCTGACCGGAGGGCAGGCGGGCGAGGCGCTCAGCCGATGGTGGCGATCACTGTTCCCTGGACGACGACCGCCTCCTCCTCGACCAGCAGGCGGACGGTGCCCGCCACCTCGGCGGGCACCTCCATCGACACCTTGTCCACCTGTACCTCGGCGATCAGCTGACCGACGGCCACCTGCTCGCCGTCCTTGACGAACCAGGTCGAGACCACCCCCTCGGCCGAGGGGTTCCTCTCCGACATGACCGGGAAGATCACGTCCACGCCTACGCCCCCACGACCGCGCGAATGGCAGCCTCGATCCGACCGGCGTTGGGCAGCACGGCGTGCTCCAGCCCTCGGGCGTACGGGATCGGCACATCCGGGACGGCGACCCGCTGCACCGGTGCCCGCAGCACGCTCGGGTCGCGATCGGTGACCGTTGCCACGACCTCACCCGACATGCCGAACGAGAGGTAGTCCTCGTCCACCACGACCAGCCGACCGGTGCGCGCGACCGACTCCCAGATCGACTCCCGGTCCAGAGGCACCAGGCTGCGCAGGTCGATCACCTCGGCGTCGGCCACGCCGTCGGCCGCGAGCCGGTCGGCGACGTCCGTCGCGTGGTGTACCGACAGCGAGATGGTGACCACCGTGCAATCCGTTCCGGGGCGGGCGATCCGGGCCTTGCCGATCGGCACCTCGTACGCCTCCTCGGGCACCACATCGGTGGCCCGTGGGTTCTTCGCCATCCAGGGCAGGCCCATCACGCCCTTGTGGAACATGTAGACGACCGGGTTGTCGTCCCGGATCGCGCTGATCATCAGGCCTTTCGCGTCGTACGGGGTGCTGGGGACGACGACCTTCATGCCCGGCAGGTGCGCGAACAGGCCCCACAGGCACTGGCTGTGCTGAGCAGCGTCCGAGTAGCCGCCACCGACCGCCGTGGTGAGCACCATCGGCACCTTCACGTTCCCGCCCGACTCGTAGTGGATCTTCGCCATGTGGTTGTAGATCTGGTCCAGGCAGACGCCCATGAAGTCGACGAACATCAGCTCGGCGATCGGACGCATACCCTCGGTGGCCGCCCCGACTGCCAGCCCGATGAACGCGGTCTCCGAGATCGGGGTGTCGATCACCCGCTGCGGGCCGAACTGGTCGAGTAGTCCGCCGGTGGAACCGAAGATGCCGCCGTAGGCGCCGACGTCCTCGCCGAGGTAGAACACCTCGGGATTGGCGGCCATCTCCTGCGCGATGCCCTCGGACATCGCCTTGGCCGTGGTCAGCCGGCGCGTGGTCGTTGGGGCCGCGCCCTGGCTGGTCTCGGTGGCGGTCATGCCCGCACCTCCGTATCGGTGAAGGCGTAGGCCGTGGCCTGCGCGGGATCGGGGATCGGGGAGTCCTTGGCGAACGCGATCGCGTCGTCCACTGCGGCGAGCGCATCGGCCTTGGCCGCAGCCACGCCGGCGTCGTCCAGCACCCCGGCCGTGCGCAGGCTCACCTCGTAGGTGGTGATCGGATCACGGTCGGCGATGCCCTCGAGATCAGTCCGATACCCCTGGGCATCACCCTCGAAGTGGCCCCACAGCCGCAGCGTGTGCACCTCGATCAGGCTGGGACCGCCACCGTTGCGCGCCCGGTCGACCGCCCGGCCGGCGGCCTGCCAGACCGCCTCGACCGCGTTGTCCTCGACGCGCTCCCCCGGCATGCCGTACGCGGCCGCGCGCTCGGCATTGGACGGTACGGACGTCGAGGCGCTGCGCGGCACCGAGATGCCCCAGTCGTTGTCCTCGACCACGAAGACCACGGGCAGCTTCCACAGCGCGGCCAGGTTCAGCGTCTCGTGGAAGGCGCCCTGGTTCGCCGCGCCCTCACCGGTCACCGCGACCGCGATCCGGTCGGTGCCGCGTCGCAAGAAGGCGAAGGCCTGGCCGAGGGCGGGCGGGTAGCCCTCGGCGATGATGCCCGAGCAGGAGAAGTGGGTGGCCGGGTCGAACAGGTGCATGTGCCCGCCGCGGCCCTTGCCGAGCCCGGTCTCCCGGCCGAAGATCTCCGCGGCCAGCTTGCGCAGGTCCATGCCGTGGGCGATCGCCAGGTGGTGCGGGCGGTGAGTCGCAGTCACTGCGTCGTCCGTGGTCAGGTGGTCACAGATGCCCACTGCCACCGGTTCCTGGCCGGCGGCCAGGTGCATCTCGCCAGGGATCAACCCGGCACCGATGTCCCAGACCGGGGATTTGTCCGCGTGGTAATCACGCAACAGGGCTTCCTCGAAGGTGCGGATCAGCACCATCTGGCGGTACATGGCGACCCGCTGAGTGTCGTCGGGCTCGGCAGCCCCCACGACCGACGAGGAGCCCGGGGACGAGGTGAGTGTCATGCGCCCTCCTTCCGGGACGCGTCCCGGATCAGCGCCCAGGACGCAGGGGAGCAAGCACGACGCCGTGCCCGCTGCTGCGCATCCTGCGACGGCTCCCGCGCGGCGTCACGCGGCAAGTTTTCAGATGGTGATACGCGCCTGTCAGCCGAACTGGCCCCGACCGGTGCGCGGCGGGACTGCCCGGCGCCCAGGGAGGGATTGACCGCTCAGGTCGCCAGTTCCAGGGCGAGTCGGCGCGCCGCCCGCGCGAGGTCGCCGCCACGGCGACGGGCGCCGTCCAACCGCGGAGCATCGACCGAGATCGCCACCGCAGCGACGGCCTCCTCGCCACCCGCCCGGACGACACGCAGTGGAGTTGCCACACACGCGATCCCGAGGCTGTACTCCTGACGATCGACCACCACTGGTGCCCCGCCCCCCGGCCCGCCGCGCTCGGGCAATCGGCGCAGCAGCGCTCGGCGATCGGTGAGCGTGTACGGGGTGAGGTCGGCCAGTTCGTGCCGGGCGAGGTAGTCGCGGCGCCCGTCCTCGTCGAGCGCGCTCAGCACCGCCTTGCCCAGCGCAGTGGCGTGGCCGGACGCCGCGAGGCCGACCCAGAGGTCGACCCTGGGCGCAGACGGCGAATCGACGACGTCGACCAGCTCGAGCTCGCCGTCCCGGTAGAGCACCAGGTAGGCCGCCGCATGCAGCATCTCGTGCAGGTCCGACAGCGCCGGCCGGACCCGCTGACGCAGGGGACGATCGAGCAGCCGGGCCGAGAGCGCACTGACCCGGTCCCCGAGCGCGTAGCCGCCGTCCACCCGCCGCAGATATCCCTCGTGCACGAGGGTTCGCAACAGGTGATAGGTGGTCGGCAGCTTCTCGCCCGTGAGTCGGGCGAGCGCCTTGGCGGTGGGGCGCCGATCGCTGGACCCGACCGCATCCAGCAGTCTCAGGGCACGCTGCACCGACGTGATGAGCGTGGGTTGACCGGTCACTGGTGGCCACCTTCCGCTCGGGTCCGCGCCGACCGTCCTGGTCCGGGCTGCTCTCACGGTAGGCCGACCCGGTTCACCCCGGAAGGGGTCGATCCGGTTTCGAGCCGGGCCCGCCGCCCGCACGGTGGGCTTGTCAGGCAGTCGATCAGGCTGGACGCTGGACCCGCCCGCGCCGCCAACGGCGCTCATCCGGGGAGGACTCATGGCCAACCACGTCTACCGCGTCGTCGAACTGGTCGGTAGTTCTCCCGACGGCATCGATGCCGCCCTGCGCAACGCCGTGGCCCGAGCGGCCGAGACCACGCGCCATCTCGACTGGTTCGAGGTGACCCAGATTCGCGGGGCGATCGCGAACGGCGAGATCGCGCACGTCCAGGTCGGGGTGAAGATCGGCTTCCGGATGGAGGACGCCTGACCGAAGGCCCGCCTGTCGTCACGACGAACGCCACGGGTGCCCGGGGCGCGCTGCTCACAGCAGCGCTGCCCTGAGCGGCAACGACTTTCGCGGGGCAGGCCACCGGGCGAGGCTCGTGGCATGAGCGATGTGAACGAGCAGACCCAGCCCCTGGACG